>NZ_KI912107.1:4815979-5415979 GCF_000517085.1 Saccharicrinis fermentans DSM 9555 = JCM 21142 | reverse complement strand
CATACACCCACCACACGACATCAAGCACTGTCTAGGATACTATCACCAAGGCGATGAAACACATGTACACCACGCTATTGAAGCAGCATTAACAGCCAAAGAAAAGTGGGCCAGTCTAAGCTGGGAACATCGCGCAGCCATCTTTTTAAAAGCTGCCGATTTGGTATCAGGTCCTTACCGACAAAAGCTAAATGCAGCAACCATGTTAGGACAGTCGAAAAATGCATTTCAGGCAGAAATTGATGCAGCTTGCGAATTTGCCGACTTCTTACGTTTTAACGTTCAGTATATGACCGACATCTATGCCGATCAACCAGAAAGTGCACCCGGCATGTGGAACCGCGTTGAGTACCGTCCATTGGAGGGATTTGTTTTTGCACTGACACCTTTCAACTTTACCTCCATTGCCGGCAACCTACCTACAGCTCCCGCATTAATGGGCAACACTGTGGTATGGAAACCATCCAAAACAGCGATTTATTCCGCTCAAGTACTCATGGAACTATTTAACGAAGCAGGCGTACCAGCAGGCGTAATTAACTTAGTATATGCTTCAGGTCCTGTAGCTGCCAAGGTTATATTCGATCACCCGGAATTTGCAGGCATCCACTTTACCGGTTCAACAGCAGTATTCCAAAGCATGTGGAAAACCATTGGAGGTAATATAGAAAAATACAAATCTTACCCTCGTATTGTTGGAGAAACAGGAGGTAAAGATTTTATTATAGCGCACCAATCGTGCGATGCCAAAGCTGTTGCCACAGGCATTGTAAGAGGAGGTTTTGAATTTCAAGGACAAAAATGCTCCGCAGCTTCGCGCGTATACCTTCCTGCCAGCCGCTGGGAAGAAATAAAAGGCCATATAGCCACACAAATGAGTGAAATTAAAATGGGCGATCCCGAAGACTTCTCTAATTTTGTTAATGCAGTTATTGACGAAAGCTCATTCGATAAGCTGGCCGGAGCCATCGATCATGCCAAGGCAAGCCAAGAAGCAGACGTCATCTTTGGAGGGAATTACGATAAATCAAAAGGCTACTTTATTGAGCCTACAATTATCCAAACAAGCAACCCCCAATATATAACCATGAAGGAAGAACTTTTTGGTCCGGTTGTGACTCTATACGTTTACGAAGATGCAAAATTTGAAGAGACCATGGATATTTTAGACAAAACATCCATGTACGCACTTACAGGCGCCATCTTCTCCCAAGATAGATATGCGGCTGAACTAGCCACCAAGAGATTAGTAAACTGCGCCGGCAACTTCTATATCAATGACAAACCTACAGGGGCAGTGGTAGGACAACAGCCATTTGGAGGCGCCAGAGGTTCGGGTACGAACGATAAGGCTGGTTCTGCTATTAATTTGATGCGTTGGGTAAGCCCACGTACCATTAAAGAAACCTTTGTACCAGCGCAAGATTATAAATATCCATTTTTAGGATAATCCATTATAGGTTTTTAGAATAAATAAGCTGACTTTGACTTTTTCTGAGTCAGCTTTTTTTACACCTCGTCATAAAAGAAAAACTAATAATCAACCCTCCAATCCACCCCAAAACATCCCAAATATAAAATACCCTGACAATGTCAAATTAATTGGGCTTTCAACCTTAATTTACTAATATTGTCACCTTAAAAAATTAAACATGGATATTCACAAAACACTTAGCATCATTTATTACATTGGAATGGGGCTCATTTTAGCCGGCATTTTTTTTCAATTAAACGACCTACCATATGCATGTTTTTTTATGGGATCAGGCGCTATCGCCCTATTAGCCATACGGCTATTTAACTTTTTAAAGGGAAAACCTGAAAACAAAAGACTTCATGGTATTATGGTAGTCAGTGCCCTATTCTTTGTTGGAGCAGGAGCGCTAATGCTTATGCAAAGAAACTATTGGATCATTGGCGTATTTATCGCAGCCATGTTGGATCTATATGTTAGCTTAAGAAAATTCAAACACTGATCATACTTCCATGCCTAGTCTTGTATACTACGATATTTCTCTAACAACTCCTTATCATCAAAAATATCACTTACGTCAAGGCCCTCCAATTCCAACAGTTCAATGGCGGCGTCAAATACAGGCACTCTACTTAAGAAATGTTCATGTATATAGTTTAAATACTTGACTAGCTTAAATGCGTTAAAAACATGAAAGAAACGCTTCCTGAAAACCTCTAAGGAAGAGCAATTATCTGCAATCGGTTTAAGCTCATCGTAAAAACCAGCGTTCAGCAAAAAACTACGTACCCTACCAGGCAATTCCATAATCAACTGTTGATATTCTTCTTTATCTACCCGATAGTACTTATCGAAATTATCGAGTAAGGATTTCAGATCCACAAAGCCCTGAAGATTATAGCTCATATAGGCATTATCGTCACTCTCCACTATTTTTTTTACGGAAGGTCCAGTCCCGAAAGGCACCCGTGACGAAATACGTGGAGATGGATAGACCTTTGTATTTTTAAGGTCTCCATATCCGCCTTGTTGCAGGAGTTTTTGAATGAAGTAAAATTCCTCGCCCCCCTGTCTGCGGTTCATTCCTCCAACACTCACATACAAAGCAGCCTTAAAAGCAAAACAAGAACCAATGGTATGAAAAGCATAAGGAAAACCTATATAACGTAAGCCCTGCACAAAGTAACGCAGATGTAACTCATACTGCACAATAGCATCATAGACCTCAACATCAAACTCATCACCACAGATAGGATGCTCATAATTAATAGAACAGGCCTTATTTTGCGTTTGCTCAAAAAACGTCCATATGGCAGATAGGTAATTTCTCTCAACGGTAGAATCTGCATCCAATGAAACAACAATACCCTCACGATTATCGGTGTCTGAAAAATGATGAACGGCCAAATCCATACCAATTTTCCTAGCCAAACCGGCACCAAAGTGTTTTGCCGGAAGGTCAAAAGCCCTTATCACGTATAGGTCTATCATCTCATTCGTTACCTTATACTCACCCAACAGATGTATAGTATGTTCCTGCTGTGCTACAACGGCATCACTGGCAGCAACACTTGCATTCACTACCACCACAACAGCAACCCTATGGTCAACAGGATGGCAAGCACACAGGGAGTCTAAGGTATTACAGATCTTATCTTCTAAATAGCACGGAATAACGATAACCATTCCGGCCTTAACCATAGTCTTTATATTAAACGACGTAAAAGGAGGATGTTTTTGTAAATACTTCTGAAACGATGGCACCATTGCTGTAGAGATTCAAAAAAGGCAGATTCTGTAGGAATCTGCCTTACTAATATAGATTGTATTTTTATTACTTAGCACTCGTATTCTTACTCTTGCTAATTTCATATCTTTTATTAAGTGCATCGGCCACTTCCTGTGTAATATTAATTCCAGGAGCACTAAGCAATACATTATCGCCAAGCGTATTGCTTAAAATCAATTTATACCTGCCATCCGCATTAAGTTCTGTCAAATAATTGGTCAAGGTATCACGTAACTGACGATTTAAACCCTCTTGTTCCAACATAAGTTCTTGCGATAGTTTGGCATTTAAATTTTGCAGTTCCTGATCACGGGCAGCTAAATTTCTTTGTTCCTGCTCAGCTCTCTGGCGCGACAAAAAACCATTATTTTGAACTTTACGTTGAAACTCTGCCACCTGAGTTTGTAGTTTCTTAGCCTGCTCATTAAAATCAGTACGTGATTTTTCCTCTTTTTTCAACAATTCCTCTTGCAAGTCGATGGCCAAACCATACTGACGTAAAAGAGAATCTGTATCGATATATGCTACAGGGAATGTTCCATTCTCATTTAATCCATCGGAAGCATCTTTACTGGTCTTATCTTCCGAACTTGTTTTTGTTTGGCATCCCACAAACATAAACGATGCCAACCCCAATAATAATGCAAAATTAACAACCTGTAAGTTTTTTTTCATTTTTTTAATTTTAGTGTTACAACTACAATTTAACATCACGTACTTCTTCACGGTTTAAATTATAGTAAGTGCTTTCTCTCTAGAGTTATTTTTAACCGGACAACAAATATATATTAATAACAAATATTTAAAAATTAATTTCACATTTTTTGTGAAATGCCGGTCATCATTTGATAAAACACCCATTATTTTCACTAAAATCAGAACATCCTACGTGAACGAGATCGGAATTTACTACGAGAAGGTCCGCCTCCATAGTAACCCGGCTGAGAACAAGGAATGGCACTTCTATTAATCTTAGGTTTATTAGAAGATGGTATGGTATACATAATAGAAAACTCATGAGCTCCACCAGAACTAGTTAAGTCAGAAGTAGTTAAGTCAAATGAGTACCCCAGCCGCATGTGACCAAGATGAACACCCAAAATAGCAATAATTGCATCCTGATTCCCGAGTCCCTCGGCATTTTCTGTGGGCATACCTCTATACCACAATCCCAATTCAATGGGATTATACATCCAATACGCCCCCAAATCCAACTGACTAAAATCGGCCTGTTTCCGGTAATTAAAAGCAAAACTCACGCTTTGATCAGGCATGCGCCTCCTTCCTTCCTTATACACCCATTTAAAGCCTCCAAAAACGGTAAACTTAATATTCGTATCTGTAGTAACATCCGTAAAAGCTTCATCACTTTTCACCAGATGATCAATTGTTACACCTCCCCAATAAAAATTACTATAAAGCATCACAGACGCTGCTGCATCAAAGTTATTCACTTTATCACGATCTACCGGTAATGCAGTTAAATCAATAAGCTCACCTGCAGGATTATAAGCCTTGGCGGTATATCCTTTATTAGGATCAATAAAAGACTGAGCCAATTTAAACTGCAACCCGGGCCGTATCATAATATCTTCGTTAACATATATTTCATAGGCATACAACAAACCTACATTTTGCTTCACCAGCAGTCCTCCACCGGAATCATCTCTATAAAACTGTAAGCCAATTCCACTATTATAATCAGCCAAATAATGGTCATAAGAAAATGCCATGGTTCTATAGGTTCCAGGTATATTAGGCCATTGATCACGATAATGCAACGACATCCTACTTCCCTCAGTTAAGCCGGTAAAAGAAGGACTCAAATAAAGCGGCGACGCATAATTTTGAGAAAATGATGCATCCTGTGCCTTGACACCATCCATCCCCACAATGGACAATATCAAAATAATCAAATGAATTATGTTGTTACGTTGAATCATTAGAAATTTGGTTATTTCATAGTGGCTCCTAAAGGAGCCACTTCGTTTATTTATTATCTCACCAACAATACACTTCCTGTCTCGTTAAATACTGTTCCGCTTTTAAATGTACCGGTTGCCTTATACACATATACCGCTTGAGGAGATAAGGTTCCATTAAAGAAACCATTCCATCCTTCTTCAATATCTTCACTTTCGTAAATCAACTGCCCCCAGCGGTTAAATATCTGCACTTTATAACTTTCCACATCTTGATATATAGGTTTAAATATAGCTGTTTTATCCCCACTCACTGATGATGCCGCACCTCCATCAGGACGAGGCATAAAGGAATTAGGGAATACCAAAAATCCCTCCTGTCTAACCTCTACAGCATCCATTTTTACAATCTCATCTTCACAACCAAACTCACTGATTACTTTCAGAGAAACACTATAGAATCCGGTTTTTTCATATTCATAAGATGGATTCACCTGCGTTACAGTTTCACTGCTACCATCACCAAAGTCCCACAGATAACTCACTGCATCCACTGATTGATCATAGCATCTGACTGCGCCACCAGGAATATAAACAACTTCAGGTCCAACCGAAAATTCAGCAACAGGATGGTCATATACCAGTATATCTTTTTGGTAAGTACCATCCACATTATCAGGTCCAGGAGCCGTTAAAGTAACCGTATATTCTCCAGGATAATTAAACGTGTGTTTAGGATTTCTTTCCACAGATGTTTTGCCATCTCCAAAATCCCAGCTATAGGTAGATCCACCAGTTGACTGATTCGTAAACTGAACTGTCAAGGGGTAACATCCTTGGAAAGTATCCACCTTAAAAGCAGCATCAGGCACTAATTTATACTCAATACTCACATCATCGTAGGTGATACAACCATTTACATCCATCGTCCAGCGGAAAGTATTAACTCCCTCTTTTAAACCAAGCACGCGGGTATTGTAGAACGTAAGATCTTCAAAATCACCCTCACCGGCTACCACCGTCCATACAGCTCCCAGATCACCAGGATTAGAGGCTTTAAGTTCATAATTAGGCTCATAACTTATGTCATCCTCTCCAGCATATGGATCGGCCTTATTGGATATTATTTCCACCACATCTTCGGTTGTACAACTTCCATAAGCCACCTCCCACTTAAATTTATTTTCTCCCAATTCAAGATTACGCACGATACTTGTAGGACTGGTTGGATCATCAAAATCACCATGACCACTTAACACAATCCATGTTCCTGTTCCTGTTGTAGGGTTATTGGCGTTCAAGGTTAAATAATCTTCACAAGTCTCTTTATTAGTACCTGCTTCAGCCTTATCTGGAATATTATTTCGCACGACAATTTCATCAGAAGATATACAACTTCCCTTTTTAATATTCCACATCAATATGTTATCACCGTGTGTTAGGCCTTCTACTTTGGTTTTTGGATCCGTGTCATCGGCATAAATTGCATTACCAGATGTTCTGGTCCAATAACCAGCCCCTTGGGTAGGTTCATTGGCATCCAAAAAGGCATAGTCTTTACAATCACTAATATCCGGACCGGCATCAGCAACTGTAGGTGTATTATTGGTAATCACTATATCAGAACTATCTCTACAATTACCCTGACTAATCGTCCATCTTAAAATATTGACTCCTTCATTCAGGTTATACACTGTGGCCTGAGGTAAAGCAGGATCATCAAAATTACCACCACCTTCAACAAAAGACCACCTACCAACACCAAAGTCGGGAGCAGTAGCTTTAAGCACAATATCATTACTACAATACTCTTCACTTTTTCCCGCATAAGGTTCCGAAGGTGTATTATTAATAATCAGCACATCATCCTCTGAGCTACATAAACCATTGTCACTGGTTACCACCCATCTAAACACATTTTCGCCCTTAGATAAATTAGTAATTACAGCTTTCGGTTTATCCAACTGGTCAGCAGCTATAATAGCAGAACCTGTCACTATCTCCCATTTTCCACTACCTATTTCAACTTCAGTAGCATCTAACACCGTTTCTTCCACACAAAGCTCCTGGGTATTACCTGCATAGGATGTACTGGGCGAATGGTTAATAATCTCCACTTCATCCTCAGTAATACAACCTTTATAGTTGATAGACCACCTTAATCTATTCTTACCTTTGGCCAAATTTACCACTTCGGTAACCGCATCATGAGAATCAATGAATCGAGCCTGACTACCACCTCCCACAACGGTCCATGTTCCTATTCCGGGCTCTGCACTATTAGCCTCCAAAAAGGTTTCATCAGAACAGTTTTCCTGATCACCACCCGCAACAGCCTGTATTTTATTATAACTAATTTGTACATCATCGTACAGAACACATCCTTCATTCTCAACAGTCCACCTAAATATATTATCACCGAACTTGAGACTATCCACGCGTGTCGAAGGACTATATTCATCCTCAAACTTACCTCCACCTGAACGGATAGTCCAGAAACCTTCACCCACTTCAGGAGTAGAGGCACCCAACACGAATGTATTTTCACAGGTAGATTTATTATCTCCAGCCACAGGTAACGATGGTTCATTATTCACCACACGAACCTGACTAACAGAGGTACAAGAATTGTTTTGTATCGTCCATGTTAAAATATTCTCTCCTTTATCTAGATTTCGTACTGTTGTATATTGATTAAGGTTATCGTCGAAGTTAGCAGATCCAGAGCCACCCAGGATACCCCAGGTACCTTCACCGGGCAATGGATTGTTTCCTTCGAGGACTGCGGTATCTGCACAGTTCACCTGATCATAACCAGCATCTGCATCAATCAGGTCATTGGATATCACCACATCTGAGGTTGACGGACAACCATTGTTATCAATAGACCATCTGAACCTATTTTCTCCTTTTCCAAGATTCTTCACCAAAGTATTCGTTAAAGAAGAATCAACAATTTCACCCGAGCCGGAAATCAGCGTCCATGTACCAACACCATAAATTGGTGTATTAGCAGAAAGGCTAACCGTATCGGTACATACAGGCCTACTATGTCCTGCAAAAGCAACGGTCGGTTCATTATTAATAATCTCAATCGTATCCCTATTAATACAATCTGCATCCGCTCCTTCTACTTGTACTTCCCACACCAACACATTTTTACCAGGCGCAAGTCCATGCACATAATTACCATTAATTTCGCTGATATAATTGCCATCCTCATCTTTTCCTTTTCCTGCACCTTCAATGACACGCCAAGAACCTGTACCATATTTAGGGGCTGTAGGTCTTAGGTAAGCTGAATCGGCACAGACTACCTGATCTTCACCAGCAACAGCTTCAGAAGGCTCATAATTATATACCATGACCGTATCATAGGAATGACAACCTTCTTTGGTCACTTGGTATTTAATCACATTTCTACCGGGGGCTAATCCAGTAATGGTGGTTTTAGGGTCTGTCGCATCTGTAAAAAATCCGCCACCAGATAAAACAGTCCATTTCGCACTACCTTCCACAGGAGGCACTGCGTCAAAGGTAGTAAAATCACCACATACTGAAATATCATATCCAGCATCCGCATCCGTTGGTTTATTGTTAATAATGACAACAGTGTCTTCGGTAAACTCTGTTCCATCACCAGCAAATCTAAGGGTCCATTTCAGTACATTTCGGCCAGGACTGATATCATAAATCTTCACTTCTGGGTCGTTATAATGATCATTCTCAAACTTCACAAAACCACTCACCACTGTCCACTCTCCAAAAGTGTTTTCAGGCAAATTAGCATCCATATAGGTATAATCTTCGCAAAGATCCGTTTGATCCCATCCGGCTTCAGCCTGTGCCAAAGCACCACTCTGAACTTCCACATCCACATAATCGGAACAATTGAGTTTGCTCACTGTCCATCTAAATATGTTAATATTAGGAAATAGGTTACGCACTGTGGTTGATGGAGAATAAGGATCGTCAATATCACCCCTACCCTCCAGCAAAGTCCAAACACCAGAACCAACGACAGGATTATCAGCATACAATGGAGCATAGCTCTCATCCGTTGAGGTCCATGGAATAGCACTCACAGGAGTAGGTTTATTATTGGTCACAACCACCGTATCCGTGGTAACACAACCACCATTTTGAACAGTCCACACCAACAGGTTATCTCCTGAAGCCAAAGACTGAACTGTACCATTATGTTTCAATTCATCGTCATCATAAAAACTACCACTTCCTAATCCTGAAGCTACCGACCAAGAACCAGTACCCTCCGAAGGTAGAGTAGCATTTAATTTGGCCTCTGATTCACAAACTGCGGTATCAGCACCTGCGTAGGCATCCACATGGAAATTATGAACCGTAAATTCTACAGACGAAGAACAAGTATTATTGTAAACCGTCCAACGGTAAGTATTACTTCCTATGCCAATATCTTTAACGCCTGTATTATGAACTGTTCTATCATCAAACACACCATTACCATTCACCACCGTCCATATTCCGTTTCCATATACCGGATCAACAGCATTCAAATTAAGTTCATAATCACAAATATCAACATCGGTAACACTACCTTGAATCTCTGCTACAGAAGGCATATCATTGGTAATAACGACCTCATCATAGGATTCACAACCATTCCTTCTCAACGTCCAACGGAATACGTTACGTCCATTATTCGCTTGAGAAAGACCAGTAACCAGGGTGGTAGGACTTTCAGCATCCGCGAAGCTACCTGTTCCTTCAATAATAGTCCATTGTCCAATAGCACCACCAATAGTATCTGTACCAGCTAGCCAGATACTTCCATCGCAAGTAGTCTCATCTTTACCAGCATCCACATCAAAACTGTTATTTCTAATGGTAACTGTCTCCTTGGTAGTACATGATCCGTTTAATATATTCCAACTAAGCACATGATCACCCGTTAAAATATTTGAAATATGAATAGTAGGACTATTCACATCATCAATACTCACACTTCCTGACTCAATTCTCCAATAACCCGTTTCCCCGGCTGTAGGTACACTAGCTTTTAAGGTAGTGAAATCATCACCACAAGGAAGATCTTGTTTCGAAATAATTACATCCGATGCATTATAAATAATAGCATCCGTAGGTTTATTATTAATTACTTTCACTTCTGCGGAGCTAAAACAAGCACCTTTATAAATCGTCCACACAAAAGTATTTTCTCCCGATGCAAGATTAGTCGCAGTAGTTGTGGCATCACTTGCTGATAATATCATAGCGCCATCAGGAGTTGACCATAAGGCCGTTCCACTCGGAGCATCCACTGAACTAAGCGGTGTACCAGAGAGCTCCACAGTACCATCACAAACAGTATACTGGTTAGCTAAGGCATTCACCGTAACTTGATCGTTATAGATGATCACTGTATCTGATGTACCACAAGACGTTATAGTATTAGTAACAGTCCATACAAATATATTTTCCCCTTGCGACAAGTTATTCACTTTACCATTAGGGTTTATTTTATCAGTACTGGGATTTTCAAACTGAGCGGAACCTTCAATGATCGTCCATACTCCCTCTTCATCGGTAGATATCGGATCAGCATCTAGCGTATACTCCGTACCACATATTCTTTCATCCTCACCGGCATAAGGCACAGGAAGAGGCGTAATGTTCACCGTTAAGCCTGGAGACCAAGGCTCATCATTGCTACATGCATTGATAGGTCGTACGCGAATATCACCAGTAGCATAAGGCACATTAGGATCATGATCAACCACAATCGAACTTCCTGTAGCATCCCCAACAATGATTAGACCAGTAGGCACATCCCATTCATAAGATGCGGCATGAGTCGATATAGGGTTTATGGTATAAATCAAACCAGTTTCACCTTCACAAATATCACTTTCACCTGTAGGCGCAACAGTAATTTCCTCAGGTAATAAAGAAGCATTGACCCACCTCTCTTCTACAGGACTAGATCCACAGGCATTTTCGGCATATACACGAATATATCCACCTGAGAAAGTACGCTCAAAATCTACCAATACATTAGTCGTTCCATTTCCTGAAATAATGCTCATACCCGCATCTGCCGACCAAATATAACTAGTGGCATTATCAACTGCAGCAATCGAATAATCAATATGGGTAGCACCCTGACATACCTGACCTAAATCTGTTGTACTTGAGATACCAGCCACTTCTGCAGGCAAGGGGTTAACAATGACTTGCGCTTGAAGGGGAGATGAAATATCCATTACACACCCCTTGCTATCCACTACATTAATAATTTCATAAACTGTTGAGACACCATCGGGTGCGACCTCCCAATTATAGACTGTCCCGGTAGGAGACACAACCAAGGTACCTTCTACTCCATTGGCTGTATATGTAATCGTAAACGGCTTAATACCTTTTACCAATCCAATTTCTAGAATCGCCTTCTCCCCCTGACAAATATCGGTACTTCCACTAAGAGCCACTTGAGGCTTATCATTCACACTCACTGCTACCTCTCCTGATCCTGTATTACTACAACCATTTGCATCGGTGATATTCAAAACCATGTATTTTGCATCACCGACTGGCTGATCTGTAAAGTTATAGGTATAAGCATCTATCGTTTCCGTTTTAGAAGTGCCATTAAGCGCATCTCGCCAAGTTAACACAAAAGGTTTCACACCCGTCAAGACAACGGATAACTGTGCAGTACCATCTTCACACACCTCTGAAGGGCCAGAAATACTAGCAGTAGGTAACTCATTGACATTTACAGTGACTTTACTACCATCTGTTTCTCCTTGAGAACAAAGGCTACCATCTGTTTTATGAACTCTTGTAATTTGATACGTTCGAGTTGAAGATGGTGTAACCTCAATTTCATATGGAGTTTCATCTATATCATATTCCTTACTCTCAAAACCATCATAAAGAGTAATTCTGAATTTACCTTGACTGACAAAATCCCATGTCGCTAAATCGGTATTTACAGCCAATTTATAACTTTCTCCCAAGCAGATATAATCATCTCCGCTCACCGAACTTAAGGATACTTGAGCCTCGGGCTGCGTGATTAATTTAAAGTCTGAAACGGAACATCCTTCAGTAATTCGATCATCAGCAAGGTGCGCACCATCGTAAGCCGTAATCGTATAATTACCAGCCGGAATATTATCAAAGCTAAATTCTACTCCATCTTTGGCATCTAACTTGGTGGCCACTAACCCCTTCTCTAGACTTTCTAACAGTACCTTATAATTACCAGAAGCATCAGGTTTACCACCTGAGACAGTTACTTTAATTTCTCCAGTACTTCCTTCATAGCAGTCCACATCAGAAACATGGGTGGTAACAATACTTAGCGGTGTTGGTTCTTGTATGGTAATGGTCTCAGAAACTTGTACCCCCACTTCATCCGTAATGACAATAGTATAATCACCTGGAACCAGGTTATCAATATGCCATGAGGTATTATTTTCATCCACATTCACCCCTGGTCCACTAATCTGAATACGATAATAAGATCCACCAATTGGATAACCTCCATAAATAGAAGTAATATAAATTTCACCATTATCAGTGCCATTACATGGTGCCACATCATATTTAGTCTTATTGAATCCTAAAGCAGCACCAGGTTCTATCACTGTTAGGTTTATCAACACAAAAGTACATCCATTTTTGTCGGTAACCTCTACACGATAAGTATCAGCCTTTAAATCAGTTTGTACTCTATTATCGTCACCCACTTCAACACCTAAACTATTATACCATTTATAACTATAAGGCGCAACACCTCCTTCTACATCCACTGTAATTTTACCATCATCACCTCCCACCGTAGTTACATTCTCAATAATAGGGTTAGATAGTTTAACATGTGTAGCAGGTTGTTTAATTTCAATACCTGTCAAATCTAATTCACAACCTTCGTCATCTATTATTTTAAGATCATACAAACCTGCAACTAGATTAGTAGGATTCGCACCGCTTGCTAAAGACGGACCATTCCAAATATAGGTATAATCCCCAGCAACCGTTCCTCCCGAGGCACTTACTTTGATAGCACCAGTGGACTCTCCATAACAAAGAACATCTGTTATTTCAATATTATCAAAGGCTAATGGCATATCCGGGCCGTTAATCTCATAGGACTGTATCCATTTACAGTGCAAAACATCATCCTCAACTTCTAACTGATAAACCCCTGGCAATAAATTAGCATATTCAGCAGTTCCAACAACGCCATCCCATTTGTAGGTATAAGTACCAGAACCACCTGTCACAGAAGCAACCAGTTTTCCAGAAGCAACACCATAACACATATTAGATTCATATTCTTGCACTTCCACCTTCAATCCGGTAGAAGCACCCACATCAAAAGTATAAGTAAGAGTACAATCTGTTCCGGAAGGGTCTGTTCTACCGTCAGTAATTACTACTTGATATCTACCTTCACTAAGTCCGGTTTGTGTTTTATCGTTGACTTTTAACCTTGTTGGATCACCACCATAACCAGCTAAAGCAGTCCATTCATAACTATAATTACCGTCTCCCCCTACTACATCAAAGTTAATAGCTCCATTATTATTACCTGAACAATCCACTGGAGTAATACGCTCATTAATAATTTCAATAGGATGCGTAAGTGCAACAGACAATTCTTCCATACAGTTTCGCCCATCAAGAGTATCTGTTACTACAACAGAATAAACACCACCACTTAAGCCTGTTTGATCCTGAACATTACTTACCAGTCCTGCTCCATCCAAAGAACTCCAGTTATACATATACTTACCAACATCACCAGAACCACCTTCAACTATCAAATCTATTTCACCATCCAAACCATCACATTGCGTATCGGTAAGGTCTGCACTCAAAACGAGTTTATCATCTTGCACCACTGGTATCGTTAAACTTGCGACACATTTATTATCGTCTGTAACAGTAACCGTGTAATCATCAGCAGGTAAATTATATAGATTCTTATTGGTGGCTACATTACTTCCCACAACAGGATTCCAATTATAAGTATAAGGAGCAGTTCCGCCCATGACACCTATTTCAATTTGTCCATCACTCAATCCGAAACAAGAAACATTAACCACGGCAGGTGAAATAGCAAGCTCGGTTGGCTGCGTAATGGTAAAACTAAACTCTCTGGAACAATAGCTTCCTCCAACATTTTCATTCTTATCTGTAATGACTAAAGTATACTTACCAGCGACTAGTTCATCGATATTACGGTCGGTAGTGGTACTACCATCCGGATACGTCCAAAGGAAAGTAAAGGCTCCTGAACCTCCGTAAATATCAGATATATCAATGGCTCCATCGTCACTATTATAACATTTCAGATGCGTAACACTGTAATCAATACTAATTTCATCAGGAACAATTACATCCTTAGCAACCTCACACAAATTTTTATCTTTGACAGTAATAGTATAAGTACCTCCCTGATTAATGATCACATTTGTCGGATCAACTGGTACAGCAGGACTAAAGGCAGGACCATTCCATGAATATTCATACGTTCCAGTGCCACCTTTTACATTTTCAATTTTAAGAGTACGCTCAAAAGGCTCACAATCGGTATATTCAAAGTAGGCATTATAGCTAATAGCTGTTGGTTCATTCACCGTAAAATCCTGAGAAGCAACACACTGTTGTCCATCTAAAATCGTCTTCAGACTAACAGTATAAGTACCTTGAGGAAGCATAGACTGATCAGCTGTAGTGGCATCTCCAAAGGTAAAACCAGCTGGTCCACTCCAATTGTAATCTTCTCCAGTACCTAGCCCATTAACAGTAATATCAATGGCTCCTGATTCTTCACCATTACAAATTACATCCGAAACATCTCCCGTAATATCAATCGTATGCTTATAAGCAACTACAAAATCGAAAGCAACTGCACAATCACCTCTATCATGATCGATCACGGTTAATGTATAAGTACCATCTGATAAACCGGATTGATCTAGATTTGCATGATCCAAACCAGTACCTCCATCTATAGATTTCCAATTATAACTATAATTTGAAGTTCCAGTGATAACAACATTCTTTATACTTCCATTATTGACACCAAAACATGTAGCATTAACAACATCCGCAGTAGCATTAACATGCTCCAATACGACCTCTTGCAATACTTCACACTTACTAACAGCATCTGACAACACATCTTTTACCTTTATTTCGTAGGTATCCGCAGGCAAATTCTGAAGTAAAGGATCACTGACAACGACAGGAGCACCTGTAGAATTAGTAATAATTGACAATACAATATCAGCATCTCCGTCAGGACTTGCGGTGATCAAATACTTTTGATTTCCGGATGCATCTTTTCTACCCCCTTGTACTTCCAGAGTAATTTCCCCAGTATTAGGTGATTCACAATCGATCGACGCTGTATTAACTGTAAATTTTAACTCTTCAGGTTCCTCGATATTTATAGAATAAACATCACTTAAACATCCTTTGACATCTTCGATAGTAAGACTATAACTTTGAGAAACTAAATCTTCGATATTAAAATTAGTAACTCCACTACCTAGCGCATTCACATCGCCATTTAAGATATACTTATAAGGACCTGTGCCACCTTCTATATTTGTAATCTTAATAGTACCAGCATCATCTCCATAACAAGTTATAATATCATCCTTAGCAACAATAGCCTCAATCTTCTCAGGCTCAGCAATTTCAATGGCGGACGAGGTATAGTTACAAGAACTGCTCGTTGACTGGATAGTCACACGATATAAGGCAGCTTCTTTATTTGTTAAACTAGCTGCTGTTTCTCCAGATATCGTAGTCCAACCACTACCATTATCTACTTCCCAAACATAACTAAAACCATGACCACTTGGTCGTCCGGTAGGTGTGATACTAATTTGGCCATCACTACCTCCATAGCAAGTAACATGATTTACAGACTCTGTTATACCGAGTGGTTGCGGGTCACTTACCGGAACCACATCAGATTTAATGCAAGTACCACTAGTTACATGATATACATTCACTGTATAATTTCCGGCTTTGCTGAGGTTGGACTGAGTGGCTTCAGCGGTATAAGTATCCTGAGCAATCGTTAAACCATCGGGATCAATCCAAGTTACCATAAACGCATCGCCTTTAGGTGCAGCAGCATTATCCCAGGCATCACCTGTAATATCCACTGTTATTTTTGCAAGATCCCCATAGCACTCCTTGTCTGTTACTACATAGCCAACTATGGCAAAATCATCAGGTTGACCAACTGTTACAGTTTTAGTAACATTGCCACCAGCATCATCCACCACATTCACTTCATAAACACCATAAGGCAATGGAATCACATTACTTAAATTACTAGAATTAAGAGATCCTAGTACGGCTCCTCCTTTACTCCAGGTGATATCATAAGGAGGGTTCCCTGAATTAATTTTTACCTCAACACTACCATCTTCGCCATAACAAGCGGCATCAGTAGGTGTCAAGCTAAAATCAAGAGGAGCTGAAAGATCAATCAATGTAATATCGTACCTCCTTGTGCAAAGTATCACATTCGAAGCATCCCGAACGTTAACTATAAAATAATAATCACCTGCTGGTAATCCGGTTCTCGCCATGTTGGTAGAACCATCATCCCATTCAACATCATAATTCGAAGTAGGTCCACCAATAATATTATTAATAACAATTTCACCCGTACTCTGACCTCCAATAGCAATATGAGTAATGCTTGTATCTGCCTCAATTTCGTCAGGTTCACCTATAGGATAAGATGGAATTGGTAGGATAGAGCAGCCATTAAAATCTGTAATGGAAACGCTATAAGAACCGGGAGCTAGATTCGTAACATGTTCCGTTTTTCCACCATTGGCATCACTGATACCTGACCATTGATAAGTGTAAGGTTTAGTATCGATACCTCCAGAAACATCAATTTTAATTTCACCATTGCTATCTCCATAACATTGCACATCCTTTACAATAGTCGCCACTTGCGTTAATTCATCCGGCTCTGTTACGGTAATACTTGTGGGATAAGTTTTTACACAAGAAATATTATTAGCTTCTCGTATCATTAAGGTGTAAGTACCTGCAGCTATTCCAGTTAATGGAGATGCTTTAAAAGTAACGCCATTATCTATAGAATACTCAAATAAACCGGAAGAGCCATCTGTATACTTAGTATCTAAAGTAATCGTTCCATCACTCTTTCCATAACAACTAATGTTATCGATCACTGGTACAGATGTACTAAAATCCATTGGTGCATTTATAATAGCATCTGCAGTCGGAGAAGAAATACACCCTGTTACATTTTCATCCTGTACTTGAAAAGTATAAGTCCCTTTAGGTAAAATAAAAATAGCATCATCTTGCCATGTGTTGGTCTGAACACAATAGTAATCATAATTACCACTTCCTCCTTGCGCTGAAAGCGTAATGCTTCCATCGTTACCATCATAACAGGTAACATCACTTACTGCAATAACACTTGCTTTTATTTCATCTGGTTCCTGTACATCCAAGATCAATGTGGTAGACGAAATACAAGTAGGATTATTAAAATCCCTGACTTTAATCAGGTAGGTTCCTTTGGATAAATTGGAGAAAGTATAACTATTGATCTGGGCTATACTAGTCCAGGTAGCACCATTATCCAAACTATAATCATAATCTCCAGAACCACCTGAAGCTGTAACTGTTATCCAACCGTCATTCCCTCCATAACAAGTCACATCATGAATACCGGTTGCTGCATTATTCACAAGTAAAAGCTCATTGGGTTGAGTAACAGTAAAGCTACCTAAAGAATATTCACAAGATGAATTACCGGCATCCCTGACCAAAACCTCATAAGTACCGGCAAACAAATCATCAAAGCTATATGTATCAGAGTTAACTGGCACAGGTGTTACCCAGTCTCTAACCTCGTCACCCTGCAAACGGAACTCATACATCCCGGATCCTCCTACAACTTGAAAGGTAATGGAACCTGAATTATCATTATAGCAATTATTATGAATAATAACGCTTGTGGTTGGCACTAAGCTTATATCACTCAACTCTCCAACGGTATAAGGAGTGGCGGCATTATCATAAAGACAGCCTTCGGCATCCTCTACGCTAAGGGTATAATCACCTGGTTTAAGTCCTGATAAACTTTCAGTGTTAGTCGCCCCATTACTCCAAGTGATATTATAAGGAGAGCTACCACCCACAACGTCCACTTGAATACTACCATTAGAGACTGCTCCACATTCATTATCAGTAATATTGATCAGATTCACATCTAGAGAAGCACTTGGTTCAGTAATAGTGAATGTCTGCGTTATAGGTCCACAACTTGTTGGAACCGCATCCGAAATCGTTAAAAAATAATCTCCAGCTTCAAGTCCTTCAGCAAATTTTTCTGTTGATATGACTGTACCAGCGGGATGCTCCCATTGGTAAACATAATTACCACTTCCTCCTTGAGCTGTAACTTCAATCCTCCCTGTATTATCCGATTTACACTTCACTTGCGTATGTTCATCTAGCACATAACTTAGTGCAGAGACATCACTAAGTGTGACACTAGTAGAAACATAGGAACAAGAAATATTCCCTTTATCGCGCATCCATACAGTATAGTTGCCAGCTCCAATGCCAGTAACTTCGTAAGCATCAGTACTATTGTTTGCATCCACCCAAACAGCACCGCCTAAAGCAGGATCTGATTGCGTAAACTCATAAGTTCCTGATTCCCCTCCTGAAGCGCGTACAATAAAACTTCCATCTATAGCTCCATTACAAGTTATACCTATTTGTGATTCTTCCACAAGACTCAAGGCGGCTGGTTCAGTAATAGTAATAGGAGTAGTTACTTGAACATTACACCTATTGTATTTACTATCTCTATCGCGTACCCAAATATTATAGGTTCCGGCAAGCAAATTTTTCACTTGATATTGATCGCCCAAAGCCCCATAATTACTTTCCAGCCAGGTAGTAGGCGAAACACTTGGATCCGTTAATGCAAACTGATATGTTCCTGATCCGCCCGTTGCGGTAACTACATATGACCCATTGTTATCTCCATGGCACACATTATCAATATGTAAAGCAGGATCCACATCCTCAGCCAAAGTGAGCGGAGCATTTTCTCCAATATTTATATTAATTGATTGTACACATCCATTTCCATCGGTAACCGTTACACTATGTAAACCAGATGGCATTCCTGTTTCCGTATAATCGGTACCTCCTGTGGACCAAGAAATTTCATATCCTACCCCCGGGTAAATACTATAATCAGGCGTTCCTCCCAAAACAGAAATAGTAGCACTACCCTCACAAGTAAGATCCTCAATACAAGGCACACATCCCACATTGGTATTCAAAGTTCCATCCTCGGTAATCGTAATCTTAGAAGGTTCATCAATGACCACCTCCAATTCATCAATAGCTTCACAGGCAGCCGATGACATATCACGAACGGAGAATTTATAAGTAGCTGGTTTTAAACCATTAAACGTAGTAGATGATTGCCAGCTTATAGGAGACTCCACAACTCCATCAATAGAATAGATAGAATACTCATAAACTCCACTTCCTCCCGTTGTTCTTAAGGTAACGACACCATTATCTAGCCCAATACAGCTCACGTCTGTTTTAGAATCTTCCTCCAAAACTAATTCATACTGTTCAACAAGAATGCTTCCATTCATTATGGCATCACAACCATTTTGAAGTGCACGCACCGTATAAACGCCTTCGTCCGTAAATCGCATATCTGCAGCAGGCGTACCTTCCTGAAAGTAAAATGCGGAACCCGTTCCCTCAAAGGTTATAGGGGTAGAAAAAGGCAATCCACCAAATAACAGTTCATAAGTCACCCCAGTGTTAGAACCAGAGAGACCAATTTTCACACCACGATCAGGTGCTACATCATCTATACAATAGGCCCCATAAGCATTACCATTTTTATCTGAAACTGTAATATCAAATAAATTAGTTGGAGCACTTACAATTTCGATACTTTTTTCTGCATAAGTAGAACATCCCGCTCCATTCGTATATTCATAGCGAATGGTGTAAGGTCCTATGGACAAAACAGCAGGATTCAAAATGGCAACACCATCATCATCAACCACAATATTTCCTAAATCATCAGTACCTGCGTTGTCAATTCCATCCACAATATAAGGTGCAATACTAAAGTTACCCATTCCACCACTTGGCATATCCCCCCTTAATGTAATCGCAGAAGATGACAAACAAATCTTTTGTCCATCAGTAATTCCACTAAAAGTAACCGGATCAGCAGCCAATACTTCCACAGTTCTGGTAATAAAAGTATCGCAACCATCGCCCAATTGAGTGAATGACATGCTAATTTCATAAATACCAGAACCAACAGATGGATCTATATCCGCTGTATTGTCACCATTATCAGTCAAAAAGCTTGTTGGGTTTCCGTTTTTAGTAGCAGAGAAAGTGGCCTTCACTTTTGTAACATCCAATTCATTCGCTGATATGGTTTGAATACCGACATTTGAACAATATTCATCCAGCAGGCCGTCGATGGAAGCATTTACCGGAGTTACATAAACATCGAATATTTTTATAGGACTGGGGCAACTTTTTCCATTAACTGTGTGAATAACTGTATGCGTAATGGTATTGGCATTAGGCTGATAAAGCACAGAAGCATCGCCAGGGTTAAATGATCCACTAACCAAACCAGTACCACTAGCCCCGTTACCTGTAAATACAGAAGAAACATCACCTACCGCATTATTCACTAAATCATCATGACCTTTCAATACCACAGCAGCATCATTGACACAGTAGTTAGCTTGTGCAGTAGCAAATGGTAATCCACCAATCGTAAATGTTGCATCCAACTCTTCAATAATCTCAATTTCAGAAGTTAAGGTATTGGCACAACCGGAGGCATCCGTATATTTATAAACTACCTGATAAGTACCTGCTCCATGATTAGCAAATAAGGTTGCTGGAATAAAATCGTAAGTACTGTTTGGTTGATTGAGTGCTACCGTATTAGCAGCAGGATCAATAACGTCAAACCATGTGGGTGAGGTAGCAGGATCTGGAGTAACACCATTTACTTGCCCAATTAAAGTATAGGCGTTTCCATCAGAAGAACAGTATTCAGTAGGAAAATTCAATAAATTCAGAGGTGTCCCAATTTGAATAGTTTGAGAAGTAGCTCCCTGACAACCATTTAAATCAGTATAATCCAATGTAATAGTATGACTACCAGCCCCTGCCTCAGCAGGATCAAAAGTCGCAGTTCCATCTGCATTATCAGTTATTCCGGGACCTGAAAAAGTGATTGTACCATCACCTGGCTCCGTAATTAAAACGCCTGACAAATAAGGAGTAAGCGTTACCGAGGGAGCTGTTTGACAAACATTATTAGGTAAGCCTGTAAAATTTAAATGGGTGCTATAGTCAGGTATCAAAGTAACTGTCTGACAAACTGTCTCATCACAATTATTCGCATTCACATAAGTGTAACAAACATTTAAATCTACTGGTCCAAGAGCTGTAAGCGCTGCGCCTACATTAATCCAAGCCCCACCGCCAGCAGTCGCATTTTGATCCCACCAATTACCTTTATGCAAACTCCCGTCATATCCTGTAATGGAAAAAGTTCCTGTGGAACCTATAGCACTTCCGTCTGGAGAAGCATTAAAAGAGACAGTTCCTGCATCCGCACAATAAGAATCGGCCAGTCCATTTAAATTAACAACCGGTAAAGCATTAACAACAATATCTTTTTCAATACTATTATAACAACCCTTCGTATCAGTATACTGATATTTAATGGTGTTAGTACCAATACTAGCCTTTACAGGAATTAATACATCCGTAGAGGAAGGATCCGGATTAAAGATACTACCCCCAATGGCCACACCTGGTCCACTAAATGTTGCACCACTTTGGTTACCAGTCAAAGAAACCAAACCATCATCTTCACAAAATTCATAAACACTACCAGGTGTATCAAAGGTCAACACTGGAAGTGGGTTTACAATAACAGTTATATCATCACTGGCCACACAACCTTGGTCAGTAGTAGCGGTTACCGTATAAGTATCGGTAGCACTTGGTTGAACAGCGATAGTTTGACTAGCTCCTAAGCCATCACTCCACACATAACTACCTCCTGCTCCCGCACCATCTGCTGAAATACTGATAGAAGAACCCAAACAAACTTCAGGTGAAGCAGGATCAAATTTAATCACCGGAACCGGATCCACATAAATAGTAGCTGTTCCTACTGGATCTACAGGAGAACAACTCGCTGCATCAGTTAAATTCTCAACATGATAAATAGTCTGCGCGTCACTGGGATTTACCGTAATAGTATAAGTACCCAAACTATAGTTAACAGCATTTACAATCGTATTACCCTTATCATCAACAATATCAAAATTAAAAGGCGCATTACCCGTCAAAAGGACACTTAAAGTAAAATTGCTAGACTCATTTGCGCATCGTCTATTAGGCATGATAGCAGATATGGCTGCACTCGGCTCTACCACTTCTTCAACCGTAATCCTATTAGACATTTCAACCTCACAAGCACCGGAACCAACACTTGCCATTACCCTATAAATGCCTTCTTTTTTATTACTCCAAACAATGTCACTTCCGTCAGCACCATACCTCACAGCACCTTCATCATCCCAATCGACACCATTAAATTTTTGCAATTGGTATCCTGCAGAAGATTCCACACTGCTTAATGTAAAATTCACATCACTTAAGGACTCCGATTTACAATACTTTGTTTTATTAGCGGATAAAATCAATACATCAGGTTCCTCATAAACCTTTAGAGAACCTGTCATTACACGCGTACATGAGCCACTGACTGCCCTCACGGTATAAATACCTTCAGTCACTTGATCTCCAAAACTTAACACCCCATTAGCATCAGCGTCGTTTCCTTGTTTTGTTAACACAGGAACCCCATCTCTTAATAGAACATACTCCACAGAAGCCTCTGCGGGATTAGCAACCGTTCCTATAGAAATCTCACCCGAAGGACACACTGTGCCTGTTATGTTTAAAGGTACATCTTTCGGTTGCGGACTAATGGTTGCAGTGCCACTCATAGTAGATGTACAACCTGACGCATCCTGAGCCACTACATAATAAGTACCTATGGCAGTAACTACAGGTGTAAAAGACAATGCTCCTCCCGGAGAACTTGAAATAGTTCTAACGTCGCTCACCGGATTTATACCGTCATCATACTTTAATATATAGTCCATTCCGACTGTACTATTTAGCAGCTTCACTGTTAAATCGGTCCCTTCACATACCGTACTTGTATTAATACTATATACGAGCGGAGTGGTACCGAGCGATACCGTATTGCTCATTGCTACACTGGCACAGCTACCATTCGAAGCAACAATTTTATATTCACCAGGAACCGTTAGTGTCTGTGGACCAAAATTAATAGAACCAGCCACCACGGAGGTTTGCGAAACGCCCACCTGCGTATTAGTAGGATCCAATAAGGAATAGGTGACGCCCACATCAGAATTAGCTAATTCAATGGTATAACTAGATCCCGGGCAATAAGGTCCGCTTTCTACAAAACTGATACTATAGGCATTGGGCGCCTGCGATAACACATATGGACCTCCATTCATAAGTAGGTCACTTCCGCAAGAACTCTCGGCATACACAGAATATGTTCCTGGTGTCGCCGGGTTCCACATATAGGGAGAACTGCTAATATCACTTCCTGCTACGCGTCCACTTGAGGCTTCATACAAATAATAGGTTACCCCTGATTGGGCATCGCCAGCGGATATACTAATACTCAAAGCATTTGGTGTACAATTATCCGATCCACTCACTGTGACAACATTTGGAACATCCTCTACTTCGATAGTAGCATCCATATTCACAGCAGCACATAATCCGTTATCAGCCTCTATAGTGTAGGTACCTGCTTCACTTAGCATCACTCCCCCTGATGAAAATTGCAGAGCTCCTCCACTAATACTGGTTTCTGAATCAATCGTTACGCCAGAAGGGTTCACCAATGAATAAGTAACGCCTGCTTCAGAATTTGCCATATCAACAGTAAAACTATTTCCTACACAATAAGGGCCAGACTCAACAAAACCAATCGCATAAGTGGTAACAGGTGAATCTGATAATACAAAAGGCCCTCCATTCATTAATATAGGTGCAGCTGGATCACAAGGGTTTTCGGCGTATACGGTATAAGATCCTACCGTACTGGGACTCCAGTTATAGGGAGAAGTACTTATTTCACTACCTGCAACCTTTGTTCCTCCTTCTGCTAAATAATACGTTACGCCAGCTTCCGCATTTGCATCTGAAATACTAATACCCAAGGAACTAGGTAGACATAAATTATTACCACTAACAACAACCTCCTTGGGAACATCTGTATATACGAAGGTTACATCTGCAACACTCGATAAATCAGCCTTACATCCATTACCATCTGTAACACTGATAAGTTGAACAGAAATATCTGCCACACGATCCGCGTCTCCATGATTAATTGGAATGGTAGTATTACCGCTAATAGAGAACGGAGAACTACTAACCGAGGAACCATCTTCCTGAAAATCTACCTCATACGGACTCAGTCCGCCGCTCACTTCAATCTTAATAGTGGGCTGATAAGGCCCACAGGGTGTAGGATTATCAGTCACAAAAGAATCTACCGAAGGAAAATCAGTGTTTACAACTAAGTCAACGGAGTATACCGTTCCCCCATCAGCTGTCCATTCTAAGGTATACGGACTCCCAGCTAACGAATATCCAAATATTACGTCATCACTTGCTGTCGCAGTTCCATTGTCATTGATCGTTAAACCGGCATCATTCGTCCATGCCCCATTCGCCAAATCTGCAGGTATAATAGCAACAGCATCCAGCGCATCGGCACCGCTTACTGTTGTGTTCCCACAAGTATAAACTATTTGGGAATAAGCACTGATAGATAATCCAATAAAAACAAATACAAAAATAAGACTCCGGAAAAGTGTTTCTCCTCCAAGTCTGGCTCTTTTTAGGTTGTGTGTTTGATCGTTCACCATATATGTAATTTTAGTCCCCTTAGATTCGTTCAAAAACAAATCTATCCATTTCTACGTCTTTTATGTAAAAAATGTTCGCTTAAATTCAATTAATTTAAGCTGTCCCCATCATTTTATGTCGATTTATTAAAGCACTCACTGGCAACTATCTGAGTCAGGACTATTTGCAGCCCTCTCACTAGTTTAGAATTATCCACAAATAAGTTCTACTGACTATAAGCACCTATATCGGTTTCCAGGTAAAGATTTTAATAGTCCATCAAACTCGAGTTTTAGCAGCAGTGAAGATACTCGAGACACTGGTATTCCAGACGAAACACTTAAAAAATTAACAGAGACCTCTTTTTCCCTTTTAATCAACTTATAAATCAGCCCCGCCTCCCCCGTTGGTTCCTCGAACAGCGACAGTTGCTCCGCAGCCTTGTACCCATTCTCCGGTTCCCAATTCAAGGCATAAAGCAAATCCTCCGCATTCTCCACCATCGCAGCCACTTGTGACTTGATTAACTTGTTACACCCCTTACTGAACTCATCATCCACCCTACCGGGTAGGGCCAACACATCCCTGTTATACGATTGCGCCAGGTAAGCGGTAATCAATGCCCCACCTTTAATGGCTGACTCTACCACCAATGTAGCATCAGTTAAACCTGCCACAATACGGTTTCGCTTTACAAAATTCGGTTTATCCGGTACCGTTCCACTTCTATATTCAGTCAATAAAGCACCATCTGTCATCAACTCCTCTGTCTCCGGCGTATGCATTTTAGGATAAATGCGATCTAAACCGTGGGCCAAAACAGCAATAGTAGGCAAACCAAACTCTAAAGCTGCTCTATGTGCACAAATGTCAACCCCATAAGCCAACCCACTTACGATAGTAATAGATGGGTTGTTTTTAGACAATTCACAAATAAAATTCCGGCAATTACGTTTACCATCCTCTGTTACCTTTCGAGTACCTACTACGGCCAACATTCTCTTTCCTGTTAACGCATGCTTTCCTTTACTATATAGCATCACTGGCCCATCATCACAATTATTCAAACGGGCAGGAAAACCATCGTCCAAAAAAAAATGGGTCCTGATATTATTTTTTAGAACAAACTCAATCTCCTCTTCTGCACGCTCCATCACATGAGAGTTAGAAATAACAGAAGCCTGTTTTTCACCTACCCCAGGAATTTTAGCCAACACTCGCTCCTTCTCCGTAAAAACAGCTTCTATACTTCCAAGATAGGCAATCACATTCCTAATTAGCCGTGGCCCTAAACCTTTCACCAGACTAATGGCGATTTTATATTTTAACAGACTATCCAAAACCAAGGTTTTTTTTCAGCGCAGCAAAAATAAAAATAAAGTTCTATTTAACCTAATAAATACAACCAACAAATACCAACAATCATTTTACATTTTAAACACATTTCCAACTAATGGAAAAATAATGTCATTTGGTCAAAAAAAACAGTACAATACTATTATTTGGAGTTTGACTTCAATGCATCATAATACAATTTAAAATCCCGCATATCCTGCTTCGAAAAAGCAGCAATAAAAATAGGCGGATATCTGGTTAACTGACCAGAAGACGTCTGAAATAGAACAAGTTTTCTCCGATAAAACCTATTACCTTTAATTTCATACTTAACCAATGCTGCAATAGGTATCCGAAACATTTTATATTCTCTACCAAAAGGAAATACATTATAAAACTTCACTTCCACATCATCACCAGAAGTATTCATTTCACAATAAAAATACCCACCACTCATAAAAGTCACAATTGCACCAATCATTACAATACCACTTATCCATTGCAACCAAGCATACGTCAAAAGTTCAACAGTAAGCGAACATAAAAAAAGTGCGATCAGTAAAACCACTAAAAAGGTGAATATCATTTGAATATTGCTGGCCGTCTTTTTATTATTCATAGTTGTCTATATTTTACAGTAAATTAAAATAAAATTGACCAAACCGCAAAACCACCACATCTTACTAAACAAAAGGACTCCTTCAGTACACATCTACTAACACCTCATTACCAATATATTACCACAATAGCTTTCCATTTACACACCTTTTAAAGCCACCTATTTAATATTACAACAGTCAGACCCACACACCCATAACCAAACATTTGTCACATTTTCATATACTTTTTATAGCAAGGCAACCTTTTTTAATTATTTTTGACGAGTTTAAATTCAACGCAAACATATAGAATTAATGCAAGTAATTGAAGATAGCGAATCAAAGGTGTATGGAGCCGATGACATAAAGAAAGATCTTTCTGAACTAATAAATAAGTACAGCCGAGGCAAAGTTTTCCTTTTAATGGATACAGGATCGCACCAACACTGCTATCCCAAAATTAAGGAAATACCAGAAATTGATACCAATAATATAATGATCATTGAGCAGGGTGATCATCACAAGAATATAGAAACAATTGCTAAGGTATGGCATTTTTTAAGCACCAATGGTGCCGACAGAAAATCACTCCTCATCAACCTAGCTGGAGGTATGCCATGTGATTTAGGTGGCTTTGCAGCAGCCACCTTTAAAAGAGGAATTGATTTCATCAACATACCCACCACGCTACTTAGTCAGGTCGATGCCAGTGTAGGAGGAAAAACAGGCATCAATTTTCACAGTTTTAAAAATGAGATAGGCGTTTTTAAACATGCTGTATCAGTATTGGTATGCAATGACTTTATAAAAACCCAGGATCAACAAAATATATTTTCGGGCTTTGCCGAGATGATCAAACATGCACTTATCTTTTCAGAGGACACATGGAATCAACTAAAGGTATTTGACATTCGTAACACGAACATAGATGCACTAAAACCGCTTGTTATTAACTCTATACATATAAAAGAGCACTTTGTTAAAGCAGATCCTACCGAACAAAACGTAAGAAAATCATTGAACTTCGGGCATACCATTGGGCATGCTTTCGAAAGCTTTGCCATGCAAAACAATACGCCCATCTTACATGGCTTTGCAGTGGCCTATGGCATGATTGTGGAACTATACCTCGGACATAAAAACTGTGGTTTTCCTTTGTCTAAACTTCAGGAAATAAACCGAATTCTGAGTGCCATTTATGGTCATTTTACATTCTCTCAAAAGGACTTTGAATCATTGTTCTATTTGATGACCCACGACAAGAAAAACGAGAAAAATAAAATTAACTTCACCCTGCTGGAAGACATTGGTCAAATAAAGATCAACCAAACCTGCACTAAGGAGGAGATTTTTGAAGCTCTTGAATTTTATTTAAATCAATAATTCAATATTAACACGTCTAACCAAGCACGATGATACCGGGTTCTTGCACCCTAAAAAATACTATTTAGGACACATAAGACGGGCCATGAGAATTATTTCACTCACAGGAGAGGGGAATGATTAATTTTGACAAGTTCCATATGACCATTGAAAATAAAATTATTAACAGATGAAATACACTATTTCAGCACCGACCAATATAAAACCATATAAAGTTGCCCTACCCACATCCAAGAGCATCAGTAATCGCGCACTCATACTAAATGCGCTAGCTTACAGTGCCCAGCCTATCAAAAACCTCTCCGATAGTGACGACACACAACTCATGCTAAAGGCTTTACAATCCAACAGCAACACCTTTGATGTAGGAGCAGCAGGCACGACAATGCGCTTTCTCACTGCCTTTTTATCAAAGATAGTGGGACAATGGACCATCACCGGGTCTGCGCGCATGAAAGAACGTCCCATTAAAATTTTAGTAGAAGCATTAAATCAGCTCGGAGCAAAAATAGAATACATCGAAAAAGAAGGCTATCCACCGCTACGAATTTTTGGCAGCGCCATGGAAGGAGGAGCTCTTGAGCTACCTGGTAATGTAAGCAGTCAGTACATATCTGCCTTGCTAATGATTGGTCCCTCCATGAAAAACGGCCTTCAATTGACCTTAACAGGAGATATCATTTCACGACCATACATACATCTGACCTTACAAATGATGGAAACATATGGTATACAATCACAATGGAAAGGAAATGTAATATCCGTACCTTCAGGAGTTTATCAATCCACAAGCTTTACCGTAGAAGCGGACTGGAGTGCAGCATCATACTGGTTTGAAGTAGCAGCTCTCAACAAAGGGTGTGAGCTCAACTTACAGGGCGTAAAGCGCTACAGCGAACAAGGTGACGCTAAAGTAGCAACGCTTTTTGATCAATTAGGAGTAAGCCACAAATTTTCTCAGAAAGGTTTACTTTTAAGAAATACAGGTAACACTGCCAAAAATTTCAATTACAACTTCATAGAACAACCCGATCTGGCACAAACCTTTGCTGTAACATGTTGTTGTTTAGGAATCCCTTTTCATTTCACCGGTTTACAAACCCTCAAAATCAAAGAAACAGATCGCATTAATGCCCTTATCACAGAGCTTAAAAAGATGGGGTTTATACTCTCCTCCAACCAGGTAGACAATTTGATATGGGATGGAACAACCTGTGACAAAGAAGAAACACCTTGCATAGCCACCTATAAAGACCATCGTATGGCCATGGCTTTTGCTCCCGCAGCCTCATCCATTGGTTCTTTACAAATAGAAGATCCCGCTGTGGTTTCTAAATCCTACCCCAAGTACTGGGAACATCTTAAAGCATACGGCTTTGAGTTTTCTACCAAAGAATAACCCCCACACAGGGGTTATTTCTTAAAAATATATAAATATCCAACTATTAACACCTGATCATATACGACCTAAAGTATAATTACCTATTTTTACTATTCACATACCACCTACAAACACATTGTAATACGCCAGTCAAATCTTCACCTCATATTTGATGCAATTTCAGGCCTTACGATGTGTGAAAATTGCGCACCCTTATTTATTAAGCATATTAAGTACTTAATTTATCACATTGAGGGTGAAGATAATTAAACGGACTGTAATTTAGAACAGCTTAATTTTATTTAATCTAAATAGTTTGCTAATTTTGCACATTCTTAAAATAATTGGAAAATTAATTGGACTCTATTAATCAGTAATGAACCTTAACTGTTACAACTTGTTAAGGGGGTACAACTATAGGAGAGATTATGGTAGAAGATCAAGATAAAATATTAGAAGAAGTTACCGGTAACGAATATAAATACGGTTTCAGTAGCGATATTGAAACAGAAACTATTCCCAAAGGATTAAGCGAAGATGTTGTTCGCCTGATATCGGCCAAGAAGAAAGAACCCGAGTGGATGCTTGAGTACAGATTAAAAGCCTATGCATACTGGAAAACGATGGAACAACCAGAGTGGGCAAAACTAAAGATTCCTGCGATCGACTTTCAGGACATCATATATTATGCTGCTCCCAAACAGAAGCCACAATTAGATAGTTTGGACGATGTTGATCCCGAACTAAAAGCGACATTCGACAAACTAGGGATTCCGTTGGAAGAACAGAAAATTCTTTCCGGAGTAGCCGTTGATGCTGTAATGGATAGTATTTCGGTTAAAACTACCTTTAAGGAGACCCTCGCTGAAAAGGGAATTATCTTCTGTAGTTTTAGTGAAGCAGTGCAAGAATATCCCGACTTGGTAAAAAAATATATGGGATCTGTTGTTCCCTACACCGACAACTTTTTTGGAGCTCTTAACAACGCCGTTTTTAGTGATGGATCCTTTGTTTTTATTCCCAAAGGAGTAAGATGCCCCATTGAATTGTCGACCTATTTTCGGATCAACGCCATGAATACAGGTCAATTTGAGCGCACATTGATTGTGGCCGAGGAAGACAGTTACGTTAGCTACCTAGAAGGCTGTACAGCGCCACAACGGGACGAAAACCAATTGCATGCGGCTATTGTTGAGATAGTGACCATGGACAGAGCAGAAGTCAAATACTCCACCGTACAAAACTGGTATCCGGGTGATAAGAACGGCAAAGGAGGTATTTATAATTTCGTGACCAAAAGAGCCCTGTGCAAAGGTGATTATTCGAAAGTAATGTGGACGCAAGTAGAAACAGGCTCAGCCATTACCTGGAAATACCCAAGCTGCATACTCATGGGCAATCATTCTGTAGGAGAATTTTACTCAGTTGCGGTTACCAATAATTACCAACAGGCCGATACAGGTACAAAGATGATTCACATTGGAAAAAACACCCGCAGTGTCATTGTATCAAAAGGTGTTTCTGCCGGCAAAAGCCAAAACAGTTATCGAGGACTTGTTAGGGTCAATAAAAAAGCGGAGAATGCGCGTAACTTTTCCCAATGCGATTCCCTATTAATGGGAGATGAATGTGGAGCACACACCTTTCCTTATCTGGAAATAAATAATAATTCTGCAATAGTAGAACACGAGGCTACCACTTCAAAAATTGGCGAAGACCAAATTTTCTATTGCAACACCCGTGGACTATCAACCGAAGATGCCGTTGGCCTCATCGTTAATGGCTATGTAAAAGAGGTGATCAATCAATTACCCATGGAATTTGCCGTAGAAGCACAGAAGCTATTACAGATAAGTCTGGAAGGCAGTGTTGGTTAATACCAATGAGTAAGCAAAAGGAAATAAGGTAGTAAAAATAACAGAACTAATCAGGAGTAACAAGATCATCAGAATAGATCTTGATACTTGCATCTTGATACTAAATAGAACAGCATGCTAGAAATAAAAAATTTACACGCAAAAATAGAGGACAAAGAAATACTTAGAGGCATCAATCTCACCATCAAACCTGGTGAGGTTCATGCTATCATGGGGCCCAATGGATCCGGAAAAAGTACCTTATCATCCGTACTTGCTGGAAGCGATGTTTATGAAGTATCCGAAGGTTCGGCCAACTTCTATGGCAAGAATTTTTTAGAAATGCCAGCAGAAGACCGGGCACGTGAAGGTTTATTCTATAGTTTTCAATATCCGGTGGAAATACCCGGTGTTAGCATGGTAAACTTCATGCGTACAGCAGTCAATGAACACCGCAAGTACAATGAACAGAAACCATACACAGCCAGTGAGTTCTTAAAGCTCATGCGAGAAAAAAAGAAACTCGTTGAGATAGATTCTAAACTCACCAACCGTTCCGTAAACGAAGGATTCTCGGGAGGAGAGAAAAAGAAAAACGAAATTTTTCAGATGGCTATGCTACAACCCAAAGTAGCTATCCTCGACGAAACAGATTCTGGATTGGATATTGACGCCTTACGTATCGTAGCCAATGGCGTTAATAAATTAAAATCCAAAGATAATTCCACTATTATTATCACCCACTACCAACGACTTTTAGATTATATTGTACCTGATTACGTGCATGTGTTGTACAAAGGGAGAATCGTTATGTCGGCTGGAAAAGAACTGGCACACGAACTGGAAAAGAAAGGATACGACTGGATAAAAAAACAATTCGAAGACTAAGACAAAGCTGTCCTACAACACGAAAAGGAGAGTCCATACACTTCATTGATTTTTTAAGCACGAAGCAGGTCTAACAGAAAAAAAAAGATCTGTCTTCAGCAGTCAGCAATAAGTGCCCGGTTGCAATGGTTGACCAGACACAAAAGAAAAGAGGCCTCAGTCGTCTACGAATGGAGCCATCTATTTCTTGAACATCACAAAAAAGATTTGACAATGAGCATGGTGAGCACAGATTTAAAAATAGAACAAAAATATACTTCTCTTTTTGCAGAACAAAAGGGCAAGCTTAACTTATGGGTTTCCGACGTCATCTCTTCGCAAAGAGAAAAAGCCATTCAATCATTTGAGGCGATGGGAATTCCCAACAAAAGGGTAGAAAACTACAAGTATACCAATATGCGTCCTGTATTTGAGGAGGATTATGGCTACGATTTTGAACACGCCATATTTAATCAGGATTTATCTGAGGTATTTAATTGTAACGTACATGATTTGGAGGCAACTACCATCTACCTTATCAACGGATGGTATTATCGCAAAAACCAAGTCCCATCCCATCTTCCCCAAGGTGTTATTATCGGTAGTCTGGCAGAATGTTCAAAATCACATACCGAACTTTTTAAGACCCATTACAACCAATACGCAAAAAATGAAGAAGATAGTCTGGTTGCCTTAAATACCGCTTTTGCACAGGACGGCTTTTTTATTTATATACCCAAGGGAGTTATTATTGAGCAACCCATTCAGATTGTAAACATCATGGATGGCAAGGAAGATTTAATGGCCTTTCCTCGTAACCTGGTCGTCATTGAAGAAAATGCACAAGCTAAGATTCTACTTTGCGAGCACACTATTACCGACAAAAAATATTTACTCTCAGGGGTAACAGAAGCATATGTGGCTGAAAATGCGGTATTTGACATGTACAACATACAAAACCAGCACAACCTAAGCACCAATATATCCTCTCTATTTGTATCGCAGAAAGCGCATTCCAGCGTGCTTACGCATCATCTCACACTGCACACCGGAATAACCAGAAACAACATCCACATACACATGGATGATGAACATTGTGAAGCGTACGTATATGGTTTATTCATTTCGGATAAAAACCAACACGTTGATAACTTTTCATTCATTGATCATGCACAGCCCAACTGTTATAGCGAAGAGCTCTTTAAGGGCGTACTGGACGATTCTGCCACAGGGGCTTTTGCAGGCAAGATAATGGTACGTCCCGATGCACAAAAGACCAACGCTTTTCAGCGCAACGACAATTTACTGCTTTCCGACACCGCAAAAATGAACACCAAACCTATGCTGGAAATTTATGCAGACGACGTGAAATGTTCGCATGGTGCCACCGTTGGTCAATTAGACAATAAGGCTATGTTCTATCTTCGTTCAAGAGGAATTGGCCAAGATGAAGCCCGCATGCTATTGATGTATGCCTTTGCTTACGAAGCGGTTGAAAAAATAAGAGTAGAAGCTGTTCGTGAAAAAATAAAAGAACTAGTTGAACAGGTGTTTCGCGGTGAATTGGACAAATGCAATTCTTGCGTACTATGCGGACAATCAGAGGCTCCGGGGTATACTTGCATGTAAACAAACGATATCTATTCCATGAGCAAAATAAACATCCATCAAATACGGGAACAGTTTCCCATATTAAAGTGTACCGTATACGGTAAACCATTGGCCTATTTTGACAATGCGGCTACTACCCATAAGCCGGACAGAGTTGTACGAAAAATAAAAGAAGTGTACGAATCGATGAACAGTAACATTCACCGAGGAGTACACTACTTGAGCAATCAGGCAACCATGGCCTACGAACAGGCGCGTAATAAAGTACAAATATTTATTAATGCTGCGCATTCTCACGAGGTCATTTTTACATCTGGAGCCACAGGAGCTATTAACCTATTGGCCAATTCATTTGCTGACACCTATCTTTCTGAAGGCGATGAAATCATCATCTCGCACATGGAACATCATTCAAATATTGTTCCCTGGCAAATGGTGTGCAAGCGAAAAAAGGCGCTGTTAAAAGTGATACCCATCAACTCCCATGGAGAGCTTCTATTAGACGAATTCGAGAAACTGCTCTCAACAAAAACAAAACTGGTAGCAGTTACCTATGTTTCCAACACCTTAGGAACCGTAAATCCCATTGAAGAAATCATAGAAAAAACACATGCCAACAATTCATTGATGATGGTGGATGCATCTCAAGCAGTTCAGCATTTAAAGGTAGATGTCAAAACAATGGATACCGATTTTCTAGTATTTTCAGGACATAAGATATATGGGCCTACCGGAACCGGTGTTTTATATGGAAAAGAAAAACTACTGAACGAAATGGAACCTTGGCAAGGAGGTGGCGAAATGATAAAGAATGTATCATTCGAGCAAACCACTTACAATGAGCTCCCCTTTAAATTTGAGGCAGGCACTCCTAATATTGCCGGATCCATCGCCTTAGGAGAGGCTATTGATTTTGTTTCTGAATTAGGCATTGAAAACATTGCTGAATACGAAGACGAACTGCTTAACTATGCCACAGAACAATTCTTACAAATACCAGGGATGAGAATCTTTGGCACTGCCAGCAAAAAAGCCAGTGTCATCTCATTTTTAGTCAACGACATTCATCCCTTTGACATGGGCACCCTATTAGATAAGATGGGTTTAGCGGTTAGAACAGGGCACCATTGCACACAACCTATCATCGACTATTTTGGTATTCCAGGAACACTCAGGGCATCCATAGCTGTATACAATACTAAAGAAGAGATTGACCGTTTGGTTGCCGGAATAACAAAAGTAGCCCAGATGTTCGGATAATATATTTTTCCCATCTTTGTGCCTATCTTACTTTTGTGAATAAATAACACACCATACAAAAATGACAATTAAAGAAATACAAGACGAAATAGTTGAAGAGTTCAGCTCATTTGAAGAGTGGATGGATAAATACGCATACTTGATTGAGCTGGGTAACGATTTGGAACCCTATAATGACCAATACCGGGTTGAACAAAATATTCTAGAAGGATGTCAATCAAAAGTTTGGTTGCATGCATGGATGGAAGATGGTAAGGTATATTATATGGGAGATAGCGATGCTATCATTGTAAAAGGCATTGTAGCCCTGATGATCAGAGCTTTATCCGGACAAAGCCCACAAGACATCATTGATAGCGACCTGTCGTTTATTGACGAAATTGGATTAAAAGAACACCTTTCTCCTACCCGATCCAATGGCTTAGTAGCCATGATTAAACAAATGCGTCTGTTTGCCATTGCTTTTAAAGCACAACAAGCCTAAACATTCGCAACAATAAGCTGTTCTAAAAATACAAATACTTATTGAGCCATCCATATAAAGTTAAACAACATTGGGTAAGGCATGATAACTGATACTAAAACTCATGAACAACGAATTTTTATCAAAAGAAGAAGAGATAGTTAACACCTTAAAAACCATATTTGATCCAGAAATACCGGTGAACATATACGATTTGGGACTTATATACGAGGTAAATGTTAACGATGAAGGGAAAGCCAACATAGTGATGACCCTAACATCACCTAACTGCCCGGTTGCAGAATCTATGCCTGAGGAAGTATTTGACAAGGTGAGTGATATTGACGGCATTAGCCATGTAGATGTTAACTTAACCTTTGATCCACCTTGGACAAAAGATATGCTTTCTGAGGAAGCACTACTAGAACTAGGCCTTCTATAAGGCCCTTTCTTTGACATCATAGCAAGTGGACGTACTAAAGGGGACATATAGTCAATTAATAGAAAGCAAGGCCAAAGACCTGGGTTTTGACGCATGTGGTTTTACCCAAGCTGAAGAGTTAACAGCCGAAAAAGAAATACTAAAAAAATGGTTGGATAATCATATGCATGGCAACATGCACTATATGGCCAACCATTTCGAAAAAAGGGTAAATCCGTCCAAACTGGTAGAAGGAGCAAAAACGGTAATTGTGCTTTTAACCAACTATACCCCCAAGGAAAAACAAAGTCATCCGGACGCACCTATTATTGCCAGATACGCATACGGCCAGGATTATCATTATGTCATAAAGGATCAACTCAAACAACTTTATTCCTATATTAAGGACGAAATATATCCTTCATTAGAAGGACGTTATTTTGTAGACTCAGCACCGGTTCTGGAACGCAGCTTAGCTGTAAGGGCAGGGTTAGGATGGATAGGTAAAAACACCCACCTCATACATAAAAAACTGGGCAGCTATGTTTTTATATCCGAACTCATCATCAACCTCACACTTCCTCCATCCGAACCTATCAAAGAAGCATGTGGCGGTTGCACCCGCTGCATAGATGCCTGCCCAACGCAAGCATTAACAAGTCCGCAAACACTCGACGCACGCAAATGCATCTCCTACCTTACCATTGAAAACAAAGAAAGCATCCCACAAGAATTCTCGGGAAAAATGGAAAATAGGGTTTTCGGTTGCGATATCTGTCAGGAAGTATGCCCATGGACTTGGAAATCCCGACCTCACACCAACGAAAAACTAAAAGCAGTCACCAAAATATTAGAACTCACCAAAGAAAGATGGCAAGAACTAACAGCTGAAGAATTCAGTGAAATATTCAGGAAATCAGCCGTTAAAAGAGCCAAATACACAGGATTAAAAAGAAATATAGAATTCTTACTGTCAAAAAAATAATACCCTCACCCTTACTTTTATACATAAAATATTAAATTTGGAAGCATAGATTACCAGATTTGTATCCTTTAATTTATGCACGACAATACACTCACAAGTTTCACTACCACATCAAAAGATGGAACTCAATTACATGGTCATTATCAAATGCCACACACAGCCCCTGTAGCTGTTATATATTTTATCCACGGTCTGGGAGGACATTCCGGACGATTTCAGCAGCCCGCATCCCTGTTAGCAAAAAACAGCATCGCTTCCATAGGCATTGACTTAAGAGGTAACGGACGCTCCGAAGGCAAGAGAGGCTACACCGAAAGTCTTGATAAATATGTTGAAGACATAGACGCCTGTATCAAATACAGTCAACATCTTTTTCCTACTCATTTGCCCAAGTTAATGATGGGTAACAGCATGGGAGGTGCCATCGCATTGTATTACAGCATGAAGCACAAAGCTATTTTTTCAGGTGTTATCTTAACTGCACCATGGATTAGATTAACCACTCCCATATCCAGGGTCAAATTAGCATTCATGGCCATCCTCAATAAAATAGCCCCTACAATTACTTTCTCATCAAAAGTAAGGCCTCCTCAAAAGCCAGACGAAGACCAACAAAAACAAGCGGTGGAAAACGATACGCTCATTCATAAGCAAATTACACCCCGCTTGCTAATGATCATGCATCACTTAGGAAACCTATTATTAAAAAAAGCCGATTGTTACCTTCCTACCTTGGTTCTACACAGTAAAAATGATCCGATAACGGCCTATGAAAGCAGTTTGGAATTGTGCAATAAACACAAACTTTCCTGCAAACTGGTGAGCTTAGAAGACCCTTCGCACGAAGTTCCCTTTGAAGAAAACAATGCGGTATTTAAAGAAGTACAAAGACATATCAATAAAATACGAATGGCTCATGAGCAACTTCAGGACTGAAATAAATGTGGATGAATCTATTCATAAAATTGAGTACGATACGCAAGTCACATTTCTAGGCTCTTGCTTTGCGGATAATATGGGCCACAAATTCAAAGAATGCAGACTGCCGGCATTAACCAACCCCTTTGGTGTCATCTACAACCCCTTGAGTGTAGCCAAGGTCTTAAAATCGATTATCCACAACATAAGCTACACCCAGGAAGATTTACATTACCATAACGAGGTTTGGCTGAGTTTTGACCACCATGGATCATTTTCTAAAAACAAAAAAGAAGAAACCCTGCAGTTGATCAATGACCAATGTAGAATATCTCATCATATTTTAAAGGAAAGTGATTTTTTATTTATCACCTTCGGTACTGCCTGGGTTTACCAACTAAAAGAAAATGACCAGATCGTTGCCAATTGTCATAAATACCCTAGCGGACACTTTCACCGCTACATGCTTGATATTGAAAAAATAATAGCTACCTACCAACAAGTGCTCACTGAACTCTTAGCCTTTAACCCCCATTTAAAAATAGTATTCACTGTTAGTCCTGTGCGCCATTGGAAAGACGGAGCCCATGGAAACCAGATCAGCAAGGCAACACTATTACTGGCCATCAATAAGCTTTGCGGGCAATTCAATAACTGTCACTACTTCCCTGCTTACGAGCTGCTCATTGACGATTTAAGAGACTATCGTTTTTATGCAGAAGACATGTTGCATCCCAATAGCACTGCTATTGAATATATTTGGGATAAATTCGAAAAAAGCTTTTTTTCCATTCGTACCTTGGAATATAGGAATGAGATGCGTAAATTAGAAAAGGCAGTTAAGCATAGAGCTTTTAACCCCGCCACGGAGCAACACCAGCGCTTTCTAAAAAATCAAATTGAAAAAATTGAAAGGTTGAAAAAAAAATATCCGAACACGAATTTCGAAAAGGATTTGGTTCAACTCCGAGCAAACATTATATAAATTACAATAACAAATCAATATTAATTCAAAATTAAAATTATTTAACCCTAAACCATTCTGTTTTAACACCATTTGTTCCTATATTGGAATAGCAATTACAATTATCACATAGTACCCAACCGCAACTATTTTATTGAGTATTATGATACAGTAAACCTATTTCTCATGCAATAAACCCGAACTACTAATGTCCTATTTAGCATTTGAAAAGTCCAAATTAATCAACCTCGAGCAATCTCTTTTCAAAGAGATTCTCCGAACCAACCGCGCTGGTTCATATTCCAGTTCAAGTATTGTGGGTTGCCATACCCGAAAATACCACGGACTGTTAGTATGTCCCATTCCTGCATTTGACATGACCCGTCATGTACTTGTGAGTTCCATTGACGCAAGCATCGTTCAACACGAAAAAGAATTTAACCTAGGCATTAGAAAATACCACGCCAGTCATTATGAACCTAAAGGACATAAATACATCCGTGAGCTCGACTTTGACATTATCCCCCGCAAGTTATATCGGGTGGGAGGAGTGATCCTCTCGGTAGAAGAAGTTCTTGTGGCTAAAGAAGAACAAGTACTGGTTAGATATACATTATTAGAAGGTCATTCAAAAACGACACTCAAGCTAAAACCTTTTTTAGCCAATCGGAGCGTACATGAACTCACCTGCCAGAACCTGCATGCCAACACCAAGTACCAAAAAATTCAAAATGGCATCAGCATACAGATGTACCCCACACTTCCACGATTATCGATTCAATTATCAAAAGAAAACGAATTTGTGGCTGTTCCGGATTGGTTCAGAGGCATCGAGTATTTTAAAGAAGAAAAGCGTGGATACGATTTCAAAGAAGATCTTTATGTGCCTGGTTATTTTGAAGTAGAAATTAAAACTGGCGAAAGTGTTATTGTATCAGCCTCTACCAAAGAACAAAAATCCGGAGGATTCAAGGCTAAATTCAACAAAGAAGTTAAAAGCCGCATACCCCGTGATGGCATGTACAATAATCTTTTGAACGCCGCATCTCAATTTTTCGTACACAAAGGAAAAGCAACAACCATGGTAGCCGGGTACCACTGGTATAAAAAACGCCTACGCGACACATTGATCTCAGCCCCTCTACTAACAGAGGCTTTAGATGACGCAGCATTATTTAATAAAGTACTGGCCTCGGCCGCTAAAGAAATCAAAGACATCCTTCATGAAAAGACGTCTTCCACTATCAAAGAGGTCGATACACCCTTGTGGTTTTTTTGGACGCTTCAGCAATGCTGGGGCACATCTTGTCTCAAAGACTGTTGGAAACAATATAAAGATGTGCTGATATCCATTATCGAAGCATACAAAAGCAACAGGTATAGCAATGTGGGTATGCATTCCAATGGCCTTCTCTATGCGCATGACGAGCAGCAACCTCTAACCTGGATGAATGGAGTTTGTGATGGAAAACCAGTCACCCCCCGCAACGGCATGTGCGTAGAAGTGAATGCCCTATGGTATAATGCCTTATGTCTCACAATAGAACTTGCCAACACAAGCAACGACCATCACTTAGTTGCCGAGTTGGAACCTCTGGCCCAACAAATAAAAGAATCTTTTATCGCCACTTTTTGGTACGATGAAGAGAAGTACTTATATGATTATGTGGATGGTAAGACCAAAGACATGTCAATCAGACCCAACCAGGTATTTACAACAGCCTTTGAATATTCACCCTTGAGCAACGAACAAAAAAAGCATGTGATTGATATAACAAAAAGTCAATTGATCACACCCAAGGGCTTAAGAACGCTGTCGCCTCAGGATCCTAAATACAAAGGAATAACCGATGGCTTCGCCAATATACGCGAATTAGGTATTCATCAGGGTGCTGTATGGCCTTGGCTGGCTTCTTTCTATGCCGAAGGGTATTTGAAACTTCATAAAGAAGGAGGAGTTAGTCATATCAAAAGGCTAGCAGACAATTTTGAAGATGAAATGGTAAACCACTGTGTGGGTACCTTATCTGAATATTACGACGGCAACCCGCCACACATGGGCAAAGGAGCCATTAGCATGGCTTGGAATGTGGCCGGTGTTCTTAAAATTCTTAAACTAATTGAAAAATACAGCTAATATGAGGGTATTAATGTTTGGCTGGGAATTTCCGCCTCATATTACAGGTGGACTCGGCACAGCTTGCTACGGACTAACAAGAGGTTTATCACATATAGATGATGTAGATGTTTTATTTGTGGTACCTAAGGCCTATGGTGACGAAGACCAAAGTGCCATCAAGTTAATGGGGGCCAATAACATATCAATTCGTCAGCGAAAAATCGACTTGAAAAAATTTAAAAAAGAAATGGATTATATAGAGGTAGATACCCACATCATCCCCTATGTAGATCCTGAAGAATATTGGAAACTAACCAAGGTAAAAGTTGAGGGCGAAAAAAAGATTGTTCAAACCAACGAAGAAGGTAAAATTGACTTCTCAGGAAAGTACGGGGCAGACCTCCTGCAAGAGATTACTAACTACGCATTGGTTTCCAGCGTAATAGCTCAAGATAACGACTTCGACGTAATTCACGCCCACGACTGGTTGGCATATCCTGCTGGGATAGCAGCTAAAGAAGCATCCGGAAAACCCCTTGTTGTGCATGTTCATGCTACCGACTTTGACCGCAGTGGAGGAAGCGTTAACCCTACGGTTTATGAAATTGAGAAAAGAGGATTAGACACTGCCGACCGTATTATTACGGTTAGCAACCTCACCCGAGCCATCGTCATCGAAAAATACGGTATCAACCCCGATAAGGTAGTTACCGTTTACAATGCTGTTGAGCCCAAGCAAATGGAATCGGAGATACCATTTAGAAAAAACAAAAACGAAAAGATAGTTACATTTCTAGGGCGGATCACCATGCAAAAAGGACCTGAATATTTCATCGAGGCAGCGTATCGCGTATTACAAAAGATGGACAATGTGCGCTTTGTGATGGCAGGCAGTGGCGACATGATGGAAAAAATGATACGTCGTGCCGCAGCCCTTAAAATCAGCGACAAATTTCATTTTACAGGCTTCCTAAAAGGTGACGATGTATTTTCTATGCTTCGTATGAGCGACTTGTATGTCATGCCGTCGGTATCCGAACCATTTGGCATCTCGCCACTGGAGGCCATGCAAAGCAATGTACCCGTACTTATCTCTTATCAGTCTGGAGTAGCTGAAATATTAAACCATGCCATAAAAACCAATTTCTGGGACATTGATGCTATGGCCGATGCTATATACGGTGTATTGAAATACCCCTCTTTGTCCAAAATGTTTATCCAACATGGAAAAAGCGAAGTAGAATCTTTAAAGTGGGAAGATTCCGCCCTTAAAGTAAAAGAAGTATATAACGCTGTAACACATTCAGACAATAACTAACCTAAAAACTATGCATCCCATGAAAACCATCTGTTTATATTTTCAGGTTCACCAGCCATTTCGTTTTCGTCGTTATCGTTTCTTTGACATTGGTAACGACCATTATTATTACGATGACTATTCAAACGAAAGCATTCTTAAAAAGGTATGCGAAAAAAGCTATTTACCAACCAACGAGATACTACTCAAATTGATTCATGAAAATAAGGGTAAATTTAAAGTAGCCTTTTCTTTGTCAGGGGTGGCTATGAAACAATTTCAACTCTACGCTCCCGAAGTCATTGAAAGTTTTCAGAAACTAGCTGCCACCGGTCAGGTAGAATTCCTGGCAGAGACCTATTGTCACTCACTGGTGGCTTTAAAAGATAAGAAAGAGTTTGCGCGTCAGGTTAAGATGCACGACGATGTCATCAAAGAATTATTTAACCAACAACCCAGTGTATTCAGAAACACCGAGCTAATTTACTCCGATGAAATGGGAAGTATGGTGAGCAAGATGGGCTATAAAGCAATGCTCACCGAAGGAGCCAAGCATGTGTTAGGATGGAAAAGTCCCAACTATCTATATTGCAACAGCATTAACCCCAAACTAAAAGTATTACTTAAAAACTTCGTACTCAGCGACGACATTGCCTTCCGTTTTGGAAACAGAGACTGGAGTGAATGGCCACTTACGCCCCAAAAATATACCCAATGGTTAAAAAACATTGAACCCAATGCCGAAGTAATTAATTTATTCATGGACTACGAAACATTTGGTGAGCATCAATGGAAAGAAACGGGTATTTTTGATTTTCTGGAAGGCTTACCCAAGGAGTTGCTTAAGGAACCCGGCTTCTCCTTTTCTACCCCTTCGGAGGTGGCTGACCACCTACAACCCGTATCGAGCATTAGCGTTCCTTACCCTATTTCGTGGGCTGATGAAGAACGCGACCTGACAGCTTGGCTTGGCAACGAGATGCAACAAGAAGCCTTTGACAAACTATATGCCTTGCTTCCTAAGATGGAAAAATGTGATGATCCAACCTTAAATGACGATTGGATCTATCTACAAACAAGCGACCACTTTTATTATATGTGCACCAAATATTTTTCCGACGGAGCAGTACATGCCTATTTCAACCCCTATGAATCCCCTTATCAGGCATTTATCAACTATATGAATATATTAAGTGATTTTAGCTTACGCCTGAATGCAGCTGTTCCTGAAAATTCAGAGGAAGAATCCATTTCACACCTAACGCATATTCTAAAAGAGAAAGAAGAAATGATTGCTAAACTGGAGGCACGGGTAAATAAACTAAGAACCAAAAAGAAAAAAAAACAATAGTACACCTTTAACTAGTGGCTGCAAGAAAACGACTGTTTTTTCTGTCTTTGATAAGAAACGAACATGAATTTTAGCATTCTAAAATACACACAGAAGAATGATTAAAATTCATCGGGAGTTCCATATGACCATTGAAAGACAAATTATAATCATATGAAAGCTTCAAAGACAAGGCTTTCAATATTTTTGAAACCAAGGAGTTTACTGATTGTAAATGACTGTTGCAAAAATGAGAATAACGCAGTATTTGGAGTTTTCTTGCAATGACTAACTAACAATCATTTTTTGTCAACTCTTAAATGTAAAAATGATGAGTATTAAAAAACAGTTTCTAAAAAGCAAGCCTGAATGCAAGGTAACCTTTAAGTTCGAGAAAAGAGCAGACCTAAGCCCTACAAGCGTTAAAGTTGTGGGTAATTTTAACGATTGGAACCAGCAAACCGACCCCATGAAGCAATTGAAATCGGGCGATCATACACAAACCATTTATCTGCCTAGCGGTTCACAAATACAATTTCGTTATCTGGTGAATGACAGTATATGGTTAAACGACCAAGACGCAGATAGCTTTATAGATGCAGGCATGGGCAATGCTGACAAAAACAGTGTGTTGCAATTATAATAGATTCATTTTAAATGAAAGAGATATATTACAACCAAAAACCTATACATACTAAGTAAAATTTAGTTTAGAAAATACCATGCCTACATAACAAGCGGCAATTTCTATTTTTTATACAGCATAAACCACAATTACTTTTTTATCTGATGTAAAAATGAGTAACAACTATTTAAAACCAGACTATGTTTTTGAAACAAGCTGGGAAGTATGCAATAAGATGGGCGGCATACATACCGTACTATCTACCAAAGCATTAACCTTAGTAGAGAAATTCGGTGATCATATGATTTTTATCGGTCCTGATTTTCTAGGCAGTGGAAAAAACAGGGAGTTTGAGGCCGACGACTCTCTGTTTCCTGAATGGAAAGAAATGCTAAAAAACGAAGGCCTGAGAGTCAGAACAGGGAGATGGAAAGTATTGGGAAGCCCCATTACGCTTCTTGTTGACTTTAGCACCTTCATTCCTCAAAAAAATGATATTCTTTCTCAATTTTGGGAACTATACAAAGTAGACTCACTATCGGGACAGTGGGATTATATTGAATCAATGCTATTTGGTTTTTCGGTGGGTAAAGTGATCGAAAGCTTTTATAAATGTCACCTCAATATCAATCATAAGGTAATCGCCCATTTTAATGAATGGATGACAGGAAGTGGTGCTCTTTATCTGAAGAACGGACTACCTCAGATAGGCACTATCTTCACAACCCACGCCACTGTTGTTGGTCGTTCATTGGCGGGTAATGGTGCACATTTATACGACGACCTGCTCACTTTCAATGCAGACCTCCTCTCTCATGACCTAGGTGTTGTGGCCAAACATTCTGTTGAAAAAAAATGTGCGGTAAATGTTGACTGTTTTACAACAGTATCAGACATTACCGCCCAAGAGTGTGCCCAATTCATGGAGCGAAAAGTTGACCTCATTACACCCAATGGTTTCGAAAACAATTTTGTTCCCACTGGAGAAGACTTTGATACCCAACGAACAAAAGCCCGCGAAAAATTAAAAAAAGTATCAGAAGCCTTACTTGGATATAAGCTGGCCGACGATGCACTTTTTATTACACATAGTGGCAGATACGAATACAGAAACAAAGGAATCGACATTTTTCTGGACGCATTACAACACCTGAACGAAAAAACAGATACATCCCGTGAAAAAGTCGTTTTCATTCTTATACCTGCCAACAACTATGGTGCACGTAAAGACCTAATGGCCAAACTCAATGATAACAGCACAGAAAAACTGGAGAATCCTTTTTTAACACATGGGCTTAACGATTTGGGCTACGACCCTATTATCAATAAATTACAAGACATTCATCTGAACAACGATCAGGAAGATAATATCAAGCTGATCTTTGTTCCGGCCTATCTCAATGGCAACGATGGCATTTTTAATCTATCCTATTACGACATCCTCATAGGAATGGATTTAACCGTATTTCCATCCTATTATGAACCTTGGGGCTACACTCCACTTGAAAGCCTCGCTTTTCACATTCCCACCATTACCACAAACCTGGCCGGGTTTGGAATATGGGTTACCCAATATTCCAGCAAAATAAACGAAGGAGTTGCCGTCATTGAACGCAACGATCATAATGACAAGGAGGCTGCCTTAAACATAGCGGAATCCATATGTGAATTTGCAGAAAAACCGGAAACGGAGATAAAGCAAATGCGACTAAAAGCGCAGAAAATCTCTTCTAAAGTAGAATGGCATACTTTCATAGATTACTATTTGCAATCTTACGATGTGGCACTGCATGCTGTTCAAAACCGTCAGGATCAGATAGGAGAAATTAAACAAGAAAAACGTATTCATGTAAAAGCTGAAAAATCATCATTACCCATTTGGAAAAGACTTTTCGTAAAGTCCAAACTACCAGAGAGAATTCAGCATCTACGTGACCTGTCTCAAAATCTATGGTGGACATGGAATTATCAGGCGACTGAATTATTTGAATCAATCGATAAGGAAATATGGATCAGCTGCGGTAAAGATCCCATCAAATTACTGGAACGTGTTAATTATGATTATTTGGTTGAGTTGGCTGAGACCACTGATTTTGTAGAAGAACTGGATAAAGTATACGCCATGTTCCGCAGCTATATGGATCGACCAGCACAAAGTGATCCATCCATTGCCTATTTTAGTATGGAGTATGGAATCAACGATGTTCTGAAAATATATTCGGGAGGTTTAGGTGTACTGGCCGGTGACTACCTTAAAGAAGCCAGCGATTCCAATGTGAATATGACTGCCATAGGTCTCCTGTATAAATATGGCTATTTTCGACAATCCCTAAGTGTTAATGGCGATCAACAAGCCAACTTCGACAAACAGGAATTTTCCAGTCTGCCTATCACCGAAGTCAAAAGCAAAGATGGTACTCCTTTAATATTGCATATGTCTGCGCCGGGACGAACTGTTCATGTGCGTGTTTGGCGGGCCGACGTGGGTAAAATACCATTATATCTGCTGGATACAGATCTAGATTCAAACAGCGAAGGCGATCGGCAGATTACCCACAGCCTGTATGGCGGCGATTGGGAGAACAGATTAAAACAAGAAATATTGCTGGGCATGGGTGGCATTCAGCTTCTGGATACTTTAGGTATAACAACCAACCTGTTTCATTGTAACGAAGGACATGCAGCCCTGATCAATATTTCACGATTAATGAAATATGTCAACGCGGAGTATTCCTTCTATGAAGCACTAGAGTTAGTCAGAGCCTCTTCATTATTCACAACACATACTCCTGTTCCTGCCGGTCATGATAAATTTGATGAAGATTTAATCCGCGTATATTTCCGTCATATCCCAGAAAGACTTCAGATTTCATGGGAAGAGTTTATGGCTCTAGGAAAAGAAAATCCGGAAGATGAGCATGAGAAATTCTCCATGAGCGTGTTGGCCGTAAAAACATCACAACAAATCAATGGAGTAAGCTGGCTGCATGGCGAGGTGTCCAGAAAAATGTTTGGAGGTCTATGGAAAGGGTTCTTTCCTGAAGAGGTACCCATTGGCCACGTAACCAATGGTGTCCACTTTGGCACCTGGACATCCAGTGATTGGCAAAGACTGTATGAAGATAAGTTCGACCCTGCCTTTAAATCTGACCTATCCAATAAAGACTACTGGCGCCAGATACAGCATGTACCCGACGAAGATATTTGGAAAGTGAGAACCGGCCTTCGTACCAAACTGATGGACTTTGTTAAAAACAGGATGGAAAAAAACATGGCAAACAGCCATTCCGACCCCTCCCATATACTGGAGGTACTGGATTCCATTGACAACAACGCCTTAACCATTGGCTTTGCCCGCCGCTTTGCCACCTACAAAAGAGCACACCTTTTATTTACCGATGAAAAACGTTTATCAGAGATTGTCAACAACCCGGAAAAACCGGTACAGTTTATCTTTGCTGGCAAGGCACACCCCGCTGACGGAGGTGGCCAAGCACTGATCAAACATATTGTGGAGATATCTCAAAAACCAGAGTTCCTGGGTAAGATTATTTTCCTTGAAAATTACGATATGGAATTGGCCAAAAGATTGGTGAGTGGAGTAGATATCTGGCTGAATACCCCTACCCGACCACTTGAAGCTTCGGGCACCAGTGGGGAAAAAGCCGAGATGAACGGAGTGCTTAACTTTAGCGTATTGGACGGATGGTGGTACGAAGGTTACCGAGAAGGTGCCGGATGGGCCCTGTCTGACAAACGAATCTATGACGACCAAAACTTTCAGGATGAGTTGGATGCTGCCACCATTTACAGCATACTTGAGAATGAAATTATTCCTTCTTTTTATAATAAGAACGAATATGGCGTCTCCACCGAATGGATTCGATACATAAAAAATTCCATCTCAGAAATTGCGCCAACATATACTACCAAACGTATGATGGATGATTACATGGAGCGTTTCTATTTAAAAATGGACAGTAAGCTGAAACAACTGGTAGCAGATGACTGTATGAAGGTGCATGACATTACCAACTGGAAACGTAGAGTTAAATCCAGCTGGAACGAAGTTGAAGTGGTAAAGGTTGAAATGCCTGATATATATGCACGCGAATTGGGTATTGGCGAGACTTATCAAATTAACATGGTCATTGATTTAAAAGCACTGGAAGGCATCGATTTGTCGGTGCAGGCCATCTTTGCAGACATCAACGATGATGGTAGTGCCAGAATGCTAAACCTGGAGCAATTTGTACTGGAAAAAACAGAAGGCTCAAAACTGTACTACTCTCTGAATCACAAACTGAATATACCTGGGGTATACAATTTTGGCATTCGTATGTTTCCTGTCTATAAAGATTTGTCCGTTGAAACGGATATGTGCTGTGTAAGATGGATTTAAAACAATAAGAGACTTAACTAAAACATTACCGGGCAAAGATAGAGAGGCTCTTTAAGGGCACTCTCTGACCCGGTAATTATTATTGAAAAAAGTTATGTATGCTTCTTATTTTTAAGATTTCTTTTTTAATGCACCCGAATGGGCGGAATGCGCTCCATCACAAAGGCCGTACGTGCCGGTATATATAATTTTAATTGAAACTGATTGTTATTAAATGGCATACGTTGTGCGTAATATATCAGGGATTCATCCACATTTCCAAACCCACCAAAATCAGGATTATCTGTACTTAAAATAATCTTATACTTTCCAGCATCGGTAAAAATACCATAATCTGTATATGAATTCGTGGGTGAAAAATTAAATACGAAGTAAAAATCACCTCTTTTAAAACACATCACCTGGTCTGCCTCATTAATATTTACGCCATAACAAGGTTGGTTGTTCACCAGGTAAGCAGACTTGGCTTTGTCAATCATCGCCTTATCAAAGTTAGATAAGAATTTAAATTTCAGATTTGGATTCTCCATCAAACTCCATTGACGGCGGGCATATTTATGCGACCAGCCATTTCCTTCACGGGGAAAATCAATCCACTCGGGATGGCCAAATTCATTACCCATAAAATTCAAATATCCACCATAAGCTGTTGCCAAAGTCACCAATCGAATCATCTTATGCAAGGCCAGCCCCCGATCAATTATTAAGCTCTCGGAAGCCAGATCCATTTTATCATACATTTCTTTATCTACCAGACGAAAAAAAATAGTCTTATCTCCCACCAAAGCCTGGTCATGAGATTCGGCATAGGCAATCGTTTTTTCTCCGAAACGATGCTGTGATAATTCGTGAAACATTTGACCCACATTCCAATGCTCGTCACTCTTTTCCTTAATCATCTTAATCCAAAAATCAGGAACGCCCATTGATAAGCGATAATTAAAACCGACACCACCATGCTCAATGGTATCAGCCAATCCAGGCATACCACTCATATCTTCCGCTATGGTGATTGCGTGGGGATTGATATGGTGAATCAACTGGTTAGCCATGGTCAGATAAGTAATGGCATCCATATCTTCTGTTCCATTATAATAATCAGCATAAGACGAAAAGGAGTATTCCAAACCATGATGAACATACAACATACTGGTTACCCCATCAAAACGAAATCCATCAAAATGAAATTCCTCCATCCAATAACGACAGTTGGAAAGCAAAAATTGAAGCACTTCGGTTTTGCCGTAATTAAAACACTTGCTGTCCCAAGCCGGATGCTCTCCTTTTGCTCCATCATGAAAATACTGATATACAGTACCATCAAAGCGTCCCAGCCCTTCTACTTCATTTTTTACAGCATGCGAATGCACCATATCCATAATTACGGCTATCCCATTTTTATGCGCCTCATTAATTAAATCCTTCAGTTCCTCCGGTGTTCCAAAACGTGAAGACACGGCAAAAAAATTAGACACATGATAACCGAAGCTACCATAGTATGGATGTTCTTGAATAGCCATCAGCTGGATGGTGGTATACCCGGCCTTGATGATTCTTGGCAACACATGACTTTTAAATTCAGAATACGAACTCACTTTTTCATCTTCAGATGACATACCTACATGTCCTTCGTATATCAACAGGGGGTTAATCTGTGGCTTAAATCCCTCATCCTCCCATTGAAATTCATTTTCCACATGCCAAACCTGCGCACTAAATATTTTCGTCTGCGGATCCTGAACCACACGCTGCACATACGATGGCAAACGCAAACCATCTCCACCTTCCCAAAACACATGAAGTTTAAACAAATCACCATGCTTGAGCACCGACTTGGAAATATAAATTTCCCAATTGCCATTATCCTTCTTTATAAACTGGTATCTATCATTGCATTTCCATTGACTAAAATCACCCGTTAAAAATATTTTTGTAGCATTAGGTGCCCACTCTCTAAGTCGGTAAGCATCCCCTTCGTCGTGCAAACCATAGTAATCGAACCCAGCAGCCATATGATACAAGTCGCCGAATATATCATGAATATAATTAAGTTTATTCTGATAATGGGATATCCTGGCTCGAATAGACTCTTCAAACGGTTGTAACCAAGGATCGTTTTTAACAAAAACTGGTGTCTCCATATTAATAAAGTTAGATGTCCTTTGTTATTTTTGAAATGGATGTGAACATACGGAAAGTCTTTTCATCATTTAGGTAATGGCTGATAGCACTAATATAACAACAGTATTTGGCATACCACCTATAAATTAAAAAAATTTGATGGTTTATTAAGCTCTATTTTTGTTTTGAGAATTGTAACTTTGTCATGGTTTACTGAAATTTTTTCATACCTCGATGTCCCAAGGGGGCAAAGAATACTAATTTACAGATGGTTAGCAAACCACCTTAGTTAAAATAAATTATTAGATATGGACTTACAGCATATAAAACAGCGCTTTGGGATAATTGGAAATTCATTTGGATTAAACCGTGCCATTGACATTGCTGTGCAAGTGGCTCCTACCGATTTATCTGTTTTAATAACTGGGGAAAGCGGAACCGGTAAAGAGGTCTTTCCAAAAATAATTCATCAATTTAGTGCCCGCAAACACGGTCCTTACATAGCCGTCAACTGCGGTGCCATACCAGAAGGAACCATTGACTCCGAACTCTTTGGTCACGAAAAAGGGGCATTTACAGGAGCTATGTCTGACAGAAAAGGTTATTTCGAAGAAGCGGACAACGGCACTATTTTTCTGGATGAGATAGGAGAGTTACCCCTATCGACCCAGGTTCGACTATTGCGGGTATTGGAAGCAGGTGAGTTTATGAAGGTTGGCTCATCTAAAGTATTAAAAACCAATGTTCGTGTGGTTGCTGCCACCAATGTAATGATGGAAAAAGCGACCCGCGAAGGTAAGTTCCGCGAAGATTTATTTTATCGTTTAAGTAGTGTGCCCATCAGCATTCCTCCCCTGAGAGAAAGAGCTGATGACATATACCTACTCTTCCGCAAGTTTGCCCACGATTTTGCAGATCGCTACCGAATGCCTGCCATTAAACTACAGCCCGAAGCACGGGAAATTATTAAGCGATACCGCTGGCCCGGAAACATCCGTCAGCTAAAAAATATTACCGAACAGGTTTCTGTCATTGAAGAAAACAGAGAAATTACAGGAGATACCATGCGCAATTACATTCCGTACAGTAGTGGCGATCATTTGCCTGCTGTCATGGATCCCCATAAAAGCAATGATAGTTCTTTTGCCAACGAAAGAGAAATACTTTATAAAGTACTGTTCGATATGAAAAAAGATATGGGTGATTTAAAGAAATTGGTTCTTGAAGTAATACAGCAGGATGGCACCATTAATGTTCAAGGAGAACATGCCCATATCATACAAAAACTATACGATCAGGATACTGATTTTGGCCATAGCAGACCACCTAAACAAGAAGCTCCGGTGATCATAAAAAAAGGGACTTCACCCAACAACATCCACCATGGCATTGAAGATACCGAGGAGTTCGTTGAGGAATCCTTATCTCTGGAAGACAAAGAAATAGAACTGATAAAAAAAGCATTGGATAAATATAATGGCAAACGTAAATATGCGGCACAAGAATTGGGTATATCTGAACGAACCCTTTACCGTAAAATAAAAGAATATAACATTACCAATTAAACATGATAAAGCAGGCAGTTAACAATACACAAATTGATAGGCCTGCTTTAAAACAAGACTTAGCATTTTTCTGAATATTGCTTATAAGACGATGATGATGATGAATAAATTATGGATATATCTGGCTCTGATAATAGGGCTCTCAGCCTGTTCTGTCAGGCTCACACTAAACGGAGCCTCGGTACCCGACAACCTAAAAACATTTACTGTTCAGTACTTTGAAAACAGGGCTCCTTTGATTAACCCCATACTGAGCCAAACCTTCACTGAGGCTTTGAAGGACAGAATCACCAATGAATCCAGACTGGTATTGGAATCGCAAAACGGAGACATCGATTTCTCCGGAGAAATCACCGGTTATAGCATCAAACCAATGGCTATTCAGGCGGATGCTATTTCGGCAGAGACACGGCTTACCGTAACAGTAAAAGTTAGATATAGAAACTTCAAAAGCCCCAAAGATAACTGGGAATCACAATTCAAAGCCTATGAAGATTACTCCAGCGAGCAAAACATCAACGACGTCGAAGAGGAGTTGGTTACATTGATTGTAGAACAAATAACAGAAGACATCTTTAATAAAGCATTTTCTGACTGGTAGCAAATAATAATAAGGAGTGAGCAAATAATATATTCATATATAGTGGCTGCAAGAAAACGACTATTTTTTCTGTCTTTGATAAGAAAGCTTCAAAGACAAGGCTTTCGATATTTTTGAAACCAAGGAGTTTACTGATGGTAAATGACTGTTTCAAAAATGAGAATAACGCAGTATTTGGAGTTTTCTTGCAAAGACTATATACCATAAGATTCTTGGTTCTCCTATGGTTGAATTAAATTTTCTTGCTAAATCCATCCTGTCATATTCAAATAGACAGTGATAACCGAATGATAGCATTAGAACATGAACAAAACACAGTTTGGTGACATATTAAAACAACCGGAATCCTTGAACAAAGATACCCTTCGAGGAATCAAGGAAATTATTGATGAGTATCCTTTTTTTCAAATTGGCAGGATGCTTTGGTTAAAAAACCTTCACAAGCTGGATAATATAAAATACAACAGTGAATTGAAAAATTCGGCGGCTTATATTCCCGACCGAAGCAAGCTATTTCAGCTAATCAATGCAATTGGCCAAACCGTTTCGGAAACAAAACAAGCAGAAACAGTAGAAAATAAAATGATTCCGGAGGTCGTAGAACATGACAGCTCTAAAGAAGCCGAGGAACACTCTAAAGACAAACAATCATCACTAACCCTTACCGATAATTACCTAAATGCATCCGATGATTTTTCGGATGACGATGGAACCATCTATAATTTTGCAGCAAAGCAAAAGGTACCAGCCGAAGAAAAAAACGAAGTTCAAGACATTGTTCTACCTGCGGCTGACCTATTGGACTATGAGATGTCCTCTTCATCGGGCTATACCTTACCGAGTATAGAAGAAGTCAAAGACGTTCATTCAGAAGACAACCGCTCTTTTTCAGATTGGTTACACATCATGCATTACTCATCCCCACCTAAAAAAACCGAAGAACCTGAGCGCAAAAACAAAGGGATGGAATTAATTGACAACTTCTTAAATTCCAATCCACAAATAGTTCCTGACCCGGCCAAAAAACCCAAAGAAGTAGATCTGGCCGAGAAAAGCACCCACACACAGGATGACATTTTAACAGAAACATTGGCGAAAATACATATCAAACAGGGACACAAAAACAAAGCGATTGCAATTTTCGAAAAATTACGCTTGAAATATCCTGAAAAAAGTGTTTACTTTGCACGTCGAATTAAAGAGTTAAAAGAAAATTAAAAATTAAATAATAATAAGATATGTATCCAGTTGTATCTGTACTAGTAATTGTTGTAAGTATATTATTAATACTTATTGTTTTGGTTCAAGATTCTAAAGGGGGTGGTTTAGCTTCCAACTTTTCTGCATCAAACCAAATTATGGGAGTAAGAAAAACTACCGACTTTTTAGGAAAAGCAACTTGGTATTTAGCAGGTGGACTTTTGGTTTTGTCATTGATAGCAGTATCGGTTATTGAAAAACCAGGTGTTGCTTCCGGCGATACTGAGCTTGATGAGAAACTAAATCAATTGGCTCCAGTACAATCAGAATTACCTAGCTTTCCTGCCGCAGGTACTGATGCAAGCACAGACGAAAATAGCGGTTCTGAAGAGTAAGACAGTATTCGCTTTTAAAATATTTAAGTGTCGGCATATAAAAATATGCCGACACTTTTTTTTTACTTGCCATAGCAAATACGATGGCACTCCATTTCCTCCCTCAATAACAATAAACTTCATCTAGTATTTTTTATTCTGTTGTGATCCTCCATGTTTTCATAACGAAGAAACAACACATATGCCGCGTTAAAATGTCACTACCTACATATCCTGTCAGCCCTTGTCAGGGTGATTATGAAATAATGTCAGCATGAAACTGCAAAATAGGCTCAAAACTCACTTGGCACAGTTTATGGAAAACACAACTCGCAATAAAAACAGTTTAACTTTTAAATCATTTAAAATATGTCACAAGTACAAGGAAAGATTCTAGCCGGAAAAATTTTGGTTAAGCCTCAGGCGGCAGAAACAAAAACAGCAAGTGGAATCATTATTCCTGATTCGGCTAAAGAAAAGCCTCTACAAGGTGAGGTAGTTTTAGTAGGTGCTGAAAAAGCAGATGAGAAGATGGAAGTAGCCGTAGGCGATGTTGTTCTTTACGGTAAATATGCCGGAACAGAATTAAATGTTGACGGTACGGATTATCTTTTAATTTCTCAATCAGACGTATTATTCATTAAATAATTAAGTAACAGTTAAAGCTTAAAACAAGATGGCTAAAGAAATTAAGTTCAATATTGAAGCTCGCGACCTTTTAAAAGACGGAATCGACCAGCTTGCAAATGCAGTAAAAGTAACCTTAGGACCTAAGGGAAGAAATGTAATTATCGACAAAAAATTCGGTGCTCCAGCAATCACCAAAGATGGTGTTACTGTAGCTAAAGAAATAGAGTTAAAAGACCCTTATGCCAATATGGGTGCCCAAATGGTGAAGGAAGTGGCCTCAAAAACAGCTGACAATGCTGGTGATGGAACAACTACAGCTACCGTTTTAGCACAATCCATCGTAGGTGTAGGATTGAAAAACGTAACCGCTGGTGCCAATCCTATGGAACTAAAAGCGGGAATCGATAAAGCTGTTAAAGCTGTTAAAGAAAGCATTGCTGCTCAGTCGCAAGAAATTGGTGACCACATTGAGAAAATAGAGCAAGTGGCTAAAATTTCAGCTAACAACGATGCCGAGATTGGTCATTTGATTGCTGAGGCAATGAAAAAAGTAGGTCAAGAAGGTGTCATCACTGTTGAAGAAGCAAAAGGTATCGAAACGACTGTTGAAGTAGTTGAGGGTATGCAGTTCGATAGAGGATATATCTCTCCTTACTTTGTTACCAACACCGAAAAAATGGCCGCCGAGTTGGAGAATCCTTATATCTTGATTCACGACAAAAAGATATCTACCATGAAGGATCTTTTACCTGTACTTGAAGCTACCGCTCAAACAGGTCGTCCTTTATTGATCATTGCCGAAGATATTGATGGAGAAGCCCTTGCCACATTGGTAGTAAACAGACTTCGCGGATCGTTAAAAGTAGCTGCTGTAAAAGCTCCTGGCTTTGGCGACCGAAGAAAAGAAATGCTTCAGGACATTGCCATCTTAACCAACGGCACTTTAATCACCGAAGAAGTGGGCTTATCTCTTGAACAAGCTACCTTAGAAATGTTAGGGGAAGCTGAAAAAGCTACTTTAGACAAAGAAAATACCACTATTGTTAATGGTGCAGGTGCTAAAGAAGTTATTGAAGAAAGAACTGAGCAAATCAAATCACAAATTGCTAACACAACTTCGGACTACGACAAAGAAAAACTACAAGAACGTTTGGCTAAATTAGCTGGTGGTGTAGCTGTATTATATGTGGGTGCTGCTTCAGAAATGGAAATGAAAGAGAAAAAAGACCGTGTGGATGACGCCTTAAGCGCAACACGTGCTGCTGTTGAAGAAGGAATCGTTCCTGGAGGTGGCGTTGCTCTTATTCGTGGTATCGCAGCATTGGAAAATATCAAAGGTGATACTGAAGATGAAAATACAGGTATCGAAATCGTTAAAAGAGCCATCGAAGAACCATTACGTCAAATTGTTGCCAACGCTGGTAAAGAAGGTGCCGTAATTGTTCAAAAAGTTAAAGAAGGTGAAGGTGACTATGGTTACAATGCACGTATCCATGAATACCAAAACTTCTTTGCTAGTGGTGTGATTGACCCTGCAAAAGTAACACGTATTGCACTTGAAAATGCTGCTTCTATCGCTGGTATGTTCTTAACTACTGAGTGTGTGATTATAGATGAAAAAGAAGACGAGCCTGCTATGCCAGCCGGAGGAATGGGCGGAATGGGCGGAGGTATGCCCGGAATGATGTAAATCTTTTTTAGATGGAGATACAAGACTTATAGAAGTCTGCAACCAGATAGAGCCGATGCTAAAATGCATCGGCTTTTTTATTCTAATGGAAGCAAGTGACTGGCATCCACTATCCCAGTTCTCCCCTCCTGAATTTCTCGATCATCTCACCGGCAATACTCCTCTCCGAAGGATGACTAGGCAAGTCATGGCGATGATACCATCCGGCTTCTAAAATTTCATGATTATCCACTTGTATCTTTTGCCCCTCCACTGCCTCCGCCACAAAACCCATCATCATTGACCCCGAAAAAGGCCATGGCTGACTTTTGTAATAACGAATATTTTTCACCGCTATTCCCACCTCTTCACGTACTTCACGCACAACAGTCTCCTCTATGGACTCTCCTATATCAACATACCCGGCCACCAAAGAATAAAATCCTTCAGGGAATTGTGCTCCTCTGGCCAGTAATAATGTATCATGACTGATAATTGCAACAATAATAGCAGGTGCTATAATAGGGTATTCAATACGCTTACAAGAGGGACAAGCAATCGCTCTTTCTTCAACAGAAGGAATGGTAGCAGCTCCACACTTCCCACAATATCTATGATCTCCATACCAGTTCTTCAACTGTAAGGCCACACTGCTCAGCCAATCTAATTCCACACTGTCAAAAGGATGACGAAAGTGAATCTCATGATAGACAAATTCAGCTTCACACACATCTGGACTATCCCATATTAAAAAACAATGCTTTCCATCTATCGCAAATAAATACACCGACTTGCCCACTTCAATATCTAAATGCTTTCGTTGAGGAATTGCTAAACCTTCATGATTGCGTTTCATCAGCAAAGCATTGCCCTTAAAACAAAAAACATAATCATTCGCGTTTAATGTTAACCCGGCCACAAAACCATTCTCAAACCGATGTGGATAAATATCTTGAATCATCGTTTCTCTTTCTCTTTAAGTAAAACAAAATCTGTCTCTTAACAGTTTTTATCGAAGAATTATGCCCGCTAATGAAGGCATACCTAATGATATATACATAAATGCAAAAGTAAGCTATTTATAATAATAGAGAATATTAAAAAACAATAACATTGTTGGCTCTCCGTTAAATACTGCTTAAAAACAGCTACTATAATTAAACAAATTTGTATTTTTAACTACTCGTAAAATTGACTGACACGCTCAGGAGGAAACAAATATTTGACAAAATGCCACTCGGTATAGCTTACGTCAGTTAGCATAAAACCATTAGTGCTGACTTGCTCCAAGACCAATGATTTAAACAAAACTACCGCGAAAAGGCATTAAAAAATAAATTTATACATATGAAACGAGCCATGAGAATGGATTCACACACTGGAGATAATAAAACTTGGTGAGTTCCATATGACCATTGAAAGACAAATTTAAATATATGAAAAACGAAGTAGATAGCAAGGAGTACAATTTTGAATCATCATCTTATAAAATCCTACCCGGAACCACTGATTATTATTGCACAAAGCACCATTTAGATTTAGTTCACAAATACTCTTTCTATACAGATGTTGGTACCATTAAAGACGACATCCACATCAAAGACATTTTTGTGCCAGAAAACAAGTCTTTTTCATATCACATTATAACACCGGGCAATAAGCTGCGCACAAAGAAAATAATATTTTTATTTCACGGCTTCAATGAAAAAGATTGGACAAAATATGTTCCTTGGGCAAAAACAATTTGCCAAGGTACAGGAAGCAGCATTGTATTATTCCCCATGGCTTTTCATATGCAACGTGCGCCTAAGGATTGGAGCAGTAAAAGAGAAATGTATCTTCTCAGTGAAAGAAGAAAAAAGAGATACCCCAATGTCTTAAACTCTACCTTATCCAACGTAGCCATTAGTATGCGCCTACACGCTATGCCCCAACGCTTCATATGGTCAGGATTACAAACTTACTATGATGTTATTCAGTTTATTGAACAATGCAAAGAAGGCAAGCATCCCTATATCCATAAAGATTTTGAATTTAACATTCTGGCTTATTCAATAGGTGGGTTCCTTGCTCAGATACTTAAACTAACCAATCACAAGCAGTACTTCTCCCATGCAAAGGTGGGACTATTTTGCAGTGGTGCCACATTTAACCGTTTATCTCCCGTTTCTAAATTCATCTTAGACAGTGAAGCAAATGTTGCATTATACTCATATTTAGTAGAACACTTGGATAAATTTATACAAAAAGACAACTTACTTCGTCACTACATGCAAGAAGATCACCTGGAGGGAGAGGTGTTCTATGCTATGCTCGATTATAAAAAAGGTCGGGAACTGAGAGAAAAACTTTTAAAAAGACATGAAAACCACTTTTATGCCATCACCCTAAAAAAAGATACGGTTATACCCTCTTTCGAAGTCATCAATACTTTAAAAGGTGCATACCGAGATATTAACATCCCGGTTGACGAGATTGATTTTGACAGAGAATACACGCACGAAAATCCTTTCCCCACCAACAAAAAATCAGCAGCTCAAAGTGAGAGTGAATTAAACAATGTATTTAAGCGTTTTTGTAACTTTTACAATACTAAATAAATTCCATATTTCACGAACATAACACCATTTTATTCCTAAGCTTCTACTTTGGCGATTCTAGTTACCTCCACAGTAGAAGCTTATACCTTCATTTTTGTAAGCAAAAATACATTTATTCTACATTTTTGTAAGCTACAAATAAGTCCCCCACCACACAAGACAATCAACAAGTTACTGATTAATAAAACACTACAACAAAGCACCCCTCATAAACATTCAAATGGCACGTTATCTGATAAAAGTATATCGTCGTTATACTAATTAAGTATTTCGAGAAAAAAATATGCCATAGAAAAGATTTCTTAAAAGGACAATTATAGAAACGTAAAAAAACAAACTATAAACATATGAAACTTAAGTTATCAATTTTTACACTAGCAGTAATACTGTCTTCATGCGACAAGGACGAAGCAATAATCCCCATTACACAAGGAGACTACCCTGTAAAAGAATATTATCTAGAACGCGATCCTAAAGTGAATGTCTGGGGGGCAGGAATAGATTTCGTGCACAGCGAGTCCGAACTAACTGAAACAGATTTAGACTATGCCTATTTGACCGAATCAGACACCTTTTCTTACGACATTAAATTTTACACTGTGAAGGCCTATTCTTATAGCGAAAATGGAGACTTGCAAAGCGAAGGAACGCCCGCTATTTTACTCGCCCCCACAACACAGGCATGTAAGATAGGCGAAGGGATCAGCTATTTCGACTCCATAAGAACCATAAGCGAAGCAATAACCGGTGAGCTAGTCTACGAATCTCCCATTGACTACAGCCTTTATAAAGATTCAGAAACAGGATTTTACGAACAAGAAAATCTTTCCGCCGCTTTAGATGCCTGCATAATAGGACAATCATTCAGAAGCAATATACTTGTTGTTCCAGAAGGAAAAACAGAAGAAGAAGTACAAGCTGTTTATCTTATCAAAACAATCGAAGGTGCTTATGTGAAATTTATGGTACGACGATTTAAACCAGATAAGCCGAACGAAAAGCAAACACTTGTACGCTGGCAGGTCATCAACAAATAAATATTTTTCATCGCATTCAATTTTTCTTTCTCTATAACTAACTTCATGAACCGACATTTGTTATTTACCTATCTCTGCTTGTCTTGTATACCTATGCTCGCACAAAAACAAGTAAATGGTATTGTGGTAAATGATAGGGGGCACACTGTATTTGCATCAGTATATACCCCGTCGGGATTATGGACTAATTGTGATTCATTGGGGTACTTCAGTTTTGAAGTACCCTCCAATGAAAATACCATTTATATCCAATCATTAGGATATCATACAGATACACTTTCATTGGCTAATAACACAAACCAAATCACTGTCCGTTTAAGAAAAAACACCTACCGCATTACACCGATAGATATAATAACCGATCGTAAAATTGAAAGCAAAAGTACAGTATCAGCATTTACGACCCTTCAGAAAGAAATAATACAACTAAACCCACAAAATATAAATGAGGTCTTACAAACAAAACCTGGCTTTACCAATAAAACCAGCTATCAAGCTCCCATTACCTTACGTGGATTATCTGGGAAAAGAATTTTGATACTCCGAAATGGTAACCGACGTTTCAGTTCCTATACAGCAGGTGTCATGTCACATACCATTAATGTATATGATCTTGAACGCATAGAGGTAGAAAAAGGTGCCTCATCGGTAGTTCATGGAGCCTCTGCCATGGCAGGTATTATCAACCTAATTGACAAATCACCCTTCTCTCAGAATGGCTACGATGCAAAATGCACAGTCGGTTACGGTACCATAAATAACGAAAAAACCTTATTGACCTGTGGTGGATGGAGCAATGGAAAACTGGGCATTAAAGCCAGCGTCCGTTATCGTGATGCTGACAACTTTCTCTACCCCAATGGGAAAGTAGCAGAAAACAGCTTTTATTCCGACAAAGAACTATGGTTTACAGCAGCTTATCAATCCGATCGTTTACAACAACTCACATTCACAGCCGACCTGCATGATGGCGGACCATGGGGCAAACCCCTTGGATTCAATGGCACCAATTACATGCGCGTACAAACGCATAAAGAAAAAACAAATAATTATTCTCTGAAATACAAACAGCCACAAGCAGGCATTTGGAATGACATTGAACTCAATGCCTATTATTCCAACGAAAGTAGAGAATTCATTAAAAACTACTATACCGCAGCTGCATATATGCTTTCATACACCGAGACAACCTATTTTTCTGATTACTACTATGGAACTCTTCTAAAAGGAAATATAAAAGTAAGTCCGGCATACCGCATCACTACTGGCGGAGAGTTTTCCCAATTTCATATCTCCACCCCTACAGACGCAGTAGACTATATCGAAGCCTTTGAATTCAACAATAGAGTGAGCGACAATGCCCGGTCTTTTACATCTGGCATTTTTATGGAACACAGTTGGCAATATAAACCAAATATAAAAATACTTTGGGGTATTCGTTATAATTACGGATCTCTTTACGAGGGAGATGCCTATAGTTTAGAACAAATAGAAGAACGCAATTCAAGTAAATCAGCCCTCACCGGCAATATAGCAAGCCAATTCAGACTAAACAATAAAACTAAACTAAAACTAAACCTTGCCCGATCCTTTCGGATGCCTGCAACCAGCGAATTGTACTCGGATAATTATACATCCAACGGAATCCTCTACAGCAATTCGGAGCTACAACCCGAATTTTGCCATAGTATAGACATAGCTTATACACTCACAACAAAATTATTTACAATGGAAATCAGTCCTTTCTTCTGGTACATGAACAATATGATTAGTAAGGAGGAGGTGACTGGTATGCCAGGCACCAATTACACCTATGTAAACATTGGTAAAACACGACTCTTTGGAGGCGAAGTAAGTGGTGTACTAAACCTAAACCACATCATCAAAAATACAGATCACCTCAACCTAAGTGTTGGTCTGGCCTACCTCAATGGAACCGACCTGAGCCATTCGAATTCTGTATTGGACGATGGCACACCTCTGGATTACACGCCACCCCTGAATATGAAATCAGAAATAGCTTATTCCTGCACCATTAAGAATAAGGCAAGACTCAAATTAGCGCTTCGTTCTATATTTTACTCCGAACAACAACGTTTGGGAGAATCGAAATATACCACTCCCTCATACTTAATTTTAGGATCGACACTCAGACTGCAACTTCCACATATCATCACTAAGCCAACACTCAATATAAGCGCCCATAACCTCTCTAACAAAGAGTACTACAGTTACTTGTCGTACCTACCTGGAGAAGGGCGAGCCATCAGATTTTTTTTAACCTTTCATCTAAATTAAATTTAATCATATATGAAAGCTAGCATCCTACTAACAGGTATCCTTTTTATAGGCCAACTTATCAATGCCAAAACAATAAACGATATGAGCGGAAGGGTGATCCATGTACCCGATAACATCACACGTATCATCCCATACGATGCAAAAACCTCCATACTTCTCTTTCCGCTAGCATCTCATGAAATGGTAGCCAAAGGCATACTTCCAGGCAAAAAAACATATAATTTTATTTCAGACAAATACGAAAAAATACCTGGCATCGACATGAACAATATTGAAGAAGTGCTGACTGCCAAGCCCCAAATAATTATAGCCGGATATCACGGTAAACCTATTCAAACAGAAAAGCTACATAAACTCGAGCGTCGTTTAAACATACCGATAGTCACGATTGATCTCTCCATTAATCGCTTAGATCAAACCTATCTATTTATAGGAAAATTACTCAACAAAACCCCCAAAAGTATTTCATACAGCCATTTTTTACACCAATTATATCAGGATGTAGACTCGCTAAAAAGAAACAGCCCAAAACCAAACGCGAAAGTTTATTATACCATTGGTGCATCCGGTTTGCTAACAGATCCTTCAGGATCTAAGCATACAGAAGTACTTAGTTACTTAGGCATCCCCAATGTTGCCCAAATAGACTTACCATCAGGAGGACATGCCAAAGTAAACATGGAACAAGTCATCCTCTGGAATCCGGACTACATATTCTGTGCAGGATTTAGAGGAGAACAAAATGCATACACAACCATCAGCAAAAGCAAAAAATGGGCTCATATTAAAGCCGTGAAAGAAAAACAGCTGTATAAAATACCGGGGCAACCATTGGGTTGGTTCGATCATCCTCCGTCCATCAACAGGATACCTGGTGTCATTTGGATGTGTCAGCTTTTTTACGGGCAATCCGCAGCCATCACCCGAGCTAAAATTATCGAATTTTACGAGCTATTTTACCAGTATAAGCTAAACAAAACGGAATATGAATTAATCTTTAGGCCAGAAAATACATTAGAAGCATCTAATACAAATTGATATTACTGCCATTTATGTCGCAAACCAACTTGTTCACCTACATTTTAAAAAACTATGAAACGAGCCTTGGGAATTGTTTCGCACGCAGGGAGACAAGTAGCTTCAGCGAGTTCCATATGGCCTTTGAAAAAAAATAAACATATGAAACGAGCGCCTTCATCACTACTATTTATCATACTGATATTATTGAACATTGCCATCGCAGCAGTCTCATTAACTTTAGGACGGTATTCCTTTTCAGGTAACGAATCAATAGCACAGTTAAGCACCATTTATATCGATATTCGTCTACCCAGAATACTGGCGGCTTTCTTGGTAGGAGGCACACTCTCTTTAACAGGAGCTGCTTACCAAGGCATGTTTCGGAACCCCATGGTATCGCCTTCTATACTTGGCGTATCAGCAGGAGCAGGATTTGGAGCTGCCTTGGCAATACTGCTAGCTTTAGGTAGTCTGGCAACACAATCCTTTTCATTTATTTTTGGAATCATAGCAGTTGTGGCCGTATATATGATCAGTCTGTCTACTGGCAAAAAGCACGACAAATGTCTTACCCTTATTCTTTCCGGAATGATTGTCGCCACCGTATTTACTGCACTTATTTCGATACTAAAATACATCGCTGATCCATATGACACCCTCCCATCCATCGTATATTGGTTAATGGGCGGATTAACCGACATCGAAATGGGAGACCTCAAATACATCGCCATGATATCCATTCCGGGATTAATCACCCTAACCCTTTCTGGATGGAAACTAGACGTATTATCCTTTGGGGACGAAGAGGCTAAAAGCATAGGTGTACATGTAGATCGGCTTCGCCTTTTGGTGATTTCTGTCGCCACGCTAATGACTGCTTCAGCGGTCAGTATCAGTGGCATTATTGGATGGATAGGATTATTAATCCCCCATATAGCACGTTTGCTCATCGGACCTAAAAATAGTGTACTCTTGCCTGCCTCCTTCCTTATTGGTAGTTCATTTTTAATGATTGTGGATGATTTTTCACGTAGTATATCATCCATGGAAATACCTTTAGGTATTACCACTTCGCTCATTGGAGCACCCTTTTTTATAATTATACTCATGAAAACAAGTAAAAGATAAAAGCTATGATAGAGATGAACAACCTACAATGTGGCTATGGGAAAAAACGAATTCTTTTTCAAATTAACGCCACCATTCAACAAGGCGAAATCACATGCATATTAGGCAAAAATGGCGTTGGAAAAACAACACTCTTTAAAACCATACTGGGACTAGTTCCTCCGCAAAAAGGAAGCTTAAATCTGGAAGGGAAAAATATACGCACGTATTCCCAACATGAATTGGCCAAAGAAATCAGCTATGTTCCCCAAGCTCATGGTTCTCCTTTCTCATTTACTGTCTTTGACGTAGTATTGATGGGGCATTTAACCCATACGAAAGGTTTTTTTGGACAACCCACAAAAAAAGCAAAGCAAGTGGCTATACAATGTATGGCATTTTTAGGCCTAGAAGAACTAAGTCACCAGACTTTTTCTAAGTTAAGCGGAGGTCAAAAACAAATGGTATTGATTGCAAGGGCACTGGCACAACAACCCAAATATATAGCGATGGATGAGCCTACCTCTAATTTAGATATGGGCAATAGCATCAAAGTGATGAATATGGCAAAGAGGCTCAGAGACAAAGGTTATGGCATCATAATGAATACCCATTCTCCAGAACAAGCCATCAACTATGCCAACCATGTCATATTACTCAAAGATGGTCGTATCGCTGCCACAGGAAAGCCCGAGGAAATCATAGACAGCCAAATCATATCAGACATATACAATGCTAATATAGAACTGGTGGAGGCCAAAAGTTCACATGGCCATACATGCAAAGTGTGCATTTCAAGCTAACATTAACAACTGAAAATATAAAATTATGATAACAGGTAGCGAAAATTTATTACAAATAGCAGAAATGAACAAGGCGTTTATTGCTGTATTTGAAAAGCACGGATTGGGTAATTACTTTAAACAAGAAAATTTAAACCGAATAGGTCGTTTTACCCGACTCAACACCCTATTAAAAACAAATCACCTAGATGCGGAATCATTTATCGAAACCTTAAATCAATTACAAAATGAAACCCTTCAAAATGCAGAAACCCACATGACCCGCCAAGAAAACTTACACTTTTCGGCCATGCTGCCATGTGGTTTACGCAATCCATTCAAAGAATTTACTGAAAAATTTATTCAAAACAACCCTAACTCTTTTACGAATTTTAATTATTTAATAGAGGGCAATGTAAACCATGAATTATCCTACTACCCTCTTCTTGACAATATACACAACTCCGACGAATTACCCGACATCATCATGGCTTCTGATATAAATAATTTTTTCCACGAACCCTTTATGAAACGATTTATTCATACTGGTATTTTCGAAAGCTACCAAGCCAATGCCTTAAATAAGTATTTAGAACAGGTACAATATGCCGACCCCCATCAACATTTTACCATGTACACTGCCAATATGCTGGTAATAGTTGTCGATATGGAAAGATTGGGGCATCGAAAAGCACCTACAACATGGAGCGACCTACTAGATCCTTCCTTTAAAAACGATATCATCATGCGTGGCGAAGATGACTTTTTTTGCAATGCAGTAATGCTACCTTTTTACAAAGATGCTGGAATGGATTCAATTAAAACACTGGCTCAAAATATTAAAAGTGGTTTGCACCCTGCCCAAATGGTAAAGCTGGCTAATCAACCCAATACACAAGGAGCCGCTGTTTATATCATGCCTTGGTTTTTCTCTCAGCGCATCAATAACAAACATATAAAAATTGTTTGGCCCAACGACGGAGCCATTGCTAGTCCCGTATTCTTATTGGTAAAAAAGGATAAGATAAATCAACACCAGCATTTTCTGAATTTTCTTTTAAGCCAAGAGACTGGAGAAATGCTCGAAAACCGTTTCTTTCCAAGCACGCATCCCAAGGTACCCAATAGTAGTTTCCCTAAAATGATTAAATGGCTCGGCTGGGATTTCATCTACAAATACGATATAGGAAAACTTAAAGAAGATATTAGAACCGAATTCATGAAAGAGTGGGACAAAAAATAAACTAATGAAAACAAAACTAATAACCATAGCAGGACCACCGTCCTCGGGTAAAACATCGGTAATTATAAAGATGATCGAAAGTCAACCGGGCTTCAAAAACCATTGTGGTGTGATTAAGTTCGACTGCATCAGTTCTCTTGACGAAGAACAATACCAAAGAAATGGCATTACAGCTAAAACGGGCCTCGCAGGTAATTTATGCCCTGACCATTACTTTATATCTAATATCGATGCTTGCTTTTCGTGGGCAAAACAAAACAAGTTCTCTACCCTCATCACAGAGAGTGCAGGTTTATGTAACCGCTGCGCTCCTCATCTAAAAGAAGTGCTCGCTATCTGCGTGCTGGATAACCTAAGTGGCATTAATACTCCCTTAAAAACAGGCCCCATGGTTAAGATGGCAGATATTGTAGTAGTTACCAAAAGCGACCTAGTTTCTCAAGCCGAGCGTGAGGTGTTCCGCTTCAAAATTCAGCAAGTTAACTCAAAATGCAAAGTACTATTTATAAATGGCATCACAGGACAAGGAGCCGACAGATTAGCTACGCTCACCTCATCAGCCAAGGGATTTGAAAACACCGATAACTTAAAGCTACGTTTCTCCATGCCTACTGCATTGTGCTCATATTGTTTAGGCGAAACCCGTGTGGACCAAGATTTTCAAATAGGAATCAACCGAAAAATTAAACTATAAAAATATGGATCCGGAAATAATATTACACAAACCTTTAAAAGAAATTGTAATCGACAACCCCATTTTTACAGATTTCTTCCACTCTTTTCATATAGATGCTCAAGAGGAAAGCAAATCATTTATTGAACTAATGGATCAAATGAACGAAGCATTTTGGGAAGAAAGAGCTTGTTCACGCCAAGAACTAACTACGCTTTTTATAGAATTTATAAATGGAATATGCGCAGCTGACAGCCAAACAAAAATAGAAAACCTGGATGTTCTGGCTGGCGTAAACAAGTTGAAAGAGCCTGAAAAATGTAGTCTCCATCTGCAAACCGGAGAAATTACTTGTATTGTAGGCCCTACAGGATCCGGCAAAAGTCGTTTACTGGCAGATATCGAATGGTTAGCTCAAATGGACACGCCTACCCAGCGAAAAGTTTTAATCAACGGTCGGGAGGCCAACGATGACACTGCCGCTCTCTTTGGCGGGAAATTGATCGCTCAAATAACACAAAACATGAACTTTGTACTCGACATGGATGTGGAAAACTTTTTGATGCTACATGCCCAAAGTCGTTTCTTACCCAATGCTGAACAAATGGTAAAAGAAGTCATCTCCTTAGCCAACGAACTATCTGGTGAACCTTTCGAAAAAAACACGGCGGTTACCTTTTTAAGTGGCGGACAATCCAGGGCTTTAATGATCGCTGACGTAGCCTGCATTGGACAAGCGCCCATTGTGCTAATTGACGAAATTGAAAATGCCGGCGTAAATAAAAAAAAGGCACTCAATCTATTGGTAAACAAAGATAAAATTGTACTTATGGCTACTCATGACCCTTTACTTATATTATTGGCTGACAAACGTGTAGTCATAAAAAATGGAGGCATGGAAAAAGTGATCAAGACCAACAGCCTTGAAAAAGCTTATTATAAAGAGTTAGAGGCCCTCGACAGTACTTTACAGAAAACCAAAGACTTCTTTAGGGTTGGTAATGAATTACAAAGCGGCAAGGAACTATGAACTAATCCATCCTCAGCTACAGGATAAAACCTACGCACATATAACAAAACCTAAAATTCACTTAAAAACCCCTGTTTGTTGATAAAAAACCCACAAACATCAGTTTAAGTTTTTATTTATTCACAAAAATACGTTGTTTGTAAAAGTAAAAACCAAAACATGGGAAGGATGAAATACCTAATAACTTTTTTAAGCACCATTTTAATCGTGTGTCATTTAAACGCACAAGAACTACCAAAGGCAAAAATAGTCCACAAAGACAAGCCCGCAGAAATATCCTATCCCACAGGAAAAATAGACCATACTAAATTTAGTGTCACCATCATCGGATCGGGCAATCCACAATATAACAGTCACCGTTCCAGTCCTTCAGCACTGGTTCAGTACAATGGAACAAAATTTCTGGTAGACATGGGAAATGGAACCCGTGAACAACTGGAGAAACTGGGATATACGAGACGCAACAGTCCTGATGCACTTTTTCTCACCCATCACCACATGGATCATAACGAGGAGTTCATACCTATGGTTCACCAAAAGTTGATGATGCCAGGAGAGTTCTTAGTAGCCGGGCCTGCTCCCATAAAAAAAATGACCGATTACGTCACTGAGTTTTATCGAGAAGACCTTCAATACCGAATGAAGAACAAAGGTCAAACATTCAACGAAGATAAAACCAACGCAATAATAAAGGAGTTACAAGGTGACAATTCGTTCAGCTATAAGGATGTAAACATCTCCACCACAGAAGTACCACATTCCATTTACACCCTTTCCTACCGCTTTGACGCCAATGGCAAATCCATTGTTATCTCAGGAGATCTTACCTACACCCCTCACTTAGCCAAGCTAGCAAAGGGTGCAGATATACTAGTTCTAGACTGTCAGGTAATTCGCAAGGGGGCCAAATCGAAGAGACCAACAAACGCTTCTCGAAACAAAAAAGGAAACAGTGCACATGCTAGCATTGAAGAAGGTGCCCGTATGGCGGCAGAAGCAGGGGTCAAAACTCTTGTCATCACCCACCTTTCCAATGTAAATATTGATGAGGTAGCCACCAAAGCAAAAATAGCAGAACAGTTTAAAGGAACTGTCATTCTGGCCCAAGACTTCTTAACCATCACATGTGATGGAAAAGTATTTATGCTTCAATAAAAAACAAAAAGACATATTTTTAAGTAAAACAAATATGAAAAAGTTATTCATACTACCCCTCGTCATTAGCCTAGGTATGGTAAACACATACGCACAGACAACACCCTCGGCGGGTCAATATAAAATAGTTGACACCGATCAACAAAAATGCTACGATAACCAAAGAGAAGTTACACCACCAGAACCCGGGAAGGCCTTTTACGGACAAGATGCACAATTCAACGGTAATCAACCGTCCTATACCGACAATGGAGATGGAACCATTACAGATAATGTAACAGGACTAATGTGGCAAAAGGGGTTCGAAGCCATGACTTATGAGCAGGCATTGACAAAAGTAAAATCATTTAATTTGGCCAACCATACCGACTGGCGTATTCCAAGCATAAAAGAGGCCTATTCATTAATGCTTTATAGTGGTGTTGACGCCAGCAGCCGCCAAATGAATCAGGTACCACCAAGCGCTAAGCCCTTTGTAAACACCGACTATTTCGATTTTGAATATGGAGCCAACGGCGATCGTATTATCGATACACAGATGATGTCATCCACCATCTACAAAGGAAAGACGATGGGTAATAACACCACCGTTTTTGGCGTTAACCTAGCCGACGGTCGCATAAAAGGATATCCGGTAAGCACACCACGCGGCGACAAAAAACACACGGTCAGATTTGTTCGAGGCAATTCGCATTACGGGATAAATAATTTCGAGGACAATGGCGATGGTACCATCTCCGATTTATCAACTCAACTAATGTGGCAACAGACCGACAGTAAAAAAGGCATGAACTGGGAGGAAGCATTGGCTTGGGTTTCAGAAAGAAACAAAGAAAACTACTTAGGCTACAACGACTGGAGACTACCCAATGCCAAGGAGTTACATAGTATACTAGATTATTCCAACGCTCCTCAGTATAACCACCAAGCCGCCATTCATCCCTTATTTAAAATAACCAAGATCAAGGACGAGGCTCAAAACGACAATTATCCATTTTTCTGGTCCTCAACAACGTTGGCAGGACAAAGAGGAGGACAACAGGCTATCTATATTTGCTTTGGAGAAGCATTGGGCTTCATGAAGAACCGCCGTTCAAATACGACTGAACTAATGGACGTACATGGAGCCGGAGCCCAACGTAGCGATCCCAAAGTTGGAGACCCCGATGATTATCCACAAGGACATGGCCCCCAGGGCGACGTAATACGCATTTACAATTATGTACGAATGGTTCGTAACTTATAATAAAGGCATGAACAAATACAAGGGAGAAAATATAGCATATTTAATTATCTGGTGCATTGTAATAGCCTTACCAGTTTACACCTTGCAAGGCGCACGAGATTTTAGCCATACAAAAGTATATATGGAATGGATTCGACTCATTCCCTTCCTACTTATTTTCATGGTCAATAACAGCATTCTTGTTCCTCATTTCTTACTGAAAAAACAAAACCTACGCTATCTCTCCTTGGTGTTTGTATTAGTAATCATCGTTACAACAGCAAGCCCTTATTTAAAATATATTCAGCACATGGTGTTTGAATCTTTTGACCAAATACAACGAATCAATCCTCGTAGAATATCAGGTAGATCTCTCGAATACAAAATGGCCACCAACGTATTGATTTCATTTTTAGTCATTGGATTCAACAACACCATCAAACTACTCATACTCAGAGAAAAAGAAGAGAAGCTACGTGAACAAAAAGACAAAACACATTTACAAACAGAACTTTCTTTTTTAAGGAATCAAATTAGTCCTCACTTTTTCATGAATACCTTAAATAATATTCATGCATTAATCAGCTTTGATACAGGCCAGGCTCAAAAGTCAATCATACAGCTATCCACACTGATGCGACATCTATTAAACGACTCTCAAGCAGGGACATCTACCATCAAAGACGAGTTTGCATTTATACGTTCATATATCCATCTGATGCGTATACGCTATTACGATAATGTTCACATCAATCTCCATTTAGAAGTGGAGCAAAGTAATAAAACAATACCTTCATTACTCTTTACCTCACTGGTAGAAAATGCCTTTAAATATGGCATCGATGATACCAAGGAGTCCTTCGTAACAGTATCAGCCCATATTAAAGATAACGAGCTATTGTTTGAGATTGCCAATAGCAAACACGAGTCCTTAGAAAATAAAAGAGAAAAAACTGGATTAGGGCTTATTAATCTGGAAAAACAATTGGTACTGCTATATGGCACAAACTACAGCTTAGCCATTGAAGATAGAGAAAAAACTTACTGTGTTAACCTTAAAATCCCTTTGAACAATGATTAAATGTATAGCCATTGATGACGAACCGTTGGCCATCCAACAGATTGAAGCCTATATTAAAGAGACATCTTTTCTAGACTTACAGGGATCCTTCAGGAATGCTTTGGATGCACTGGACTTCCTTAACAGTCACCATGTAGATTTAATATTTGTAGATATTCAGATGCCTAAATTAAACGGATTAGACCTGGTTAAAGCATTACACCAGCAACCTCAAATAATATTCACCACCGCCTACAGTGACTATGCCATTGACGGCTTTAAACTGGATGCTTTAGATTATTTATTAAAACCACTGGACTACCCATCATTCTTAAAAGCATCCAACAAAGCACTGAATTACTTTAAGCTAACCGAACACCAAAGAGAAGCACTAAGTTCTGATCCCCATCATATCTTCATCAAATCGGAGTATAAACTTATAAGAATTGAATTAGATAACATACTTTACGTAGAGGGCAACAGAGGGTATTTACGTTTTTTCCTAGCCCAGGGAAAACCCATTATGACGTTGTTAAGCATGAAAAAAATTGAAGAAAAGCTACCTTCCAATCAGTTCATTCGTGTGCACCGATCCTATTTGGTTAACCTAAAAAAAATAACCATGATCGAACGTTCTAAAATCATTTTTGACAAGGTACGCATACCTGTCAGCGAGCAATATAAAGAAAAACTACAAGCTTACATCGACGACAATTTCATTCTCTAACCACCTATAGCATCAACGCTTACCTTGTGAAATTCAATACCATGACTCAACGCTTCGTCTTCACCATTCTTTGCTTTATTGGTTTACCAATATGGCTTCAATCACAAACCATACAACAAAAAAACACCAGACTCAACAGAAATGTCCCGGAAGAAGGGGTACTGGATAGCGGACCCATTCCAACCATGCATGCCTATACCGCAGACGGCACACCTATCAGTGTTACTGAACTGTGCAAAGGAAAATATACCGTACTTGCAGCAGGATGTTTAACCTGTCCATTATTTCATCAGAACTACCCTGAAATTGAAGCAGCCTATGTGGATTATGCCCATAAAGATGTTCAGTTTTTTTATTTTTACAAATCTCTACGCCATCCTGAAATGAATGGCTATGTACAGGCTCAAAATATAAAAGAACGCTTACTTCAATTAACCGAAGCTCGCAAGAAGTTAAAAACGAAGGTTCCTTGGATTGCTGATACGATGGATGATGATATTCGCATTGGTTTGCGATCTGGTTCCTGGTCTGTCTTCCTAATATCCCCAGAAGGAGAAGTACTCTACGGTTCGGGTCGCATCGACGCAAAAGGTTTACGCAGTGCATTAACGAAAGCCGTTGGTCCACCAGTTCATACAACCCAAGCCAGTGAACTAAATCTACCACACATAGGTAGAGCTCCACAACTTACAAATATAGATTCGGAACTAAGAGTCGCACGTCCCGATGGACTCACCATACTAAACACTACACCCTCCATAGCTGAAGACACCTACTATGTCAAGCTACGTGCAGAAGCCAACGATTCCTTGCTTAAAACTGGCAATGGACGACTTTTTCTTGGATTCTACCCCGACCCCATCCATGATGTTCACTGGAATAACCTGGCTCCGCCCATGCAGTACACGCTCTCACTGCCAGAAGGAGTCAGTGCTTCACCTGCAACAGCAACAGCACAAAAAGGTCCTGGAGATAGCGATACACAACCACGTCAATTCTGGGTAGATATATCATCCAGCAAGCCCTTTGATTCATTGGAATTAACCATGAATTACTACGCCTGCACTTCAGATAAATGTTTCCCGCTATCACAACAGTATACGATAAAAATAGAAAATCAAAATCGTGGCGCCAGAACCTTTGGAATGAACAAAGGACAGTCGGCCCACAAATCCAATCCTTCAAAAACAGCAAGTAGACGCATGATCAACATGGATACCTCCAAGGATGGCTTTGTTTCCTTCGATGAATTCTACAATAAGATAAAGAAAAGACAAGGTAAAACGCCAACCAGAGAAAAAGCACAACAACGCTTTGAGAAAATAGATACCAACAAAGATGGTCTTATCTCATTAGAAGAACTAAAACGATCCATGAAATCGACTCACATACAAAACCCATGATTTTTAGCAGGTTACGAACAACAACCACAGCTACATTTAGGTCCTTCAATATGTCCATGATATGCCATAATCATTTGCTTCACCTCTTCTTCACAGCTTATTCCGTTGGGGTGCGTTTTTTCACATTGATTATCTTTACAAGCATCAGTGCTCCAACGAATATCTTCCAATGATTTTGCGCCTTTCTCAATGGCTTGTTGAACAGTGGCTCTGCTTACCTTACGGCAATAACAAATAATATCTTCTTGCATTATACAACATTTTAGTAGTGGAGCAAAGATATGGAATATTATATAAGAGACAATAAACTCTATGAATTCCTCACAAATAGAAGCTAATCAAACCAAGGGCATCAAAACCGACATTAACGATCTTTGCTATAAAATCTGCCGATTCATCATTATTTAGCAATACATAGCTGCTAGAAAAATTAGAAAACCTAAGCATCAAATGGTGGCTTATGATTAGGAATACAAAAATAAAAGACGGTACCTTTTTGGGGTTCAGATTTCAGGGTTATTTTACCACCCAATAAATTCACATACCCTCTACTAATAGATAATCCCAGACCTGAGCCTTCGAAATTTCTGGAATAAGAAGTATCTTCCTGAACAAATTGATCAAAAATATCGGACTGCCTACTCTCAGCAATGCCAATACCTGTATCTTCAATCCAAAATTGAGCAAGATCACTAGACACCGAGTAGGTGACTGAAACAAACCCTTCTTTGGTAAACTTAATTCCATTCTTTATTAAATTAGTAAGAATCGAATTAAGCTTATACTCATCGGTCACAAAGCTTTCTGACGCCATGACCCCCTCTTCAATTATCTTCAATGCTATCCCCTTAAGATTTGTTTCCTGTTTAAAAAAAGAACGAAGCTGTATCAATATGCCTCTAATATCCACCTCTTGATAACTCGGCTCTTCCAAACCAGACTCCAATTTTGAAACATCAATAATATTATTGATGGTTCCCAACATACGGTTACCACTTTGTTCAATAATCTTTATAAAATTCATTTGTTCTTCGGAGGAATATTCAACTGTTTTCAGGAGTTCGGTAAAGCCTAAGATCCCATTCATAGGCGTTCTTATTTCGTGGCTCATATTAGCCAAAAAAGCCGTCTTCATCTTCTCACTATCCTCCGCTCTCACCTTTTGCCGTTCCAGCTCCTTCATCATGTTCGAATTCAACTCAAGCTGAAGCAAAAGGTCTTTGGTTTTACTTTTCACCTTGGCATTCAGCACCTGGTTAATAATCAACAACAGCAGTATTAAAACCAATATAATACTACCTGCAAGCACAATATTTCTACCACTGTAGTACCAATGTTTCTCTTTCTGCTCATATACGCCAATCCACTTGTCATAAATATCCTGATAAGTACCATTGGCCAATAGAATTTCCAGTCCATGGTCTAACAATTGCGCCAATTCCGGAACATCTTTGTCCACCCTAAAGCCCATATTCCTTTCCAATATGCGCTGATCCAAGGTTTTAATATAATTCTTACCCAGTTTCTTAACCTGATACATACCACCCACTCTCTGAGCAAACACACAGGTAACCTCCTCACTATCCAGAGCTGGAATTAAACCACCGTAATTATTAATGTACAATATATCCACCGTAGGATTAATAGAGGTGATATAATGAGAAAGCACATCATTTTTCCACATTGCCACCTTGGGGGCGTGCAAAGACCTAAACACCTCCAGTGAAAATTTTTTATGGTAATTACTATTGTAGAAAAAACAATGCGATGTATTAATAACGGATCTCGTATAAATATAACGACTATCCGGACTCCCCGGATAATGAATACCGCCCACTGCATTCACCTCCCCCTTGTCCAGGTCCTGCTTTATCGCATGCCACTCGCCACCAATAATGTACAAGTTTGCTTTATAAACATCATTAATGGCTTTTAATATATCCACATTAAACCCTACCAATTCACCCGACTCATCCATAAACTGATAAGGTGGATAGTTGTTACTGAATGCTATTTTATACTGTCCATCGAGCCTATTGGCAGTAAATAGGACAATGAGCAAGATGATAACAACGGGGTTACGCATTAGAGATTATATTGGTATATACAACAAATCTAATTTATTTTTTACTGTAACACAAGTTCATAGTACTATGACGACAAAGGAATTGTCCGATACGGTTTACCAAATGAGTCTATAATTCCATAGAAAGATAAAAAACAACAACGAACAGTATGAAAAATAAAGCATCATTTATTGAGGCAAATATCTGTAATATCATTAGGATTTCATGTTGGATTTTTTAAATTTGCTAATGGTGTTTCAAGCAACTCATATTGTAAAAAACACAACATTATTAATGACAATTTTTAAAACAAACTATCATGAAATTTGAATTACCAGCACTGCCTTATGCAGCCGATGCCCTTGCGCCCATTATTAGCAAAAACACCATTGAATTCCACTACGGAAAACACCATCAAGCCTATGTAAACAACCTAAACAACCTAATTGCCGGCACTGAATTTGAAAATGCAGATTTAGAAACCATCATTAAAAAGGCTGAAGGTGGAATTTTCAACAATGCTGCTCAAGTATGGAATCACACATTTTATTTCACATCCTTTTCACCCCAAGGAGGAGGAGCACCAACTGGTAACTTAAGCGAGGCTATCAATAAAGCCTTTGGTTCTTTTGATGCCTTTAAAGAAGCTTTTGCAAAAGCAGCGGCCACCTTATTTGGGTCAGGATGGGCCTGGCTAGTAAAAGACAGCGAAGGACAACTAAAAATTGTACAGACCAACAACGCTGGAAATCCAATGACCGAAGGTTTGAGCCCTATACTAACTTGTGATGTATGGGAACATGCCTATTATTTAGACTATCAAAACAAACGTCCTGATTACATTGCCAACTTCTGGAAGCTGGTTGATTGGAAAATAGTGGCTGATAGATTCTAAGACTAATCTGAAAAAAAATCTACCATATTATTTCAATAAAAAAATCCTTATTATGCTTAAAGATCTGATATTAAAAAACAGGAGCTACAGACGATTTCATCAAGAAAAGGAAATAGGTGAGGATGAGTTGATTGAGTTTGTCAATCTGGCTCGTCTTTCACCTTCTGCCAGAAATGCCCAACCGCTCAAATATGTTTTGGTACACACGCCCGAAAAAAATAGTATTGTCTTCAAATATTTATCCTGGGCAGGCTATCTGAGCGATTGGCACGGACCCAAAGAAGGAGAACGTCCGTCTGCATATATCATCATGGTGAATGACACATCCATATCGAGCAATTTTTTTAGCGATAATGGCATTGCTTCACAAAGCATTTTGTTAGGAGCTGTGGAAAAAGGCTATGGCGGCTGTATTATTGGATCTGTTGAGCGTCTTCAATTACAAAGAGAGTTGGACATCCCCACTCATCTTAAGATTGTTCAGGTTATTGCTTTAGGTGTTCCTAAAGAAGAAGTGGTCATTGAAGAATTAGACAAAGACTATAAGTACTGGCGCGACTTGAAAGAAGTACACCATGTACCTAAGCGTAATATTCATGATATTATTGTAAAAATATAATTCTTCCAAAACGATTCTTTATTTCCTAAATGGATATAAAGAATCGTTCTTTACTAGTGCAAAATAATACACACAGGCGATCTTCTATAAAAAATGTTCTTACCTTAGAGAATAATGTTTCATCCTTAACTACATTCATACCATGAACTTAAAAAGAATTCTACCCGTTTTATTGCTTATTCTTGGCTCACTAAGTTCAGCACAGGTAACACGAGACTCTCTACTGTTTAGAGGTGTTATTATGGAAGGTGACAGCTTATTCTCCCTCCCCTATGCTAAATATATTATCAACAATAAATCCGGGTATACAGCCAATGAAGCAGGACAGTTCTCATTCTGGGCTAAAATAGGAGATTTTGTACAATTTTCATATGTTGGATTCAAACCCCTTTATATCCAGGTGAATGATAGTCTTGCCAACGAAAATTACTTAATGGGTGTTTTTTTAAGCCGTGACACCATCCAATTATCCGAAGTAGTTATTATTCCTCAAAGGGTTAATCCCAACGCCATTGCCCGTAATATGCCACTATTAAGCACCACAGATGACGTAACTGCACAGAACAATATGGCCATGTCGACCTACCAAGCCAAGACACAACCTGTCACCAAGTGGGATGCTGAAATGAATCAAAAAAACTTTATCCAGGCCCGATCAAACGACATAGCCTATCAAACACAAATTAAACCATCTCAAATAGTAGGAATAAGTAATGTTTCCATCGCTAAAGAAAAAGAGCGTTCTAAAATGAAGAAATTGCAGAAACCCCACAGGGCATACATCACCCAAGCCGAATGGGAATATCTGATATCCAGCTATAACGAAAAAATGAAAAGGAAATTCGAATAAGTTGAGATGATGCAATAAAGCTTTGTCATAAAATTTTCTAATGCATTTCCAGATATAAATACTACTCCCACAGAAGGTGCGGCACAAAAAAGCCAGATAAACAACAGGCGTTCATCTGGCTTTTGTTTATTCATAAGCTCATCTAGTTCATTCGAAGCACTACTTGCTGGGTATCAAAACCCTGCACTTTAGCTTTTACCGTTACATTACCTTTCTTTTTTGTTGACTGTATAATGGCCAAACACCTCCCCTTATTGGTAAGGATGCTATTGGATTGAAAATCCTGGGTATTATCGTCTGCACCAGTATCAACCCCTAACAGGCGTGCTTCCCCTTCTATTTCAAACTCCACCTTTACATTCTCGGTTTTAATGGCACGTCCCTCTTTGTCTACCAATTGAACCACCAGGTGAGCCACATCATAAGCATCGGCCAACAACTCATTTTTGTCTGTTGTTAAAGTTATTCCCACAGGTTGCGTGGTCGTATGCAATTCTGCGATGATCTCCTGTCCATCAAAACCGGCTTTTGCCGTAAGAGTCCCTGCTTCAAAAGGCACTGTCCAACGGAAAATCCGATCCGGACACTCTGACATACTCTTTCTTCCCAAAGTACGACCATTCAACAGCAACTCCACAATTGTATGATTAGAACAAACTTCAACCATCACCAGTTCTCCCTCTTTATAATTCCAGTGCATTCTGGAATCTCTCCAGCGATACGATCCATTATTATTGGGAAGCTGCTGTGCCGAAAATCCTGTTATTTTAAAACCCGACTCCTTAATTGGTAAGGTTCCTATTGAAATATGTGGTTTATTAATCCATATGCTCTTAAAATAATTCCATCCCTGCACCCTAAAGCCTGCAATATCCAATAAATCAGACCACCCGCTCTTGGAGGGCCAATCGCCATGTCGTTCACCAATATAACCAATTCCTGTCCACATAAAATTACTAAACACGCCCGGATTTTCCAGTACCTGTTTCCAATCGTCCCAGGTACCTGGATTTTCGTTGATGGTAACTTGCTTATGCGGAAAATATTTTTGCGCCCATGCAATATCCTTGTTTCGATAACTAAATCCGACCACATCTACAGCATCCGCATAACCACTAACCATACTTGTCTGTGGCACTACCAAGTTAGCGGTAGTAGTTCTACTGGGATCCAACTCCTTCACCCATTTATTCAAGCGCTCAGCCGTTTCGGTAAGTATATAGTCTCCCTTCTCCGATTCATCATATCGTTTCTTCAACTCCTCGGGTGAAAACATAGGTCCACTCCCCCAATAGTTACCAGAGTTTTGAGGATCATCAGGATCTTTCCAGAAACCAGTCACATAGCGGTAGTTCAAATAAGTCCACTCAATCTCGTTACCAATACTCCACATAAAAACACTAGGGTGATTACGGTCACGAAGCACCTGACGTGTCAAATCACTCTTGGCCCATTTTCTGAAGTGTTCCACATACCCACGTGTAATATAGTCATCATGACGATCATGATAATTCTGACGTTTATCCTTGGCATAATCAAACTCATCGAAAATCTCATTTTGAACCAAAAAGCCCATTTCATCGCACAGATCCAAAAATTCCTTAGAATAAGGATTGTGAGCTGTTCGTATAGCATTTACTCCACAAGCCTTTAGTTCCTTTAAACGACGCACCCAAACACCTCTAGGCACGGCAGCGCCAACCAGTCCTCCATCATGGTGTAAACACACCCCCTTTACATCCGTAAATTTATCATTCAAAAAGAATCCTTTACCCGCCTCAAAACGCACACTTCTAATACCAAATGGAGTAGTATACTCATCCACTACAACACCGTCTTTAATCACCTTTGTGAGGGCTTTATACATTTCGGGCATATCCGGCGACCAAAGAGCGGGTTGATCGACTTCAAAATTTTGAACAAAAACATCCTTATTATTTTTATCCAACACACAATCTGTATTTGCACTGGCAACGGCAGCTCCATTGGCATCCAGCAAGGAGGTTGTGATGATAAAGGAGCTTTCGGTATCCTGGTCGTTCTCCACAGTCACTTCCAGCTTAACCTTGGCATGATGCTCCGATACCTCGGGCGTTGTGAGATAAGTTCCCCAAATGGGTATACGTAATTTATTCAGAGTAATAAGCTTCACGTGACGATAAATACCGCTTCCGGTATACCAGCGGCTATCGGCATAGCGCGAATGATCAACGTGTACCGTTAATACGTTGTCTTTTCCATCACTTGTCAAATAATCAGTCAAATCCCAATACACAGGTGAATACCCATAAGGATTTTCACCCAACAGCTTACCATTTAACCAATAAGTGGCATTATTATACACACCATCAAACAATACAAAGGTACTTTTTTGGTCTTGAGGAGCCGGTGTAGCAAAATGCTTTTGGTAAACACCTACACCACCGGGAAGGTATCCGGTACAGCCTTCAAGTGTAGAATCAAAGGAGGCTTCCACACTCCAATCATGAGGCAAACGAACCTGGCGCCATTGGTCATCCTCCATGGGAATCTGAGTAGGTTTAGCGGTATCATTTTGCAAGGCAAATTTCCATCCAAAATTAAAATCTGTCTCTCGTTCTACTTTATCTTCATGTGTCTGACATGAAATAAAGACAATGGTGAACACCCATAATATGTACTTCATCATTTTCTATTCGTTAATATGGTTTATTAATTGATTACTCGTTATTCAACCATACAATAATAGAGAAAGACAATGGATATGCCTCTATAACCGATCTGAACAAAATCCCAACGAGTTATAAACCAAACAGGACAAAAACTAGACATGGGAAATTTACCCTTGAATCACTCTTTTCTTTTCAAAATATCCTCAGTCACTTGAATAGAATCCTGGGTTAACGAATACACCCTAAAAAAACCTCTCCCATCATTACTCACATTTGTAGGCACATTAGCAGGCGGACCACTAAACAAAGGAATCTGCAAACCGGTTTCTTCATCCACTGCCAACAAAAAGTCATAATAGTCTTTGTTAATACTCTGCATCTCCAACTTCACCCAGTCTCCTTTTTGTAGGATATAATCTGTCATATCACCATCACTATCCTCCTCCACCACACTCTGCACCCATACTCCATTCACTTCATTCCCATTAAAAAACTTATCATCGGCATATTCAATATCTGATAATTTGGGAGTAATCAACGCATTGTTCAAATAGGCAATAAAGGCATAGTATTCTTTGGTATCTTCAGGCTCCTGGGTAAAAAGTAGTATTTGCCATTGCTTTTGCCCCTGCGTGGTAGTCCAGTCTAAACTTATGGAATCAATAGGCACAATAGGATTCATCACATTACTGGCCTCATAGGTTTCCGTAATCCCATCCCCATTCACATCCACATTAGAAATACTCAGGGTATAGGTATTTCCGGGAATTCCAACATAAGATGAAGGAATCACATAGCTACCCGGCAGCTCCGTAAGTTCGTTTAAAACAATATTATTTTGCCCATCCGTTAAGGAAAGCACCGCACCCGATACCGAAGGGCTTTCTTGATCACTCTGAAACGCAGAAGTAACAGATAGCTGAACAAAATGATCCTGGTGTTGATTCGTAAAATAACCGTCCACCACCAGTTGCGGTCTATCTGTTTTAAAATCCATCTCTATTTCTTCGGTGCAAGCCCCCAATAGAATAAAGAGCAAGAGAATGTTTATATAAGCTTGAATTTTATTCATATCTTAAAATTTAAAGTTATAAGTGATCGACGGAACATATTGAAACAAATAAGTTTTTTGTGCCTTTATTTCATAGGGGTTGTCGTCATCTTGCTCATAATAAATAGACCAGGCGTTTTTGCGCCCGTAGGCATTATACAAGGAAAAGTTCCATTCCCCTTGCCATTTTCTATTATTTTTATTCTTCGTTTGAAGTGTATATGATATATCCAGACGGTGATAATCAGGCATATTTTCTTTGTTTCGAGAAGAATAGATAGGGATTATATCACCTCCAACAAACATTCTACCCGTGGGTGCAGTCATAGGCGAGCCGCTGGTATATATCCAATTCATTCCAATACGTCCCCGCTTACCTATCTTTCGGTTTAATACCAGCGAAATATCATGATTCCTGCTATAGGGTGAGAGATATTTGTTTCCTTCATTTATTTCCGGAATCTCCCTCCACGACCTACTCCAGGTATATCCAATCCAACCACTGTATTTATCCTTATTCACCTTTAGCAACAGTTCTGCACCATAGGCCCACGACCTCCCTATGCGTAACTCTCCCTCCATTTTTTCATTCAAAAGCAAATCAGGATGATCCTTAAAATCGATGGTATTCTGCATATCTTTATAAAAGAGTTCTACCGAAGTTTCAATGGTATTGGAGGACAAATTTTTAAAATACCCCACTGAGAACTGATCACTGATCTGAGGTTCTATATTAGGTGATGACATAAACCAAACATCCAATGGCGTTCCCGATGTTGAATTACTAGCCAGGTGCAAATACTGACGTGTGCGGGCATAACTACCTTTTAATGACGTCGTCTGATTGAGCATATAAGACAGGCCTAACCGAGGTTCCAGTCCCCAATAACTATTAAAAATATCTCCGGAGCCATATTCTTTTTTATCGATCTCCTCGTAGTTTTCATCAAATTCGAATACGGTACCACGCCCCATATTTTGCAAGCCAGAAAACCGCAAACCATAACGCAAGCCCCATCTACCAAAACTTTGGGCATTAGCCACATACAAAGCATGCTCCAGGGCATTGGCGTCCGGCACTTCAATCCTGTCCATCAAGGCATTTTCTCCAGTCCCCATAGCCGTTGCGGGCACCATCCCATGATAGATGGTCTGTCCTCCAAAGCTAAGCGTATTATGTGGATTCAAGTAATAATTAAAATCTATTTTCAGACTATAATCGGTAAGCTTACTATCCCATTGAAAACCTGAGGTCTCATCATTGGCTTCCAGATGATAATCATAATTACTGTTTATCACGGTAACATTAGAAAATAATTTTGGGCTATACACATGATTCCATCTAAGGGTAAAAGTACGATTGCCGTAGTCAATACTGGAGCGTGTTTCTTTAAAAACATCCCGTCCATTGTAAAAGCTAAAATACAAACGGTTATTATTATTAATCACATGTTTTATTTTGGCATTAATATCATAAAAGAATATTTTATTATCCTTATTATCCTCATCGCCCAACAAAGGCAGAAACATGTCAGCATAAGTACGCCGAGCACTCAAAATAACAGACGTTTTATCTTTTACGATGGGACCTTGCAATGTTAACCTGGAAGATATAATACCGATACCACCGTTTCCTTCCCATTTTTTATTATTTCCATCGTTCATCCGCACATCCACAAGCGAGGCCAGGCGTCCACCATTACTAGCAGGTATATCGCCCTTGAATAATTGCACATCTTTAATGGCATCATTATTAAATACGGAGAAAAACCCCAACATATGCCCTGCATTATATACGATAGCCTCATCCAACAAGATAAGATTTTGATCAGGGTTACCCCCACGCACACTGAAACCACTGGATCCCTCACTCGAAGCCTGAACCCCGGGCATCATCTGAAGCACTTTTATCACATCCACCTCTCCCATCAGAGCAGGCACAGCCTTAATATCCTTATTTTGTAATTTCTGAACACTCATTTGAGGATCGCGCACATGGGCATCCGCCTTTTTGGAGCTCACCACCACCTCTTCAATAGTTTCTGTGTCCTCAAAAAGTTCCACATTCAATGTAATATCTTTTGTAATCTCAATGGTTTTCACCAGCCTCTTATAACCCAGATATACAAACTCGACCTGGTAAGTACCGGGTTTAACACTATAAGAATAAAAGCCATAAAGATTAGAAACGGTACCGGTTTTAAGATTCTTAAAAAGAACTGAAGCAGCAATCAGTAGCTCCCCCGTATCCCCATCTTTTATATGTCCACTCAGCACCACCAAATCCTTATCGGCCGTCACTTTAGAATCACCCTTTACACGATATCCTCCAACAAAAATAAAGCATACTAAAAGGATTAAAATTTTATAGTTCATAATTTAACTCGCTAACAGGTTAAGTTCAATTTTTAATAAGATTGCCATTCAAATTGCCAGCTAGCTTGCTTCTATTCACCATAGCGATGCTATGCTTTATTTGAATAAGTTCTTGATAGATGGCACTTTCTATTCTCATGACGAAATTCTAACACATCATTCTGATGACGACCCAACACAAAGAAAGTTACAAATAAGATAAAAAAAAACGATCTAATTTTCATTAGATCGTTTTTTTTACTTTTTATAACATTGGGTAGTTATCTATCACTACTTGCGGAATATCCTTTTATGATACCACGTTGAGAATTTTTCACAAAAAGAACAATCTCGTCACGTTCTTTCGATGCGGGCAGTTCTGCTTCAATCTTTTCTGTGGCATCCGAATTATTCAATCCACTTTGATAAAGCACCCTATAAATATTTTGTATACCATTAATTTGCTCATTGGTATAACCCCTTCTTCTTAAACCGATAGAATTGATACCACCATATGACATTTTAGTATTACCTACTTTCACATACGGAGGAACGTCTTTACTCAGGAGAGCACCTCCCTGCACCATCACATGTGCCCCAACGTGCACAAACTGATGAATCGCTGACGATCCACCCATGATAGCATAATCATCAATACGCACCTCACCGGCCACCTGTGTAGCATTGGCAATTATCACATTATTTCCAACAATAACATCATGTGCGATATGCACGTATGCCATCAACAAACAATTATTACCCACCACCGTCTTTCCTTTGGATGCAGTACCTCTGTTAACAGTCACACATTCTCTAATGGTAGTATTATCTCCTATTATAGCAACGGTATCTTCGCCAGCAAACTTTAAATCCTGCGGTATTGCAGAAATGACAGCCCCTGGAAATATATTACAGTTCTTACCAATTCTAGCACCCTCCAGAATAGTAACATTGGATCCAATTCTGGTTCCTTCCTCAATCACCACATTTTTATCTATAGTAACAAAGGGTTCAATTACCACGTTAGGCGCTATTTTTGCCTCTGGGTGGATGTATGCCAATGGTTGTTTCATCTGATATGTTTTTCTTTTCTCCAACTGTTCCAGCTCCAACAGAGCTGTTTGGTTCTCTCCTGATTCATTATAATCGTTCATACTGAGGTTTTCGTATCTATTTCGCTTAATAATTCCCCATTTTTTTCCGCTGCGAAAATAAACTAAGAATCCTAATAAAAAAAATAATACGCTATTAATCACAACAGCACTTAACAAATTGACATATAATGGCTTTTAAAAACCAAGCAATGAGAACCGTTTATATTTATTCTTGTTAACTACTTATTTTAAGCTTTATTTCTGGTTACATTGGCCATGAATTCTCCTTCTGCCACCACTGCATCACCTACAAAAGCAGTCCCTTTCATATTAGCGACACCACGTCTCATAGGGGTTACCAATACTAACTTAAAAATAACGGTATCACCGGGCACTACTTTTTTACGGAACTTAATATTATCCAGCTTCATAAAATAAGTAGAATAGTTCTCTGGATCTTCCACTTGATTCAAAACAAATATTCCGCCACATTGCGCCATGGCTTCTACTAATAACACACCTGGCATCACTGGTTCTGTGGGAAAATGTCCTTGAAAAAATGGCTCATTCAAGGTTATATTCTTAACCCCCACCACTGAATTATCCTGGATATCAATAATCTTATCCACCAACAAGAACGGATATCTATGAGGTAACATACTTCTTATCTTATTGATATCGCAAATAGGTTCTTTATTCGGATCATAATGTGGCACCTCTGGTCTATTAGCCTGGCGCTTTATTTCAGCACGTATGATCTTAGCAAACTCAACGTTAGACTGGTGTCCGGGTCGTGTAGCTATAATCTTACCTTTGATGGGTAGACCGGCCAAACACAAATCACCGATCACATCTAATAATTTATGGCGGGCAGGTTCGTTATGATGCACCAGCTCCAGGTTATTTAATATACCAATAGGTTTCACCTCCACTCTGGGCTGATGAAACAAGTCGGCCAATCTATCCAACTCCTCTTGATTTACATCTCTATCTATAATAACGATTGCATTTTCAAGATCTCCGCCCTTAATCAGGTTATGCTTCATCAGCATTTCCACCTCGTGTAAAAACACAAACGTACGACATGCACTTACTTCTTCTTCAAAATCGCTTAATGAAGCCAGAGAGGCAAACTGACTTCCCAGTAAAACGGAGTTTTCAAATGATATCATGGTATCGATACTAAAAGAATCATCCGGCATCGCCACCAATTTGATTCCCTTTTCCTTATCCTCAAATACCATTTTTTCTTTCACTACAAAATATTTTCTTTCGGCTGCTTGTGCCTGAATACCGGCTTCTTTAATAGCTGACACAAAATACTTTGCACTACCATCCAATATGGGAATCTCCGGACCATCCACTTCTATCAGGCAATTATCTACGCCTAAACCACGCAACGCAGCCAAACAATGTTCAATCGTACTCACCGACACATCATTTTTTTGCAGTACGGTACCCCGTTGAGTGTAAGTCACATTTTCTGCATAAGCAGCTATAACAGGTTGATCTTCCAGATCGGTTCTTTTAAACTTAAATCCATGATTCTCCGGTGCCGGTTTTAGCACCATCGTGACCATTGCTCCAGTGTGCAACCCTGTCCCTTGCAGAGTAGCCTCTTTTGCCAGTGTATTCTGATTTTCTACCATATTAAAATATCATTGCTAAATAACAACTACTATTCATAGTTTATTCTTCGCCTTTTAATTTTTTCACCTCTTGCTTAAGTGTTCGCACATCCTTCATCAAGTCAGGCAGATTTTTAAAACCTACCCACGAACGGGAAAAAGCTTTTGCTTCAATGGCGGGAGTACCTCTAAGCAACACTCCTTCTTTTTTTACGTTATTTCCGATACCCGTATAAGCCCCCATCTTAACGCCATCAGCCACTTTCAAGTGGCCTACAACACCGGTATGACCACCAAACATACAGTTTTTTCCAATCACCGTAGAGCCAGCGACTCCCGACATGGCTGCGATCACCGTATTTTCGCCCACTTCAACATTATGGGCAATCTGGACAAAGTTATCCAGTTTCACACCCCTTTTTAAAACTGTTGAGCCCATTGTAGCTCTGTCTAAAGCGGTATTTGCACCAATCTCACAGTTATCTTCCAACACCACATTACCCAATTGGGGTATCTTGGTAAATTCCCCGTCGGCCCCGGGCGCAAATCCAAATCCATCAGATCCCACAACCGACCCGGCATGTAAAATGCAATTGTTTCCAATAACACATGAATTATAAATCTTTGCTCCTGGATACAAAATACAATTATCACCGATGCTTACATGATCGCCAATGTACACATTGGGAAAAATACTTACATTATTTCCAATTTTTACATGATCACCAATATAGGCAAAGGCACCCACATAAGGAAAATCGCCCAGAGAAGCAGTATCCGAAATAAACGAAGGTTGTTCAATACCTGTTTTACGAGGCTTCATTTCTGCATACATCTGCATCAGTTTCGCAATCGAACTATAGGCATCCTCCACCCTAATCATGGTGGCCTGAACCTCCCTCTCCGGTTCAAAAGTATTATTCACAATCACCACTGAGGCGCGTGTATCATATATGTATTTAGTATATTTAGGGTTGGCTAAAAAAGAGATAGTTCCAGGTTTACCGTCCTCTATTTTTGAAACATCACTAATAGTAACGTCCTGATTTCCAACAATCTCTCCATCAATTAATTCTGCAATTTGCTTAGCTGAGAATTCCATTTTTTAAAAAATTTGGTGCAAATCTAATAATATTATCTTCATTAAGCCCATGGTTTGAACCATTTTTCTTCGTCAGCGCCTTGCGGACTCCACACAAAGAACCATTCGACCATAAAGTTTAATTATACTTCTTGTGCCCAGTTACGAATAGATTTAGGGTAAATAAGCACGTTTTTTCTAACATTTTTACTTAACACAGATACATTTAAAATATCCGATGCTTTTGAAATATCCTTTAAGACACCTCCCGAAAATAAAATATTTATCTTCTCGTCGGTTAAACTATAGGCATGATTTTGAATACTCTTGGTATTTACAAAATATGCCACCTCTTCGTTATGAAGGCCCAACTCTTCACTCACTTTCTTTTCAATGCGTTTGGTTCTACGCTTATCAAAGGGCTCTTTTTGCAATTCAATATGAAACAAATCTCGGTTCATAATGGCTTTAGACAATGTGGACAAAACAAAATCATCATGCTGTGTCCAGATTTTAATGGCCGACATAATATCTCCATCATCCAACAGGGAAAACTTATCTAACACACCTACATCCCTTTTAAAGTCTTCCCCACAAATATCATTTTCTAAAAAAAAGCTTAGATGCGGCGTGGCAAACAATCGCTCACCCCGATGACTCAAATACTTGGCCCTCTTTAACACACTCACCAATATAGTTTCGGCCACCACCGCCGTTTTGTGTAAATACACTTGCCAATACATTAACCTTCGTGCAATTAAAAATTTTTCGATGGAATAAATACCCTTTGATTCTACCACCAACTGGTCATTGAAAACATGCAACATCTTAATAATTCTATCCGAGCCGATGGTTCCTTCCGTAACACCGGTAAAAAAACTATCACGCCTTAAATAATCCAGTCTATCCATATCCAACTGACTACTCACCAGCTGGTGAAGGAATTTTTTGGAATAAGAATTTTTAAATATTTGGATTGCCAAATCAAGCTGCCGATCAAATGCCACATTTAAACGTTCCATAAACATAACAGATATCTCCTCATGACTAACACCCCCCACCACTGAATGTTCCAGCACATGTGAAAAAGGCCCATGTCCAATGTCATGCAACAAGATAGCCATATGAACAGCCTTTGATTCCTCTTCGGTAATATCCACCCCTTTAGAACGAAGCACACTCACCGCCTGCCCCATCAGATGCATGGCCCCCACCGCATGTTGAAACCGGTTGTGCATAGCACCAGGATACACCATTGAGGTTAAGCCCAATTGTTTAATACCTCTTAAACGCTGAAAATATCTATGTTGTAATAGGTCGAAGATTAAATCAAACGGTATTTTCACGAATCCATAAACAGGATCATTAATAATTTTCAATTTATTAGATGCGACTATTCTTTTCACAAAAAACAATTTAAATAATACAATCGCAATATAGAATTTTATGTGCAAAACAACCACTAAAAGAACCCTATAACACACGATAAAAAAAATACGAGCTATAATTTTAGTCTTCATTTGATTGATAGTATTGGCACCTTGTTGCATATTAAAAGCATAATAACTATCTTTGCAGCGGTTTTTAACTAAATATCTTAAGGATAGGGGGCGGATGTCCCCTATTTTATTACCAATAGGCGATGATTACAAAAGAACAAATACTCGAAATAATAACTCAGAAGATTGAGGCTGACGGTTGTTTTATTGTTGAAGTAAAAGTTTCTACCGCTAATAAAATAACGGTTCTAATAGACAGCATGGACGGCATCAGCATTGACTACTGTATACAGATAAGCCGTTTAATAGAATCATCGTTCGATCGCGAAGAAGAAGATTTTGAACTTGAAGTTTCCACACCCGGATTAGGACAACCATTAAAAGTACTAGATCAGTATAAAAAGAATATTGGACGAGAAGTGGAAGTAACACCGTTTGAGAATGCACCCTTCAAAGGCACACTTATGGAAGTAAATGATGCCGATTTTTTGGTAAAAGAAGAGAAAAAGGTTAAAATTGAAGGAAAGAAGAAAAAAGAATTGAAAGTATTTAATCGCAACTATAAGTTCGACGAGGTTAAATCGGTAAAAATAATTGTTTCGTTTTAACGAGCCGGCAAATATAAAGTCATGGAAAACATTAATTTAATTGATACTTTTTCGGAGTTTAAAGAACTGAAGAGCATTGACAGAGCAACTATGATTAGAGTGCTCGAAGACTCTTTTAGAAGCGTTTTGATTAAACGTTTTGGAACTGACGAGAATTTCGATGTTATAATAAACACGGACAAGGGAGACTTTGAGATTTGGCGTAACCGCGAAATTGTTGGAGACGATGAATTAGAAGACGACAATCTTCAAATTTCGTTGACAGACGCTAAAAAAATTGATGAAGATTACGAAATAGGTGAAGAAGTTACCGACGAAGTTCGTTTCCTGGATTTTGGACGAAGGGCCATATTGAGTCTACGCCAAAATTTATCGGCACGTATTTTAGAGCTTGAAAAAGATAACATCTACCATAAATATAAAGACAGGATTGGTGACATCATCACAGGGGAGGTATATCAAATATGGAAGAGAGAGATTCTTATTCAGGATGACGAAGGCAATGAATTAATTCTACCCAAGGCAGAACAGATTCCTTCCGATTTTTTCCGCAAAGGAGATAATCTAAGAGCTGTAGTGGTAAAGGTAGAAATAAGAAATAACAATCCATTAATTATAGTATCACGTACTTCTCCGGTATTTCTTGAGAGATTATTTGAATTGGAAGTACCTGAAATTTTTGACGGATTGATTACGATTAAAAAGATTGTACGTATACCGGGCGAGAGAGCCAAGGTAGCAGTAGAATCATATGACGAACGAATTGACCCAGTAGGTGCTTGCGTGGGTATGAAGGGATCAAGAATTCATGGCATTGTCCGTGAACTACGCAATGAGAATATTGATGTTATTAACTACACAACCAATGTTCAACTATTTATACAACGATCGTTGAACCCGGCAAAAATTAACAGCATCAAGCTTTTTGAAGATGACAAAAGAGCACAGGTATATTTACGTCCCGATGAAGTAAGCCTTGCCATTGGTAAGGGAGGTTTAAACATTAAGCTAGCCAGCCAACTAACAGGTTACGAGATAGATGTTTACCGCGAAATGGAAGTGGACGATGAGGATGTAAGCTTAGACGAGTTTACAGATGAAATTGAAGGGTGGATTCTTGACGAGATAAAAGCTATTGGTTGTGACACCGCTAAATCGGTACTCGATCTTAGTATATCAGATTTGGTAAAAAGAACGGATCTCGAGGAAGAAACCATCAGAGATGTAATAAAAATATTGAGCGCAGAATTTGAATAAATGTATTATTTTTGCGGATATCAATAGTTTATGTAACTAATTTTAGAGAAAATCATTAATTCCCAATATGGCAGTTGGTAAAACAAATAGACTAAGTAAAGTAGCTCGAGAATTTAATGTAGGAATTCACACGATAGTGGAATTTCTACATAAAAAAGGTTTCGATGTTGAAACGAACCCTAACACTAAGGTGTCGGATGAAATGTACAACCATATTCAAAACGAATATAACACCGACCTTAATGTGCGTAAGAGATCAGAGGCTCTTAGCAAGCAAAAACCTCAAAAGGAGACCATCTCCATTGAAGATGTGAGAAAAGACCTGGCTCCCAAACAAGAACCTGCTAAGGCTAAGAAAGAGGCTGTTGTAGAAAAAACAGAGACTCCCAAGACGGAGGAACCTAAGGTATTAGGCAAAATTGACTTAAATCAATTTAGCAAGAAAAAGCCTGCCGCCGAGAAAAAACAAGAGGAACCTAAAAAAGTGGAAGCTCCCAAAGAGACTCCCAAGGAAACTCATGCTGCTGCAGCACCAAATAAAATAGCAGAAAAGCCTGTTCAGGAAAAAACTGCTGAACCCAAAAAGGAAGAGAAGAAACCGGTAGAAGCTCCTCATATACCAACTGCCAAACAAAATATTGAGGAACCTAAGGTGGTAGGAAAAATCGATATCGATTCTCTCAAAAAGCCTAAAAAAACGCCGGCATCTCAACCAGAAAAAAACAAAACCGCTAAAACTGAACCCACTAAAGAAGTGAAAGCGAAAAACACTGTTGCTGAACAAAAGCCAAAACCTGAAACAAAGGTGGAAGCGAAAACACCAACAGAAAATAAACCAACAAAAGAAAAGGTGGCTAATACTGAAACAAAGGCTGAACCTGGCAAAAAAGAATCTACTGAAGATGATTCAGTATTTAAACCTACTCAGGTAAAAAAACTTTCGGGTCCAACAGTGGTTGGAAAGATTGTACTGCCAACAACGCCCACAAAATCGGATCATAACGCCGACAAGAAAAAGAAAAAACGCAAAAGAATCCGCAAGGATAAAGAACGCGTTAATATCAATGAAAAGTCGAACCAGCAGGGAGGACAAAGATCGCAAGGTCAACGTACACAAGGACAAGGTGGCCAGAGTGGTCAAGGTGGACAAAGTGGAAACAGACCTAACCGTGGTCCTGCCGGCCAGCGTACACAAGATAATCGCAGTCAGAATAACAAAGGACCTCGCAGAGGCAAACCAGCCCACCGCCGTCCGGTTAAAGCTGAGATTAGCGAACAAGACGTACAAAAGCAAATCAAAGACACATTGGCTAGGTTAACGGCCAATAAAGGTAAGTCAAAAGCTTCTCGACACAGAAGAGATAAGCGTGATGCTGTAAGCCAAAAACAAATGGCCGAAGCAGAATTGGCACACCAAGAAAAGAATATTATACAGGTTACTGAGTTTGTTACGGTTGCCGAATTGGCTTCCATGATGGATGTACAGGTAAATCAAATTATTGCCTCCTGTATGAGTCTTGGTTTGTTTGTATCAATCAACCAGCGTTTGGACGCTGAAACCATCTCCTTGGTAGCGGAGGAATTTGACCATACGGTAGAATTCATCAGTGTTGAGGTGGCAGCAGCCATTGAAGAGGAAGAGGAAGAAGATGAAACAATGTTGGAAGAGCGTTCTCCTATCGTAACAGTAATGGGACACGTTGACCACGGTAAGACTTCTTTGCTTGACCATATTCGTAAAGCCAACGTTATTCAAGGTGAAGCTGGGGGGATTACCCAGCATATTGGTGCATACTCTGTGTCATTGGATTCAGGTAGAAAAATAACCTTCTTGGATACTCCGGGTCACGAAGCCTTTACCGCCATGCGTGCTCGTGGTGCACAGGTTACTGATATCGCTATTATTATAGTCGCAGCAGACGATAATGTGATGCCCCAAACCGTTGAGGCCATTAACCACGCTTCAGCAGCTGGTGTACCCATCGTGTTTGCCATCAACAAAATTGATAAACCGGGCGCCAATCCGGATAGGATCAAAGAAGAACTTGCCAATATGAACTACCTGGTGGAAGACTGGGGTGGTAAGTACCAGTGTCAGGAGATCTCAGCCAAAAATGGTGTTAACATCGAAGAGCTGTTGGAAAAGGTATTGCTAGAAGCTGATCTACTGGAGCTGAAAGCTGTCAAAGACAAAAGAGCTGTTGGTTCAGTTATTGAATCATCATTAGATAAAGGTCGTGGTTATGTGACCACAGTGCTGGTACAATCAGGTACCTTACATATTGGTGATATCATATTGGCTGGAAGCTATATGGGACACGTGAAGGCTATGTTCAACGAACGTAACCAAAGGATTAAATCTGCCGGGCCTTCGGAACCTGTTTTAATGCTGGGTCTGAATGGAGCTGCACAAGCAGGTGAGAAGTTTAATGTGATGGAAAGTGAACGTGAAGCCAAAGAAATCACTAACAAACGTACTCAGTTGCAACGCGAACAGGGCATGAGAACCAAAAAGCATATTACACTAGACGAAATAGGTCGTCGTATTGCCATTGGTAACTTCCAAGAACTGAACGTGATTGTGAAAGGTGATGTGGATGGATCCATTGAGGCTCTTTCTGATTCCCTGATCAAGCTATCCACCGACGAAATACAAGTAAATGTAATTCACAAAGCCGTGGGGCAAATCTCAGAATCGGACATCATGCTTGCCACAGCTTCCAACGCCTTGGTCATTGGTTTCCAAGTGCGCCCATCTATGGCAGCTCGTAAGATAGCCGAGAAAGAAGAAATCGACATACGACTGTACTCAATCATCTACGATGCCATTGAGGAGCTTAAAGGGGCAATGGAAGGAATGCTTTCTCCGGAAATTAAGGAGCAAGTTACTTCTACACTTGAAGTACGTGAAACATTTAAAATCACCAAAGTGGGTACCATTGCCGGATGTATGGTGAAAGAGGGTAAAATCAAGCGCAATTCAAAAGTCCGCTTGATCAGAGATGGTATCGTTATCTATACCGGTGATTTGGCTGCCTTGAAACGCTTTAAAGACGACGTGAAAGAAGTAGCTTCTGGTTATGAGTGTGGTGTAAGTATCACCAACTACAATGACATTAAAGAAGGCGACCTTATTGAAGCATTTGAAGAAGTTGAGGTTTCAAGAAAACTATAAGCTGAAATAAAAATTCTTTATATAGCATCCCTGTTCATTTTATTGAACAGGGATTTTTTTTGCCCTTAATTTCGAATATGCCTCCACCTTAACAATAGGGCAATAAAAAACCCGAAGAAAATCCCCGGGTTAGTATATGCGATTATATTAGGTGGTATAACTACCCAATCAATTCCTTGTATTGCTCTGCTGATAATAGCTGATCAAAATCAGCTGCATCCTCAGCTTGAATTTTAACCATCCAACCACCTTCATAAGGTGCCTTATTTACTAATTCAGGCTGATCCTCCAATGCAGGATTCACTTCAAGCACCTTACCCTTAACAGGCATGTAAAGATCAGAAACGGTTTTTACTGCCTCAATGGTACCAAAAACCTCTTCTTTATCCAAGTCTTCACCTTCGGTTTCTATTTCGATAAAAACAATGTCACCCAGTTCACCTTGTGCAAAATCTGTGATACCAACAGTTGCTTTATCGCCTTCAATTAAAACCCATTCATGATCTTTTGTATACTTTAAATTCTCGGGAACATTCATTTGTCTGCTTTTTTAAATTATGAGTATCAAAATTAAAACAAAATACTATTGCAATTCATGGTAAATGTCATGGTTTACTATTTCGCTACTAACTAGCTACTACAAGTCCACGACTAATTTATTTCGTCCAGTTTATAAGGGGTTTCCTGATAAACGTAATAGTTCAACCAGTTTGTAAACATCAAGCTGGCATGGCTCCTCCAACGAACAATAGGATCGTTGGCTGTATCATCATTGGGAAAATAGTTTTTCGGGATAGAAATATTATCTCCCTTTTCCAGGTCTCTAAAATATTCCTCACGCAATGTAAAAGGATCGTACTCTGCATGACCGGTAACAAAAATCAATCGTTTGTCGGGTGAAGCCACAATATGAACACCAGCTTCGTCTGACTCTGCCAGAATTTTGATACCCTGTATTTTATCTATATCCTTAGCCCTGACACCTGTGAAACGGGAGTGTGGTGCATAAAAAACATCATCAAAACCTCTCATCAGTGGCTCCTTTTTATCAATGACCCTATGTTCAAAGACACCAAAGAGCTTTTCGCTAAGTTGGTACTTAGGAACCCCATAATGATAATATAAGCCAGCCTGGGCACCCCAGCAAATATGGAGAGTACTGGTTACATTTCGTCTACTCCACTCCATTATCTCTTTCAACTCCTCCCAATAGGTAACCTCATCAAACTCCAGATGTTCAACAGGTGCACCGGTAACAATCATACCATCATATTTGTCTCCTTTCACCTCCTCAAAGGTCTTATAAAAATTAAGCAAATGTTCTTTGGGAGTAGACTTTGGAGCATGTGTACTTGTCATCAATAGATCCACTTCCACCTGCAAAGGTGTGTTGGATAATACCCGCATAATCTGTGCCTCTGTGGTAATCTTTAAGGGCATCAGGTTAAAAACGACAATTTTTAATGGACGAATATCCTGCTGACATGCGCGCGATTCATCCATCACAAAAACATTTTCACTTTCCAACACATTACGTGCAGGTAATTTATCCGGGATTTTTATAGGCATATTAATTTTTTTTAGCAACAAAGGCCGTAAATTACGGCCTTATTTCTTAATTTACAATGATATTTTACCGTTTTATTAACCCAAAAAACAAAATATTAAGTATATTTTGAACTTGCTCAACCATATCTTCATATTTATTGGCTGCCTTAAACATAGGTATTTCAACACCCTTTAAAGCCAAGGCAATGGCCATAGCACCCATATGAACATTTTTCATATGGAACGAACCATCAGCAATACCTTCATTGATGATCAGCTCTATCATTTCAACTTCTGCTTTCTCGGTGGTTTCCTTCACTGTTTTAACAAATTCAATCCCCCCAAATCTCTCATCGGTAAGGGCCTTAAAATAATTATTTTGCTCACTGATGGTTTTCATTCTGGTGAGCACATAATCATTTAGCTTTTCTTGCGGATTCTTGTCTGATTCCACAACAACCTTCAGCTTAGAGATCAACTCTCCTTGTTCCTTGTCTATAACCGCTTGAAATATCTCTTCTTTGTTCTTAAAATAATAATACAAAGAACTCTTTCCCTTATGGAGTTCAAGAGCAATATCTTCCATCGTGGTTTTCTTGTAGCCAAATTTGGCAAACAAGCTCTGCGCAGCTTCCAATATGGAAACACGTACAGATTCATTGTAATTAAGGCTTTCAGTTGTCATACGGCATATCGGGATTTTTACGTTTATATACAAATATACGAAATTACAATGGCAATTAAAAGACTTTCACCTCTGAATATACATCGCCCTAATATTTAGTTGAACATTTTGTTCGAAGAAATAAGTCAATAAAATAAGGTGGCTTATGGTATTTGACATAAAAAGTCAATTGTTCGATCATGAATATCCTGGTAAAACCACTCCATATTTCAATAAAAATACGGCTATGTACAATTGCGTACTGTTTGCAAAAGGTAAATAGCGCATAATAAATAGTGGCTGCAAGAAAACAACCGTCTTTTCTGTCTTTGACAAAAAGTTTCAAAGACAAGGCTTTCTATATTTTTGAAACTAAGCAGTTTACTGTTTGTAAATGACTGTTTCAAAAATGAGAATAACGCAGTGTTTGGAGTATTCTTGCAAAGACTAAATGGGAATAAAGCAAGTCACAATCAGGTGCTATTTACTAGTCAGACACCAACTCAAAATCCAATTGTTTCTTGATTAGATTGGCCTTGGCTACAAGTATAGTAACCGGATCACCCAGTTGGTATTTTTTCTTATATCTTCGACCTACGATACAGTAATTTTCTTCATCAAAGCGATAAAAGTCATCACCCAAATTACGTATAGAAACCATTCCCTCACATTTATTATCATCCAATTCCACGTAGAATCCCCATTCGGTAACGCCGGATATAACACCCGTAAATTCGCCCCCTACATGCTCTTTCATAAACTCTACTTGTTTTAGTTTAATGGAAGCTCTTTCTGCTTCTGCAGCCGTCATTTCCATCTTAGAGCAATGTTTACATTGGTCTTCTATTTTTTCAATATTAGCCGAACGACCACCTTCTAAATAGGATTCCAATAGACGATGAACCATCATATCGGGATAACGACGTATGGGAGAAGTAAAGTGCGAATAGTGTTTAAAAGCAAGACCATAGTGACCTACATTATGGGTAGAATAGGTAGCTTTAGCCATGGTTCGTATGGCCAAGGTTTCAATAATATTTTGTTCTTTCTTTCCTTCTACCTCCTTTAACAGTCGATTGATAGAACTACTGATTCGCTCCTCTCCCATAGGCATGGCCTCGTAACCAAATTTACGCACAAAGCGCGCAAAGTTCTCAAACTTATCCGGATCCGGATTATTATGTACTCTGTAAACAAAGGTCTTGGCCTTAGTTCCGCGACCACTAGATATTTCATTTTTACCAATAAATTCAGCCACTCGCTTATTGGCCAATAACATAAATTCCTCTATCAACTTATTGGCATCTTTCGACTCTTTAAAAAAGACACTCACCGGATGCCCTTTTTCATCGATATCAAATTTCACTTCCACACGCTCAAAGGATATGGCTCCATGGGCAAAACGTTGTTTTCTGAGTTCTTTAGCCAAGCGATCCAATGTCAATACCTCATTTTTAAAGTCACCGCTACCTGTTTCAATAATGGACTGGGCCTCTTCATAGGTAAAACGCCTATCGCTATAGATAATGGTTTTGCCATACCAGGTATCCACCAAATTCGCATTGTCGTCCAATTCAAACACGACTGAGAAACACAATTTTTCTTCATGGGGTCGTAAAGAGCACACCCCATTACTAAGTCTCTCTGGCAACATCGGCACAACTCTATCAACCAAATAAACAGAGGTAGCACGCTCATAACCTTCTTTATCGATAATAGTCTTGGGTTTTACGTAATGCGTTACATCGGCAATATGTACGCCCACCTCCCAATTTCCATTATCCAATTTTTGTATGGATAGCGCGTCATCAAAGTCCTTGGCATCTTTAGGATCAATGGTAAAGGTGGTCACTTTTCTGAAGTCGCGTCGCTTTTTTATCTCTTCTTCACTAATCTTATCACCTATTTTCTCAGCAGCTTCTATTACTTTTTCCGGATATTCATATGGCAAATCAAATTCGGCCAGGATAGCATGTATTTCGGCATTGTTCTCTCCAGCATCACCCAGCACATCCACAATCTCACCAAAAGGATTCTTCGTATAATCATCCCAATCGGTTATCCGACCCACAGCCAACTGGCCATTCTCTGCACCATTCAATTTAGCCATTGGGATAAACAAATCCTTGAACATGACTTTTTTATCTGTTACCAGAAAAGCAAAGCTCTTTGATATCTCCACTCGTCCCACAAAGGTATTCCGTTTACGCTCCAGGACTTCAACAACTTCACCCTCAAGGGACTTCCTTCGGCGTTTTGCAAAAGTATGCACCTTAACCAAATCACCATTTAAAGCATTTCGCAGGTTTTGCTGACTCACAAAAACATCATCTCCAATACCGTCCTGGGGCACTATGTAAGCAGTACCTGTGCTGGTAGCATCAACCCTGCCCACCACAAAAGCACCTCGTGACAACAACTTAAATTTTCCCTTGCTTACTTCTGATAAAAAACCACTCTCCAATAATTCGTACAGAACCTCCACCACTGTTTGCTTCAAAACCATTTTTTTTAGGCCCAGCAGCTCCGATATCTGTTTGTAGTTATATGTATTTTTAGGGTTATTCGTAAATACGCCTTGTACAAGACCTACTATCTGACTTTTCTTCAATCCCCTACTTCTTTTTTTTGTTTTCTTTTTACCACTCATGGGTATCTTCATTTATTAATATTACTAACTGCAAAATAACAAATTTTCTATTGACAATAGCTATTTTATACCAATATAATCACATAGTCCCTCAAGGTTTTAAAACCCTAAAACGATTTGCTACCATTAAGGAGAATATTAAATTATAGAGGTATGTATAAATATTTCCACTCCCTCTCCCCTATTATGCCACATTTCAATTCCAGTATGGTGTAGTAAGTACATAATTGCTGCATTTTCTGCGGCATCATGGTTACTACAAAAAAGAAGGCTTTTCTGAGACGAGGCATAGCGACTACTATGGTGAGTTGAAGAAAAGTAACGTAGTGACTTCTTTTGAAGCCATTTAAAGACGTAATAGATTTTCTAATGCATTTTCCGGGTTACAGCTCTCGCCGCCGACCACGGCTATTGTTCTGGCCAACCCTGCGCTCGTTAACCTGATAGTTGAGCTTTCAAATGAGAATCACTCATTGATTGAAAATTATCGTCATGTCCTTTTTGTCATTGCCACAAAAAGGACCAAAAAAGTCTAGAACAATAGATCGCTATCAACCCGCACCGAGCTCCAATTCCATCCTGCACACTCTTCTTTCGCGCTAGGCCAGCCACACTACCTCCTCGAGTGCGCCCTTGAAGCTCTCTCGCCAACGCCGGCCCCGGGGCTATTGTTCTGGCCTGCCCTGCGGTTTTTAAATTGAAACTTTCTTATTTAAATGGAAGATATCCTTTAATTGAGAAATCTTAAATACGGGTTTTTATAACTGAGAGCTTCTATGTTCTACCTAGATTTATATTTAAAACGTAGGTTTCCAATATCTGAGAAACACAACTTCCCAACTCGCCAACTACAACGATTTAGACAACTCGCCAACTAAATGGCCATAAAAGAAGAATTTTCTGAGACGAGCCATAGCAACTACTATGGTGAGTTGAAGAAAAGTAACGTAGTGACTTCTTTTGAAGCCATTTAAAGACGTAATAGATGTTCTAATGCATTTTCCGGGTTACAGCTCTCGCCGCCGACCACGGCTATTGTTCTGGCCAACCCTGCACTCGTTAACCTGATAGTTGAGCTTTCAAATGAAAATCACTCATTGATTGAAAATTATCGTCATGTCCTTTTTGTCATTGCCACAAAAAGGACCAAAAAAGTCTAGAACAATAGATCGCTATCAACCCGCACCGAGCTCCAATTCCATCCTGCACACTCTTCTTTCGCGCTAGGCCAGCCACACTACCACCTCGAGTGCGCCCTTGAAGCTCTCTCGCCAACGCTGGCCCCGGGGCTATTGTTCTGGCCTGCCCTGCGGTTTTTAAATTGAAACTTTCTTATTTAAATGGAAGATATCCTTTAATTGAGAAAGCTTAAATACGGATTTTTATAACTGAGAGCTTCTATGTTCTACCTGGATTTATATTTAAAACGTAGGTTTCCAATATCTGAGAAACACAACTTCCCAACTCGCCAACTACAACGATTTAGACAACTCGCCAACTAAATGGCCATAAAAGAAGAATTTTCTGAGACGAGCCATAGCAACTACTATGGTGAGTTGAAGAAAAGTAACGTAGTGACTTCTTTTGAAGCCATTTAAAGACGTAATAGATTTTCTAATGCATTCTCCGGGTTACAGCTCTCGCCGCCGACCACGGCTATTGTTCTGGCCAACCCTGCGCTCGTTAACCTGATAGTTGAGCTTTCAAATGAGAATCACTCATTGATTGAAAATTATCGTCATGTCCTTTTTGTCATTGCCACAAAAAGGACCAAAAAAGTCTAGAACAATAGATCGCTATCAACCCACACCGAGCTCCAATTCCATCCTGCACACTCTTCTTTCGCGCTAGGCCAGCCACACTACCACCTCGAGTGCGCCCTTGAAGCTCTCTCGCCAACGCCGGCCCCGGGGCTATTGTTCTGGCCTGCCCTGCGGTCGTTTTATTGATAGTTTAATATTCAGTAAATATGCGATCTGCTACATATTGCAAAGTAAAAAAATGCTCCAATCTGGATGTCGATTGGAGCGTTGGAATTCTCTAAGTTTTACTGGAATCTTTTGGAATTAATCGAAATTAGTGGGTGTTTTTGGAATATTCTGACAACTATTAGACTTTTTCCAATTGTGCGGCAAAAGATCAGCCAAGTCTAAATCATAATTGCTGTTGTATAACGCAATCTTAGAAAATACATCTGTAAGCCATTCGCGAGGATTTACATCACTGGCTTTGCAGCATCCCAGTAGTGAGTACATAATTGCTGCATTTTCTGCGGCATCATGGTTGCCACAAAACAGATAGCCTTTTCTTCCAACTGCTAACGGCCTAATTGCATTTTCAGCTCTTTGCTTGTAATTCATGTTCTGATCGGTGGCCATTTGCTCAACCTGATAGATTTTAGCTTTCTGGCTCATGTGCTAATGCCTCTTCCAATTTGTTTCGCCAGTAATAAAAAGTGGAAGGAGCCAAATCTTGGTTGTTACAGAAATCTTTTATGTTCAAACCTGATTCCTGATAATCTTTATACAGACGCTTAAATGTTGTTAATGTCATTCTCATTTTTTGCCATCAAAGAAACTGCTCTAGTATGAAGGTCGCAATATGTGAAAGACCGAAGACTTACCAAATAATGATTCTTGGATGAATATATAAGGCATAATTATGACAAAAAAAGCACCTATCAGTAACGTTGCTTCTACTCTTATAAGAGATTTATTTGTTTCTTGATTGTTCATCTGATAAATAACTTGGTTTCTATTAGATATGCGTCTCGTTGGATTTTTTGAGTATATTATTATTTGTCTGGTATTACTTTTTCAGGGTCTTTAATTTCTAAAGAATCTATATTGTTATACTCTATACCTTCTATTTTATTGCGATAATAAAGTAGAAAACGTTCATGTTCTGTCAACTGGCTTAATATGTATTTTAAGTAATACTTTTTCTCTGTATTATTAAGTTCAGATTGCTTATTTAGCAAATACAGTATCATATCTAGATGGCTACAAAACTTATTTAATTGTGATTTAAATTTAATTGCAATATTCTTAAAATCTTTCTCAGAAATGGTATGTTTCGAAGTTTTTAAACCTAAGCAATCAGTCCCTTCAATGAAATAAGTAAATGCCTTTATTCCTGGTGCTATTTTTTCACATGAATGATCAATAGAAAAATAATTATATCTAAAATTATTGAATTCATTGAACAAAGAAAAAAACATCGATTCAAATTGTTGCTTCTTTTGTAAACGGAATGTTTCATAAATAAGAATGTAAGCAGCAAGTGAAAATATTACACCTATAGTCCCTCCTATTAACCCTCCGAAACGTGCTAATTGTTCAGGATCTAATACTCCGTCCCAAATCAAGAAGTTTCCCTCTATTAAAAAATAGAATGAAAGCATAATTCCTAAAGCAATTAGGATAAAACCTGTATATTCTCTTTTGTATATATTTTTCATTAGATCTGTTTTTTGGTTTTGTCTATTTTAGTAAGTAAGTGTTGACCTTACCAGTTTGAGTTGCATTTTACAATACACTTTAAGCATGAATTTACTCACTATGATGAGTACTTCAAGACATTACAAAAATACAAGAGCTTACAGAGGAAATAGGTAAATTAAAACAGTTTCTTATATTAAAACAGTTTCTTGATGAAAACCATTAGCGGTTAAATATTTTCAAGAGAATTCTGAATCTTGGCATGAAGCTCAGGAGAAAACCCAGAAAGACTAATATTAATTTTCATAGAGTCAAGGTCAGAGAGATGAATAACAATAGTACCACCCTCTTCTTCGATTAGGTCTTTTATGGGTGACAGCTTATTGACAGCACGACTCTTAAAATCTTTTTGGATGTCCCTAATAGCTGCGTTATCAAGAAATCTTTTTACTTTGTGTCCTACGGTGATATTTATACTAGTCATTGATTAAGTTTTTTATTAATAGAACTAAAGATACAAAATAAAATTTTGGCTCTGTATGATTTATAATGGGTAATCATAAAAAGATGTTACTTTTATGTTATGGATAACAGCAAAGAAATATTCTCGATAGCACTAGGGTTGAATCTGCCATGGCAAGTTTCATCAGTAAGTTTTAAAAGAAATGATAATACAAGAGAACTACATATAGATTTATCTTTTGAGCGAGGAAGCCAATTTGTTTCTACGGATGGAGATTCTTATACAGCATACGATACAGTAGAGCGGACTTGGCAACACTTAAATTTTTTCGAACACAAATGTTTTATACATGTCTCTGTACCACGGGTAAAGCAAAAGGATGGAAAAGTTGTTACGCAACAAGTGCCTTGGGCACGTAAGGGCAGCGGCTTTACACTACTGTTCGAAGCATATTCTATGTTGTTAATTGAAAATGAAATGCCAGTAAAAAAAGCCTCAAGTATTATGGGCATCTATCCCCAACGGCTATGGAATATTTTTTCTTTTTGGGTGTCTAAAGCCCATGATGCAGATGACATTGAGGAGCTTGAAGCTGTTCGGTTCGATGAGACATCCAGTAAAAAGGGACACAATTATGTCACGACAATGGTTGATATCGAACAGCGTAGGGTATTATTTGCAAGTCCTGGCAAAGGAGCTGATAATATAGAAGAGTCAGTTAAATATTTAAAAGAGAAATCTATTGATACAGAATGCATTAAACAAGTCAGCATAGATATGTTCCCAGCTTTTATTTCTGGTTGCTTGGAACACTTGCCTAAAGCTGCAATTACCTTTGACAAGTTTCATGTCATTTAGGAGGTTAATAATGCTATGGATGAGTTGTAAAGTGGAACGCAAAGGTAACGACATGTTAAAAGGACATAGGTATACATTCCTCAAAAACAAGTTGGTTCCTAAGCTGCAGAACGAGCGCGACTTATTGTTAGAGATGTATCCAAGGCTAGGTGACGGCTATAGGCTTATGCACTTGTTTAAAGACTTTTGGGATATTGAAAACACAGAAGAAGCAGAAGGATATTTAGCTTATTGGTGCGACATAGCATCAGAAAGTAAAATCGCCCCTTTTGTAAAGGTCGTCAACACCATAAAAGCACATTGGAGTGGTATCTTTAATTATATCGAAAGCTAAATAAACAATGGAATTTTAGAAGGTATTAATTCCAAGATACAACTGGCAAAAAAAAGAGCCAGAAGATATCGGAATATTAACAATTTTATCAACATGATCTATTTTACATGCGGAAAATTAAAATTTGATTACCCACTATATTCCATATAACATCGATAAATTTCAATTCCAGCATGGTACGATTAAGGGGGACATAAGCGCAGATTTAATACAAGAGACATTACAAGTTTCAATTCCAGTATGGTACGATTAAGGAAAAAGAAGCCGGCGAAAAAAAGCTATCTGAAGCCCGTTTCAATTCCAGTATGGTACGATTAAGGGTTTATTAGCGAGAGAGCTTCTTTCTGTTCCTATCTTTAGTTTCAATTCCAGTATGGTACGATTAAGGGTGAAGTCCTCTCTAAAGCCAATTTGGTAGTTGTTTTGTTTCAATTCCAGTATGGTACGATTAAGGGTTAGCGAAAAGGTTCGCATCTACATTGTAAATATGCGGTCTGCTACATATTGCAAAGTAAAAAAATGCTCCAATCCGGATGTCGATTGGAGCGTTGGAAATCTCTAAGTTTTACTGGAATCTTTTGGAATTAATCGAAATTAGTGGGTGTTTTTTTGGAATATTCTGTACAACTATTAGACTTTTTCCAATTGTGCGGCAAAAGATCAGCCAAGTCTAAATCATAATTGCTGTTGTATAACGCAATCTTAGAAAATACATCTGTAAGCCATTCGCGAGGATTTACATCACTGGCTTTGCAGCATCCCAGTAGTGAGTACATAATTGCTGCATTTTCTGCGGCATCATGGTTGCCACAAAAACAGATAGCCTTTTCTTCCAACAGCTACCGGCCTAATTGCATTTTCAGCTCCGTTGTTGTCAGGCAGATATCGGCCATCAAGATGATAGCGAGACAGACGTAAGAAAAGATTGTATGTATAAGCCAGCGCCTTACTCATCTTTCCTCCTTGTAGCGCTTTGGGGTAATAGCCTTCGATCCATTTTTCAAAAGCACGCATGATTGGATAAGCCAAGCGCTTTCGTAGTTCAGCTCTTTGCTTGTAATTCATGTTCTGATCGGTGGCCATTTGCTCAACTTGATAGATTTTAGCAATTTGTGCCAATGCGTATTCAGCCCCCGTTTTGTCTTCTTTTAGACTTTCGGAGAATTTCCTGCGCGCATGAGCCCAACAACCCAGAAGCAAAACACCTTTCTTTTGCTCATAGATTGAATATGCCTGATATCCATCGGTTTGAAGAGCTCCCTGAAAATCCTTTAATAAAGGAAGTATCACTTTTTGTGCTCGGGAGCCTTTGTCGTAGTGAAAGAAAACCAAGTTATTCATTACTGATCGAACCATCCACAGATAAGCCTTTTGTGCTTTGTGCTTTTCGTTGCTAATAACAGGAATGGTACTTTCGTCAACCTGAATATAATCAGATTTTAGAACGATTTCTTTTAAACGTGCATAAAGAGCTCTTAGTAAATCACAGCTTCCTTGAAACCAACCATTAATGGTGGATGCAGGTAATTTTATACCAATCATTTTGAACATGGCCATTTGGCGATTAAAAGGCTGGTGGAAATAATATTTATTCATCATCAGCTCGCTCAATAAAGAAGGCCCTGCATTGCTGCGTGGCAAAGGCAATAATGGCATTGAACCAATACGGATAGCTGATGCTTCTTCGGTGTTTTGATCTGTAGCAATATCCGGTGATACTGATTCTTGCTTTACTGCATATTTAGGACGTTCTATACGACGTACATATACCTCTCCGGGCTTGTGTTCGAGTATTTCTGTTACTTCTTCGCCAATACGCACCCAGTTATCTTGTTTACCTTCCGGTTCAATAACTTCTACCTCTCGTCTAAGGTGGTCAGGAAGTGGTTGACGAACTGGCCTCTGCTTGTTTTTTACAGGCTTGCGGCGCTCATATTCGATAAGCTCTTTTTCTGCGTTTTCAATGATAGCTTTCTCTTCTGCAACGACCTCCAGTCCGTCCCAATCGATCTTTCGTTGATCGGGATCTTCGGCAATATGCTTTTCACTAGAATTGCCAAAAAACTTATGGCGAAACCAAGCGAGCTGGTCGATCAGCTTTTTAATTTGCTGCTCTTTTTTAGCGACTATAGCCTCTAATTTTTTGTTTTTAGCTTCCAAAGTGTCCAGAACCCTATTGTCATTTTTTCGCAAGCGGGAAAGCTCCTGAAACATCTCGTCACGTTCCTGGAGAAGCTCCTGTATTAACACATCTTTATTGCTTGAAAAATCGCTCATTTATCACTGCTTGATTACGAGCTTAAAGATAGTAAAATCAAGGCTTATAGCCAATTTTATCAATCTAAAAATCCTAAAAAAATGCTTCTTTTTGTCACCTCTTTAAGAGCCTTTTTTTAGGCTTCACATTCTTTACAATCAACATTAAATCGTGCCAACTTATAATGTGAGATGTGAGGCTTTCATCAAATGCAGGAAGTTTGAAAACACCACTGTCGAGCTTCTTATGGTAAATTACCAACCCGCCGTGTTCTAGATGAAGTATTTTCATGGTGGTCAGCCTACGGTTGACAAATATAAAAACTTCACCGTCCTGAACATTACGCTTCATTAAGGAGCTTACAATGCCGCTGAGTGTGTAAAAGCTTTTACGCATATCCACTGGTGCCGGATATAGAAAGTATTTAAGTTTATCGTGTAAATGAAACATCAGACTTAATCAAATAAGTGAACAATTGTTTTAATACTTGCGTGTTTATATTATCCCTTAGTAGCATCTTGGTGCCATTGGGAAATACGGATTCAATGGGAGCATCATTGTTTAAAGTAGGCTTACTCTTGATGATAGATGGACTCGATTGGTTATTCGTCGTTAACGGTATTACTGTCAAATTCTAGTGGAACAAAGCTATCTGGCTCATGTGCTAATGCCTCTTCCAATTTATTTCGCCAATAGTAAAAAGTGGAAGGAGCCAAATCTTGGTTGGTACAGAAATCTTTTATGTTCAAACCTGATTCCTGGTAATCCTTATACAAACGCTTAAATGTTGTTAATGTCATTCTCATTTTTTGCCATCAAAGAAACAGCTCTAGTATGAAGGTCGCAATATGTGAAAGACCGAAGACTTACTCTACATTTGTTTCAATGTTTCAATTCCAGTATGGTACGATTAAGGGACTAATAATTCCAGAAACATTTTCCCCCACGACATATGTTTCAATTCCAGTATGGTACGATTAAGGGCGCCCCCTCAACTAAGCTTATTTTTCCGTCAACAAGTTTCAATTCCAGTATGGTACGATTAAGGGTTACAGCTAAGAAAGGATGGGACGGAAAACCTATGCCTGTTTCAATTCCAGTATGGTACGATTAAGGGTACTTAACTCTAGCTTACTAATTACAACAGGAAGATGTTTCAATTCCAGTATGGTACGATTAAGGGAATCTCGTTCGAAACCATAAAAACAGCGTCTGGGTGGTTTCAATTCCAGTATGGTACGATTAAGGGATGGCTAACGCTGGGTTTAATCCTGCATTTTCTAATCTGTTTCAATTCCAGTATGGTACGATTAAGGGACATTTTAGTATTAAGGCATTTCCCAAAATTATAATTCGTTTCAATTCCAGTATGGTACGATTAAGGGCTCATATACACCATCTTTCAAGGTTGCAAAATCCTCGTTTCAATTCCAGTATGGTACGATTAAGGGATAATCATGGACAACGAAACAACATTTTCAAATTTGTTTCAATTCCAGTATGGTACGATTAAGGGCCTCTTCTTTGAGCTGTTTAAACAGCTCCTCCTTTTCAGTTTCAATTCCAGTATGGTACGATTAAGGGAGACGGAAATTGTATTACGTTAAACATAGAGTTTAATCGTTTCAATTCCAGTATGGTACGATTAAGGGATGCGTAATCGTGCTTGGCAGAAAGATTATTTTACTTCGTTTCAATTCCAGTATGGTACGATTAAGGGTGGTACAAAAAAGAAATGCGTTGTAACATTTACACGAGTTTCAATTCCAGTATGGTACGATTAAGGGTGCCTTCTCTCTTTCAACTTCTGATTTAGATTGTTCGTTTCAATTCCAGTATGGTACGATTAAGGGATTTTGGAAAAGTCTGTTTTACGAAGTCGGAATAAGTTTCAATTCCAGTATGGTACGATTAAGGGATTTTGGAAAAGTCTGTTTTACGAAGTCGGAATAAGTTTCAATTCCAGTATGGTACGATGTAAATATGCGGTCTGCTACATATTGCAAAGTAAAAAAATGCTCCAATCCGGATGTCGATTGGAGCGTTGGAAATCTCTAAGTTTTACTGGAATCTTTTGGAATTAATCGAAATTAGTGGGTGTTTTTTGGAATATTCTGACAACTATTAGACTTTTTCCAATTGTGCGGCAAAAGATCAGCCAAGTCTAAATCATAATTGCTGTTGTATAACGCAATCTTAGAAAATACATCCGTAAGCCATTCGCGAGGATTTACATCACTGGCTTTGCAGCATCCCAGTAGTGAGTACATAATTGCTGCATTTTCTGCGGCATCATGGTTGCCACAAAAGAGATAGCCTTTTCTTCCAACAGCTACCGGCCTAATTGCATTTTCAGCTCCGTTGTTGTCAGGCAGATATCGGCCATCAAGATGATAGCGAGACAGACGTAAGAAAAGATTGTATGTATAAGCCAGCGCCTTACTCATCTTTCCTCCTTGTAGCGCTTTGGGGTAATAGCCTTCGATCCATTTTTCAAAAGCACGCATGATTGGATAAGCCAAGCGCTTTCGTAGTTCAGCTCTTTGCTTGTAATTCATGTTCTGATCGGTGGCCATTTGCTCAACTTGATAGATTTTTAGCAATTTGTGCCAATGCGTATTCAGCCCCCGTTTTGTCTTCTTTTAGACTTTCGGAGAATTTCCTGCGCGCATGAGCCCAACAACCCAGAAGCAAAACACCTTTCTTTTGCTCATAGACTGAATATGCCTGATATCCATCGGTTTGAAGAGCTCCCTGAAAATCCTTTAATAAAGGAAGTATCACTTTTTGTGCTCGGGAGCCTTTGTCGTAGTGAAAGAAAACCAAGTTATTCATTACTGATCGAACCATCCACAGATAAGCCTTTTGTGCTTTGTGCTTTTCGTTGCTAATAACAGGAATGGTACTTTCGTCAACCTGAATATAATCAGATTTTAGAACGATTTCTTTTAAACGTGCATAAAGAGCTCTTAGTAAATCACAGCTTCCTTGAAACCAACCATTAATGGTGGATGCAGGTAATTTTATACCAATCATTTTGAACATGGCCATTTGGCGATTAAAGGGCTGGTGGAAATAATATTTATTCATCATCAGCTCGCTCAATAAAGAAGGCCCTGCATTGCTGCGTGGCAAAGGCAATAATGGCATTGAACCAATACGGATAGCTGATGCTTCTTCGGTGTTTTGATCTGTAGCAATATCCGGTGATACTGATTCTTGCTTTACTGCATATTTAGGACGTTCTATACGACGTACATATACCCTCTCCGGGCTTGTGTTCGAGTATTTCTGTTACTTCTTCGCCAATACGCACCCAGTTATCTTGTTTACCTTCCGGTTCAATAACTTCTACCTCTCGTCTAAGGTGGTCAGGAAGTGGTTGACGAACTGGCCTCTGCTTGTTTTTTACAGGCTTGCGGCGCTCATATTCGATAAGCTCTTTTTCTGCGTTTTCAATGATAGCTTTCTCTTCTGCAACGACCTCCAGTCCGTCCCAATCGATCTTTCGTTGATCGGGATCTTCGGCAATATGCTTTTCACTAGAATTGCCAAAAAACTTATGGCGAAACCAAGCAAGCTGGTCGATCAGCTTTTTAATTTGCTGCTCTTTTTAGCGACTATAGCCTCTAATTTTTTGTTTTTAGCTTCCAAAGTGTCCAGAACCCTATTGTCATTTTTTCGCAAGCGGGAAAGCTCCTGAAACATCTCGTCACGTTCCTGGAGAAGCTCCTGTATTAACACATCTTTATTGCTTGAAAAATCGCTCATTTATCACTGCTTGATTACGAGCTTAAAGATAGTAAAATCAAGGCTTATAGCCAATTTTATCGATCTAAAAATCCTAAAAAATTGCTTCTTTTTGTCACCTCTTTAAAAGTCCTTTTTTTGGCTTCACATTCTGTACAATCAACATTAAATCGTGCCAACTTATAATGTGAGATGTGAGGCTTTCATCAAATGCAGGAAGTTTGAAAACACCACTATCGAGCTTCTTATGGTAAATTACCAACCCGCCGTGTTCTAGATGAAGTATTTTCATGGTGGTCAGCCTACGGTTAACAAATATAAAAACTTCACCGTCCTGAACATTACGCTTCATCAAGGAGCTTACAATGCCGCTGAGTGTGTAAAAGCTTTTACGCATATCCACTGGTGCCGGATATAGAAAGTATTTAAGTTTATCGTGTAAATGAAACATCAGACTTAATCAAATAAGTGAACAATTGTTTTTAATACTTGCGTGTTTATATTATCTCTTAGTAGCATCTTGGTGCCATTGGGAAATACGAATTCAATGGGAGCATCATTATTTAAAGTAGGCTTACTCTTGATGATAGATGGACTCGATTGATTGTTCGTCGCTAACGGATTACTGTCAAATTCTAGTGGAACAAAGCTATCTGGCTCATGTGCTAGTGCCTCTTCCAATTTGTTTCGCCAGTAATAAAAAGTGGAAGGAGCCAAATCTTGGTTGGTACAGAAATCTTTTATGTTCAAATCTGATTCCTGGTAATCCTTATACAAACGCTTAAATGTTATTAATGTCATTCTCATTTTTTGCCATCAAAGAAACAGCGCTAGTATGAAGGTCGCAATATGTGAAAGACCGAAGACTTACGGTACGATTAAGGGTAAGGTTTGTAAACAATGACATAAAAAATGGATTAAAGTTTCAATTCCAGTATGGTACGATTAAGGGTTTTTACGAAAAACACTAAAATAAGGACCATAACTGTTTCAATTCCAGTATGGTACGATTAAGGGAGTATCTATCCTTAATAAAAATACATCCTGCTGGCAAGTTTCAATTCCAGTATGGTACGATTAAGGGAAAGCTTTTTGTTCTAGCACTAGAGCATCGTACTCTGTTTCAATTCCAGTATGGTACGATTAAGGGATGTAGTAGCCGATGCTGTAATATTTGCTGTTAAATCGTTTCAATTCCAGTATGGTACGATTAAGGGATTCGATCTCCTGAAATCTAAGATCTAAATCAATAAATGTTTCAATTCCAGTATGGTACGATTAAGGGTTAAAACCATCCCACCTTGAGTAACGGGCTGTTTGGTTTCAATTCCAGTATGGTACGATTAAGGGAGTTAAAGAAGTAGTCCATGTTCGTAATCAATCGCAAGTTTCAATTCCAGTATGGTACGATTAAGGGGACGGGGGGTGTCGCCTTCCAGCTATAACATAATTGTTTCAATTCCAGTATGGTACGATTAAGGGACTGTAAAATTATTCGAAATAGACATTGATATAGCGCGTTTCAATTCCAGTATGGTACGATTAAGGGGCTAATTGGGAAAGCGGATTAAAAAACAATATAAGAAGTTTCAATTCCAGTATGGTACGATTAAGGGAGTATCTATCCTTAATAAAAATACATCCTGCTGGCAAGTTTCAATTCCAGTATGGTACGATTAAGGGAAAGCTTTTTGTTCTAGCACTAGAGCATCGTACTCTGTTTCAATTCCAGTATGGTACGATTAAGGGATGTAGTAGCCGATGCTGTAATATTTGCTGTTAAATCGTTTCAATTCCAGTATGGTACGATTAAGGGATTCGATCTCCTGAAATCTAAGATCTAAATCAATAAATGTTTCAATTCCAGTATGGTACGATTAAGGGTTAAAACCATCCCACCTTGAGTAACGGGCTGTTTGGTTTCAATTCCAGTATGGTACGATTAAGGGAGTTAAAGAAGTAGTCCATGTTCGTAATCAATCGCAAGTTTCAATTCCAGTATGGTACGATTAAGGGGACGGGGGGTGTCGCCTTCCAGCTATAACATAATTGTTTCAATTCCAGTATGGTACGATTAAGGGACTGTAAAATTATTCGAAATAGACATTGATATAGCGCGTTTCAATTCCAGTATGGTACGATTAAGGGGCTAATTGGGAAAGCGGATTAAAAAACAATATAAGAAGTTTCAATTCCAGTATGGTACGATTAAGGGCTTACAGGCAAGGTAGCTGTGTTTATACGTTTATAGGTTTCAATTCCAGTATGGTACGATTAAGGGCATGCATGAATTTTTCTTCCTTAGATAACTCACTAGTTTCAATTCCAGTATGGTACGATTAAGGGCACACTTACATCTCTCTTATTACCTTGTTCTTCCTGAGTTTCAATTCCAGTATGGTACGATTAAGGGAAACTATTTACATACTTCATCAATGCCACCTCGTAGTTTCAATTCCAGTATGGTACGATTAAGGGTGTTATGATTCTGGGATGTTGTATTATTTAGCTATTGAGTTTCAATTCCAGTATGGTACGATTAAGGGAACAGGTCGAAGCTGGACAGGCCGTAATAGTCGAGTTTCAATTCCAGTATGGTACGATTAAGGGTTTCAACTTAAGTAAAGCATGGAGATCGGACATGAACGTGTTTCAATTCCAGTATGGTACGATTAAGGGTGTTCGTAGTCGATAAGTATAGCGGGGATACCACGAAGTTTCAATTCCAGTATGGTACGATTAAGGGATGACTGGAACGAATAAAAGCGAATCAATAGCCCAAGTTTCAATTCCAGTATGGTACGATTAAGGGTCAGAGCAATTTAAGACTATCGATAATGTAGTTCATGTTTCAATTCCAGTATGGTACGATTAAGGGAGATGGTAAAGATACTAGCTATATTCCAACACCATCGTTTCAATTCCAGTATGGTACGATTAAGGGTTGCCCCCATTACTGTTCTCATAAACCTACACTCAAGTTTCAATTCCAGTATGGTACGATTAAGGGCGTGTTGTGTTTACTATTAAAGACAACATTCCTGTGTTTCAATTCCAGTATGGTACGATTAAGGGGACAACTTGTACCAATTATGTGTGAAGCCGTTGTTCCGTTTCAATTCCAGTATGGTACGATTAAGGGTAATAACCTCGTCAGGGAAGCCTACAAGCTGGCCTTGTTTCAATTCCAGTATGGTACGATTAAGGGATTAAATTGTTAATGTCCAATAGTCATCATATTGGTTGTTTCAATTCCAGTATGGTACGATTAAGGGGTAAATCAGATGCAGAACGTAAAGAACTTGAGACTAAAGTTTCAATTCCAGTATGGTACGATTAAGGGTTATAAGGGTTGGCGAATATGTGAACGAAAAAACAATGTTTCAATTCCAGTATGGTACGATTAAGGGAACGATGAGGAAAGAGATCAAATGTTCACACAATATTGTTTCAATTCCAGTATGGTACGATTAAGGGTGATCGAGAAGGGGCAGGCCGAGGGAAAACTAAAGCTGTTTCAATTCCAGTATGGTACGATTAAGGGTCGCTCATGAGCGCACCGACGGCACGCTCATGAGCGGTTTCAATTCCAGTATGGTACGATTAAGGGTTGACAAATTAACTTCTCTAACTAAAGATAATAGATAGTTTCAATTCCAGTATGGTACGATTAAGGGACTGTCTGGTGTTAATCGAGATTTCTTAGCGCTTACGTTTCAATTCCAGTATGGTACGATTAAGGGGTTTGTTCTATAATAAGATTACGATGCTCTAACATCAGTTTCAATTCCAGTATGGTACGATTAAGGGTAAATGTTAACGTCACAAATAAGGCATTTTTATTTTCGTTTCAATTCCAGTATGGTACGATTAAGGGAAAACACAAGAGGAAGGAATTAAGTACTGCCAACGCAGTTTCAATTCCAGTATGGTACGATTAAGGGCCATATGATGATGATGTGACAAACTACCCTCCTAGGTAGTTTCAATTCCAGTATGGTACGATTAAGGGCATTCAGTTACAAACGTAAAAAATAGTAAAAAGATAGTTTCAATTCCAGTATGGTACGATTAAGGGTTACAACTACTTCGATGGTTTATTTAAACAAATTTTCGAGTTTCAATTCCAGTATGGTACGATTAAGGGTATGGTTGACCAAACGCTATTCGATCATCGCCATCGTTTCAATTCCAGTATGGTACGATTAAGGGCTTGGATAAGGAATAGGGGGCAGGATTCTTTAACACCGTTTCAATTCCAGTATGGTACGATTAAGGGATCGTGTTGTGTTTACTATTAAAGACAACATTCCAATGTTTCAATTCCAGTATGGTACGATTAAGGGCATGTGTATAGATAAAAATAACGGTTGGACTAGAGTGTTTCAATTCCAGTATGGTACGATTAAGGGATTAAAAAATCTACAGTTTTATCTCTATATTTTCCGAAGTTTCAATTCCAGTATGGTACGATTAAGGGTTGTTTTACAAGAGCCTCAACGTCTATAGGATCCAGTTTCAATTCCAGTATGGTACGATTAAGGGAATTGATCAAGGTTTTATCAGAGGCGCGGATGCAAAGTTTCAATTCCAGTATGGTACGATTAAGGGGCGAAATTCCTTGCTACAACAGTGCCGATGATATCGTTTCAATTCCAGTATGGTACGATTAAGGGCGAGGTTTCGGATATAGCTATAGCCTTAACAAGCTAGTTTCAATTCCAGTATGGTACGATTAAGGGGACTTACGAATTAGAAGAAAAAACTAAGCTTTTTATTGTTTCAATTCCAGTATGGTACGATTAAGGGATTCTTCTACGCTTATAACTTCCGCTACTTCCCTTGTTTCAATTCCAGTATGGTACGATTAAGGGGGGATGATGGGCAACCGTTACACTGGTGCTCTGGAAGAGTTTCAATTCCAGTATGGTACGATTAAGGGTCGACCGACGACTCAAAAAAAATATCTGATATTCAATACAATAAGATTCACAAATAGCACTAAAACGAGCTATTTAAGTTGTCGATGTGCAAAAGTATAAAATATACTGGGTTTCGACAACATTGTCAAAACATTAGTTATTTCAATATGTCAAAGAACGCAATGATCAGAATGAACCCCCCAAAAAAATAGTCACTGGAGGCCCCAAAATACACATCGACAACTATAAAAATTGATCGAGGTCATTTTTTTCATATCCAACCACCTCTTTTTCAAGCCATTTTTGCTCTCGGCTTTTAAATAAAATTAGACTATCCTGCTCTTCTTCATTCATGATCATCTCAGCTTTTGAAATGAGCTCTTTTAATTTCACCTCTGTTATTTCACCTTCAAAAACCGAGTTTTGAATCCAATTTAAATATTGCCGGCACAATTTTAACATTTTCCCCACTCGTTTTTCACCCATATCGTACATTAATATCACATACATCACCAATAAATTTTAAAAGGTTTATACAGATCCATTCCTAAAAGGTGTTTTTGCAGCTTATAACACTCTAATTTTATTAAGTGCTTGTAACTTACATTTCTTTTCAAACTCCTGTGTTTGATGGTTTCTTCCAAACGTTTTTCAAATGCCTGAATAAATTTTTTCTTTCCCTTCTCCTTCAGCACAATACGATTTAATTTCTCCTCAAAATCATGCACTTGTATCTCTTTTTTGTTTAATACTTTAAAAATAACCCGATCCACTAAAAAGGGCTTAAACACCTCAGCCAAATCAAGGGCCAAGCTAAACCGTCGTTCCCCAGGTTCATGTAAAAAACTAATAGTAGGCTCCAATTGCGTTTTCTGAATGGCACGTAAACATTCTGAATAGCACATCATATTACCAAAGGAAAGCAGACTGTTTACAATATTTAAAGGGGGCTGTTTTGTTCGGATTCCCATTTCATGATCATTAATAATTAAATTGAACGCATCATAATAGTTTTTACGAATATTCCCCTCGATCCCCATCAACTCATTAACATCCATGGTTGAATGAAGCTTTTTTCGAAGAAGTTCAATGCTATCAATGACCGGCATTAAGTCTTTGCCTCTATTATCGTAATACTTCAGATTTTTTAGCATATTAAACGAAGCTCCTTCAATAAAAGATTGGGCAATCTCTAAACGCTTTGATTTTTTTAAATAGCTCTGCGTTTGAGCGATTAACATTTTGCCTGACAAAAGCTTACATTTAGGAGCAAATGATCCAGTATAATTTTCATAGTAATCGTAAAAATGTACAGCAATATCATTCTTCCCCAGAAAATTATAAAGTGCCGAATTGGCATCTAAAGAACCCAAGACATACAATTGATCAACATGTTCAACAGGCAGATATCTCGGTTTTAATTCGTTGCCTTCTTCATCAACCGGTGTAAATTTTAGGGTATTGTCCTTTCTGGATAAACGACCCGGGTTGAATAGATAGTAGGTTTTTTTCATGCGTTTAAATTTTATCCTTCACTTTCAGCACTATAACAAAAATCATAGTAGGAACATTTTTTACATTTGGGTTTATGGATCACCCCCGGACATTTATCTGAATGTATAACTTTGTCAATCTCCACCAACAATTCCTTTATTCGCTCCCTATCGGGCATGCTTAAAAACACCTCTTCTGTCTTTCGTTCTTTCGGATATTCAAGTACGCCTGTTACACCTTCCATTCCGTTTAATTCCATAACATAGATATAGTATTTCACCTGCCAGGCATGAGAATCCAATAGTTTACTAGACTTTTTAATCTCATGTATTACCTTATTTTTCGTATCAAAATAATCCACCTTAATACCATCTATCGCAACTTCTTCGTATGTAGCGCTTCGTTGTTGATAACTGGTTTCATGAATCAATTTGCCTTCAAAAACAAGATCCGACGAATGTTCCATTTGAATATTATTTGCAAACAGCCACAATTTCCGATGACAAACCATGTAATAATTAAAATGAGTTCCAGTGATGTCCATAATTTATAGAATTAGACGTGTTTTGGTGAGACGTTACAAATCCAGCCACTTTTCGAAATTTTCGAAATTAAGCTTTTTATTGTGCATTAATTTAAAATTTGCTTGATGATCAAACCAACCTATTACTGCATCTCGATTTAGCTTTGTTGACTGCGCCGAGACGCAACTCAAGTAGGATGACCAAGGATACTCTATGGGATGCTCACAAAAATTGTGATGCACGGGATTATTATGTATATACAATACCACTTGCCTTAAATAGTCTTTAGTATCAATTCTTTTTCGTCGAAAACTATGCTCAAAAAGACTCCCTGTACGTTTATATCTTTTATTGAATGCTTTTGTATAAGCATTAAAAAGATTGGAGAATTGTTGATTAATACGTTTTTTAACATCCAAAGGACGAAGATCTTCTATGCCCACAGGTTTTGTAATGTATACCAACAAATGGAAATGATTTCCCATCAATACCCAGGCAAACGTTTTGGCCACTGGTGAAATATATTTATCATACAATCTTAGAAAATGCTCATAATTAGTTGTTTCTTTAAATATGGCACAACCATTTATTCCACGATTATAAATATGATAAAACTGATCTGGCTCCAGAGGTAATTTTGGATTCGCCATTTTTTTCGTTTTTTAGACCTTCAAGGTTTTAAAAACCTTACACTTCATTATCCCAGCCGAAATGGTAAGCTATAGAAAGTGATCATCATCAGGGAAAAATACACCTTTTTCAAAATCATAAAATCCCTCTCTGATTACCCAAATACTACTCTTTTCATCGTATATCTGAATAGGCTTAAGATCTAAAATTTTTGCTTTTCTATATTTTTCAATAAGGTACATTGGAACTTCAATTGCATTTATCAGTTTCCACGATTGAAAATCTGAATAGCTTTTAAAGTATGAATTTTCTGGTTTACAAACACAAATACTACTTTGAGAAGTAATGTTTCTACTTTTCCAAAAGTTAGTAGTGTTATCATCTTCTTCGATTTTTTGCATTGGATTGATTAACCAATTGGCGAAAATGTGTTCTTTTAAAAGCTTGGCATTTGCTATAGCTTTAGATGAAAACGCTTGCTCATTTTTGTACACTTCATTAAGCAGTTCCACCAATTCATCTGGACTATAATCTTTTAGCTCAATCATTTTTAGGGTTGCAGATAATGCATCAAAAGGAATCCATCTTTTTTCTCGCCTGTCAAATTCCCCATAGGGAGCAGGATAAAGAAAACCATTCTTCTGAGGAACTATCACGTGCAGACTCCCAATTTTATTTTTATCAAAACGACAAAGCCTTCCTGCTCTTTGAGCTAGTCGATCTATCGGACATAAATCTGAGATCATGAGGCCTGCACTAATATTGATACTCATTTCTCCAATTTGTGTCATAATTGCAATCCCCTTCGCTCTTCCGTTTTGCCATGCTTCTTTTCCCAAACACTCAATTAAAAGCTCTTCTTTTTTTTGTTTGTCGGGTTCCGTAAAACGGCTATGATATACAATTGGAATAACATTTCTTTTTTCGAAATAATTGTAAAATTCCATTGCTTTATCAACAGTATTCGCATAAATAATCGCTGTGCCTTTTTCTATACATTTATCAAGCAAATAACCAATATCATCAGGAGTTTCGTAATCTTCTATTGATTCAATTGCAAACCGCACTCTTGAAGAGTCAGAAGTATCCTCCTTGATGTCTGTAACATTTAATCCATTTTTTTTATAGTCGTACAATACCGATTCTGGCAAGGATGCACTCATTAACAATACAGGCACTTTCCATTCCTTCAACACTTCTAATAATACAAGGATGTTGGCTTGTGTAAAATCATCGTAAAAATCCGCTTCGTCAATGACCAAACAGGAATTGGCCAAATTAAATGCAATATGATGATGATCCTCTCTACTAAATGTTAGTGCTGTAAGTAAATGATCGATTGTACAAACAGTAGTTGAGGTATTCAAGTGACGAGCAAACTGATGTTGTTTAATAGCTTCCAGTTTTTCAATCGAGTTCTCTCTTACCTTTTTGTCATAACGATTAAACCAAGCACTTGAATGGTAAAGACCAGTTTCAGATAAAGTTTCGGTTACATTAATGGCCAGTGCATTTGAAGTAAAACGAGTTGGCATTGCAATAACCAGACGATCTGCTCTATTGTTTTTGATTTGTAGTGATGCCCACAATAATGAAGCATCGGTTTTTCCTGCACCCGTAGGAGCTCGAACCAAAAGGAAATCATCTTGCCAATGTTTTTCGACTAATGATTGTACTCCCCGTTTTTCCTCCCACGGAAATTCATACGAAAACTCACTAAATGGACAAGGAATATTGCTTCCTTCAATTGCACTTGCACGTCTGTCTGCAACTTGCAAAAGTACCCGTAGAGCGGAATAATTGTAATACTTTTTAAGAAGATAAACAAAGTCCTCCTTTTCGCTAACATTATTACTCAGCCTATCAAATTTCTTCCAAAAAACATCCATTCCTTCTCTTTGCCATCGTTCTTGAAATTGATGGCTTAATTTGGAATGATGAGAAACAATAGCTGCTTCAATAATTGAGAGAACCTCCTCTTGTTCTTTTTTTATTTTGAATTGGTCTTCGAGTCGTTTAACCGAGTTCCATTCATGCCGTACTCCTGCTTTTCGAATATTAGCTCCGGCATTTTTATTAACGGCCTTTTCATAATCTTGAAAAGTACCATCATTATACTTTTGCCATTGTTTAAAATCAAAATAATCTTTTTGGCAGGCATCCTGCCATTTAGGGTGCTTCTTCCCTTCATCATGAAAACGTACTGCTATTTCCAACCGTTTCTCAAGAGAAGCACCTGCGAAATCAAGATACTTTTGAACTACAAATGGCTTTGTTTTAAGTATAGCGTGAGCCTCAGACATTACATTCGAAGTATGTTCTTCTAACGAAATGCCTGATGGCTTTGCTAGTATTTTTTGTCCTTTGTTATTCATTACCAAAAGCCTTGGAAAATGTTTGAACTTTAGCATTACCTGACGGATCAAACAAGATGTTGTTCTCTTGATTCAAAAACTCCAAAGCTTCAGAATATGCTTGGTGTACACTATACTCCGACTGGTCGTCACCTAAAAAATACATAGCATTTTTTGCGTCCAATTCAGCAAGTATATTTTTTTGTTCCAGTTCTGATGCTGTAAAATATCGACTCGCTTTCCTTCCTAATAAAGGATCAAAAACAATTAATACTTTTTGAGGCTCCCCACTAACTGCATTTCGCGCTTGACTTGCATAGTCGTTCATATATCTGGTTCCTTGAAGATATAGTTTTACCCTGCGCATTCGTTCATCATCGTTGGCGTGTTTGAAATAGTTTGTCGCTATGTTAAAACTGTTCTCGTAAGTAAAAGCTTTTGAGATGCTTAAACCACTAACATCTAAAAAGAAATTCATATGCATTAAATCGTACTCGCTGAATTCTTTTGTTGCCAATGCCTGGTCTTTTGAATCATCAGATTGATCCATTTTAACTCGCACCAATAAATCACGACCCACCTCACTTTTATCCATTGCAACAGCAGGGGTAACTGATAAAGGTGCAGTTCTCCTTCCTGAATAATCGCCTTTTGATGGGTGCATAAAACCTCCCATATCGGCACGCAAATCATTTTCGATTTGGTTGGTAATTCCATCACCATTGGATACGAAAGTCGTTCCCTTATTTTCGTCAGCCTCATTTAATCGCTTAATTGCAGAAAATAATACATGACGTTGCATTTGCCCCGAAACATATACTTTCCCATCAGGACGACGTTTGATAGATGATGCATTACCTAATAATTTTTCTCCTCCATTTGCTATATGGTTTTCAAATGGTGCTAAAACTGACACTAAAATTCCTTTGATTATCATTTTGCTTATTTTTTTAAAGTTTATACTATGTCTAATTCTTCTTTTCCCTCATTCTCATTTTGCGCTACACTTTCATTTTCTGAAGCCTTGTTGCTTTTTAGTCTTGAAAAGGCAATAATTAGGTTTTGTGCTTGCGATAATTTTAACTCTCCATTCATAGTTGCTTCCATAAAAACATCAGATTCGCTAGGAGCATCCATACCAGATAATCTGCCTGCTCTAGTTACAACTTGCGCTACTAGTGCATCACCTGATTTGGCGGCGAACGCAGCACTTTCTAATTCGATAAGCACTTTTGCTTTCTGTTCTCGAATCTTCTCATGATAATTCGGAGAACCTTCTTTGATTTCTCTCTTTGCTGCATGATATGCAACATTGTTTAGCCACTTGCCCAAAAATCTGACAGAAGTGACAATTTCCGGTTTAATATTTTCCATCTTGATGAAATATGTTTTAAATAATAATTCTAATTCGTGTGAGTATTCTGCCCTAAAGGCCAGAAAATCTTGAAAGGCTGGTGCATTAAACAATTGCAAAAAACGACTACTGAATAGGTCGAATTTTTGATATTCAGTATTGGTTGCCGTTCGTCTACCTTGATTGTACAGTTTTGAATAGTAAACAGCATCAACCATTTTTCTGAGATTTCCTCCTTTTGCTAAATCAATTACATGATGGTTGTAGGTAAAGGTTTGTGCATCTCCATATTTAATCATGTAAATAGTAGCTCCCTTTAAACTATCTAATACGCTTTGTGCTAAATCCGAGACTTCAGCTTGTTTAGCAAATTCACCTATCGCTCCCAGCAATGCGATACTCCCGAGAGCACTGCTTCGTGGGGGATTTGGGAAATTGCCTTTAAATATTAATGGGCGTTTGGCTTCATACGTGACTTTAAGCTTTTCTCCCTTCCCTGATTCATTTTTTAATACATTACCAATCATAAGATTTGCACTTGCTTGTGAAATCTGTAGTTTCTTAAAAAGTTTGATAAACTGAATTGTATCTTTTAAAGACAAATCAGGAATAATGCAACAGTTATACAACTCAGGCATCCCTTTTTTATCAATCCTATATTGCAAACAGGGCTTGCAATGGGTTAATGTTGTTAATATATTATAGCCTAGTTCTTCTATATCAATTTTAGGTTTTCCTCTTCCAATTCCTCCATTTGTTGAAAATGACAGATATTCTCCTGCGATAGGTGTAGTTGCCATTTTTGCTTCTTTCTTTATTGGAGCTTTATCTTTGTTTAGTTCATTTAATAATTCAGACGAAGCTTTAAAAATATTTTTTGCTAGTTTATCTGAAGAGATAACGTTTGGAGAAAGAAAAACTCCTTTTTTAGGGTTTCCTTTTTCATCGGCACAGAAATCGTACAAAACTGAATTATTTCCTTCAATGGTTTTCGCCGGTTTTAATCGGAATTTAGATCTGGATAGTTCTATCGTTTCAGAGATGTGTTTTTTACTGATAGCGTTACCGTCAGAAATACAATATGTTTCCATAATTAATGCTAAACCATACCTACTAAATGGATGTAAATTCTTCATAACTCATTAAATTTTAAATTAATCCACCCTTCTGAATTTCCTAAGTAACAAGCATTGTTTTCAATTAATGCTTTTTTTAGCCGGCTTAATAAATTCATATCAATATCAAGTCCTACGTGTATCACTCCTGAACATGAAATATATTCTCTATTTACCGGCGTAGAATAATATTGCGGAAATGCACCAGTATTGTTTTTAAAAATGTCAAATAATTCCGACGTCGCTATTCTTTTTGGATTCTTTTCATCACGTGGTCTTTTCCTTTTTTCAGGAATCAATTCATAACTAATATTCATTGTTCCTCTTGGGTGAACATCTGCATCTGACCTACGGTACGCCTTACTCCATAGATCATTATAACTTACAATTTCTGGTAAAACAGATAAGCCAACTTCAAAGTACTCATACAATAAAGGAATGTATGTTGAGCCAGATTGAAAATTTTCTATACGAGTCTTTATAGCTCGCTTTTCATCTCTGTCTCTTAACCCTTTTTGTCGAATACTGATTAATTCTTTTCGAATAGCTTTTCTGTCGGCAATATCAATGTGCCACCCCAGAATATTTTCGAAAAGGCCACATATCATTTTTTTATTCGGGCTTTTTAACGATTTGTAAAAAGAGCCGGGTAAATCACTCACCATCGACAACGGAGCCAATGGTTCAATCTCTAAAATTACTTTTTCAGTAATCTTCGGAGGTTCTTTTAAAATTGAAATGTCAATTTCTTTTTTCATAACTTTATGTTTATTATTTATCAATCTCCGCTTCTGCTTTAACATTAACATCTAAAACCTGTTTACTTAAACATATCTCTATTACCTACCCCGTAAAAATAGATGTTGCAAAATATATGGCTATATCATTTTGATGAAGTCATATAATCGGTACTTACTTCCACCCATCCAAAACCACTGCTACTTTTTTCACTAACCCCAGCATTCCAAATCATTTTATGCACATCTACAGGTGCATACAGTTCAAAGTCAAATAAATTACCCACAATACGAGATTGCTGGGGTGTGTCTGGTTTTATCACAAAACCTGAGCGTTTGAAATCATTTAATCTTTTAACCTTAATTTGGTCTGGCTCTATAAATAAATCGTGGTGTGTATTGTTATATTTCTCAATTAAATGCTTCATAGACAGTCCCTCGAATAACTCATCTTTCGGCGATAAATAGCTGGGGTATTTATCATTTTCTTTTTGATAGCTGACTACCCAAGGCGTTTGCAAGCGGTAGCGCATTGTTTCGGTAAATTCAGGTTCGGACAGTGCAGCTACATTGGCAACTGTAAAATCAATTCCATTGAATTTATCGCCTAAGTAAAATTCCTGTGCCATAAATAATCCTTTTATAAAGTTGCAGGCCACTTCATTTACATCGAATGAAATCTGCAATTTTATTTCGTGCGTTGATATTTCAAATAATTTTTTCTCCTTCCACATTTTGGGTTTTCCAAAATTCAACCTCGAAAAACAGAATAGTTTGTAGAGTTTTGTATCGCTATCACCTTTTCCATAGCCTTTGTTATGTAAAAAATTAGCAAAGTCAGCATCCGCTTGTTTCAGGACTTTATATATCCAGGCACTGATATAATATTGATAATCCATGGGTAACATTCGTTGCTTTGTGGTGCGGTTAAGTGTTAATTCAAATCTCATTACGATACGATTTTAAATAATAGTACGATTCTCTTATTTTATAATTGCTGATAAAATCCAAAACTTCTAGCACAAGTTATTTTTGCGACTTGCTGTTGGCAAATCACTAAGAATTCTTTAAACTTATATTTAATGGCTAATAGGAACTGATGAATGTTTATCAAACATGTTGGATTTACGATCCTATTGTCAACCCTATCAAAATCATAAAGAACATAAAGCTTATTTATACAATTTTGCTTCAGCAGATTTTGGGGTACATTGTATTCTTGCATAAGTATTAGGTTAGGTTAAAAACCATTTAAATATACAAAACAATAACAAAAAAAGAAAGAGGTGAAGTTTTGTGTGCTATGAACTTTATACAGAAAAACAAGGATAGACGACCTAATAATTTAGGTCACCGGTTCACATGAGCAAAATAAATCAGAATACCCTAACCTTATAAAATAAAAACAAGTATAAGCAACAACAACATGTAAGCAAATACACCTAGTGACAGAACCATTTACAACAATACTATGTCTCATTTATTAAGATTTTTTAGCTGCTTTTTGATATCATCCATCATCATAGGAAACTGTGCATCAATAAATATACTGGGGCAGAGTAACAAAGAGTATCTAAACAAGATAGATGAAGCCGGCATGAAACAAGGCTATTGGGAAATTAAAAAGGATGACCGTGTTGTGGAAGAAGGCAACTATGTCAACAATAAGAAACATGGCATTTGGAAAGCCTATTACGAAAACCGCAAGTTGAAGCACGAGATTACCTTTGTCAATGGCGAAGCACAAGGGCCGGCTCACTTTTATTATGAAAACGGTAAGCTACGTGAATCAGGAAACTGGCAGAAGGATCATTGGGAAGGAAGCTATCAATACTATTACGAATCGGGTACCATATCCTACGATTGGTTTTACAACGACAATGGTAAGCGACAAGGAGAGCAGCGTTACTTCCATGCCAATGGACAAGTCATGTACCAAGGCCAATGGGAAAATGGAAATACAGAAGGCGCCCTGAAAGTATATGATGAGAATGGCCAATTGATACAGGAAAAATTTTACAATAATGGCACCTTGTCACAGATAGAGAGGCCTACCACACATAAACCTCGCCATAGCACGGCTAAGTTTACAGAAACTGGCTTTCACACCATCATAAATATGGATGGACAGATTGATAAGAAAGGCTTTTTTGTAAAGGGTAAATTATATAATGGAGAAAAACACCACTATGATAAAGAAGGTCACTTAACATCTATTACCCATTATAAGAACGGCGAGGTTGTGGAAGCAAAAGACCTAGAACGAATGAGGGATCAATGACTTCTTTTGAAGCCATTTTAAGACGTAATAGATTTTCTAATGCATCTTTTGGGTAATAATTCCGTCCGGCACACACTTCTTTCGCGCTAAGCCAACCGCACGACCACCTCAAGTGCGCCCTTGAAGCCCTCTCGCCAACGCCGGCCCCGGGGCTATTGTCCTGGCCAACTCTGCGGTCTTTTACTGATTGTTGTGTGTTTAAATAGGGATTATTCATTCATTGAGAGTTATTGAATATGGTTATAGATACGTTGTCACCCTCCATGTTTTAATTGAAGATATTTCGAGATTGAATTGTCCTCATATGTTCTTTTTGTCATTGCCACAAAAAGAACCAAAAAAGTCTAGAACAATAGATCACTACCTCCCCTACAGCGAGCTCCAATTCCGTCCGACGCACGACCACCTCAAGTGCGCCCTTGAAGCCCTCTCGCCAACGCCGGCCCCGGGGCTATTGTTCTGGCCTACCCTGCGGTCTTTTACTGATTGTTGTGTATTTAAATGGGGATTACTCATTGATTGAAAATTATTGAATATGGTTATGAATACGTTGTCACCCTCTATGTTTTAATTGAAGATATTTTCGAGATTGAACTGTCTTCATATGATCTTTTTACTCGGGGAGGTATATTTTAAAAGGCCCTCATGAACAAACTTCGCTAGTTTATCATTGCCACAAAAAGGACCAAAAAAGTCTAGAACAATAGATCACTACCTTACCCTGCATCAGCCAACCCAAATGATGTATTAGGACTTCGTCATGAGAATTAAAAGTGCAAACAATCAAGAACTTGTTGAGATGAGGCATAGCACCAGCTATGGTGAATTGAAACAAGTTAGCTCGCGACTTGATTGGCAGTAATTTTAATTCGCAATAGATTATCTAATGCATCTTTTGGGTATGAATTCCGTCTGGCGCACATCCTCCTCAAGTGCGCCCAGGAAAGCTTCTCTCCACCGCCGGCCCCGGGGCTATTGTTCTGGCCTACCCTGCAGTCTTTTACTGGTAGTTGGATATTCAAATGAGAATTACTCATTAAATGAGAAACACAACTGAACAACTCAACAACTCCAACGACTTAACAACTATAACAACTCCCCAACTAAATATCGCTTCTGGAAAAATAGAGCCAGTAGTAATTCCGGCCGACGCACACCAACAAAAAAGCCGCCCCAATAACAGGAGCGGCATTATCTTTTCGTTGATAAACAATAAAATAGTATTTTTTTACTTTTTATCGTCAGAATTTATATCTCTTTCAGCTTTATCATTTTGACTTTCGTTACGGGCATTTTTAAATTCCTTCATCCCCTGTCCCAGTCCTTTCATCAGCTCTGGTATTTTACGACCACCAAATAAAAGCACAATAGCAATAATAATTAAAATCCATTCGTAACCTCCCATGAAGCCACCTATATATATTGCATTTAATTCCATAACGATTTCTTTTTTTTCAAAAATAACAATTAATCAGGATATTTATTTAAAAAATGCTCTAAATATATCATTTCCATTCGCAAAGATGAGCAGACTAAACAATATAACCATACCTGCTATGGTAGCATATTCCAAGAACTTATCGCTAGGCTTACGGCCCGATACCATTTCATACAACAAGAACAACACATGTCCACCGTCCAATGCAGGTATAGGTAAGATATTCATAAAGGCCAGAATAACCGACAGAAAACCTGTCAATTCCCAGAATGCTTGCCAGTTCCATGTAGCAGGGAACAAGCCACCGATAGCACCAAACCCACCTATTTGCTTCACGCCTTCTTTAGAGAATACTAATTTCAATTGTTTCACATACCCCACCAAGGTATTAATACCCTTAGCGATACCAGCAGGCAAGGCCTCCCAGAAACCATATTTCAAATAAGTTACATCAAAGAAGCTCGAAGGAGCTTCGGCATATACCCCGATGGTTCCTTTTTTAGACACCAAACATCTCACACTATCCCTTTTACCATTTCTGATCAGGCCCAATGTCACCCTTTTCTCTTTGTTATCACCCAGCAACTTTGTTGCTTGACGATAGTATTCGGCATCCACACCATTTATAGCCACCACTCTGTCGCCCGACTTCATTCCGGCTTCATAAGCATTTCCACCTTTCAACACAGAATCTACCACAAAAGGCATACGAATAGCCGCCAGGCTTTTCACCTCCTGGTCAAGCAGATTTTTTCCAAAATTCTCGGGTATAGCTAAAACAAATGTAGAGTCAGCTCTTTTTACAGTAAGCTGAGTTGCATCTTCCAATAAAATAAAAGACACGATATCAGATGATGATTTCACCTGAAAAGTATCAACGGCAGTAACCACATCACCCTCTTCCAGTCCAATATCATGCGCCATTGAGTGATAAGTAAGCCCATATTTAGCATCATCTACATGAATATATGATTCTCCCCAAGTAAAAAGAACCATCCAAAAGATAAAAAATGCCAACAAAAAATTTACCAACACCCCACCAATCATGATCAGCAATCGTTGGTATGCCGGTTTTGAACGGAACTCATAAGGTTTAGGCTCCTCTTTCAGCGCTTCCTTGTCCATTGATTCATCAATCATTCCGGATATTTTCACATATCCACCCAACGGAAGCCAGCCAATACCATATTCCGTATCACCTTTTTTTACTTTAAACAAAGAAAACCAAGGATCAAAGAACAGATAAAATTTCTCTACCCTGGTTTTAAAAAGCTTGGCAAAAAAGAAATGTCCAAACTCATGCAAAATAACTAATATCGAAAGGCTTAATAATAACTGCCCTGCTTTTATAACAATATCCATCTATATAAAATTCGTTTTTTTGAGCTACAAATATATTCCTTTTTTGCTATTATAATAGTAATTAACCCCAAAGATAGCTACATACGACAACTCTTTTTATGTTAGCAAGCATATCCTCCCCTCAGAAACACAGCCTAGCTTTAAAAACCGATAAAGGACTGTGCTATTTTTCTGGCCTCGGCATCCGTTTCAAAATAATCATCCATGGTAGGTTTAGACAAGAAACTGCTTTTCACCATGGTTTCTTCAATAATTCCTGGCATATCTAGGAAAGCGATTTTCTTTTCCAGAAAGGCTTCCACCACAATTTCGTTGGCCGCATTCATAATGCATGGCATATTACCCCCTTTACGCAGCGCTTCGTAGGCAATGGCTAAATTCCTAAAGGCCTCCAGGTCGGTTTTTTCAAAACTCAGGTTCGGATAATCCAAGAAATTAAACCTGGGAAAATCCACCTTACATCTTTCCGGGTAGGTAAGCGCATACTGAATAGGCAATCGCATATCGGGTAATCCCATTTGTGCTTTCATTGAGCCGTCGGTATACTGAACAATACTATGTACAATACTCTGAGGATGCACAATCACATCAATCTGATCCAGCGTCAGCCCAAACAACCAACGTGCCTCAATCACCTCTAGTCCTTTATTCATCATACTTGCTGAGTCAATGGTGATTTTATTTCCCATCTCCCAATTAGGATGATTCAAGGCCTGTTCCGGCGTAACGTTTTCCAAAAAGGCCCGGTCTTTTCCTCTAAAGGGTCCACCAGAGGCCGTGAGATAAATTTTCTCGATTGGATTTTGAAACTCACCAACCAAACATTGGAATATGGCCGAATGTTCAGAATCAACCGGAAGAATAGGCACCTTATTACTGGCCGCCATCTCCGTTATGATATCTCCGGCCACCACCAGTGTTTCTTTGTTGGCCAATGCAATACATTTGCCTGCCTTAATGGCGTTCATGGTAGGCTGTAATCCAGAGAAACCAACCATAGCTGTCAAGACCACATCAACCGTGCCCATCTCCACCACCTGAGCGATGGCATCGGCACCAGCATATACCTTAATGGGCAAATCCTCTAGTGCATCCTGCAACTGTTTATATTTTGCCTCATTGCCAATGACTACTGTATTAGGTACAAATTTACGACACTGTTCTACCAGTTTACCAATTCTATTATTGGCCGTTAATACCTCTACTTCAAATTTATCCGGATGCTTTGATATCACATCCAGCGTTTGCGTTCCGATGGATCCGGTAGAACCCAACACCGCTATCCTCTTCTTCATATGTTACCGGGTATATTATTCAAAAATTATATATTTAGTAGGATCAACTGCATTGCCTTGGTACCACAATTCAAAATGAAGGTGCGGTCCAGTGGTGAGCTCTCCCGAATTACCCACATTGGCAATTGCTTCACCGGCGGCAATTTTATCACCCGCTTTCTTCAAGAGCTTCGCATTATGTTTGTATGCTGAAATCAAATCACTACTATGTTGCACCATCATGGTATAACCAGTCTCTACAGTCCATCCAGAAAAAATAACCGTTCCATCCATGATGGACAGCACAGTATCACCTGGTTTAGCAACAATATCAATTCCATAATGACTTTCGCTCTCTCTAAACTCCTTGACCACAATACCTTTCAGTGGAGAATAAAAATAAATCTGGTTTAGTTCCGGAATCATTTTCCCCTCAGGAAGCACCGCAAGATTATATTTCTCTTCTGCCTCTACACGTTGCCTAAAGGCCTCATCCTCCTTACTTATTTCAAAGTCCACCTTTTGTGGTTTTGAGATGCCATTATCTTGCAGCATCTCTTCTTCAGAAGGAGGCACTTCTCCTTGCACTACAGCCTTGATGGACTCAAAAAACTTATCACGCTTTTCTATTTCTGCCACCAGCGAATCTACCCTGTTATAATTACGTACCAACATCCTACGCTGATCCCCATCCGGATAACCGGGAATATACTCTCTCAAACCGGTGTAGGCAATTAAAAGAATAATCAACAGCACCAATATGATTGCTGAAGACCCCACTACGGTAAAAACATTTAACCTGGACAAACGCATTTGCCAAACCTCTTCGTAGGTTTGCTCATTGAAAATAGCCAGACGATACTTGTTGCGTAACTTGTGAAAGAAGCTCTTTTTAACTTTTGTATTACTCATCGAATTATTGTGATGGTGAATTTAGATGAAGGCAAAGTTAAAAAAAAGCCGAAAGAAACAAATCCTTCGGCTTTTTTAGTAGCGGGAGCCAGACTCGAACTGACGGCCTTTGGGTTATGAGCCCAACGAGCTACCAACTGCTCCATCCCGCAATATATTTTGAGTGACTTACATCACTGTTTTGTCAGATAAAAACCGATAGCTTTAAGTCTATCGGTTTGTAGTAGCGGGGGCCAGACTCGAACTGACGACCTTTGGGTTATGAGCCCAACGAGCTACCAACTGCTCCACCCCGCAATATATTTTTAACTTAAATAGTTTCCTTTTTTGCGGTTGCAAATATAGAGTCTTTTATTGAGAAAGCCAAATGAAATATATAAAATTAAAAGCTTCTGCACGTTCACAGTCTTCACAAACCTAACAAAACACCAAATATCAACATCTTAACACAATAAAAATATTTCACTACCAACACCAAGACCAAGGCTAAACATTCAAAAAAAACTCCCGAAACACTCCACACAGAACAGTAAATAAGATGAATCATATTTTATTCCAATCCTTGCTGTATCTTTACACCATGCAAAACAACAGAAGCAAATATTTAAATAAGCTAGGTATCACCGCACTCAATCCCATGCAAACAGCATCGATCGAAATGATCGAAAGCAATACCGACCTAGTACTACTGTCTCCAACAGGATCTGGCAAAACACTCGCATTCCTACTCCCCTTGGTAGACAAAATTAAAGGCAGCACAGAAAAAACCCAACTACTGATTCTCGCCCCCGCCCGAGAACTAGCCATACAAATTGAACAAGTCATCAAAAACCTAGGAACCGGTCACAAGGTTTTATGTTGTTATGGCGGGCATATGATTCAAACCGAAAGAAACAGCCTAAGACATCCAGCCGAAATCATAGTAGGAACACCTGGTCGAATAGCGGATCATGTACGAAGAGGTCATATTTCGACACAACACATTCAATATTTGGTTTTAGACGAGTTTGACAAAGCACTGGAACTAGGTTTTCATCAAGAAATGCGGGACATCATCGGACAGCTCAAAGAACTTAATCTGCGCATACTGACATCCGCCACCAATATGCAAGAGATCCCATCCTTTGTACGCTTACGTAAACACAAGATCCTCGATTTCCTGCCCCAAGAGCAGCTTCAGGAAAACCTAAGCCTAAAAGCCGTTCGCTCAGAAGGGAAAGATAAACTGGAGGCTTTTTTTAGCTTAGTCTGCATATTGGGCAACGAACCCATGGTGGTTTTCGTTAATCATCGAGAAGCAGCCGACCGCATCAGTAAACACCTGCACGAAATGGGCTTAGCACACGACCTTTTTCACGGAGGTCTCAAACAAGAAGAACGCGAACGCGCACTGATAAAATTCAGAAACGGCAGTCACCACCTGTTACTCACCACCGATTTAGCATCGCGCGGCCTGGATATACCGGACATAAAATACGTAATTCACTACCACCTCCCCAAGGAAAAAGAAGCATTTATCCACCGTAATGGACGCACTGCCCGCATGAAAGCATCCGGCACTGCCTATCTAATACTCGCAGAACAAGAAACACTGCCTGAATATATAGAAGGAGAGCTACAATTTGAAGCATTAAACAACTACAACACACCCCCTTCCCCTCCCCAATGGCAAACAATCTATTTAGACCATGGCAAGAAAGACAAAATAAACAAAATAGACATCGTAGGTTTATTCCTAAAAAAAGGAAAACTCAAAAAAGATGAGCTGGGACTTATTGACGTACTGGATCACAGCGCTTACATTGCGGTTGAACGTAAAAAAGTGAAGCAACTGATCAATCTACTGCAAAATGAAAAAATAAAAGGCAAGAAACTAAAAATCAGAATCTCAAGATAAACTCCGCAGCTTCTCCATTACAATAACGTCCGCCCAATGCAAAAGAGAGTGCACCATCACGACGCACTCTCCTTGCAAAAAAACGAATGAGCATTCTCCTCTTTCTACTTACTACATGCCGAACCGTCTTCATTGTAAAAGAAATCCTGCACCTGTCCCTCTGCATCTTTTACACTGATTTTGTAAACTACTTTCCCATCTGCCTTTGTAGCCGTATATGCTTTAAAAATAGCAACCCCTTCATTTTCCTTGGCAAATTTATCAGCCACCAGCTGAGGAATTTTATCCACAGCAATCTCGGTAAATGCTAATTCATCTTCCACTGCAACAACCTGAGCTTGTTTTACTTGTACATTCATAGTTGCAAATAAAGCTGTTGATCCAAGTAATGCCACGAAGGCCATAATTACAATACTTTTCATCTTGAAAATTTTTAATGGTTAAAAACTAAAAATCGGTTACACTATGGTACCGTACTGACCTATTATAAATAAAAGTAGTGCCAAACTAAAACAAGCAAGAAATAAAAGACACACAACAAACTAACAACATGAATGTTATACCACAACACAAATGTAAAATAAACACAATACCCAAGATAAAGAATGTGGACTTTTCACCTCATTTTGTTGAATATTTAGAGGTGTACATGCAACACTTTGTTACCGTCCGCTACCCTACATAATACCACCAATATAATCTTTACAAGAAACTCCAAACACTACGTTATGCTCATTTTTAAAACAGTCATTTATAAGCAGCAAACACCTTGCTTTCAAAAAAAAATCAAAACCTTGTCTTTGAATCTTTCTTCTCAAAGACAGAAAAAACTGTAGTATTCTTGGAGCCTCCATATAAACAAGTAGATTCCCTACAGCACACATATAGACCTACTATTTTTATATGAATATAAAACCCCGCCAAAAACAAAAACACAATCACCTAATTATTAAATACATAAAAAATACAACACAGCAAAAACACATCCACCAAAGTCTGTTTACATACTTAATTAGTATGCTTTTAACTTCATTGGCATTTCTTTTTAAAACTCTCATCTACTATGTTTGTACCAGACAATTAAGAAACATACAAAAACATTTAATATGAGCGGAATTGCAAATAGTACTAGTGCTTTAATAGGAAATACCCCTTTGGTACAAATCAACAAACTAAACGAAGGAAAAGCCCAGGTAGTAGCCAAGTTAGAATTTTTCAATCCGGCTAGTTCCGTAAAGGACAGGATTGCGCTTGCCATGATAGAAGACGCAGAAAAGACGGGAAAACTAGACAAAGAAACAGTTATCATAGAACCCACCAGTGGAAATACAGGAGTTGGACTTGCATTGGTTTCAGCCATAAAAGGATACCGACTTATTTTGACCATGCCGGAGAGCATGAGTATTGAACGCAGAAAACTCCTAAAGAAATTTGGAGCCGAGTTAGTACTAACTCCAGCACCCAAAGGGATGAAAGGCGCCATTGACAAAGCCGAAGACTTAGCGAAGGAACACGAAAAATCATTTATTCCACAACAATTCAACAACCCGGCGAATCCATCCATTCACAGAACTACCACTGCTGAAGAAATATGGAAAGATACAGATGGCAAGGTTGATGTGTTTATTTCCGGAGTAGGAACTGGGGGTACCATCACAGGAGTAGGTGAAGTACTCAAAGCACGCAACCCAGCATTAAAGGTGATTGCCGTAGAGCCAAGCGATTCGCCCGTGATTTCCGGAGGACAAGCAGGCCCCCATAAAATTCAAGGAATTGGAGCAGGCTTTATCCCCACCAACCTAAACACAGCCATCATCGACGAGGTCGTGCAAGTGAGCAACGAAGATGCTGTTCAAACCAGTCATCAGGCAGCCATAAGCGAAGGGCTACTATGTGGTTATTCATCAGGGGCAGCACTTTGGGCAGCACTAAGCGTATCAAAAAGAGAAGAGTTTAAAGGGAAAAGAATAGTAGTATTATTACCCGACACCGGCGAAAGATACTTGAGTAGTTTTGAGATTTAAGCGCACCTGCACACTTATTGCCCCTCTCAACTCCTCCCCCATCCCCAGCAACTCCTTAATAATAAAAAAATGAACACCTTAGGCCGTTCTGAACAAATTGAACGGCCATGGGTTTGTCATATATTTAGACTAAATTATGATTGACGCTATCAATAAAATATTTACGCAAGAACAAATATCTCAGGCAAAGCAACTTTACGAAGGCCTGACAGACAAACAAAGATTTTGGTTGTCGGGATATATGGCCGGACTAAATCAGAGCGGCGGCCTCCTGGATGGTGCTTTACAAGAAAGCAGCGCTTCTATTATTGGCTCCAACGGTGCCTCTGAAGTGGCTGTAGCCAATAAGCTCAGCATTATTTACGGGACCCATACGGGTAACTCGAAACTAATTGCCGAGCAATTCGCTGTCTTGGCAGAGGCAAAAGGCATTGATGTTTCTTTAACCAGCATGCCCGAATACAAAAACCGCAAGCTCAAAGAAGAAAAAAATTTACTTGTCATTGTTTCTACACATGGCGAGGGAGACCCTCCGGCTTCGGCAGAAGATTTCTACAACTACATCTTCGGAAAAAAAGCGCCCAAAATTAACCAGTTAAATCATGCAGTTATCGCCCTTGGCGACAGCAGTTACATTAACTTTTGCCAAACAGGTCGCGACATATTCAATCAGCTCAAATCCCTGGGTTCAAACGAAGTTCACGAATTAATTGAGCTGGATATAGACTTTAAGGAGCAGCTGGATGAGGTTCTTCCAGCCTTAGCCAATAAATTCGCAGGCTCCAGCTCAACTGCCACAAACCCATTGGTTCGGACTACCAACAACGAACTCAACAGTGATGAGTGGATAGAAGTAGAAGTACTCGACAAAGTATTATTAAACGGAAGAGGTTCCAGTAAAAAAACATACCATATAGAATTAGACATTGAAGACACCGGACTTAGCTATTTACCCGGTGATGCTTTGGAAATAAGAGCAGATAATGACGACAAGCTTATCCTGTCCATACTCAACCAATTAAATATCCCAGAGGATGAAACGATTGAAGCAGATGGAGATACAAAAAAAATAAAAGAAGCTTTAAAAACCGGATACGAAATCACGACAATAACAGTACCCGTTCTTAAAAAATATGCTGAATTTGCGCATAACGATCAGCTTTCAGCCATCCTTGAGAACAAAAGCAAGCTAGCCGATTTTCTATACGGCTTAGATTTCTTAGATCTAGTGACACATTTTCCTGTTTCACTAGAAGCAAAAGACCTACCTGCCATATTACGAAAATTACCAGCACGCGTATATTCCATATCGTCCAGCTATGACTATAACCCCGACGAAGTTCATGTTACAGTTGGTGCTGTCAAATACCAATTAAACAACAGAGATCACTTTGGCGTATGTTCTAGCTTTTTATCGGACAGAATTAATATCGGCGATCATGTTTCGGTTCGTGTAAAGAAAAACGAAGGCTTTCGCCTCCCCTCCGACGATACAAATCTAATCATGGTGGGACCCGGCACCGGAATAGCCCCCTTCAGAGCCTTCTTGCAACAAAGAGAAAACAACCAGGCTAGTGGTAAGAACTGGCTATTCTTTGGCGACCAGCATTTTCAGACCGATTTTCTATACCAGGCCGAGATGCTTCAATACAGAAAAAAAGGACTGTTATCGAATATCGACGTTGCTTTTTCACGAGACCAGGAAGAAAAAATATACGTACAACATCGTTTAAAAGAAAAAGGAGAGTTGGTGTACAAATGGCTCGAAGATGGCGCTTGTTTTTATGTATGCGGTGACATGAAAAACATGGCCAAAGATGTAAAAGCCGAACTCCTCAACATCATTCAACAGTACGGTAACAAAACCAAAGAAGAAGCAAATGCATACCTTAAAAAACTATTCACTGAAAAAAGATTTCAGGAAGATGTTTATTAATGATGCAATTAAAAACTTAAACAAAGACTCATGGCTAAAATTACAGAAAACGAGATATTACCATCCTGGAATCCTTCTGACGTAGAAAGAATTAAAACACAAAGCAACTTCTTAAGAGGAAGCCTTGAAAAGAGTTTGAACGATCTCGCTACAGGAGCCATTGCGGAGGATGACACCCAACTCATTAAATTTCACGGCAGCTATCAGCAAACCGACCGAGACCTGGAAGTGGAACGTAAAAAACAAAAACTAGAATCTTTGTACAGTTTCATGATCAGGGTGCGCATACCCGGAGGTCTGGCTACCGCCGATCAATGGATTGCTTTTGATGAACTCTCAAAAACCCATGGTAACAATACCCTTAAGCTGACTACACGCCAAGCATTTCAGCTGCACGGCATAATCAAGAGAAGGCTGAAAGAAACCATGCAACACATCAACGAAACACTGCTGGATACCATTGCCGCCTGCGGTGATGTAAACAGAAATGTGATGTGCACCACCAACGAGGCCATCTCACCTCTGGTGCCGTCTGCCTATAAAATGGCCAAAGACATCAGTGCACATTTACTACCCAAAACATCGGCTTATCATGAAATATGGTTGGATAAAAAAATACTGGTAGACGGAAAACAGGATGAAGAGCCCATCTACGGTAAAACATATCTACCTCGAAAATTTAAAATTGCCATTAGCATTCCTCCCTATAACGACACCGATCTGTTCTCCAATGACATTGGACTAATAGCCATTGGCAAAGGAGATCAGATAGAGGGATTTAACATCGCCATTGGCGGTGGACTGGGCATGACCTTTACCGAGGCAGGCACCTATCCTCGACTGGGAGATATAATAGGCTATGTTCCTTATGACAAAACCATTGAGGTAATTGAAGAGATTGTAAAACTTCAACGAGACTATGGTAATCGTGAAAACAGAAGAAAAGCACGTTTAAAATATACTGTTGACCGTATAGGTCCTTCTGTCTTTAAAGATATGATTGAAGAAAAGCTGGGCTACAAGCTGGCAAAATCAAAGCCCTATCAGTTTAAAACCAATGGCGACCTTTTTGGGTGGAAGAAGGCTGCCAGTGGCAAATGGTTTCTTGGCTTATACATAGAACACGGCAGAATTAAAGATTCTGATAAACAGTCACTAAAGACTGGTTTGCGAAAGATTGCCGAACTGAAGAAATGTGATTTCAGACTAACAGGTAACCAAGGTTTGGTATTAGGCGCCATAAAAGATGAGGACAAGAAAGAGATAGAAGCATTACTCAAAGAATATAAAATATGGCCTGTGGGTCAGCTGAGCGGCGCTCGTAAACACGCACTGGCCTGTGTGGCACTAAACACTTGTAGCCTGGCCTTTGCCGAAGCTGAACGTTACCTCCCATCATTGATGGACAAAATAGAAGTCATTCTGGCAGATAACAAGCTTAGCAATGATGAAATATTAATTCGGATGACGGGATGTCCCAACGGCTGTGGCAGACCATTCCTAGGCGAAATAGGCTTTGTAGGTCGTTCATTAGGTAGATACAATATGTACCTGGGTGCCGGATTCTCAGGAGACCGACTAAACACGCTGTACAAAGAAACACTATCTGAAGAACAAATATTAGATGAACTAAAAGTTCTGCTAGGTAAATATGCCGCGGAAAGAGAAAAAAACGAACGTTTTGGTGATTTTGTTGGTCGAGTTGGCATCATTCAACACCAAAGCAAAATAAAAGAATTAGAATAACCTCACACACTAATTCTTATGGAAGAAAAAAGATACCGAACATTAATTAAAACGATTTCATGGCGCATAACAGGCACCATCGATACCTTTCTGGTAGCCTATTTGATAACCGGTAAAATTGGAATGGCAGCTTCCATTGGAGGCGTTGAAGTTTTTACAAAGTTATTTTTATATTACTGGCACGAGAGAGCCTGGAATAAAATTAACTACGGAAAAACTAAACCCAAAGAACCAGAATACTTTATTTAGTCATTTAACGCGAATGATGCATGAGAACTTCGTAATAGATTTTCTAATGCATCGTTCGATAAATAAAGCAATAATCCGTTTTTCAATAGTATTCTAATTCATTTAAAGCGGTTATGGTAATCTTTCCATTAACCGACCAACCAAGATTCGTTGTACTTCGTTCAGTGGAACTACCTGGTAATTTAAAGTTTTCGATTCCAGGAATAACAATATAGTAACAAACCTGCTTTAGCTAATTCTTTCTGCCAGTAAGCTTCAACTTGTAGTATTTTTTGCAAAGAGTAGAGAGAAAAGAAGGGCTGATTCCCATGGAGAATTTTTCATAAAGAATACGATACCTATATATCAAAAAAAAGAGGCTATGTCAGATATTCGACACAGCCTCTTTTTGAATTTAAATTAACTTAAATCTTCTAAGGTTCTCTTCGTTGACTACTTACTTCTTAACAATCTTTACCTTAAATTGATCTACCACCAAAATATATACGCCATTGGCCAAATCTGACAAATCAATTTGAGAGGACTCCATCTCACCGTCCATCACTATATTTCCGGTCACGCCAAACACCTTGTATTTGCTTCCGGCATTGGCACCTGAAACATGAATAATACCCCGTGTAGGATTGGGCCACACAGCATACTGCGTCGAGCCTATATCGTTGACATCAGTAGAAAGTTGAACGGTTAGCGTACCATTCTCATAAACAAAGTTATAATTAGGATCCATGGCATTGTCAACCACAATATCATAAGTTCCTGCCACACTCGCTGCCGTAGCATCGCAAGATATGGTAGGCAAGGTTTCCAGATCTGTCAGGTCATCTGCACTAACAAAGCCACTTATTTCATACGTTAACTCAGGATTCTCATCACCCACAGACTTCTCCTTATCATGTGCAGTAACCGTTAACGTTCCCTTCATTATTGTAAATAAACCATCCACATACGAAAAGTTATAATTATCGTCTGAACCATCTCCAATAACAATAATATACTCTCCGGGCGGGGTTGAAACAGAAACCAGGGATAATATGTCTGGCACCGATTCAAGATCAGCTTCCGTATCGCCTGCCACGAAGCCCGAATAAGAAATTGTTAATTCAGGATTCTCTGCTCCATAAACCTTACTCTGATTATCAGCCGTAGCGGTCAATGCAGCCTTACCCACTGTTAAACTCTGTTCCATCTGCGGTGCAGGCCCGTAGGAATCATTTCCAGCTTGATCTGCATATATGGTACACGATCCTGCACCAACAATATGCACCTTACCATCAACAATGGTAGCCACACTAACATCAGACGTAGAATAACTTACAACCAATCCACTGCTGACAGAAGCTCCGGGCGAGAAATCCACATCACCATAGACAACATCCGGCAATGTTCCAAAACTAATCGTTTGAACCATCTTTGTTGTAAATTCCTGTGCCGAGCCATAGCTGGTTCCATTTTCATTGATCGCATATACATTAAAGGTATAACTAGTGTTCGCACTTAAGGACTCCAACATAGTACTATAGGAACCCAAACCAGAACCTATGGACACTTTGGTCACTCCGGTTCCTCCTACTGCTGGATTGCTATTGACCGAAGTCTGCGCATACACCACACCACGCTCAGTAACATTACCGCCCCCATCACCAGAAACCACACCTCCCACACTCACTGAAGAAGAAGTAACAGAGCTGGCACTTACAGCAGTCACTGTAGCAGCAATAGGAGCATTCTTTATGACCAAGCTCATATCATCCAAAGCCACATAATTAGTTGCACCAACAGACTGAACCTCCAACTCATCGATATTCAGGCTATTCCAATCCGTCGAAAAAGTAGCCGTTGCCCATCCTCCTACTCCTCCGCTTATATCTGTCGGGGTCACCTCTATTTCCTGCCTTTTCACCTCTGTGCCATTACGTTTTCCAATAAAAAGCACAGGCACACTACTTGGGCTACTACCAGCATCAATAGATGGCCATACCGCCGCACTGTATAAATTAAAGACTTTACCTGACGCAATGGAAATAGAACCCAAAGTCTGAGAAGGCAGCGGAACTCCAAATTCCGATTCCATATAATAATTAGACGCATTCGCACCATAGGCATTATAGTGAACAACCTCCAATTGACCACTCACATTAAACAAAACTCCTTCGCTTGTAAACGAAGTAGCATTGATCTCTAGCTCAAAATCCTCTGTTGTTTGCGAATAGAGAGCCAGCGAGCACAAAAGCAATGTAAACAGCATAAAAACCTTTACACTCCATAAAAAAGCAAAGTAATTTTTCATCATATATTAAAAATTAAGGTGAACAAATGACAGTATACAAGATAGCTACCCTTTAAATACGAAACAAGCAACTCCAAAATAAAAATCTATCATTCAATAAGATATACGCTTATCTCGTTAAATAGTTCATATTTTCATCAAAACTATTTTTTATTCACCATGTAGGCTCGCAAACAAAAGGCTATTGCCAGCTTGCGAACTTTATTATATCTTAAAGCAAAAATCTTCTCCAATGGAAAACAAACCAAATATGCCACCCATATATATTGTTTCCGGTGGCAAAGGCCTTGCCGGCCACACGATTGTTGAGTCGATGTTAATACAATACCCCGACCATAAAATACCGGTAGTCATAGAGCCCGAAGTGAGCACACAGGAACAAATTGATAAAATTACCGATAAGGTAGTGGAAAAGAATGGGGTAATCGCACATACAATGGTCAATCATGTTGCCCGCAGAAAACTCATTGACAGCTGTGAGCAAAAAGAAATAAGACACTTTGATCTGGTAGGCAGCATGAGCGATTATCTGGATACGGTATTAGATATGAAACCCGTTGAACAGCCCGGTTTATTTCGCTTAAGAGATATGGAATATTACCGTAGAGTCCGTGCCATTGAATTCACCATGATGCATGACGACGGTCAACACACCGACAAAATAGCAACGGCAGATATTGTTTTAGCAGGTGTTTCGCGCACGGGAAAAACACCACTTAGTATTTACCTGGCTATGTTTGGTTGGAAGGTGGCCAATGTGCCCATTGTTCCAGGAACTCCAGTACCGGATACACTCTTTCAAATTGATTCCAAACGGGTTTTCGGCCTGACCATCTCCATGGCTTACCTAATAGCACAACGAAGCAGCAGAGTCAATCGCATCCACATGAACCCCAATACAGATTATATTGACAGACGCAAAGTCCGCATGGAACTTGACTATGCTGCCAATTTGTATAAAAAAGGAAATTTTACGGTATTGAACATTACCAATAAACCCATTGAATATACCGCCAATGAAATACTCACTATTTTAACAGAACGCTTTGGTAGTGACAAATGGAAACTGGACGAAGAACACCACTAAACAAAGAAAAAACTACAAAAAAAGTCTGACATAAGCTATGTACCTGTGTTCCCTGTATCATGCACTTACCATCATACAATACCAGCTAGTACAAAATAAACCAAACAATTGTTTAATATATTTCAAAGTGAATTAAACACTTTGCCCAAAACGATGTTCTTTTTATAGAACATTATTTTAAATTGCGAGTTATTTATATGGAAATGCTTTTTCAATTTTAGCTTAAAATATGGTAGTTATGAAAAATACAACTGCGAACACAACAATAAAAAAAGTACAAAAACGTGCATCAGTATTACCCAAAGACTCAAAAGCCAAGGGTAATTTTGATTATTTAATGGAATATGTAAAAAATAAATTTCAAATAAAATTTCCATCAAAAGATTTTCACGAGGCTTGGGCTGCATACAATCAACTACAAAACTTTAAGATTTCGGAGAATGTAGAGACCGTAGGCGGCATTACAGAAGAGGCGCATTATATCATGCGAACCATCACTGAATATCATTTTAATCAGGCTTTCAAGGCAATGAAAATTGACATGAATGATCCGAATGTTGGTGGAGAAAAAGGCACACCCTATAGAATGGCTAAGATGTACTGTGGCAGTGATCTTAACGACGCTTCTGAACTATTATCCGGACGTTGGTCACACCGTCCGGAGATGGCCAGCTTTCCCAATGAGAACGATCAAAAATACCCCATCACCAAACGGGTTGACATTGTATCAGTATGTTCTCATCACACAGCACCATTCAGCACCTTATTCCGAGATGGTTCCTATGCACTAATCAGTTATATACCCGACAAGAAAGTACTGGGCATATCTAAATTACAACGTATTGTAGACTGGGTAGCACGCAGAGGTCATCTGCAAGAAAACCTTACTAAAATGATTTACGATGAAGTTTGCCAAGCCGCAGAGTCAGAGTCAGTATATATAAAACTAAGCGGACTGGTACACACCTGCGAATCACTACGAGGCACCCAAAGCAATGAAGGCGCTTTTAGCAGTGAATATTACGGAGGTGCTTTTAAGAATTTCGAAATAAGAAGAGAGGTAAGTCATCAATAAAGAAAGCACCATTACAAAAAATCATCATAAGGAATCAAGTATAAAATGATAATACGAAAAAAATTCAAGTTTGAGGGAGCCCATATTGTCAGGGACTGCTCAAGCAACAGGTGTAAGAAATCATTGCACGGACATAGTTATATTGTGGAAGTGTTTTTGACTTCCAACAAGTTGGATTACGGACAGATGATATATGACTTTGGACTTACCAAGGGAACCATTAAAGATATCATAGATAGCTTTGATCACGCCTATGCCATGTGGAGCAAGGAAAGTGATGATTTCAAATCTTTTATAAAAGCCAACAGCGACCGTTATATTATCATGCCCGTAAGTCCTTCGGCTGAGTGTTTTTCTTTGACCTTGTTATTTTTAATAGACAAAATATTACAGGCCACCGAATTTAAGAATGGAGAAGGAGACGTACGTGTACGCTCAGTTAGAGTTCACGAAACAGAAACAGGCTATGCAGAAGCTTTTCGTGAGGACTTAGAGTGGTTCAACTTTTCGTTGAAGGATATCATTTTTAGTTCAGAGATCAAAAACGAATGGACTGACAAAGAGATGTATGACAAGCTAATCGCCTACTACGACAAGCAATTGGGCACAAAACCATTTAGCAACCCTGTTGTCTCCAGGCATTTTGAATAAAAAAGTACATCCTAAAAATAGCTACCTGCTCTAATCAAAATATTCGCAACCAGAATAATTGACACCTAGAGCAGGTAAGCCCAAATTAGCGAAGCCTAACTTCACTGAAAACGAATGCTTTTCATCCCCAGGTCATTCAAATGAACCTTTACCTGTTGTGCCTTATCAGACACTTCAAAGGACTTAACCGGACATAATTCATCATCAGACCATGCCTCCCCTGATTTTTTCCACAACATCAGAGTGGCATATATTTGTGGTATTTCACGATACTCAGAACCACCTATTGCCTCTATGACGGCACTCTTATCACTAACAGGATGTAAGTTCTTAGTATTAAGTACCACTACATATTCCCATCCAAGCAAAGGCACCATGGCCAATTGGTAAGTACCATTATCGATGATGGTAGCTTGATAAACCCCAACCTGTCTGGTGGAAACTTTTATTTCAGTATCAAACTCCGGCAACGCATAATGTCCTAAACGCATTTCCACACGCTTTGTACTAACATTTCTATCCACCCTTAAAATTCCGTTGGTGATAGGAATATCCACCAGGTTCATTTTAATATTTTCATCCGTTTCAAGGACTGCATCCCTATAATAGCAGCCATCTTCAAACTTTTTAAAAGAATACAAACGAAAAACTTCCCATTGCCCTTTGGCATTTTTCAATCCGTAATTCATGGCAATCTCTCCATTTTCGCCATCTGCTTGCCAAGGAAATATACTACTATACGACAATCTATTATAGTTCTCTGTGGATCTAAACTTTTGCCAATCGTCCTTTACCTTTTCATGACACCAAGCACGTATCTCCGAAGCTCCCAGAATCGGATAATTTGTCATCAGAACATTTGATCCCTTTGCAAATTTATTGTACACACTATCTGTGCTGTATGTTTCCCATGGACCATCATTTTCTATGGCTGTCCAAAAGCGATCATCTTTAGGCAATAGCAGTCCCAGAAAAGCTTTTCCCATCCAATACACACTCCCTCTACAACTATAATTTTGCACTGCCGGCTCATACGGTCCATAAAAACCCAAGGTAGGAACACTATCCTTAAGAAATTCAGGATGCTGCAAGAACTGCAAGATAGTCCGTGACGATATTTTTCGTAACCAACCTAAATTAGCAGCATCTCCACCATACTTACCCATAAAAGGAAAAGGCGCTATCGAACCAAAACGATAAGAGATACTACGTCCATACATCAACATCTCACCCTCTTTTGAAAACATATTGGGATAATTATAATTCAGATCCTGAAAATGAGCAATCAGTTTTTCAGCAAGCGCTGGATAATTTTTCAATCCAAAAACATCCGACCAAAGCACACTGTATAATTGAAATGCCCACATACTATAATAATCATATGCAGGACTATCATTATACCATCCATAGCCTTTATATTTCTCGATACTCTTATTTAGATAATCCAATAACAATTCTTCATTGACTTTATATCCCTGATCCTTAAAAAAACTCAGGATAAAAATATTAAAGAAACGCCAATTAGAAGGAACCGTTGGTCCATCCCCATAGCTTAACATTGTATGAGCCAGGTCGTCTTTTTGATTCTGCGTTAAAGGCTCCCATATCACTTCTGGTGCAACAAATAACGAGATCGCCAATGCCCCAAATTCTACCAAATTTTGACTTGGCCCACCATTTTTAGGACGGGGCACAATAAACGAAGGGCTCTCGGGGTTGATCAGGTTTAGTATTTGATGGCGGTAATAATCGGCCACTCCAATTCCATTCAATGTTAAGTCGGGGTTTTCCTTTAACAAAGGAGCTGCCACAAATAAAGTTCTACATAAACCTTCCAGTTTTTCGGTAGGGACTTGTTTATCATTATGCGGATACGTTTTCCCAGCTTGCTTAGGGAATTTCATAGGGTCGTCCAATGTATTAATATATGAAAAAGCACCATTTAATATATATTCAGCCGCATTCACCCAATGTGTGCGTGTCATACCTGTTGCAGGACTCAATTGATAATCAGGATTCTTTACTTCAAAAACATTGACTTTCCCATTCTCTTGTTTAAGATCCTTTGTTTTTTGCCTATTACACGATGACGCTGCCAACAATAAGACCGCCAGCAAAAAAAACGAACTAAAATTATTTATAACTTTCATGACCGATGAAATTTTATTTACTAAAAACATTTAATGAATGAACCCTTTCCACTATATCAGTAATTTGAATACCATTTAATTCTGCTACATTCATATTAATTACCTGGTCAATAGCGCCATTAATATACGTTATCAATTCTTTATTAGAATAGCTAACCGTCAAACTCACACTGGAGTATGGACTAACATTCCACCAGACACCATTGGTTGCTCTCGGCTTATATTTCCAAATATCAGAATTTCCAAAGGTATTCGTACTTAAATAAACCGCTTGATCCTTCACTCTTACATAAGCCTTCAATGTATGTTGATCAATACCATAGGAAAAACATTCGGTAGTTATTAGATCGCCCCAATAGTTTGCTGTATCCAAAGAAGCTTCCAACTGAACTGTAAAATTATCAACTGGATCCAAGGAAAAAACCCGTTTCACTTGTTTATCTTGTGCATCCTCATAATGTAACACATCATCCCCTTCACTAATATTTAATTTACGCTTCACATTATAGTCGGCCCTGATGCCGGTACAAAAGCCCTTAGGACGTTTAGCACTCACAATCCAATCATAGTAATCTCCATACATCCAGGTCAGTTTCAAAGGAGAATCTCCTCTTTGGGCGATGACATAAGGACGAATATTATTGAATTCAGAATTCTTAGTAAGCGTATCTGAAGAGCAGATCTGACCATCCACATCCAGCACATACTTAATTATCTCATACACACGACCGAACTTACCATCAACAGGGACAGAACAATACACCTCATTGGTATTTTGATCATCAATGGCCATTCCTCCACTATAACATTTTTCAATATTAGGCGATTGGTGAAAATGCCCTCCGCCATTTGCAAGAAATGATTTTTGCCAAGCTTCACCATTCCAACGCGCATAATAATAATCGTGCGATGATTTATTCTCATTGATAGTTACCATGGCAATCAGTGGCTTTTCATCTTTATCAAGGGTCACTTGCCACAGCCAATTTCTTAAACTACTGGCATCCACAACGGCATCGGAGAAAGATTCTTGGTAAGCGGCAGTGGCTGCAACATGGTATAAATCCTCCCCTAGTTTAGACAAGACTCTTCCCCTCACATCTTTCAACTCCAAAGTATTAATATCTACATAGTTATAATATAAGTAATTAGGCATTGTTGGATCCGGATGTCCGGTTGTATAAGCCATTACAATTTTATCTTTTCCGTTTGATGCATATTTAGCATAAGGACGTGAAGCTGTTGATTGCACCATTTGAAAAGGACCCCAAACACATTCTGTTTTATCGTCGGATGTAGGAATTGTAAATTTGGCCATAGTAGGATGCCAGCTAATACCCCGCCAACAGATATAAAAATGCTTTGGGTCATCCGACAATATAAATGGAGAAGGATATGTGGTATTATTTTTTGTAGCAATCTTATGCTCTTTCCCTAATGAGCTAACATCCCCCGGCTTTGTTGAAATACGATAATAAAAACAGGGCTCATCAGTATGTCTCGAATAGAATATCATGACCCTATCATCTGGTAAAATCAAAAAAGTTGGATTATCATGATCATCCGGTTGAAAATAAGATCGAACCAATACTTCATTTGATTCCCCTGTAACAAAATCATGCTGCATAGCTTTTATATTTCCGTGAACATCAATATATCCAATATATGACTTATTAATGCTCCCATCAACACTTTGATGATGAATCGCTCTTGGATCAGCAAACCAGCACCACGCGCCCTTACTGGTCACTTCATAGGGTGTAAGCACTGTATTATTTACGCATTGTCGTTTGGTACAATGAACGAAAGTTGTTGCCACAAAAAGCAAACAACTTATAAATTTTATTGGATGCATAACTTTCAACTGACTTCCTCTTTTATAAAAAATAAATTAAAATTGTCTGGAACATGAAACAAACCACGATAAAACAGTCGTTTTCTTGCAGCCACTATTTATCTAAAAAGACTACCATTTCAGACGCTGCCAGCAAGAATGCGCCAACGCCGAAGTTAGCTGTAGAATTTTTATCCACCGTTTGACCAGGGATGGCTCTTTCGCCAATTGGCTGAATGTAGCCCAGCATACCACTCTCCTGCAAAGCCATGGAGCTAAGGTATTTCCACGATTTTGTCACCACCGGTTCATAAGCATCAACAGAAAGCACACCATTGTTCATCCCCCATAAGTAACCATAGGTAAAAAAAGCAGTTCCGCTGGTTTCAGGTCCTGGTGCATGTGCGGGATCCAAAATACTGCGGGTCCAGTACCCATCTTTTTGCTGCGCTTCTTTTAATGTAACGGCCATTTTTTTATACACATCTACAAAGGTATTCCTATACACATAATCAGCTGGCATATCCTGTAATACCTTCGCCAAACCAGCAAAGACCCAACCATCACCTCTTGCCCAAAAATCTTTTAATCCATTCATTGATTTATGTCTTGGATAAACATATTTGGCATCTCTAAAGAACAAACCAGTTTCCTCATCGTACATGATACTTTGCGCATAGGTAAAATACTCGAACAATTTATCCAGATAAAGCTCATTCTGAGTAATTTTATAAAGCTTTGTCATCACAGGCATTACCATATATAAGCCATCAGCCCACCACCAATAATCCTTATTATCCGTACTCATTTCATATTCCATAACCTCTAAAGCACGTTTAATCTTTGATGAATCTTTTATCTCATCCATATTAAACAAGTCTATGTAAGTCTGAAAACACACCTGCCAATCTCCAAATAACACATGATCATCATTCTCGCCATAATGATACTTCCAGTTTGCCTTATCATCCGACTTGGCGCCCTTCCATTCGTTATGTACGGCCCACGCTTCAGAATAAGCCTTGTACGCTTCTTTCCCTGTCACTTCATAAGCATAAATATTTCCGGTATGGTATGCCGCATTATCCCAAAAAGCCCGGCCATGCTCAGGATTATTGGTCTGCCAATAATCATTCACCCTTTCAATTATGGCTATCACATCCTGTTTTTCCACGGAATTCAAATTTTCGGCGGTCACATTCTGTTTGCTCTTATTTTGAGGCATACATGCTACAATTAAAAGTGTAAACAAGATCATCCCCATTATTTTAAAATTATTCATTGTGCTTATTCATTAAATTAATTAGATTTTCTTCGATTGTTTAATCACTATTTCACAACGCTGATAACAAAACCATAACTATATGTTTTATCCAGTAATAAATATGGTTGATGCGGATAGCGTCCCCAACTATCATCTCCTCCCAAGCCCCGCTGTTTTAAATCAACATTTAAATAAACCTGATGGCGAGGCGTAATGTCAGAAGGATGCATTTGCTTTTTAGATAAGCCAGCATCATAATCTTCTGTTGGATTATGGGCCACTTTCACACTCAAGGCTTGCAATCCTCGAACTCTAATACCCATCCCTTTATCATTGGTTAGCGTGAGCCATCGAACATCTGTTTTATTTCCATTTTCCTGTGGACGTATATAATCAACTCTTTGATCCTTCACACTACTTTCATATATACCCAATAAGCTTGCCGTATTTCTGTCTGAATAATTTTCCCATGGTCCACGACCATAATATTTAAAATGATCAAACTCCTTTGCCAGTCGCATTTGCATACCAAAACGAGGTAACTCAGGTAAATCATCTCTTCCTGCTTCCCATTTCACTTGGACCTGAATGCTCCCATCAGGAAAGATGGAATAGGAGATAAAGTAAGGACTAGACACATCCAAAAGCCACAACTCACTATGAATCAAAACACAACTATCTTCTTCAGAAACTGTAACAGACTTTAGTAAGCGATTTCGACCTGCCGATCGCCAGACATTTAATTTCGATGGCATTCCATTACCATAATCGTTATCAGTGGCAGCTCTCCAAAAATCAGGTTCTGGGCCACCATTCAACAAGTTTATTCCATCCACCTTATAACCCGACAACAATCCACTCCTCTTGTCAATCCTCACATCAACATTTCCCGCCTTTACATCAACACGATAATCATTTTCAACCACTTCAAGTGCTCCTTCGGCATTGACAGACTGGTTAAAATAATCATTCGTATCAAAAACGAACTGTTCCCTAGCTATCTCAAACCCTTGGGGTAAAAAGACACCATCACTCATCGTGTAAGCATAGATGCCAAGTGTATATTCTACTCCCTTTTCTGCATTCCAAAGAGGTAAAGCAAGCTTTACATCTTTAGACAAACCAGCCGACAAAGACACCTTAAATATCTCTTCACGAACAGACGCACCATTTTTCTTTAGCACCCATTTAAACCTATAATCTTTTAAATTACGATCTAAAAATCTATTTTGAATTGTAACAACCCCTTTACGAATATCCTTTGCTGAAAACAAAATATCCTGGTAAACTTTTTTCACTTCCATTAGTCCCGGATGCTCAACTCTATCAGCCGAAACCAATCCATTCGCGCAGAAATTTTGATCATGGGTATATTTATAACCACCTATATCGCCACCATAGGCAAAATAATCTCTTCCAGAATCATCAGTCGCAAATAAACCCTGATCTACCCAATCCCAAATAAATCCACCTTGCATATGGCTACTTACCTGAATGATATTGAAATATTCCTGAAAATTACCATTGCTATTACCCATCGCATGTGCATATTCACACATAATAAACGGACGCGTTACATCGGTACGTTCAGCATATTTTTTCATGGATTTGATACCCGGGTACATGGGACAAACGATATCGGTATTACGGTTTTGTCCGGCCTGTTCAAACTGAACCATACGCGTTGGGTCTTCCTTTTTTAACCAGTCGTACATATCATAAAATACAGGTCCATTTCCACACTCATTGCCCAAACTCCAAATAATAACCGAAGGGTGGTTTTTATCACGCTCAAACAAACGTTTTATCCTATCTTTATGCGCATCTGCCCATTCAGGCAAGTAAGCCGGGTGCTTATCTTTATTAAACCAAGCCTGCCACTCTGCCCCCATGGCATGCGTTTCTATATTCGCCTCATCCACAAGCAACAGTCCATACTTATCACACAAGTCATACCATAAGGTACTATGCGGATAATGACTTAGACGCACAGCATTGATGTTATGCTGTTTCATCAGAGCAATATCCTTCATCATTGTTTCCTCATCAACCACATGACCTGCATAAGCGTTATGCTCATGCAGGTTCACTCCACGAACCAATAGCGGTTTGCCATTCAATAATAATTGCGCATTTTTAATTTCAACCGTTCTAAAACCAACTTTACAAGAAACGGCCTCTATCAATTGCCCCTCACTATCCATTAACGAAAGCAATAAGGTATATAAATACGGTGTTTCATTACTCCATTTATGGGCCTTAGTGACATTTCCCTTTATATGCAATCTTTTTTGAACATCACCACCTATTTCCACCTTCGTATCTTGCGCAAAAACAGTCTTATCTCTTCCATCAATCAGGCGAACGCCAAGACTCACCTGTGCGTTATTTTTAAGCTTATTAGCTACATCCACCTCTATATCCAGGATTCCATTCTTATAATTCCCATCCAAACCTGCTTTGGCAAAGAAATCCGCAATACGAAGATGGTCAGTACTGTACAGATAGATCCCCCTATCAAATCCCGACAGTCGCCAAAAATCCTGGTCTTCTAAATAAGAACCATCGCTCCAACGATAAGCTTCCACCGAAACACTATTCTCACCCGTTTTTACAAAATCCGTAATGTCAAATTCGGTAGGACTTTTGGTATTCTGACTATATCCCACCTTTTGTCCATTCACCCACACATACATAGCCGCTGCACCACTTTCGAAATGAATAAATACCCTACGATGTTCCCAATTCTCTGGCAGCTGAAAGCTTCGCTTATAACTACCAACAGGATTATGACTGTGATCGATCAGAGGAGGATTCTTGGCAAATGGATAGGTTATATTCGTATAGATTGGTGTTCCATAACCATTTAATTCCCAATTTCCAGGAACAGGCATCTCCCCCCAATCACTTACATCAAAATCATCTGTATAAAAACCAACGGGTCTATCTTCCGGTTTATATACCCAATTAAATTTCCATACACCATTCAACGACAAATACCAATCTGAATCTTCATACTTATTTATTTTGGCAGCTTGCAGACTTTGATATGGCACAAAAGTAGCTTTGGTTTCTTCCTTATTGATTCCAAATACCTGAGGATTCTCCCAATCGGGCACTTTGTCCTCTGCAAAAACACTTCCACAAATGAACAATGTTATTAGTACTAAAAGCTTGTGCATAATACTATAATATTTTTATATTGTTAATAATTTTAATGCAAAATCCAGACTTGCCCTCTTCACCTTATTTTCCAATAAATTCCTCCAACTGCACCCTTTACTTTGACAACTTTCCATTGACATCCCTTACCACAAGGTTATGTAGGGTATAATTTATACTCCCTCCAAAAACTTCTGCCAAGACATATATGTTAAGCCCATCAAGCTCTCGCTGTGCACCTTATTTGTAATATCAAAGACAATACAATTACCAGATTTTTATATCAAAACACCTTCACTTGAAGCACTTAGGCCCAAAGCATCTCTTACCAATGAAACAACCTATTCATCTGTGTAGGCTAAACCTTGCCAAACAACCACTTCATTTTATCTAATATAGATAAGGGATATGATCCCTATATCTATATTATTTTGTATGACAATTACTATTCTGCACCCTGACCAGAAACAGTAGGCCATCCTGGGTTTTGATAAATCGGAGATGTGGAAATTGTTTCTCCATCATTTGCTGTTATAAGAAAATGTTGAACAGCAATGGGCTCCAAATAATGTGCTTCTGTAAAATTAAGCCCGTTATAATAATTGTTATTAGATTGTACAATTTGATATGGTCTTAAATACTCACTCAAGCTCGAAGAAGATATCGTATTGTCTTTTTCATCAGCTTGATCTGCCAATAAGAGTCCATCAGCATAATCATTTTGCATTGGCCCCCAAATCTTACATCCTTCCACCTGAAAATCATTCAATTGATCCATGGCTCTCCACCTAATAAGGTCATTATAACGTTGCCCTTCACCAATCAATTCACATCGACGCTCTCTACGAATATTATATAAAGTTGCATCAATAAGAACACCATGCGAATAGGCTCCCCAATCATATAATGCTTCCTGACTCATATCTGTTGCAGCAATCGTTTTATTATAATCTTCATCTACTCCAGCCCTCGCACGAATTGCTCTCCAATAAGAATCTGCTGTAGCATTAATGGTTCCTGTTTTCTCATAACTAGCTTCAATATAAGTCAAATACGCCTCCGCTGCTCTAAAGATGACGGGTGCAACAATATCTTGACCTAAAATTTGCATATTATAATCCAAGGCAAAACCTTTACCCAACATATAGCCCGTTGACGTTGAATACTTACCGTCGGAACTATAAACTTCTGGCGCTATATCAAACATTTCGGGAACATCGATATTTTTAAATGCCTTAACTTCACCTGGGGCTTTCATAAACAATTGCCATCTAGTATCTCGGTTAACCTTTGTGTCTTGGATATAATCATCACCTTGATAACCACTTGCTACATCATATACTGGCAGACCATTTTGCATTAGAAAAGAATGCTCCATTTGGTGCGTATAGCCTTTTTGTGCACCATGATAAATATAGTGATTGAAGCTATGCGCTCTATCTAAATCGACCGAATACTCTCTGTACATTATTACCTCATCATACGACGATGGATCAGGTGTTGCGAACATGTCATAATACATATTAAGAGCCTGACTTGCACTTTCCTGTATAACGCTATTATTAGACACCAGGCTGATGGCTTCTGCAACTTCTTCTGAAGCATTCATTGCCTCTGTTAAGAAAAAGTCCACTTCATTACCCAAACTGCCACTTGGAAAACTATAATTACTATTGTACTCCTTATTCGCACCGGGCCAGTCTGTACCATTAGGAACCAAGGCAGTACCGGCATGATATTTTAGCCAGGTAGCCTCAAACAAGGCAACTCTAGACTTAAGTAACAAAGCAGCATTACGTGTGATACGAGTTTTCCCTCCCGAAGGATTGTCCAACAACAAATCAATCGCTTTATCTAAATCTTCTAATATAAAGCGCGCCACCTCGTTACGAGGCTGTCTTTTAGATGCCTCAGTTAGCAACTCTTGCGCATCAGGTAAGGGTTCCTTAATAATAGGAAAATCGCCTAGCTTCCTTAATCGATAAAAGTACTCATGCGCACGTAAGAAATAACCTTCTCCAACATAATGTCCAATATTCGCAGAGTTACCACTTATTTCTCCCGCTTCAAACCGTTCTGAAACAGTTGTTAAGTAATAATTCAATGCATAAATATTAGAGAAGTTCCATTCGCCGCCAGTTGCACCTACCGTCCAGAGACCAGGAACGAAACGACTACTAGATCCTCTTGTTGTTTCATTATCGGTGGCTAAGTCATCAAAATAAAAAGACTCACCTCCACTACCATAATGACTAGGGAGCATTCCTCCTTTCGAATCGCTTCCTCCATTATAGTTACCATAATCTGCATAATACTTAACCGTATACGCTGCCAAATGAGATTCATCCATCAAGTACTTCTCTGGTGAAATTTGTGACGGAGGAGTTACATCCAAGTAGTCATTACATCCTGCCATAAAGCAGGCAGACACTCCTACAATTAAACTTTTAGCTATTGTCTTATATAAATTATTTTGCATTGCTCTCATTTTTTTAGAAGTTAACACTCAAACCAAAACTATACGTACGTGACAACGGATAAACAGTACCTCCTTGTTTTCCGATTCCTGCTGTTTCAGGATCCATAGTTTTTGATAAACTTGTAAATGTTAACAAGTTTTCTCCCGAAACAAATAACCTAACTTTCTGCAGTGCAATTTTATTGACCAACGCTGTGGGTAAAGTATATCCAAACTGAAGGTTTTTCAAACGCAAGTAAGCTGCATTCTGTAAATATCTTGTTTGAGCTTTATGATTTTTATTGTTGAATAAAGGGCGAGGGTAATATGCATCCATATTTTGCCCTAGCGGGTGCGTTGGATCAGCTCTAAAATAATCAAGATGTTCATGAAGCGCTGTTGACCACCACTGTCCACTCCCTGTAGCTCCCCAGAAAACCATACTATTTTCACCTGGATCAAAATCACGCTTCAGAACACCTTGCCAGAACATATTAAAATCAAATCCTTTCCATGCGGCATCAATATTAATACCGGTACGATAACGCGGAGTTTTATTACCTATTTTTTTTAGGTCACCCATATCGTTCAAGGTATTATTACCATTATCAACTTTTCCATCATTATTAACGTCGGCATACATAATATCTCCTGCTGCCCAATTACTACCTAGAGCAGACTGACCACCATTGTCAAGAGATTCCAAATGCGCATTCATTTCTTCATCTGACTTAGCTATCCCAATGGTTGTATATCCATAAATTTCACCTGTCAATGCACCTGAACGATATTTTGACAAACTCTGAGTAGGATTACCATAGCTTAAGATTCTTGTACGTGAATCAGATACGTTCAACCTAAGTCCATAGCTTAAATCACCAATTTTATCTCTCCATTTCAACTCCAGCTCCCAACCGAATGTTTTTAAATCCGTATTATTGGTTTTAGGGACACCAATACCTAAGGTGGCAGGCAATTCCACACCTGTACCAACCATATCTTCAGTTTTTCTCTCGAAATAATCAAAAGAACCGGTCAAACGATTATTTAGGGCGCCCACATCAACTCCAATATTGGTCGTTTTTACGCTTTCCCAAGTCAGAAACGTTGATATCAACGAAGGAACACTGGCTGTATTCGGTTTAGCACCATTAATAAGCCAATTACCATTAGAAGAACCGGTAGGTATTGTTTGATATGTAGGATACCAATTGGTTGTATTTTGATTTGCAAGCACACCATAAGACCCTCTCAATTTAAACGTATTGATCGTTCCTGAAATAGGCTCCCAAAAATTTTCTCTGGCAATATTCCATCCTAATGAAACAGATGGAGTCCAAACCCATCTCTTTTCTGCTCTAAACCTAGATGTTCCATCATATCTTAAATTAAACTCTGCCAGATACTTTCCATAATAATCATAATTAAGTCTTCCAAAGAAACCAACCGTACTCCACTCCTCGTATTGTCCCATTATAGACATATTATCGTCATTGGTAGTCAAGTTCAATATTGGCAAATCATTGGTAATCATATCCGTGCGCTGCGCACTCATTTTACGGTATTTCATTTGCTCCGATTGGAATCCCAAAGTACCTCCCAATGTATGATCCCCCATTGTTTTCTTGTAATTACCAAAAACATTAGGATTTATAAAAGTAGATTTATAGGCGTATTCATGAACCTGATCATTACCTGGACTTGTAAGTGCTTTATAAGTACTCTCAGGGTTATTGGCATAATGAGAAAAAACCCTGTTTTGATCCCAATGTGTCCAATCATCTCCTGTAGTAACGTTCATTTCTCCAATAATATTCAGATCCTTAATAGGCGTAAAGGTTGCTCTTACTTGTTGAGTTAGCTTGTCATTTTGTTCCTTATGACGTCCCCCTTCTGACATGGTTTGTATGTAATTAATATCAGACATATAATATCCATTGGGATCTTTGATGGCTCTGGTTGGACGTGCTCGCCTAAGAATATGATCATAAAAACTGTCATTCATGGCGGTAGGTCTTTCATATTCAGAACGAATAAATCGACTTGAATAATCAACCTTAACATAGTCAGATAATTGTGCTGATATCTTGCCATTGATACTATATCTGTCGAAATTTTCTGTTCCATATCTCATAAAGCCATCCTGTGTCATATAGTTAGAAGACACGTAATAGGTAATACCGCCCTTTCCTCCACTGATACTCATATTATGTTCTTGAGAAGGAGACCATGTTTTATAGTATTCTTTTAGCCAATCAACATTGGCATAGGTATAATCATAATTCCATTTTCCACCACCACCTTCATAGGCAACGTCTGTGGGATCTAATTTCCCGGTATAATAATCATGAACCAACTCCTTATAACTCTCACTATACAAATGAGAATTTGACACATTAAAGTTTGCGTCATCATAAAAGTTAACAAACTCCCAGGAATCTTGCATATCAGGCAATAATATGGGCGTATTGAATCTAAAGTTGTTATTATAATTGATCACAGTTTTTCCTTTCTCTCCACTTTTCGTAGTCACTAAGATTACTCCAAAAGGTGCACGTGAACCATAAATTGAAGATGCTGCCGCGTCTTTAAGCACAGAGATACTTTCAATGTCTTGTGGATTTAAGGTGTTGATATCACCTTCCATTCCATCTATTAAAACCAAGGGAGAACCACTCGATCCATCACCAATGGTACCTGTACCTCTAACATCAATAGTTTTTTTTGCATTCAATTCTCCACCATTTCCACTGGTAGAAATATTAAGGCCTGGTATCACTCCCTGTAAGGCCTGCACAGCATTCGCAACCGGACGCTCCTCCAAATCTTTAGAACTGGCTGTTGCGACAGAACCCGTAACATTAATCTTTTTTTGCGTGCCAAAACCCACCACAACGATTTCACCTAACTCTGCCAAATCACTGGTTAGAGTCACATTGATGATCGACTGCCTGTTTATTTCTATACTTTTTGACGTGTAACCTAAATAAGAGAAAAGCAATACTCCATCCTGTGGAGCTGCAATACTATAGTTTCCTTCTACATCTGTAATCGTCCCAGTTGTTGTGCCTTCCACAACAATGGCTACTCCGATAAGTGCTTCTCCTGAATCCGAATCTTTAATATTCCCCTTCACAATTATGCTTTCTTGCGCATAACTATTAAACGGAATCAACCCCAAAAACAGCATAAAAGAAATCACTAACACATTGCGAGAAAAACAAGTGTAGCTTGACTTTTTTTGATTCATCAATTTAATTATCTTTTTCATACTTCATATAATAGATTAGTTATTCGAAAAATTTACAACACCTTTCATTCTACTCCGTTGTTTTCTTTCTTTGTCTCTTGTTTAAAAGAAACCTTTTAGCACAAACTCCATTGGTAGTATTCATTTGTTTTTTTATTTATAAATTAAGAATTGTTAACACTGCAAATGTGAGTATTTTCAGCAAAGAAAGAGGAGACGCATATTTCACATTGGACGAATTTTAATTCACATGCTGATTTTCAAATAATTAACCTTATGGACTGACGGTTTTTTCTACCATAATGAATGTTTATTCGCCCCTTCTATTTGTGAAAATATGTAAAAACGAAAGCATGCAAGTGGAAAGAAAGTAAAATCACAGTCATAAAAAGGGATGCAACAAAAGATTTAAATATAAATTCTCATTAATTACATTTATATTTATTCACATCAACAAGTTCATAAAAAACGATTAAACCAATTTAACAAGCATATTACATATACACCAACAGAACATTACATACCTTTGCTCAGCACAGAAGTCGGTTCTACAAAGCTTTTAAAACCCAGTGGAAATAGATAATCAGAAAACAACGTACACCACAATCATTCTATCTGAGGAGAATAACCATGGTACATTCCACATAGGCGCTATAAAAAAAACTTAAACACATGAAAATTAAATCCTTATATACATTCCTTCTTACTTACATTGGCATTGGGCTAGCCCAACTGACATTCGCGCAAAACATGAGAGTCTACCAACTACCTATCATGGACCAATTACCTTCCAATTCTGTTTTAAAATTATTCCAGGACAAAGAAGGGTACATGTGGTTTGGGACCCAAGATGGTTTTTGTCGCTATGATGGGTATATGATGAAAGTATTTCGCTCAGACCTAAACAAACCCCATTTATTAAGCAGTAACAAAATATCGTCTATAACAGAAGATTTTAATGATCATATTTGGATTGGCACTTACGAAGGTCTTAGTATCCTAAATAAGAAGACATACGAAATCACCCCCCACCCCGACTCCACACTACAACACAAAACCATTTATAATATACTGAATGCTTCAGATAGTACCATTTGGGTAGGTTACAGCAATGGGGTGACACGTTACAATCCCGACTTTAGTATCCGCGAGAACTACATGAACAATCCCCGGCTCTCCCACTCACTTCCCAACGCAAGTGTTAATCATATTTTTGAAGATAACTATCAAAACATATGGCTCGCATTATGGGGGCACGGTCTTTACAAGTACAATAAGGAGACCAACACCTTTATTAAACAGCCTAGGATTGGCGTTTTTGATAATCCTTTTAAAATATACCAGGATACCCACAATAATTATTGGATAGGCAATTGGGATGAAGGTCTGTACCTTTTTAATCCGAACTCTTTTTCGAACAGTCCATACCAAAAAATAGCATTAGCTCCATGGAAAAATGACATTAAAGACAATCGTTTTTTCAGTTTTGTGCAGGACGAAAACTTAGGTTACATCTGGGCCATGTCCATGTCCGGAGTAAGCACCTATCAATATGATGATTCCGGCGAGTTAAAAAACATTGACACGCGTCACATGCTAAAGAAAACCAATAATATTTTTAGTGAAATAAGTAAAGACAAAGAAGGCAACCTATGGATTGGTGCATTCAGTGAGGGAGTTTTTAAGATAGATTTTAACAAACCCCTTATAGAAAACTTCCCTATTCACATATTACAAAACAAAAACAACATAGCTCCATCCTTTACTGCTATTTGCGAAGACGGCCACGGAGATATTTGGTTCAACCAAAATAGGGTTGGTCTTTTTGTGTACTCCCCGAAACAACAAAACATTAGATACTACGAAGAAATAAAAGAATTAGAAACCAAATCAAAATTAAAAAAGATAAATCTCATAACATACATTGCAGGTCAGAACGAAATATGGATTAGCAATGTAGAAAACGGCACGATACTTTGCATTCAAAAAAACGGCAAAGAAATAAATAACACACACGAGCTTAATCTAGATACAATTCTTAAAAATCCAGGAATACCATCTATGATTTACGAAGACAAACAATCTAATGTGTGGATAGCTACCAACAAGGCTTTATTTGCACAACCCGCTGGTTCAAAAAAAACAATACTTGTTCACAAAAATTTTCCAACGATTACTTCTATAACAGAAGACAACAATAATGCACTATGGATAAGTACCGATAAAAATGGGATATATAAAATAGCCATTCCACATACCCTAAGTGACTCCCTGGTTGCAAAACTATCCTTCAAACACATTACTGACAAGTTATTAAACAGTCACCTAGAAACCATCACTGCTGATCTTAGCGGTACCATTTGGATTGGCAAAAAAAACGGAGGTCTAATTGCTTATAATACAACCAGCAAAACAATGACCGACAGAACATCTGATTGTGGACTAAAGGGAGAGGCCATCCTAGATATCATATCAGATAAATACAACAACATTTGGATTACAACATACAAAAAAGTCATCGAATTCAATCCCCAAAACAACGCATCCATATCCTACTCTTCATCTGATGGTATGCAGATTAACTCACACCTAAAAAATGCCTTATACAAAACAAAAGATTCAAAACACATATATATTGCTGGCAATAGAGGGTACTCCCGATTCAGTCCCTCAGAACATTTATTAGCATCACCAAGAGAACAAAAAGTTAAAATAACCGACATAAAGATTCAAAATGAATCGATACTAACGCCAGACAAAATTAACAAATATGATAAATCGCAGAACACATTAACCTTATCACCTACAGATAAGAATATTGAATTATACTTTTCCGCATTAAACTTTAGCAACCCCAACAAAATTCGATATGCATACAAACTAGATGGCATTGACGACCAATGGGTTTATGTGGATGAGGGACGACAGTTTGCTGTATATAGTCAGCTAAAAAAAGGACAGTATAACTTTATGGTGAAGGCATCCGATGCACATAACCTTTGGGGCAACCATATCACCACCCTTCAAATAATTAGAGAACCTGCGATCTATGAAACAAATACCGCATTTGTACTATACTTTTTACTTATTTCATTTGTCATATACGCTCTTATTTACATTATGATGGGAAGAATAAAACTGCGAAACAAGGTAAAAATGACTGAATTTGAAAAAAACAAAACAGAAGAGCTAACCCAAACAAAACTTAAATATTTCACCAATATATCACACGATTTACTGACCCCTTTAACCATCATATCCTGCCTTATTGATGATATAGAAACAACGGTATCGCAAAAAATACCACAATTTACACTGATGAGATCCAATGTTGTCAGACTAAAGAGGTTACTACAACAAATTCTTGACTTTAGAAGAATTGAAAGTGGCAGGATGAAACTCAACATCACACATTCAGATATTGCTGCCTTTATTAACGATATCTGCCACAATCATTTCTTACCTATTTTCAACAAGAAGCACATCACATTCACCTTCTCTTCTTCTAAAAAAGAGATCAATGCCTATTTTGATGCGGATAAAATTGACAAAATACTATTCAACTTATTGTCCAATGCATTTAAATACACCCCTATAAACGGCACTGTTCAGGTAAGTCTAACTACTATCTTGGAAAAAGAACATACTTTTTTAACCATTCAAGTGAGCGATACAGGTGCTGGAATCGCGCACAACAATCTGGATAAAATATTTACCCGTTTTTATACCAACAAAACATTATCGGCAAGTGATACACACGGCATAGGACTCTCCTTAAGTAAGGATCTTGTAGAGTTACATTATGGCACTATTTCAGTAGACAGCGAATTAAACAAAGGAACTACTTTTACCATTAAAATTCCCATCGACAAGGCAAGTTACACCTTTGAAGAAACGTCAGCACCCATATCTATGGAGATTACCGAAAATCAGGATGCACAAATCAGCAACACAGCCGAAGATTTTGATACAGACAATGAAAATTCAAATCATTTATCAAACATTACAATCCTAATTGTAGAAGATAATCAGGATTTATTAAAACTGATGAGTCAAATATTGGCTAAGACCTATCATGTAAAAACAGCCACCAATGGACTGGAAGCTTTAGAACTAATAAAATCCACTGACATTGATATTGTGGTAAGTGACGTAATGATGCCAAAAATGGACGGTATAGAACTCTGTAAAACAATAAAGAACAACCTAGAAACCAGTCATATCTCCATCATCGTACTAACTGCTAAAAATAGCATTAACGACCGAATAGAGTGTTACAACGCCGGCGCCGACGCCTATATTTCAAAACCATTTGAAATGAAGGTTCTACAGGCCAGGATTAACAATTTCGTCTCTCATAAACAAAACAAACAAAAAGAATTCAAAACAAATTTAGAAATCAATGTATCGTCATTGGAAAATCACTCCATGGATGAACATTTTTTAAACCAGGCCATTTCCATCATAGAAACGCACATCTCAGAGACTACATTCGACATCAATATGTTTGCCTCCGAACTAAACCTTTCAAAATCTTCACTTTACAGAAAAATCAAAACCATAACCGGCCTATCGCCCATTGAATTCATAAGAAATATCAAACTTAAGCATGCCAGCTTAATGCTGAAAAACAATATCACGTCCATTTCAGAGGTTGCCTACGAGGTAGGTTTTTCTGATCCAAAGTATTTTTCTTCGTGTTTTAAAAATGAGTTTAATATAACTCCCAGTGAATATCAAAAAAAACACCACACAAATTCGAAATAATATGAGCCATTTTATAAGCCAAAAACAAGATTAATCTTTATAATCCTCTATCTTACGCTTAAGCACATCAACATCTTTGATTCTGAAATCACCAAAAAATGAAAGCAAGATGCCATTTTTATCTCCTTGAAAAATAATATGGCACTCATATACTTTTTTGCCTTTACGCTGCACCCATATTTCCGATTCTTCGTCATCATCGTCATCCTCCACCTGGCTATAATTACCCTTTTTCATATACTTACGAACCTGTTCCATAAAGCTTATGTCGGGTAAAACATCCGGTTTATACAATACCAGCTTTACCTCATTGAGATCTCCGGTTACACTATATTCCTCACCATCCTGATCACCATCTACATCAAAATCAATAAAGTCGAGCATGTTTTTAGAAAAAGAAAGATAGGTCACTTCATCCAAGATGCGGAAATCATCAAACATACGCTTCGCTATTTTCTGCTGGGAAAACACTGACAAGCTATGAATACCAACGCATAATATTACTACAAAAACTCTTACACTTTTTTTCATATGTTTAAATTTAATCATCAAGTCTATTATTTACAACCCACTCTAACTCATCTGCCACTTCCACTTGAACACTCTCAGGAACTAATATGACAACATTTAAGCCCTGATCTCTCAATTTACTATTTGCACGAAGAGTAAATAAAGGATCTATATGTATGGTAGAATCCCTAAGCATCCAAAAAAACTCAATATCCTGGCAGTTAATTTTTGCTTGTGAAATGGATTTTCCCTTGGCACTTCTTTTTATTTCGATAGCAAACGAATCACCTCGAACCAGGTCTATCCTAGGTCTTCCCTGTACATACAATTTATTATCAGCACAATAAATATCCAACCGATTAAAATCAAACAAATGATCATGGTACGTTGGCATATAGGTATTCACATTGGCTTTCAGGTAAACAACACTGCTTTGTGGCAATTCCAACTTTTCATTTTGATACACATCTTCAGTCACCCTATACTCCCTGGCCACTCTTGCAAAAGCATAAAACAATAAAATTAATCCGGCTATCCACAGTACCAAAGAAGACACTGCTACTATTTTATACTTAGATCTAAACCGGAACACCAGCTTAAAGCCCAAGTAAAACAAAACAATAAGTGGTATACAAGTCACCAGTACCAATCCAACACTTCCAATCACCATATCTTCGGCACCCACAAACAAAGCAGGAAGAGAGGTAAAATAATTGCCTACCCCTGAAAAGTCCATTATTGTAAAGCCAAGGGTAAAAGTCACGATAAGTGATACTAAGAAGGCGATCGCAATAAACATCAGCACAACCCCCACAACAGACACCACAATGCGCAACAAAGTCCGAAGCGCATCGCCCACCACGTCCGTTCTTTTAGAGAATGATCCTGAAAAATCCTTATAAGCCCTAGACTGCTTAAATTTTTCAGCCACCTCTTTATATTCATTCTTCAGGTGCTGCTCCCATGACTCATAACCTGCGGGTCCTTTCATTTCAAGCTTTTGGGTGATGGTTAATGCCTTAGGCATTACTATCCACAATACCACATACACTGGCAAAGAAGCACCATAAAGAACAAATGCCAAAATAAAGATGACGCGGAACACAAGCGGGTCCATATCAAAATAAGCGCCCAAGCCACCACACACGCCCCCCAATACGCGACTCTCAGGATCGCGATACAATCGTTTTTTATAAAGCGGAGAGCCGGGCATGGATGCATTGCTACCATCAGACTGAGGCTCTGCTTGATCCTCATCAGCAATTTCCTGCGGTTCACCCATCGTATCTATTACCTCTTCTACTTCCTTCAATGTAATGACCTGTTCAGAAGATTTCTTTTTCCCACTGAAAAGCTCCGCTATACGTGCCTCTATATCACTAACAATTTCTTTGGCTTCATCCTTATCTGGAAAACTACCTTCAATTTTTCGCAAATATTGATTCAGCTTATCATATGCATCCTCATCAATATGAAAAGCAAAACCATTTAGGTTAATATATAATGTCTTCTTCATTTTTAATGTTTTAAACAATTAGCAAAGGCGCCGTCAATACATAAATAAAATACTCCATAAAAAGCCAATCACCTTAAGTCCTACAACAACCAGAAATACAAAAGCAATCAGGTAAATAATAAATTTGAATAGCGATTTAAACACAAAACCAATGACCAACAGTACCAACACCATCACAAACATGGCAGGTAATTGCAGAAAAGCAATATGCCCCAATTGAAAGTTCACATGCTGTATCATTGTAGGCTGAAATACTTCCATAGGTATCATTTGGCAAAAAAAAACATAGAAACCACCAGCACCACAATCATCAAAACCGTTTTGTCACCTTTCGAAAACTTATTCCACCAACTCTCCCCTTTTTTATAAACCTTAGAATCACGCACCTTACTAAATCGTTGTTTTACATCCTCAAATTCATTACGGATTGCCTTCTCAATATTACTTATAGTCACATTCTCACCCCGCATCTCAAGACGTTGAGCCGTTGTTAACGCAGCAGGAACCACTATCCAAAGAATAATATATATGGGAATTGTAATTCCGAGTCCAAAAAATATAAACAAGGCAAAAACAATACGAACAATAACAGGATCCATATTTAAGTAGGCGGCGATTCCACCACAAACACCTCCCAACACCCTTCCGTCGACATCACGAAACAAGCGCTTGCTCGCGCGTCCATATGAATATTTTTCATACTGCTGATGAGAAGTTTCAGACGCAGCTCCTTCATCCTCAAAATCCTCAGGCTGCCCCATCATTGCTATCACCTCTTCCACCATTTCAATGGTTACAACTCCTGTCTTGCCAGAAATTCTATCTCCCAGAAGTTCTGCGATACGACTTTCAATATCATTGATAATCTCCTGCCCCTCTTCTTGCTTTTTGAAATAACGCTCAAGACTATCCAGATATGCTCTTAAACGAGCAAAAGCATCATCATCTATATAGAAAACCCTCCCGCTTAAATTTATATTTACTGTTTTTTTCATATGTTTATAATTTGTTTCTTAATGGTCAAATGGAACTCACCAGAATAAATCATCCTCCTGTGTGCGAAATAACTCCCATGTCTCGTTTCATACGATTCTCATATTGCAGAAACACCGATCACCCAAACAAACAACATGCGGTTTATCAGCTAGGCAGTTGCCTGTTATTCCCATTCCAGGTTATCTAATTATTATTAATCACCCGTACTGCATCCACCAGTTCTTTCCACGACTGATCCAATTCACCTAAAAAATCACTTCCTTTATCGGTCAACTCATAATACTTTCGTGGTGGACCTTGCGTTGATTCTTCCCAACGATAGGTCAACAGTTCTGCATTTTTCAGCCGGGTCAACAACGGATATAATGTACCTTCCACTACTATCATCTTAGCCTCTTTCAGCTCATTGATAATATCGGATGCATATTTATCACTGCGAGAAAGTATGGAGAGTATACAGTACTCCAGTATTCCCTTTCTCATTTGTGCTTTTGTATTTTCCACCTTCATATCTTGTCCTCCTGTATCGTATTGAGTAAGCTAAAAACTACTCAACATTTGATCCAACTTCTTATAAGTTCATTGTAATTTCTCTGCCGATGGTAAAGCCCAAAGACACTCCATCCATATCAAAACATTCATCCATCGAAATAGAATGTGTATTCATCTCCCAATCACTAAAACCATCAAAACAATCTCCTTCAGGTAACAACCGAACCACCAACAACGACAATAACAAGGTTGCCGTAAAAATAATCGCTACTTTTTTTTCTATTGCTTTCATATGTTTATAATTTGTTTCTTAATGGTCATATGAAACTCGCCAACATTAATCATCCTGTGTGTAATAATTCTCATGACATGTTTTATATGACTATTTATAAAATACCTGCCTATACCTTGAATATGGTATTGCAAATATATGGTTTTTACTTGGTACTATGCAATACATACTACTATATTTTTTTAAAATATTTCTCCCCAAACAACACTAATCGCTGTTTATCAATGCATTAAAACGTATAAAAAAATTACTCTTGTCCCAAAAACCCAAAAAGCCTGTTCCAAAAATGGAACAGGCTTTTTTCTATTGTGCTACTACCTACGGTATGAAACTACCTTTTGACAGCTTTGCTTATATTTTTAAATAGACTAAAATCTTTTAATACCTATGATTTCACGAATCTCTTTTACCGTTTTTTCAGCATTTGCTTGTGCTTTCTCCCTCCCCATGGTTACAACCTTATTTAGATAAACATCATTGTTTTTAATGTCTTCTATTTTTTCTCTAATGGGTGTATTAAACTTGATGATATCCTCAGCCAATTGTTTTTTCAGATCACCATAACGAATTTCACAACTCGCATACTTATCTTTAAAAAACTGAAGTGTGTCGGGAGTAGAAACAACCTCCATTAAGGTAAACAAATTTTGAATAGGCTCAGTAAGTGGCGCATTGGGCTCCGTTGGACCACTATCAGTAACAGCCTTCATTACTTTCTTCTGTAAAGTTTTTGGATCATCCACCAGATAAATTCCATTACCTTCAGATTTTCCCATTTTACCACTCCCATCCAGTCCGGGAATCTTTACCAAAGCTTCTCCATAATTAAAAGACTGTGGAATTTTAAAATATTCCTGTTTATACAGATGATTAAAACGGCCGGCAAATTTGCGTGTCATCTCCAAGTTTTGTTCCTGATCTTTGCCCACGGGAACCTTGTCGGCATGGTGAATTAAAATATCACAGGCCATTAGTACCGGATAGGTCAATAAACCTGCATTAACATTTTCAGGTTGTTTACGCGCCTTATCCTTAAACGATGTGGTACGTTCCAATTCTCCCAAATAAGCGTTCATACTCATCAACAGACTCATCTCTGCAATCGCGGGTACATCACTTTGGATATAGATGGTAGCTTTTTCAGGATCCAGGCCACAAGCCAAATACTCAGCCAATACTTGCTTTACGTTCACATGTAAATCACTGGGAGTGGGATGAGTTGTTAAGGAATGGTAATCCGCAATAAAAAAATAACAATTATACTCCTCCTGCATTCTCAAAAAATTCTTAACTGCTCCAAAGTAATTTCCTAAATGTAAGTTTCCTGTTGGGCGTATACCGCTGACTACCGTTTGCATATTATATGGCTTTTATTAGTTCTTTATAAATATTTGACCGACAAAATTCGCATTTTTTTCTTAAAACATGAGCGATCCATCAAATTATTTATATACAAAATAGGATTTCAGCTAAACAAGATCCACACCACAAAGCCCCTGAGCCTCCAATTGTTTTTAACAATAATATTTACTACTTTAGCACAACAAACCAAATTTATTCCAATGCAACAGAATAAAACCTATCCGAACATTGCACAAAGCTGGGGTATTATGGGTGTAGCAATTATTTGTATGCTTTTTCTATCCCCATTACAAATGACTCTAAATAAAGTTATTGGAAAAGAAATCACTTTTTTCATTTATTACCTTTCAACCATGGGTGCCACATTTTCCTTTGCCCACTTTATCAGAAAAAAAACAATATCACAGTCGAACTATAATATTAATTTAAGTAATCCCACAAGCATAATATTAGTCTCTATAGCTACTCTATGCTTACAGTTGGGTATTCTATCCCCCCTGACGAGTCTGGTTCCGATGCCAGATTTTTTCAAACTAATCGTGCTCGAACTTGGAGAAATGAAGGGCTTTTTTTCTTTTGCAAGCTTTGTAATCGCGGCTCCCATTTTTGAAGAACTCATCTTCAGAGGAGTCATGCTGGACGGATTATTAAAGAGATACTCTCCTAACAAATCGATTTTTATTTCCAGTCTGATTTTCGGCATCGTTCATCTAAATCCCTGGCAATTCATCACAGCTTTTGGCATCGGGTTATTTATGGGATGGGTTTATTACAAAACAAGAAATCTATCACTGTGCATTATTATGCACTTCACCAACAACTTACTGGCTTTTTTAAGTATGCAATTCACCAACATGGAAGAAGTACTTGAAAATACCTTTGTTGAATCAAGCGGAGGATTATACAATGCCATCATGATTATCACAGGCTTCTCCATCATCTTTTTACTATGCCTATGGTTATTGATTCGAAAATTCAAACAAGACACAATAAATAAAACAAGCATTAGCCAATAGGCAAGGTTGACATCCTCATTCATCCATAAAATTCAACACAGTCCATCAAAAACAAACATTACCCTGGTCCTCATGAGGACTTTCCACCCGACATTAATTCAGTAATGACCCGATACCTAGGATACTGATCCAGGATTATTTTAATAAAAACGGTAATAGGAATAGACAATATAAGGCCGGGGATACCCCAGATATATCCCCAAAACATCAACATAACCAATATAGTAATTACATTCACAGAAAAGGTTTTGCCCATAAAAACAGGTTCCAACACCCCTCCCATCAATACCTGGACTGCAGTTATCGCAAGCACAAAAAACAGAAGGGTACTCATGGGTTCTATTTCAACAAAAGCGAATAAGGAGAGCAATACCACTGAAATAACAGAACCAATCATTTGAACAAAATTAATCACAAAGGCAAAGAGTCCCCAAAATATGGGAAAACTAACATCAAAAGCCAGACAAGCCAGACCAAAACCAACACCAGTTAGCAAACTTATGGCAAACTTAACAATCACGAACTTAATAATATCCTTTTCAATCTTTCGGAATATTTTAACGGAAGAATGACGAACTTTAATCAAGGTACTATTCAGTAATTTCTCAAAATTAACAGAACCCGAAAGCAACAATACCACAAAAAAGGCGGTCATCAAGGTACCCGACAGTAGATTACTAATAAAGTCAAGCGAAAATCCAATACTATCCATCACGTTACCACCTTTAAAGTAATGCAGCAAAACATTATCTCCTTTAATACGATTAACGCCAAAGAAATTTTCAATCATCACAACCAAGTCGATCAATTTTGTTTCTGCTTTTTCAAAAAACAAGTTATCAGCCGCCATAATTTCGTTGCTGGTCAATTTAATGAGTTCACCCGCAAACTTAAATGCAGCGATCAGTAGTAACACAACAAAAAAGACGCTCAACCATTTGGGCACATTTTTTTTATCAAACCAGCGCATCAAAGGCAATAGCAACAGAGCAATAAACATAGCAGAAACCAAAGGCACAAAGATAAAAGAGAGTGTCTTCAGCAGGTAAAACATAAGCGGAATAACAATCAGCAATAAAAATGTATTGGTAGTTTTTAGGTCTTTCATATGTTTATAATTTGTTTCTTAATAGTCATATGGAACTCGCCGTGATAATCATTCACCTGTGTGAGAGATCACTCTCATGGCTCGTTTCATATAATGACAATAAAAATCGTTTTTTGAAAAAATAAAAGAAAAAATAGGCATACCCAATGCGCATCATTTGCTTAGGGCCAATAAGCTATTCATATTTTGCATAAAATTTCAGAGTAATTCACTGCGAAGCACTCACTTTGATTTCTCTTGACCCATCATCCAGAACGCTGATGGTCACATCGTATCTATTTTCGGGAAGCAAGGATGCTATTTTCTCGGGCCATTCCACAAAGCAATAATGCGATGAGTAGAAATAATCCTCATAGCCTAAATCAAAAGCTTCCTCTTCCTCTTTTAAACGATAAAAATCAAAATGATAGATGACATCATCACCCACTGTATTATACTCGTTAACAATGGAAAAAGAAGGACTATTAACCACATCAACCACTTGTAACTGCTTACACAATGCTTGAATAAAAGTTGTTTTGCCAGCTCCCATGCTGCCATAAAAGCAAAAAACTGCCGGCTCTGCATACGCTTGCAAAAAAGCCTCTGCAACAACATTTATCCTATCTAGTGAAGAAATTAAAAATTTACTCATCAATTAAAAATTGCTATTTGTTTTATTTGAGCGACCAGTATCACTCAATGATTCTTTGGTGACAATACCACATATGGAATCAACATTTCTTCCATAGACACTCCCCCATGCTGGAAAGTATCCTTATAGTAACTCACATAATGGTTATAATTATTCGGATAAGCAAAAAAATCCTCATTGGTTGCAAATATATAACTTGTTGACACATTTACCTTGGGTAATTGAACTTCTTCTGGTTTAACAAGCTCAAATACTTCCTTGGCTTTATAATTCAGATTTTTCCCTTGTTTATAGCGCAAGTTGGTTGTTGTAGTACGGTCTCCTACTACTTTAATGGGATTTTTCACCCGAATAGTGCCATGATCTGTAGTAATAATCACCTTCACATCTTCATGCTCCAACTTATCCAGTAGCTCTTTCATCACCGAATGAAGAAACCACGATCGACTGAGCGAACGATAGGCCGACTCATCATAGGCCAGTTCCTTTATCATCTTACTCTCTGTACGTGCATGTGATAGCATATCCACAAAGTTAAACACCACCACTGCCAAATCATCATTTAATAAATTGGCATAATTATCAATTAATTGCTTCCCTGTATCAATATTACTCACCTTTAGATACGAATAACGATACTGTTTACGAAAACGCTCAAAGAAAGTACCTATCAACTGTTCTTCAAACTGATTTTTACTCCCCTCCTCATGCTCATCAATCCAATACTGCCCATACATTTTTTTTATTTGTGCTGGCATTAGTCCTGCAAACAAGCTATTACGAGCATAATGCGTAGCAGTAGGCAAAATACTACTATAGATTTCCTCTTCCTCCAAGCGAAAACCATTCAGCACCTCCTGTTTGAGCATTAACCATTGATCAAATCTAAAATTATCGATCACCAGCATCACCACTTTCTCTCCTTTATCCAGCAAGGGTAAGGTAATTTTTTTCATAAAGTGGTGCGACATTAGTGGAAATTCATCATCGTCCCCTTGGATCCAATTGACATAGTTGCGTTTTATAAACTTAACAAAAGCATGATTGGCTTCAGTCTTCTGCATTTTCAACACCTCATCCATCTCACCTTTGGTATCTTCCAGTTCAATTTCCCAATAAACCAATTGTTTATATATCTCAACCCAGTCATCAAAGCTATAAGAATCATTTATCTTCAATCCAATCTTTCCGAACTCCGTTTGATAAGTACTCGTCGTCTTCTCCGCTACCAGTCTGCGCTGATGCACATGTTTTTTTATAGCCAGCAAAATTTGCTTTGGATGAACCGGTTTAATAAGATAATCCGAAATCTTGCTTCCTATAGCCTGATCCATGATATCCTCCTCCTCACTCTTGGTGATCATCACAATGGGGACCTCAGGCATCATATTCTTGAGTTTACTCAACACCTCCAAGCCACTCAACCCGGGCATATTCTCATCCAAAAAAATCAAATCGAAATACGCTTCTTCTACCAATACCAAAGCATCCTGACCATTGGTAGCAGTTTTCACAACAAAGCCCTTTTCTTGCAAATAAAGTATATGCGCTTTCAATAAATCAATTTCATCATCTACCCATAATATATTTACCTTTATTGCATTCGCCATAGTCATTATTTTAGTATTCCGATTTATAGAACTGTTGATACAAAGCAAATGATTCCGCACTGCTCAGTCTTGAGAAATTATTATCACTAATGGCCCATAAATAATTTTCGGTACGGGATATTTCGCGCATTAAAAAACTGTTCAGCTTTACTTTATTTAAATATGTTTTTGCTTCACTGGCATTGGCAAAGCCTTTAACAATGATATAGTAATAATCGGCTCCCATTTTATTGTGCTCCACTTCATATTTTGTACCATAGTTACTTTTGGTATAGTTTTTAAACACAGTTCCCATTCGCTCCGTATTAATATAACCTTTTTTAAATAAAATCATTGCATGATGAGCTCCTTCTTCATATTTAAAGGGTGAACTTGTTTTTTCAATGATGGGCTGCGTCTTTATGTCGGTCTCCTGAACTGGCTCCTCTATTATGTCAGGCTCCTCTGTCTCCTGCCTACCAACTTCGCGCTCAGTCTTTTCCTGCACTTCAGACTCACCTTCACTACGGATACGCTCCGAAACCTCTATCTCTTTTTCAACCAGCTTACGATCCTCTTTGGTACGCAAAATAGTTTCCTTTTGCGATTCCGGAGCCTTACCTTCACTCACCAATGATTCTCCTGTTCCAGCTATATTCTTCTGTTGCTTTTCCTGGCTATTAACATTCCATGCTTCCCTTTCAACCCGATTACGCTCATCCGCTAAATTTTTAAATGCTTCAGCAGACAAATAATTCTCTGCAAAAAACTGATCATAACCTTCTACATCTCCCGACGAAAGCAGATACTCCATATTCTTACCATGCATAACATACATCTTCTTATACCTCAAGCCATCAACTTCAAATATCTCAGATCGTTCACGTAATGAATAAAAATAATCCAGCGCTTCTAAGCGGTTAAGAAATCCAGAAACAGTGAAAACCGGTGTTGCATCAGGCAATTGGCTTTTCCCCATTTCATAGTCATTCAATAAAAATTTAGAAAAGTTATAATCTGCAATATTAAATTTCAGTCTATTCATATCCGCTTCAGGATTGACCAATAGCACTAGACTATGACTCGCCTTATGATCAATAGTATAAGAAGTCGCCACTTGATGATCTATACCAGCATTGCCTATTTCTTTTTGCTCCTTGACAAACTCCTCATTACGTTTAGACACTAGGTTAGACGCAGTAGCACCCTTAACAGGCATTCTTCCCTCCTCATACAAAGCCAGTATAGCACTGGCCATGGTTTGTTCTTCACTACCCTGGTAATCCTGAATAATCTCACTAAGCTCATTCACAAAAAGATCCGTACTTCCTGATTTTGCATAGGAAAGTGCAGCCAACAATTTAAACTTAGACAACAGCACATTTTCAGCATCAATACCTTTCGCCTCGGCCAGATGAGCAACAGGAACACTAAAATCACCAAAGAGATAACTGGCATAACTTTCCTGATAAAGCGTTTCCATTCTTCTTTTTCTGACCTCTCTCTTCTCAAAGTATCCCGGATCATTCAGATAGGCTGTAAACTCACCATCCGGGAACCTATTTATTATCGTTGTTTTTATCTCTGCCATCCTCGGTGTATCCCGCTGCATTTCGTAACACAAGTACAGGTTCATATATACATCTTCTATAAAATCACCTTGGGGATATCGCTTGGCATATTCTAAAAAGGCATCTATGGCATAAGGGATATTCTCCAGTTCATCTTTATAGATCAGTCCTTGGTTCATCAAGGCGCCCTGAATTCGTTTATTGGAAGCTTCTTTTTGTGCTGGGGTCAGTGGTATATCCTTCAAGTAAGCATCCTTACCCAACGGCTTACTTAACTCTTCTTTGTTCTGTCCCGGCAGTGCACCTATACTATCTCCTGCATTATCCACTGGCAGCTCTCCCAGCTCACCAAACATATCTTCAGGATTTTCCACATCCTCCGGCTCATCCATTACGGCCTGCTTATTGGCCCTACGCCAATTATCCTCAAGCTTTCGTCTTCCCCATATCTTTTCAAACTCCAATTTACCCATACCTACCGACGTTTGGTTGTAAAAATACCATTTACCACCTTGCGATTGGGAACTAACAGAAGACTGACTCACTATTGGATCCCAAAAGACATCGCCATTTGCCTCTCCTTCCTTCTTTTTCTTTAAGGCATCCAGCCTCATCTTCTCTTGCTCAATAATATCGGCAATCAAAGCCTCACGTTCCTGTTCAGACATGGCAGCAACGCGCAAAAGACTATCCTCACGTTCAACAACATCCAGATTCGACACCAAGCCTTTCAGACTCTTATGCCTTGCCTGAATCACCTGAAAACCAGGAAAACTTTCATTGAGATTAACAATTGCGGTATCTAAATAATAATAGGCAGGTTTATATTCCGGCCTGTCATAATATATTTCCGACAATTCAAAAAAGGACATTCCCTTTTGGTAATTATTATCGATACTTTTCTCTATGGCTAGTAAAAAATTTTCCATGGCCTGGTCCTCTTGCTCCTCCGCTTTGTATGCCATTGCAAGAGAGTAATAAATCTGGTCCTCATAATCGGAATTCCGTTTGTCTCTCAAAAGACGCTTAATTTCCTTTTTAACGGCTTCCAATCCACCTTCTTCAAAGAGCACCCCAGCGCGATTTACCTTGGCATTAAAGGCCATCTCATACGGAGGGTTAGATTTAATAACCGCTTCATAGGCCTTGCTTGCCTCAGCATACTGTTCCTGTGATTGATACAGCTGTGCCAAAATAAAGTTAAATCTTCGTCGGTAATACTTCGACCAAGCCCCATCTACCGCCTCTCTCATAAATGGAATGGCTTCGGCATATCTGGCCTGGCGCATATAATAATCGGCATAAGTAGCTGCATAAAGTCCATACAGCCGTGAAGGAGCCTTTCCCTCCATATTATAATTTTCTAGCAAAATTTTCGCCTGAGCAAAATCCCCTAACTCAATGGCCGCCCGGGCATTCCATATTTCAGCCTCATACCATTCCGGTCCTTCTTGAAATTCGCGGAACATATATGCAAAACTTTGCTGTGCCATATAGTAATCATGCTTATAAAAATGAGATTTACCGATCAATAGATAGGCATTATCCACCCACTTATTAAACTCATTCTGGCTCAAGAATTTTTTATATTTTACAGACTGCTCTTCACGCTTATTTTCAGGCTTTTTCCGAATAGAATGCACTTTAATTAACTTGGTTCCCTTTTCAATGGCCCTATCCATCTGACTCTGCGCCACAGACTCGCTGCCTTTTTTTGAATCAGGAAATACTGTAAGCACTTGCGTATAATCATCCTCATTATTTTCTTCAATCGCTTTAAGCCCCTCCTTAAAACTTTCGTATCCGTTAAAGTACACATTGTAATGTGCAGTCATGTTATGGTAAGCCCTTCTGACACCTGTATTTTTTTGGGTGGAGCAAGCCCCTAAAACAGTCATTATTAACAGGAAATATATTCTTTTAAATCTCATTTATTCTAATAAATTATCAATCGTCAAATTGCAATAGGCAGTCATGGCAACAAACCTCTGGAAGCACCTTTTTTACAAGTAATTATCCATCACAATTAAAACTACGTTTGCTCAAAATTATTATATCTAATTTCTAATTAACCATCTTTGCCAAAACAATTTTATATATTGTAGCGTATTTTTACGTACTTAAATTCTAAACCAAAGTGATAGTTCCTAATTTATGAACAAATATATTTGAATTATCATAAAAAGTCAGCTATTAATGAAAATTCATGTAGTTGAAGACGACCGGGTCTTTAATAAATTAATTGAACACTCCTTATCTCTGAATCCGGATTTTGAGATAGGTACTTTTTTTGATGGGGAATCATTTTTCAAACACCTGCCTGACAACCCCGATATTGTCACACTTGACTTGGGACTACCGGACTACACGGGAGATGAGATTCTAAAAAAAATAAAAAAATACAATCCTGATATTGAAGTAATTATCATCTCAGGCCAGGATAGCATAACCACAGCGGTCAACCTATTGAGAGAAGGGGCCTACGACTACATCACCAAGGACGAAAACATAAAAGATCGTCTACTCAACAGTGTCAACAATATCCGCAGTAAGAAAAAGCTTCTTGAAGAAATTTCTCACCTAAAAAGTGAGATAGCCCATAAATATAATTTTGGCAATGCCATTATTGGCGACAGTCCGGCCATGAAAGAAGTATTTGCTTTGCTTTCAAAAGCAGTAAAAGTACCCAATATCAATGTATCCATATACGGCGACACGGGAACAGGCAAGGAACTCATTGCTAAAACAATCCACTACAACTCCATACGAAAAGCAAAACCCTTTATTGCGGTTAACATGGGTGCCATTCCCAGCGACTTAATTGAGAGCGAACTCTTTGGGCATGAAAAGGGAGCCTTTACAGGAGCCATTCTCACCAAAAAAGGAAAATTTGAAGAAGCAGAAGGCGGCACCATTTTTTTAGATGAGATAGGTGAAATGGACATCAATCTACAGGTAAAGCTACTACGGGTATTACAAGAAAGAGAGATTACACGTGTAGGAGGCAACGAAGTAATTAAGGTAAACACACGCATTATTACTGCTACCAATAAAGATTTAATGGAAGAGGTTAAGCTGGGGAATTTCAGAGAAGACCTATATTATCGCCTATTGGGCTTACCTATTCATCTTCCACCCTTAAAAGACAGGCAAAATGACATTATCACCCTAAGCCAATTTTTCTTAAATAGTTTTTGCGAAGACAATAACCTGGAGCCTATGGCTTTTACCTCTAGAGCCAAAAAGAAACTACTGGGCTACGCTTTCCCTGGAAACGTACGTGAACTAAAGGCCATTATTGAATTAAGTGCAGTTATGGCTGGCAGTCAGCAAATAGACGAAGAAAATATTCTTTTAAATTCCAACAACACAGAATTGGATATTTTGTCAGAAGAAATGACACTAAAAGAATATACCGAAAGAATCATCAGACATTACCTTCGTCAATATAACAACAACGTACTTAAGGTTGCCAAGAAACTAGACATTGGCAAGTCTACCATCTATAATATGATAAAACGAGAAAAAGAGAGCGACTTAAAATAGCCTCTTTTTTGGAATCGAGCATGTTATTTTCTTGTGTTATAATTTAAGATGTGTTCCATCACACATGGGTTTTGTGTGGGATCTCTTGCATCCACACAAGAAATGGACACCCGACTTTTCAGGAATAAACTCCATGGGGGTAAATTCACTTCCCTGATGAGAACTGTCGCAGAATGGTTGCTTTCCACTCTTACCACAAGCACACCAGTATACAGCTACGCCTTCTTTCAGATCTACTTCGTAGGGACCTTTTTGAGCAATTTTAGCTTCCATGAGATATATGTTATGTAATAAATATTTTGAACATACAAGTTACAATAAGTTTATCAAAAATGAAAAGCAATACAAAAAAAGAGGGCATAATAAAAGCCAACAATAAATGTTGGCTTTATATGATAAACGCTATTTATTTCAGGTTCTATTCAAGAATAGCCAATACCTCCTTCACTTCAGGAACAGCTTTTTTCACCACTTGTTCCACGCCGTTTTTCATCGTCTGATAACTCATTGGGCAGCCCACACAAGCCCCCAACAATTTCACTTTCACCACTAGATCATCCGACACCTCTAACAAAGAAATATCTCCTCCATCCGCCTTCAAATAAGGTCTAATCTCCTCCAGTGCTTCTTCAATAACTTTAAAGTGCTTGTTTTTTTCCATGACTTAGCGCGTTTTAATTTCAACAATCTTAGTAGGCGGCAGGTCGTTATTTCTCTTCTCTATTGCATCCACAACTTTTTGAGCAACCTGAGCAAAAGCAACACCGGTAGCAGTTTCTTCGTTTAGTACAGCAGGCTCCCCTTGGTCGCCACCTTCACGAATACTCTGAACAATAGGAATCTGTCCCAACAGGGGCACTTCCAGTTCATCTGCCAAACGCTTACCTCCATCTTTACCAAAAATGAAATATTTATGATCAGGCAATTCCGCAGGTGTAAACCAAGCCATATTCTCCACCAAACCAAGAATTGGGACATTAATATTTTTACTTTTGAACATACTCACTCCTTTTACAGCATCAGCCAGGGCTACATCTTGGGGTGTAGTCACAATGACAGCTCCGCTGATGGAGAGCGTTTGAACCATAGTAAGATGTATATCGCTTGTTCCAGGAGGTAAATCGATCAATAAATAATCCAGCGCACCCCAATTCCCTTCTGTAATCAACTGTTTAATGGCATTGGTAGCCATCGCTCCTCTCCAGATAGTAGCATCCTTAGGGTTTACGAAATATCCAATTGAAAGCATCTTCACTCCATACTTCTCAACAGGGATAATACGATCTCTACCATCTATTTTATCCAACAAAGGACGGGCGTCTTCCGTTTTAAACATTTTAGGAATAGATGGACCAAAGATATCTGCATCCAACAAACCCACCGTATAACCGGCCTTAGCCAATGCCACTGCCAGGTTAGATGTTACGGTAGACTTACCTACTCCACCCTTACCGGAAGCTACTGCAATAATATTTTTTACATCGGCCAGCAATTTTACTGGTTCGGCCTTGGGCTTCGGTTTAATCTTAATATAGATATTACCCCGAATTTCAGCATCCTCACCAACATAGGTCTCAATGGCCTGAACACAAGCCTTCTTCAACGAAGGAATCATTGGGTCATTGGCTCTATCAAAGAGCAAACTGAAACTAATTTTTTTGCCATCAATCTTTATATCGTCTTCTACCATTTCTAACGAAACAATATCTTTTCCCTTTCCGGGATGACGAACATGCTTAAGCGCATCTAGTACGAGCTGAGGATAAAAACTCATTTTAAAAATATTTTAGTATATCATTGAATAAGGAAAAATACCTTTGGCAGACTATAATGCATTGTTTATAGTGTCTGTATTATCCTTATTTAATTTGATTAAGAATAAGTACAAATATACACACATACTTTTAATATGCGCATATGCCCATAAGAAAATTACATTTCCTTATCCAGTTCAACAGGATCCCAGAAATGACCCTTAAAATCCACCACTTGATCGTTAACGACCACCATTCCTTCATTCTCAAGTAATTCCTGCATCAAGGTATCACTCCCGAAGGCTGCTTTTCCCGAGAGCTGTCCATTTCTATTTAACACCCTATGAGCCGGTATATAGCCTTCTGAGTGCCTTAAATTACTGAGTGCCCATCCTACCATCCTACTGGATCGTGCAGTGCCCAAATATCTGGCGATGGCTCCGTAAGAGGTAACCTTACCCCAGGGAATTCGCTCTACGACTTCATAAACCCGTTGAAAAAAGTCGTCTTGCATTTTTATTTTTTTTGCACTTTGGTTTCTTCCGGCATCTTTGCCCCCCTATTATAACTACGGTATTCGTCGAACTCAATATCAATTTCCGGCTCCACCAATTTCATCTTTTGTGGGATGGAAAATTTAATATATTTGATAGGAATACCTTGTTCGTAAAACTGAGATTCGTAATATGTTTTAATGGACAAGACTTTATCAACCACATCACTATGGTACAAATCGGCCGTATTAATTTGAGCGGGCAAATCATTTTCCGTTACCACTGCATTGGTATATGTATACAAAAAGTTACTATCCGTTTTTAAGTGCAGTGTCCCATTGGGTTTTAATATTTCACGATATAAATTCAGAAAGCGGGTTGATGTCAGGCGCTTTCTTGTCTTCTTCATCTGCGGATCAGGAAAGGTAATCCAAATTTCATCCACTTCACCTTCAGCAAAAAAAGAAGTAATTAATTCTATCTTTGCACGAATAAAGGCCACATTATTCATTTCTTTTTGGAGGGCTTGTGTTGCTCCTGTATAAATTCTGGCACCTTTAATATCCATGCCAATAAAATTTTTCTCGGGGTATAATTCTCCCAACCCAACAGTATATTCTCCCTTTCCACAACCTAATTCCAAAACCAATGGATGATCATTACCAAAGAACGCTTGCTTCCATTTACCTTTCATATGAAAGTCTTCTCTGTTAGGCTCGTCAAATGAAGCCTGAAAAACATGACGATAAGTCTCCAATTTGGCAAACTTATATAACTTATTCTTACCCACTATTTTATAGTCTACTATTTAAAAAAAATCCATACCTGCCACAATCTATCATATAAAAAGTAGCAAGCACTGGACCATTTTTTTTTTAATTTACTTCAATAATTTTAATACCCACACCCGTAATACCTGTTAGCATAGTATCTCTCATTCCCTGGACTACATAATACTTATATGTACCCTTTTCGGGGAATCGAATATTCAATTTATACGGATGCACACTTTTATATACCTCACTTCCCAGGCTACGTTTCCCGTACCAATCGCCAGCCTTATCGGCCAACAAACAGTCTAGGGTATCACGTTGCACATGCCCTCCGGGAGATACGGCATCCACAAAAAACCAAATATTATTATAGCTATATGCATCAGTATTTTCCACCTCCAGGAGCAAGTGACAGCTTTCCTGAAGTTTGGTCACCTCGCTTTGAAAAACCGCCACAGTATCCTTATGCCATCCTGTCCCTGGCACCTCTGCCACACCTTCGTAAACCACAGTAGGGCCACAGGAGACAAACACAAGGCTCAGACACAAAACACAAGCACTTAAAATTTTATTTTTTAGCATTACCTCCTGAATTATTTCTATTTGTAGGTTTCCTTCTTCTTTTCTTACGATTCCGGTTTCCTCCTTGTTTCTTAGGGTCATCAAAACGCGATATACTCTCTTCCCCCACTACATTTTGGTAATCCAGGGTAATCGCTTCCTGTTTGGCAACAACTTTTTCGTCGACCAAAGCACTTGCTTTTTTGCCTTTTCTATTTAACCTTATTACTTCTTTAACTTTATCAACAGATATTTCAACCAGATTAGCAGGTATATGTCTATCGGTAGAATAGGTCATCATTCTTCTGAAAATATCTGTTTTAAAATGATAATACGTATTATCCTGTGTTTCAAGAGGGATATTGGTTTTCGGAAAATCCTTTTGTGCATCAATATAAGCATCCAGCTCAAAATTCAGGCAGCACTTCAACTTACCACATTGTCCTGCCAACTTTTGTGGATTCAGAGATATTTCCTGATAGCGAGCAGCATTCGTAGTAACAGAAACAAAATTGGTAATCCATGACGAACAGCACAACTCACGACCACAAGGTCCAATACCTCCAATACGTCCCGCTTCCTGTCTCGCACCAATTTGGCGCATCTCAATTCTCACCTTAAACCTATCTGCCAACACTTTAATCAGCTGACGAAAGTCAACTCTCTCATCTGCGATATAATAAAAGATAGCCTTCGTTTTATCACCCTGATATTCCACATCACCAATCTTCATATTCAGATTGAGATTCAGGGATATTCGTCGGCTTTCGATCATGGTTTCGTGTTCCAGCTTTTTGGCCTCTTCCCATTTTTCAAAGTCAATAGGTTTGGCATGTCGATACACCCTTTTAAAATCGTAGTCTTTAATATTCAAACGATTTTTTTTCATCTGCATCACCGCAATTTCGCCGGTACAAGAGACGGTGCCAATATCGTGCCCCGGAGAGGCCTCTACAGCCACCACATCACCCTTGCCCAATCGTAGACCATTGGTGTTTTTAAAATAACTTTTTCGCGTATTCTTAAACTGAATTTCCACTATATCTGACACATTGCAACTTTCAGGTATATCGGCCAACCAATCAAACACTTCTAGTTTGCCGCACCTGTCAGTACAACTACTGCACTTTGACTGTACTTCTTCCATTATCTACTTTTTATAAGGCCTAAACCTTGGATATATATTAAATTATCCGGGACTTATCATTACCTTTAACAATAAGACCTCGGACATACTTTGCTCAAAAAACAGCTAACACCCACTAATTTCCTTCTTTAATGGATATTATTAATCGCAATCCCAAATCGAACAGAACAATTTTACTATTTCCATTTTGTCCTATATGCGAATCGGCCAAGGCAAAATCTTCGGCTATGGTCATTGCATTTTTATCATTAATGAACGGCGAAAACTTTTGCGACCACTCCATTTGTTGTGGCGTGAGATAAACAATGTCAGACTGTTTAAAGTTCATGATATAATTTTCACGTATCATATTGATACTGTAATTTAAAAAATTACGCTGCATCTCCCTGGGGTGTCGACTCATTTCTTCCACCCATTTTAGTAGGTCACCAACCTTACGGGCATAGCTATGGCGCATCATCTGAATAAAACGATCGAAAAAAAACTCATTTTCTTCGCTTCTTTTCACTTGTTCTTCGCCAAAAATTAAGTTTCCGTTTGCTACCTTGGCTGCCCCTTCGGCTTCTTCAGGTGCTATCTGATATCTTTCTATTAGGTGGTTCTTAATTTCCTCAGGAGTAAAGGCTGGTATCTTCAACTGCTGAGTACGCGACAAGATAGTGGATATCATTTCATCGGGCTTATTGGAGACCAAGATAAATATAGTATTTTTCGATGGTTCTTCCAGGACTTTCAATAATTTATTGGCCGTTGATTCATTCATCTTTTCAGGCATCCAGACAATCATGACCTTACGCTTCCCTTCAAATGTCTTTAAACTCAACTTCCTAATGATTTCTGAACTCTCCGAAGTAAAAATGGCACCTTGTTTATTATCTCCCTCTTTTCGGATTTGCCGCAACCAGGTGGTCAAACTAAAATAAGGTGTTTGGGTCACCAACTTACGCCATTCCGAGATAAATGTATCACTAACCGGGTTGCTGGCTGCATTACTTTTAATCACCGGAAAAACAAAATGCAAATCAGGATGTACCAACTTGGCATATTTCTTACACGAAGAACACTCCCCACACGAGTCTTTCTCACCAGGATTTAAACAATTAAGATATTGAGCAAAGGCAATGGCCAAAGCCAGCTTTCCATTTCCTTCAGGTCCAGTAAAAAGCAATGCATGACTAACATGGTTTTCTTTCACCATACGTACCAACCTGGATTTTATATCTTCCTGACCTACAACTTGTTTAAACAACATGAATATCCTCCGTTAATTTTGCAATCTGCCAAAGATAACAATTTCAGTAAAAGAATAGAAGTTAAGCCACAAAGAACTATGCATACCTCCTTCATATTTTTAAGGGATGAAACAAGCAGTACTATTACTACAAAAACGCAATGATTTTTATGCTTTTTCAAGTACATTTGTAATCTTAATAAAACAACAATGGGAACTTTTCTTTTCGATAAAATAATATTTGGCCCGGTACAGAGCCGTCGCTTAGGTGTATCGCTTGGTGTGAATCTACTACCTGTAAACAAAAAGATTTGTACATTTAACTGTATCTACTGCGAATGTGGGTTCAACGGAGACAACAATACATCAACCTCCACTCGCATGCCTTCTCGGATGGAAGTGAGAGTAGAACTCGAGACTGTTCTTAAACAGATGCAAGCAGAAAACAATGCGCCCAATGTAATCACCTTTGCCGGCAACGGAGAACCAACTGTACACAAAGACTTTGAACATATTATTGATGATACAATTGCCTTACGCAATACCTATTTCCCGGATGCTAAAATTGCCGTATTATCCAATGCTACACGAATACAAAAAGACAGCGTTTTCAAGGCTTTACTTAAAGTTGACGACAATATACTCAAGCTCGATTCTGGTCTGGAAACAACCATTCAATTATTGGATCAACCCAATCCGGACTTTTCGCTAAAAAAACTAACCGAAGGTCTTATGGCATTTAAAGGACAAGCCATTATTCAAACGATGTTTGTCAGAGGTGTATACCAGGGTAAAAAGATAGACAACACCATCGATGCCGATATAAAATCATGGCTCGAACTAATACAAAAAGTATCACCCAAAAGCGTTATGATATATACCATAGAAAGAGATACAGCAGCAAATGGCTTGGTGAAGGTACCATTGGATGAACTCAAAAACATAGCCCAACAAACAGAGGATTTAGGAATATCAACCCAAGTCTCTGGATAAATTGAGCGTCCAAACAACATACTTGGTTTGCCCCTTAAACTGGGGCTTGGGTCATGCCAGTAGAATGATTCCTCTTGTACACAAATTATTACAAGAAGGAAATCAAGTACTGCTGGGTGGTGATGGCCAGGCCCTCCAACTTATCTCCGCAGAATTTCCTCAACTCAAAACAATTCACATTCCTGATATAGAGGTTCACTTCTCCCCAAACAAAATAAGCTTAAATTTACTGAACCTTGGCATCCGAATGTTGCTAACATCCTGCAAGGAACACCGCATTTTAAAAAAAGTAATCGACACTAACACAATAGACGTTATTATTTCTGATAACAGATACGGTTTATGGAGCACCCATATTAAATCCATATTAGTAACGCACCAACCAATGATAAAGCTTCCAAAGCCATTTGGTTTTGCAGAGTTTGTGGTTCATCTACTCCTACAACGATTCATCCGTCGTTTCAACGAATGCTGGATACCTGATTATGCCGACAAAAACAAGTCGTTAAGTGGCGATTTAAGTCATAAGTATAAACTGGCATCCAACGCCAGGTTCATTGGTCCGTTGAGTAGGTTCAACTATATTCGCGCGCAAGCCACCCAACACGTTTACGATATTGTGGTTGTTCTTTCTGGCCCTGAGCCCATGCGAACACAACTAGAAGAAGAACTCAGAAAAGTACTTCTCAGAAGTAAGTATAGCACAATGATCGTACAAGGTAAGCCCCATGAAAAAGTCATTTTAAAAAAGCATAAAAATGTACACTCCATCGCACATCTGTCGGCACCACAATTAAAATACGCAATACTTAAATCAGCTCTATGCATTTGCAGATCAGGATACAGCTCTATCATGGACATCACAAGTCTTCGTGTAAAAGCCGTTCTAATTCCCACCCCTGGTCAAACAGAGCAGCTATATTTATCCCAACATTTAAAACATCAATTTTGCATACTCTCCCAACAAGATATCAGTGCACACCTACTAAGCATCATTGCCCAAAGAATATCCCCCAATAAATAACTAATATTTTTTAACATTAGTTGTAACTTTTCAATGGTTTGTTTCGTTTCAGATGGTGGTTGTCAATAACAAATAACTATTGACCATATAACCAGTACAAAGAAACCAAATAGGATCCGTAAGGATAGCTAATTCAATACTAAAGAAATGATTTATATAATTATCACATTGGTAATCGTAATAACTGCCACCATTATATTGACCCATAAATCAATCATGCGGTTAATTGCAGAGAAGAAAGCGCTACCTATCATCGAAAATATTCTATTTTCGGGAAGTGAACAAAACAAAAAGAGAATTATCAGTGAAATCCACAAATTAAGTAATAATAGACTTAGCGATGAGCTGGCAATGGATTACTTTTACAAAATTAAAGGATTACAGGTGGTTAACATCAATCGCCCCCTTAATTTTTGGGTAAAAATGTATTTAACCACACCTACAAAAATTAAATTGAACTACTTTGAACAAGTAAAGTTCTATGAAACATTTTTAAATTACCCTGCATTGCATAATAATATGGACAACAAAGCTAAAGTAAACCAAATAGAAAAGAGTATTAAAGCCCAGCTCATTGGCAAATTCATACCACAGAAGCTTGCATAACAACAAATGACAACATACACTGCCTATTCAACACTTTCAAAAACACCGTAGCTCTTGCTACAATCAGATATGAGAGCCGATCATTGCCAAGAGCATACAAAAATGCACTGACTTTTCTGCTCTCCGCTTTCAATTTTCGTGAATTGCCCCTATATTGTTTACCCAAAATCAGGTTAAACGTGAAACAATTTTTCAGCCACACACCACCATCACAAAAGCTTTTGTTATTGATCATCATAACACTACTCAGCTGGTTTATTATTTCGCTGGCAGGCACCCTGTTAGCTTTTCCTATTTGGGGAACAGAAGCCCTTACCGACACGGGACAACTTTTAAACAATGTAGCTTTCTTAAAATACTTTCAAGTATTACAAAGTATTGCTTTGTTTATTGCGCCCCCCATCATCTTTGAGTATATAACAAGTGGGCAAATCACACTTCGGCACTTTCGAGAAATCAACATTAACTCCACACTAGCCATCGTAGCCATTCTGCTTGTTATAGTGGCACAACCATTCATCAGTTTTTTGGGCGTATTTAACAACGGAATTGTTTTACCTGAATCATGGCTACATATTGAAGAGTGGATGAAAGACAAGGAGAATGCAGCCATGCAAGCCACTGAAATTTTTCTTTCAGCCAAGGGTTGGTCCCAGACAATTATAAATGCTATTATCATTGCTGTGATACCCGCCATTGGAGAAGAACTCATGTTCAGAGGCTCCCTACAACACCTTTTTAACAAAATTCTAAAGAACAAACACTTTTCTGTAATCCTAAGCGCTCTGTTATTTAGTGCTATTCATATTCAATTTTTCGGTTTCCTCCCCCGCTTTATTCTCGGTGTACTTTTTGGATACTTGATGGTATATGGAAGGAACATATGGCTACCAATCCTGGCTCATTTTACCAATAACTTTATGGCCTTTATTTTATACCAACACTATGCAAGCAACAGCACAACCAACGATAATCCTTTAATTGTAGGAAACGAATATCCCCAGATGATTTGGGTAGTATTAAGCATCATGGGAATCATCACATTGCTATACCTATGCCTTTGGTTTACAAAGAACAGAAAAGGTCGAAATCATGCTTCCAGCACCTCACAAGGAAGTTGATTTTTCATCCTTACGAAACATATAAACCACTCCATAATGAGCACACTTACTGCGTCGTTGATCGCCGGGCAAGTCCTTATAACACTCTTCTACCCCATTCCATATTTTTACAATTAAGTGATCGATTCTGTCACGCATATCAACCACCTTCTCATGCATCTTTTGAGTAGTCTGAAGTAAGTTTTTATGATTGTTGAAATACTCCACAAACTTTTCAAACTTAACTTTTACCAGTGCAATAGATGGATTATATATCCGGGTACCTCCGGTCATCATCCTACGCTCTTCACCTTCTACCACCTTTTTTCCCCAATGAAGCAGGAGTTGCTCAGTACTTAGATCAGGTACTGATTTATCGTCCACATCCAGACCAAACATTTTCCTCACTTCCGGCTTTAGTTCCTTTCTGATGATACAGAAATTAAGCACCTGAATAAAATGAGAAACATAAATCCTGGCCTCCTTAAATTGATCGGCCAATAGTTTACCATATTTTGCCTGGCGCTCCTTGCTAAAATTATACTGAGAAACAATCTGTTCAAACTGGGGAAGTACGCCTTGTATATCCAGGTATAGCTGTTGCGAATAGGCCAAATCATAGGGATAATTTTGCCTACCTTTCTCTAAAGCAGCTTTTAATGCACGTAACCGAGCCTGGTCGGTATTGGGAAGTCGTCTGTAGGGCATCAATAATATTTTTGTAGTGAAGCATTCGCACCGAATTTATAAAAAAATACAAGTAACTACAAACCATACCCTAATAGAATTCGCCAATCACTATGTTTTTTTTACCTACGGCTCTTAAAATGAACATGACCTACAGTTGCCACAAAAAAATAACGGCCACCCTGTTAACAGAATAGCCGTTATTACTAATATTATATATGCTTAGTCTTGCAATTTAGCAGCCAAGAATTCTCGATTTAAGCGTGCAATATTTGAAATTGAGATTCCTTTAGGACATTCTACCTCACAAGCTCCGGTATTGGTACAATTACCAAAGCCCAATTCATCCATCTTGCTCACCATTGCTTTAGCTCTGCGAGCAGCTTCCACTCTACCTTGTGGTAACAAGGCCAGGTGGCTTACTTTGGCAGAAACAAACAGCATAGCGGATCCATTTTTACAAGTAGCTACACAAGCACCACAACCAATACAAGAAGCGGCATCCATTGCTTCATCAGCGTCATCTTTAGGAATAGGAATCGCATTGGCATCAGGTACACCTCCAGTACTGATAGAAGTATAACCTCCGGCAGCAATAATCTCATCAAAAGCAGAACGATTTACAATCAAATCCTTTATCACAGGAAAACCGGCCGAACGCCATGGTTCAATGGTAATAGTCTCACCATCTTTGAACTTACGCATGTGCAACTGACAAGTAGTAACATCGTCATCCGGTCCATGAGGGCGTCCATTGATGTATAATGAACACATACCACAAATACCTTCACGACAATCGTGATCAAATGCTACAGGTTCTTTTCCTTCTCCGATCAATTGTTCATTCAAAATGTCCATCATTTCAAGGAATGAACTATCGGTAGATACTGCCTCCAGTTTGTATGTTTCAAAACGACCCTTATCTTGTGCATCGTTCTGACGCCAAACTTTTAGAGTCAAACTTATATTATTATCCATTTTTCTCTGTTTAACTATTGAACATTCAATTAACCTACGCTATTATTTGTAGTTACGTTGTGCTACTTTCACCACCTCAAACGTAAGGTCTTCTTTATGCATTACAGGCGCTTTATCTTCACCTTGATACTCCCAACAAGCGGCATAAGCAAACTTATCATCCTGACGAAGTGCTTCACCTTCTTCTGTTTGGAACTCTTCACGGAAGTGGCCTCCACATGACTCTTCACGGTTCAGAGCATCACGTGCCATCAAATCGCCTGTTGTAATAAAGTCAGCCAAACGAGATGCTTTTTCAAGCTCCACATTCATACCTTTTCCTGATCCCGGTATTTTAACGTTCGTCCAGAATTCTTTTTTAATGGCTGCAATTTTTTCAATTGCCTCTTCCAGACCTTTCTTGTTACGTGCCATACCCACAAAATCCCACATCACCAATCCTAGTTCTTTGTGTAAACTGTCCACAGAACGATTCCCTTTTATGGATAGTAATTTTTCGAATTTAGCTTTAGCAGCTGCTTCGGCTTCCACAAATTCTTTTTCGTCACCGGTCATACGAGGCGTACGAATATCGTCTGCCAAATAATTTTGGATTGTATAAGGAAGTACGAAATATCCATCAGCTAAACCTTGCATCAATGCTGAGGCACCTAGACGGTTCGCACCATGATCAGAGAAGTTAGCTTCACCAGCGGCAAACAAACCGGGAACTGTGGTTTGCAATTCATAGTCAACCCAAATACCTCCCATGGTATAGTGAATAGCCGGATAAATCATCATCGGCTCTTTGTAAGGGTTATCATCAACAATCTTCTCATACATTTGGAAAAGGTTTCCGTAACGTGCACGGATGGTATCTTCACCCAAACGTTCAATGGCTGTTTTAAAATCCAAATAAACAGCCAGACCTGTAGTACCCACACCAAAGCCTGCATCACATCGTTCTTTAGCAGCACGAGAAGCCACGTCACGAGGAACCAAGTTACCAAAAGCGGGGTATCTTCTTTCCAAGTAATAATCGCGTTCTTCTTCTGACAGATCCGTTGCCTTTTTCTTACCTGCACGAATAGCCTCCGCATCTTCTTTCTTTTTAGGAACCCAGATACGACCATCATTACGTAATGATTCAGACATCAGCGTTAACTTAGATTGAAACTCTCCATGTACAGGAATACAAGTAGGGTGAATTTGCGCAAAACAAGGATTTGCAAAGGCAGCACCTTTTTGGTATGCTTTAATGGCCGCTGAACCGTTAGAGCCCATGGCATTGGTTGAAAGGAAGAATGTATTACCATAACCACCTGTAGCCATAACAACAGCATGTCCAAAGTGACGAGAAAACTCACCAGTCACAAGGTCACGAGCAATCACACCACGTGCTTTTCCGTCTACAATCACATAATCCACAATTTCAGTACGCGTATACATATCAACCGTACCCGCATTTACCTGACGCATCAACGCTTGGTAAGCACCAATCAACAATTGTTGACCTGTTTGTCCTTTGGCATAAAAAGTACGACTTACTTGCGCACCACCAAAAGAACGGTTATCAAGTGTACCACCATATTCACGAGCAAAAGGAACACCTTGAGCCACACACTGGTCAATGATGTCATTACTCACTTGTGCCAAACGATAAACATTGGCTTCACGAGCCCGGTAATCACCACCTTTTACAGTATCATAAAATAAACGATGAACAGAGTCACCATCATTGGGATAGTTTTTAGCAGCATTGATACCTCCTTGCGCAGCAATAGAGTGTGCACGACGAGGAGAATCTTGTATGGTAAAGTTTTTTACTTTAAAACCCATTTCACCAAAAGAAGCAGCAGCCGATGCACCAGCTAATCCGGTACCAATAACAATAATATCTAAGTTTCTTTTATTTGCGGGGTTCACCAACTTTTGGCCGGCCTTATAATTATCCCATTTCTGAGCCAACGGCCCTTCAGGTATCTTTGAATCTAACTTCATTTCTTAAGAATTAAAGGATTAAGAAAACAACATAAAATAAACTGCGATCACAATAAAACCAAGGTTAATTACCCAAGCAAACACAGTACCGATAACGGTCCATCGTTTACGCCAGATACTATTGCTGGCTCCTAAAGTTTGGAAAGCCGACCAAAAACCATGCGTTAAGTGTAAGGCCAACCCTAAAGAACCAATAATATAAAGAATGGCCTTCAAAGGATTTTGCAGATTTGCTTTTACCAAAGCGTAAGTATCATGCATTTCCACACCTCCAATTGTTGTTGATTGAGCACCGTGAGTAATTTGGAGAGGTACCCAATAATCAATAATGTGAACTGTTAAAAAAGCAAGAATTGTAAGACCTAAAATCCACATGTTTTTAGATGCCCACATAACCTCTTTGGTATTGTTGCCAGAAGCATACCTACTATTTCCGCGCGCTTTATTGTTTTGTGCGGTCAACAAACCTCCATAAAAAATATGCACAATAAAACCCAAAGCTAAAATGGGCTGAAGACCAAATTTAATAAGCGGTAAAGCCATGAAGTTTGCCGCCACATTAAAAGTCTCGCCGCCATCAGGCACCAATAACGTTAAGTTAATGGAAAGGTGGACTATCAAAAAGATAATCAAGAAAAGCCCCGAAATACTCATCAAGAGCTTTTTTCCAATTGAGGAACTAAATAAATTACTCATACAGTTTAAATATTAAAATCTCTAAAAATTATACTATAGTCTTGTATTTGCGAATGCAAAGGTAGTTTGTTAACGGTTTTTTGCAATGGAAATAAAGAAATAAATCTCTATTTAAATTCGGTCTAAGCACTTCTAATAAATTAGCTATTTATTAAACAGTTACCCAACCTGAAAATACACAAAAACAGCTTTCTAACCGACCATTGTAACATTATTTAACAAATAGTTGTTCGATATTTTACGTGACAAAATAAAAAAATGCATCCACTAAAGCAAACCCCACAAATATCATCATGTGATACCCAAACAATTTAGACTGCTATAAAAAGCAAACTCAAATAATAATGTCCCTTTTTAAATTCAGCCAAAGTTTTTTACTTTTGCATAAACAAGCGAGTATTATCCACTAGCTTTGTTGATATTACATAATAGAAACATTCACACGGTAATTTATATTTAGGCTATGACAGAAGAAATTCAAATAGTGATGGAAATGGCGAAAGAGAAGATGGAAAAAGCCATCTCTCACCTAGAGCACCAATTGGTAAAAATTAGAGCAGGCAAAGCAAGCCCAGGCATGCTAGAAGGTATCATGGTAGACTACTACGGATCGATGACCCCCCTTCAACAGGTGGCCAACGTAAACACACCTGACCCTAGAACAATAGCCGTTCAGCCGTGGGAAAAAGCAATGATTGAACCTATTGAAAAAGCCATTATGCTGGCCAACCTAGGTTTAAACCCTGAGAACAACGGCGAAATGATTCGCATCAACGTTCCCGCATTAACTGAAGAACGCCGTAAAGACCTGGTTAAACAAGTGAAAAAAGAAGGTGAAGATGCCAAAATAAGCCTGCGTAATGTAAGAAAGGAAAGTAACCTAGAGCTTAAGAAAATGCAAAAAGAAGGACTTTCTGAAGACATGGAGAAAGATGCTGAGGCTGAAGTTCAAAAACTTACCGACCAGTATTCGAAAGTTATAGATCAACAGGTTGATAAAAAAGAGAAAGATATCCTTACCATATAAGGTATCATATTTATAAGTTATCCAAAGGTCAGCTATATAATAGTTGACCTTTTTTATTAGCGCCACGCCTCCCCTGCTTTTTTTCAGCCACTATATAAGTGTTTCTTCTGTTCCTGGAACATATTTATGTATGGTTTTCAACAAACTCTCGTAACCAATAGGCTTGGCAATATAATCATCACACCCGGCCAATATCGATTTCTCACGCTCTTCTGACATGGCATAAGCCGTTTGCGCTATAACCGGCACGTTGCGTTTCTGTTTCTTAATTTCACGTGTAGCATCGTAACCATCCATCTCAGGCATTTTAATATCCATCAGTACCAGATCTATATTATCAATCCTATTAAAAATATCAACCGCCTCAGCACCGGTACGTGCCCATATCAAACTGGCATTGGAGATCGATAGGGCTACCTCCAGATATCTAAAATTATCTTCCTCATCCTCCGCAATTAAAAAGGTTTTTCCTTCCCAATTATACACATTATCTTTCTTTTGTATTTCGTACTTCGCCTTTACATTCCTCACCTTGTGGTATGGAATGGTGAAATAAAAAGTAGTGCCTATATTGGGTTCTGATTCAATCCATATTTTACCTCCCATTAAATCCAGCAGGTCTTTCACAAGTGACAAACCAATTCCTGTTCCGCCATAAAGCGTTTGTCTTCCTTCCGAGAATTTATAAAAACGTTCAAATATCCGATCTTCTTTACCTACGGGCAATCCAATACCTGTATCCTTAACATAAAATTGCAGGACCTCTTCATTTTTGAGTTCATACCCAAATTCCACAAAACCCCGGTCTGTAAATTTGATACCATTTCCCACCAAATTAACCAACACTTGTTTCAACCTAGCTCCATCGGTTAATATCATGGTATTTCTATCGGCGATTCCCTCTTTCAAATACAACTTAATGTTCATTTGTCCCCTTCGTTGTATATCTTTATAGAAACTGGTATAAACATCATCCAGCACCTCATGCAGACAAACGGCAGAATTACGAATCTGCAATTGACCACTGTCTATCTTAGAAATATCAATTAAGTCCTCAACAATGGTTAAAAGATTTTTCACATTCAGGTTAATCAAATTTACAAACTCTTCTTTTTCAGGATTACTTATTTCTTTGTGTGACAATAGATTACTAAAGCCAAGTATCGCATTCATGGGAGTACGTATTTCATGCGACATATTGGACAAAAAAGAATTCTTTAGTACATCCGACTCTTCGGCTTTTACAATAGCTCTCATTAATTTCTCCCGTTCTCTGCCCAATATGTGCTGGTAACGATGTTCCTTTTCAAAGGAAAAACGCATTCCATTAATAAAAGATACCATTGGAAACAAGGTAATAATATTCACAAATACAAACAGAACACATAAGTTGATATAAAAAGCAAAACTGATCTCCTGCAGCAATTTCACCTGAAAAAGCCCCAGATAACCAACGACACCAACAACTAAAAAGAGTAGTCCATTAAAAAAAATTGAATTTACACTTCCTCTGCGACCGAGCATCATACCTGACAATACAGAATAAGAAAGCAACAATACAAGACCCAATGAAGCCGGGCCATTTTCAACAAACAAAAATCCACCCAAAAGATAGACCGAAGCCGCAATCCAAAACACCCTTATACGAAAAGGAAGTGTGCGCACCAGTCCTGTAAAAAGCACACTTAAAAAGAACAATGAACTAGATATGGCCGCCACATAGTTTTCGTCTTGCAAAAAGGAAAGGGTATAATACAAATAAGCTACTAAGCCTATAGCTATTAAGGCCAAGGTAAAATAATGAAACACCCGTTCTCTCCAATAATGAAAACCACCTCCCGAAGGAACAGTTGTAGGACCCAACTTCCTTTTAACCCAAACATTAATCCGTCTTATGGTTTTACTCTTTTCTGTAGTCATAAATAAAAAAGCAGGGTTGCTTAAAACATAACCTGCACGCTAAAGTCCTCACTCACGAATTGTGCTATAAAGGTAAAACTTTCCACTTTATATCAAATTTAAATTCATAAAAATAACAGCTCTTTGATAGAGAAACATAACCCTGTAATACTAAACGACCCCCATAAGAATACAATCTGTTAAAATAAAGCGAATTATATAAGTCCGAACTATATTTTGACGCTATTTACGACTCAGTGGGCAATTATTACAAATATCTATTTCGTTTTGATGCAAAAGAATATTTCGCCTAAAACTCAAATAAGCAGGAGTACTCCACACTTCAACCATGCTTTGCTCATATATATTACCCATTATATATTTGGCGTCCTTATCAAAGCAACAAGGCAGCAAATCGCCCTCCCAGGTAAGCACAGCAGAACTCCAATGTTTCCAGCACTTATTTTTATACTGGTCTCCCAAACCAACCGATCCATCATGATTTACCTTATATCTAGAGAGACGTGCATCCGTAGGAAGCATATGAACTTTGTTTTCCACCCCATAAATCTGTGCTTTTTTAACTTCAACCATATCCACACCCATAGCCCATACTGTCTTCTTGAATTCTCCAATCTGATGTTGGTTATGATGAAAGGCAATAAATTGCGCACGTATAATAGGCTTGTTTAAGCCCAGCTCCCTTTTGGCCTTTACCAAGTTCAAGATGCCATCCAATACTTTTGACAATTGGCCACCAACTCTATATTCTTCATATACAGGCTGGGTCATACCATCCAACGATACCACCAAAATATCCAGTCCGCTTTTTACCGTTTTTATAGCCTGCTGATAGGATAAAAATTGAGCATTGGTCGATGTCTCAACAACAAGTCTGGCTTTTTTTGCTTCTTTCACCAGTGCAAAAAAATCTGGATGCATGAACGGCTCGCCCTGGAAATAGAGATTCACATGCCACACTGTTTTTCCAATATGATGCAACATGGTTTGGTATCGTTTTACATCAACCATACCCTTATGTCTACTGAGCGTTCGCAAACCCGTTGGACATTCGGGGCATTGCAGGTTACAAACATTCAATGGCTCAATACTTACGGCCCAGGGTCTTCCCCAAATACAAGCACGTTTTAGCAGAGCACTATATACATACGAGAGTTGCAACTGAACAATATTAATGATTCGTACCCAACTAATCGTTCGCAAATACATCCATGCAATACGGCTTGCTACCAGCTGCGTTCTAATTTGTTTCGAGAATATCAAATACTTGATTAAGATTAGGTGACAAAATAATTTCTGTTCTTCGATTCTTTCTTCGGGCCTCAGGTGTTTTAGCCTCGTCAATGGGGACAAACTCACTCCTGCCGGCAGCTGTTATACGCGACGGCTCAATATGGGCATTTTGCAGTAATATACGGGTCACCGAGGTGGCTCTTTTCACACTTAGATCCCAATTATCAAGCAATACACCACTTTTATATGGCACATCATCTGTATGTCCTTCCACCAGCACATTAATATCTGGTTTCTGCTCCAATACACCAGCTATCTTCTTCAGGGCTCCTACCCCAATTGCACTCACCTGATAACTACCTGAACCAAACAAAAGCTTTTCCTCCATCGAAACATAAACCTTTCCATTTTTGATATGCACCTCAAGCTCATCACTTCCAAAGTCTGTTAATGCATTCGCCACAGTATTTCTCAATGCATTCATCATAGAATCCTTTTCAGAAAGGGCACGTTCCAATTCGGTAAGACGTCTATTTCTGCGGGCAAGCTCATCTTGCATCACATCCAATTCCGAAGAGGCCACTTCCAGACTATGTTGTTTATCGGCCAATTCCCTTTCGGCCAAAAGCAAGGCATCCTCTCTTTTCTGCAACTGTTCATGCAAAGATTGTAAATGAGCCAACAACTCAGCAGATTCACCCGAACGATTCTTAAGGGAAGAATTCTCTAAAAAAGAATTATACTTTGATAACAGTTCTTTATTTCTATTCTTTAAAGACCAATTTTGTTTAGCCAACCTTAGGGTATCCTTTTCCAACATGGCCAAGGCTTTTTTCATCCGCTCAATATCGGCTTTTAACTCATCATTATCCACCTCCAGATCCTGAACCTCTGCCTCCAGTCTTCTCTGGGCTGCCATGCAATCCTTCTCGCTTTGCTGTAACTCCTGAAATTGTTTAAGCGGAACGCAAGAAAACAATCCAAGCAAAACCAGCGTCACTAATATAAAATGTATTTTCATGTTTAAAATTTATCTTTCAATGGTCATATGAATCTCTCAATTAAAGTCATTGTTCACCAAATTTCACATGTAAGGACATTCATGAATACGATGTATTTCATTGTCCTGTGTGTGAAATAATTTCCATACTACTTTTGATTTATTGAGATAACCAAAGCTTTCCATTTGTTTATAACAATCCTGATTCATGGATCCAAATATCACTATAATTTTTGAAAGATTAAAGATCTTAGGTGCCCAATCCTTCCCTACCCCTCAAATATCTGATTATGGCAAAATGCAGACATTCGACACCTATTAATTCACCCCAAAGTATTATATTTGTGCCCGATATTTTTTTACCCATTAACAAAAAAATGACACAGGAACAACCGGAACATATAATCAAGCTAAAAAAAGCATTGGTAAGCTTGGCTGATTATCTGTACACTACACAAATTTAAACCAATGAAAAAAGGGAACAGCAAGCTTGAGCAGATTAACACCCCTGACGACTTAAAGAAATTTAGCGAAAAGGATCTTGAACAGATATGTGCCGAGCTACGGGATTTTATTATCGATGCTGTATCTTGCAACCCGGGTCACTTTGGCGCAAGTCTGGGTGTCGTTGAACTGACCGTTGCTCTTCATTACGTTTACAATACACCTTATGATAAAATCATATGGGATGTGGGTCATCAGGCATATGGACACAAAATATTGACTGCCCGTAAAAATAATTTTCACACCAACAGAAAGTATAAAGGTTTAAGCGGATTTCCGAATATTACCGAAAGTGAATACGATGCTTTTGGTGTAGGACACTCTTCTACCTCCATATCTGCAGCCCTGGGAATGTCCATCGCTGCCAAAGCAAATAACGAGGACGACAAGCATGTTGTAGCGGTTATTGGAGATGGCAGTATGACCGCTGGCCTGGCCTTTGAAGGACTTAACAACCTAAGCAGCTCAAAATCTAACATGTTGATCATATTAAATGACAACAACATGGCCATCGACCCCAACACCGGAGGACTGAGCGATTACCTGGTAGACATATCAACCTCGCAGACATATAATAAAATAAGAAAAGAAGTAATAAGAGGGCTGGAGAAGCTTAAGATTACCGGCCCCGATTCACGGCATAAAATTGTTGCCATCAATAATAGCATCAAATCACTGCTCACCAAGCAGACCAATATATTCGAAGGCCTAAATATTAGGTATTTCGGCCCTGTTGATGGACATGACATTAACCACTTGGTGAAAGTACTTCAAGACCTAAAGAACATCCCAGGACCTAAGGTCTTGCATTGCAAAACAAAAAAAGGCAAGGGCTTTAAGTTAGCCGAAGAAAACCAAACAGCCTGGCATGCAACAGGAGCCAAGTTCGACAAAAACACAGGTGAAAAACTGGATCACACTTCCAACAAACCCAAGCCGCCTAAATACCAGGAAGTATTTGGGCATACCATTGTGGAATTAGCCGAAAAAAACAAAAAAATAATGGGCATCACTCCTGCCATGCCCTCTGGTTGTTCCTTAAATATCATGATGGAGAAGATGCCAGATAGGGCTTTTGATGTAGGTATTGCAGAGCAACACGCAGTAACATTCTCTGCCGGCCTGGCCATAGAAGGCATGGTGCCCTACTGCAATATCTACTCCTCATTTATGCAAAGAGCCTACGATCAGGTAATACATGACGTGGCGATACAAAATCTAAATGTTGTTTTTTGCCTGGACAGAGGAGGCCTCGTAGGAGCTGACGGAGCCACCCATCATGGGGTATACGACCTGGCCTTTTTCCGCCCGGTACCTAACCTAATTGTTTCTTCACCTCGTAACGAAGAGGAACTGCGTAACCTGATGTACACGGCACAATTACCCAACATGGGACCCTTTGCCATTCGTTATCCCAGAGGTACAGGCACCACCACACAATGGAAAACCCCCTTTAAGAAGATTGAGGTGGGCAAGGGTGAAAAACTAAAAGATGGTGACGACCTGGCTTTTATCACCATAGGACCATTGGCCAACAAGGCATTACAAGCATGTCACAAGCTAGATGACGAAGGCATATCTACTGGTTTATACGACCTGAGGTTTGCCAAACCCATTGACGAGAAGCTCCTACACGAGGTATTTAAAAAATACAAAAAAATAATTACAGTAGAAGATGGAACGATTATTGGAGGAATAGGTAGTGCTGTTATTGAGTTCATGGTGGAAAACGGCTATTCGGCACAGGTAAAAAAACTAGGTGTTCCCGATAGATTTGTTGACCATGGTACCCAAACAGAATTACAGCATGAATGCGGTTTTGATAAACAAGGAATGATAGAAACCGCTAAAAGCATGTTTCAACAACCGTAATTTAAACCATGTATCAAATACATAAACACTGTTTACTCTTTACTTTCCTACTAATTTGTGTTTCTCCGCTGGCGCAAACCATTAAAGTTGTTGATGCTGACATACATATGCCTGTATCAAACGTAATGGTTTTTGACGAGACAGAGACCATGACTGCCGGAACCAACGACGACGGAATAGTGGACATATCTCTTTTTAAACGGGACGCCCATCTCTGGTTTAAACACCCTGCTTATGAACTTTATGTGCTAAGCTCCAAGAAACAACTTCCTAAATATATCACCCTATGCCCCAAAATATTTACCCTGGATGAGTTCGTGGTTTCTGCTTCCCGTACACAAGAAAACAAAAAAAATATTCCTTATTTTTTGAAATCGGTACAACCCCGCACTATTCAATTTAAAAATACACCTACCGCAGCCGATATTCTAAGCAGCAGCGGTTATGTGGCCGTACAAAAAAGCCAGAGTGGTGGTGGCAGCCCCATTTTAAGAGGCTTTGAGGCCAATCGTGTATTACTGGTAATGGATGGCATCCGTATGAACAATGCCATTTACAGAAGCGGACACCTACAAAATAGTATTACCATCGATCCATATGTATTAGAAAACACAGAAATTCTTTTCGGCCCATCATCTGTCATGTACGGAAGCGATGCACTGGGCGGCGTCGTCAGATATTTCAGTAAGGATCCGATTTTGTCAAACAATGATTTAACAGAGCTGTCTGTTGAAAGCTCCATTCAAAGCATGAGTGCCTCCAACTCCACCAAAGCCAACATTCATATAAATGCCGGATTCAAACATTGGGCTTCTCTTTCCAGCTTTACATACAGTGACTTTGGAGATATAAAAATGGGCAAAAACAAAAGCAGCAATGTGCCGGACAATTGGGGCAAAGTGTTTCATTATGCCCAAAGAATCAATGGAATAGACTCAATGATAACAAATAAAGATCCATATACTCAACCATATACAGGATACCAACAATACGACTTATTACAGAAATTTAAATTCGCCACCTCACGTAACCACGCTGTTATTTTTAACTTCCAATACTCCACCTCTTCCAATATAAACCGTTTTGATGCGCTCAACGACTATAAAAACAACACCCTCAAATACGCACAATATTATTACGGCCCACAAGAAAGACTACTCACATCAGCCCAGAGCAAGTACAACAAAGAAACCCAATGGTTTTCGTCAATAAACACCATTGTGGCTTATCAAAAAATAAAGGAATCCAGGTATAGTAGAAAATTCAACAATACCAACAGGCTTTCACAAGAAGAACATCTTGAGGCATACAGCCTAAACTTAGATCTGGTAAAAAAACTGAATGCTTCTTCAAAAATAAACTATGGAGCCGAAATTCTATTTAATGATATGTCTTCTCACGGAAAGTACACCCACATAGAAACGGGGGAGCACAGTACAGCAAGCAGTAGATATCCCAATGGAGGTAGCTTCTTTCAATCATATGCCATATATTTAAACTACCATAAAAACCTCCACGAAAAAGTCAACATCAATACAGGCATCCGATTTGGGTATTTCAAATACAACTCTACGTTTAAGGCCGATAAATTATTTACACCCATTGTTAGCAATCTAATAATGGATAATAAGGCTCCTTCGGCCAGTATGGGCATGGTTTACCTACCCAGAGATTCCTGGAAACTTTCTGCTGTTATAGCATCCGGCTATCGCGTTCCCAATGTGGATGATTACGGTAAGATTAGGGCCAAAAATGATGAAATAAGTATGCCCAACCCATTCCTAAAACCGGAATACGCCTTTAATGCAGAACTTTCTGCCGAAAAAAGCTTTTACAACGAAAACTTCATTGTAAACCTCACCTTATACAACACCTGGTTACACGATGCCATCGTTCGCGAATACTACAATTATCAAGGAAGTGACTCTATCGAATATGATGGGGATATGTACCGTATGTATATCAACAGCAATCAACAGAAAGCCATCATAAAAGGTTTATCGGCAGGAATGCAAGCCCAACCCTTTCATAACATATCTGTAAGCGCTACCCTCAATTACACCCATGGTCAAGTGAGTTCTACTGGTGAACCCATGGGACATATCACACCAATCTTTGGGAAGGTGACTGTCCATTACAGACATAAAAATTTCAAGACTGAATTTTACATGCACTACCAGGGCGAGAAAAAATACAAAGACATGTCGCCCTACGGAGAAGATAACGAAGATGAAGGAACGCCCGGTGGCTTTCCGGCTTGGCAAACCTTTAATCTGGCAACGCAATATCAACTACATAATGCTGTCACAATACAAGCTTCAGTAGAGAATATACTGGATAGACACTACAAAACTTTTGCTTCCGGAATCAGTTCTCCCGGTAGAAGCTTAATTCTATCATTAACAGGAAGATTCTAATTGCAGAAACAGAGGTCACAGGGGTTGTTGAAGGAAAAGCTTCAACAACTGCAGGCCCACAGGTAGCTGTAAAAATTGAAAGTGCAGGATATAAAGTAAATGAAGGCTCTGCTAAGTCGTTAGAATTTTCTGGGGGATTGATAAAGATGGCTTAAAAGTAGAGTAGATATACTAATACATTTGCAAATGTAAATAACAATAATATTGTACGTTTTTTACTATCATTTTAACCATTGTGTATTACTAATATTTATGCTTTTATAAAATATTAATGCTTGAATACAATATTAGCATACTACTATTTCGTTTTGTACATTACATATTTTTGCTTATTTTTGATTCGACCAAAACAATATTGAAAATTTTTGATTCCTATTTTTTAAATATGAATTTAACTATAAATCAATACAAGATTATTCTTAAGTAAGAATCTTCGAAAGCCATTAAACTTTAAACTGGAGGACAACCAAATGATCTTAAATGAAAAGGCCATTCCGCTAAAAAGGATGGCATCATTAATTACTGCGCAAAAGACGGGTAATGGCGAACAATTTGCTAAAAGAATAAAAATATCGCGTAGCAAATTATACGAATTACTGGAGGACTTCTCCTTAATGGGGGTACAAATCAACTACTCGAAAAAGTACAATACCTTTTATTACGCTAATAATTTAAAAATTAAGGTGAATACACCCATTGAAATTGTTCCTATCGAGGAATGCCAAACTATTAACGGTGGCCTATTTTTAATGCAAGCTTCTATTTTAAAGTTTTAAACCTATTCTATTTTTAATTTATGAGTGATAAAATATTTCCGGCCGATATAATAAATCATGCGGTAGAGAATCATTTTGTGGTTAATAACAAGAGGTTTAACCGCGTGTACATTGGAGTAATTGCACTTTTGCTTATCGGTGTTTTTTATTGGAGCTATTGTTGCTGACCATACTAATTAAATATCAAATTGAACTAGGAGGTCTGTTGTTTAACAAGCAGACTTCCTAGTGTTTTTAATATGAAAATCAAACTTTACATAATTCTATGCTTGGAGTTAATTTCTTCATTAATTATTGTTTCTGCTCAAACATTTGAAGGAAAAATTACCGATGCCCAAAGCCATAAATCCATTCCCTTTGTGAATATTAGCCTAAAAGGAACTTATAACGGAACGGTATCTGATGCCAATGGAAATTACAAACTAAAAATTCCTCAAGGAAAGGATTATACCATTTGCTTTAGTTATATTGGGTATCAATCAAAAGAAATAAAGCAAAGTCTACTGAAAAACAATCCTAATGTTGCATTGCAGCCTTCTTTAATCCCCATTAGCGAAGTTGTCGTAATGCCCGATAGTACCCTGCGAAGTTTTTTACGCAAAGCTTATGATTTGATTCCTAAGAATTACCCTGACCTTCCCACCTCCTATCAAGTTTTTTGCCGTGGAGGCATTCAAAATGGTAATGAGGAGTATATTAGATTTAATGAAGTTTTGCTTCGGGCCTATAAGCCATCCTACCACAATAAATCAGATGGTACTGTTGAGGTTCTGAAAACCCGAAAGTATAGAGAATCTGAGCAAAGTGATGACTTTAGATATTTCTATTATGGAGGTGTTCATAGTATTCATAATGACGATATTATTAAAAATCGTAGTATTTTTTTAGAACCTCATAAAGATTATAATTATAAATTAGTAGGGCAAGAGCATTATAATGATAGGAAAGTATATGTAATAGCTTTTAAACCTAAGCAGGGTAAAAAATTACGTTATAAAGGCAAGTTTTATATTGATGTGAAAAGTTTAGGATATTTAAAGGTAGAATTAAAGCCTACAGATAAATGGATAGAAGAAAGATATAATGATATATTAGGTTTGCACCGCGACATTAAAGGCAAAGATTTTGATTTTGTGGTAAATTACAACATACTTGATTCTATTTTCTATTATCAATCATCCTATTATAAAGAAAAGCTTGTTCATAAGGATAGTATTTATTATTTAATAGATGAAAATGTAGTTACTTCAATGCAAAAGGATTCAGTGCAAAAAATTCCTTTCGAACAACAAACCCCTATTAGCTACGTACCCACACTCGAAGCTACTGAATATGCACAAAGCAACTGGAAAGATTATGCTACCATGCCCAATGCTATTGAGATTGATACTATTATGGCAAAAGAATTATTCAATAAACCTACACCTAAGCCTAGTAAAAAGGAGATACTTATAAAAATACTGAGCAGACTTGATGGTGCATTTGGAGTTACCTATTTTGATTATTCTATGCCGGCATCTCAAATTAATTTGAGTTACAAACATCATAATTTTAATAAACAATTGGATGTGTCAAGTACTGTGTTAAATTTTGAGACCTGGATGATATATAAGTTATCACCCTATCATGGGATTGGATATAAAACAAATGCTTCATTAAGTAAATCTTACCATAGTAAAGCCGGAGCTTTATACTATAACCTAAGGCTTCCAATAAAAACAGTAGGCAAAAATGTATACGGAAATATTTCTCTAGGATATTCATGGCGCAATTTCGGACAAAGCCTGGGCACAAGTAATTCAGATGCCGAGTTTAAATTTGGTGGTAAAAAGTTTACTGCGGATAAAGTACGAGCTTTTACCGGCTTAAAACAGCACGGTTATGAAACTGGATTTAACCTGATGGTTCAACTAAGAACAATGTTGTATTTAAATGTGGGAGCCAATTATTTTTGGGCCAACAAAACCCAGGAGACCATTTATATCAAAGAAGCGAAAGGAATCTTCAGAACCGAGGCAAACGAAGCATTAAACCAAAGCGATATTAACTATCAAATTGACGGTGTAGATTCAACTATTAGTGGTGTGATAAATAATAATTGGGGGCTAAGCTTAGGAATAAGTATATGTTTTTAGTTTAATTCTTTTCTTCCTTTGCCCATTGTACCAAGAAAGCGTTCAACTCTTGGGGATTTTTGTTGTATGCTTAATTTTATTCTTTCGCTTTGTTGTTTCAGGAGAATATATAGATCTAATTTCAGCTTTTGTACCATTATTAGAAATAATTCGCATCAAAAATAATACGATTCTAATCTTACGCTATTAAAATTAAGAGTATGGTGAAAAAAGTTGCGAAAATAATCGCAGTTCTATTAGTTCTACTTTAACAGATTAAAATGATCACTGAAAAAACGATAATTTAGTATTGTTTTTCTTTCGTAATAAACAGTAAATTAGTATATTGCAATTGAAACAAAGAACAAAACTCAAGTTTGCAATGGGTAACGGGCGAAAAACTTAAAAAAATATACGAATAATGGTAAAACACTGCTAGCGGTCAACAACCGACTTGAAGTGTATTTATCTGAATTTCAGCACCATTTTAAAAATAGAACAAAATCCAACTTCGACAAAGCTACTCAATACGTCGAAGGTCTAGCTTTAAGCGATTTGAAAAACATCGAACGCATCACTGAGACATTAAACGCAGACTACCATAAGATGCAGCATTTTATCACCGAATCCAATTGGGATGCAAGAGCTGTCATCGACCAAATAGCAAATCAGGTAGACCAATCACTCCCAAACCAAAAATTAAAAGGATTACTCATAGACGAAAGCGGATGGGTGAAAAAAGGTGACAAAAGCATTGGTGTTGATCACCAGTATTGCGGGAACGTTGGGAAGACTGCAAACTCGCAGGTTGCAGTTTTTGGTTGCTTGTGCACGGACAAATATGCAGCGTTGGTCGACACGAGACTGTACCTTCCAAGGTCATGGTGTACTAACAACGCCAGGTGTGAAACTGCTGGCATCCCCAAAGAGGACAGGGTTTTCAAGACAAAACCGGAGCTGGCTACAGATATTGTGAAGCACCAACTGGAAATGGGTATCGAGTTCGATTACGTTGGGGGGGATGGACTTTATGGCAATGACCTTGCGTTTACCCGTTCGGTTGAGGATATGGGTTTGGTGTACATGCTTGACATTCATAGCGATCAAAAAATCCACCTTGAAAAACCAGAACTACATATTCCAGAGCGAAAGAGCAATCGTGGGCGCCCACCCAAAAGGCCGAAGGCAAGCACCCCATCGGTAAACGCTAACGAATATATAGAAACGCTTACAAACAAGGACTGGAAAAAGCTTGACATTCGTGATTCTGCCAAGGGAAAGCTGAAGGGATTGTTCCATTTTAAGACAGTTTACATTTGGGATAAGGTTCAGAACATTGTTGAGAAACGGTTGCTGGTCATTTCGAAAAGAAAGACAAAGCAGGGAGTAGAAATAAAATATTCGTTCACTAACGCAGAACTTGCTCAATACACGCATCAGGCGCTGGCATACATGCAGGCACAACGCTTTTTCATTGAGCATAGCTTCAAAGAGCAAAAACAGATAGTAGGCTTGGATCAGTTCCAAACCCGCAAATGGCTGTCATGGCATCACCAAGTAGCCCTCAACTTAATGGTGGGCAGCTTTATGCTGAAAGAAAAACTATTGAATCAAGACGAAGTCCCATTGTTGTCGGCAAGAGACATTATGGATTTTATGGTATACAAATTTTATCGTGAAATGACCGATGAACGGATGCTGGAAAAACTGCAGCAGCGACATGAAAAGCGACAGCGTGACATAGACCTCTGTTATTCAAAGCAATAAATCTGTTAAAGTAGAATTAGTTGGTATAATTATTTTTGTTGTTTTTATTGTGTTTAACACAATTTCTCAGCACAAAAAATTAAGAGGAGGTCAATTGGTAACTAATTTTGTTACTGATACAATACACTTTACATACGCCCCATCTGGACATATTCTTATTCAAGCTAAAATGAATGGAAGCAAGAAAAGCTATCCGTTTATTTTAGATAGTGGTGCATCAAATTTTGTATTTAGCAATTTCCCACAAGGCGACAGCCTTGAAAATAATGTTTTTGGAATAGGGATAGGTTCAAAGGGGAATGTGTTTATAAAAAAGATTAAAGAGATAGATAGTTTACAAATAGGGAATTTGACTTTTGTGGAACTTTCTGCAAACAAAATAGATTTTGACTCTGATTGCAGTGAAGGTATATATGGAATTATTGGAACTGGAGTTATGTATCATCTCGTTTGGCAAATCGATTTTGAACAACAGTTTATTGTTGTTGCAAAAGAGGTAAATAATCTTACGTTGAGTAATAATAAAATAGTAATACCTCTTCATGAAAATAAATACAGCCATCACTTAAGTGCTTATATTAAATTTAGCGCGCTTAAAAAATCAAAAGAAATACTGATTGATTTAGGTAATAGCGGGTCTCTAACTTTTAAAGAAGAAGTTTTGCTTGTCGATTCCTTAGATTTAAAGTGTAAGGAAATTAGCGGAAGTGCTAGAAAAGGACTTGGACAGGATGATAAGATAAAAGGCGGGGAGAAATATTACTTGCTGGATAGTCTACTTTTTAATAGAACTTCCTTTTTTGTAAAGGATATGCCTATTAGCACTAGTCCCAAAGGATTAAATCTTCTTGGACTTGGTTTTTTTAAAAAGTATAGAACAACTATTAGTTGGGCCGATAAAAAAATAATATTAGAACCGTACGAGCATGAACAAAACTTTATTTGGTCTACGTTGGGTTTTTCAACGAGGTATGATAATGAATTAAATAAGGTTGTAGTAGCTAGTGTTACAGATAGTACTGCTGCTTATCGAGCAGGTTTGCCTTTAGGTGCAGAGGTGGTTTCAATTAATGGCATTATATTTTCCGATTTATCAAGTTATTGTGACTACAAAAGTGCAAAATTATTACCAGACACTGTTAATGTGACAATAAAAGAAAGCAATTACAATAAAGAATATACATTGGTAAAAGAGCCAATTTTCAATTAAGTGTTTGTATTACTATTGTTGTAAGCTTCATGAAGAGTTTTCATTAATTCAAATCTTATCTATAGAAGCTAAGGTTTTATTTCAAACTGTTGTTATTTTTATGCCCAAAACAAATAACACATGAAGAAAATAATTATATCCGCACTATTATTGTCGGCATGGGCATTAAAAGCGCAAGAAATCACCTCCGACATGCTTCAGTCCTTTGATCAGGAGGTAGGACAAAGTGCCAGTGACAAGGCTTTGATCAATGCTATCTCTGGCAGTGAACTCAAAACTCTGGCATTAAACCGCCACAACATTGCAACCAACGACCACGCCTTTAAATACAAGGTAAAAGTAAATGGCATCACCAATCAGAAAAGTTCAGGACGTTGTTGGATGTTTACCAGTTTAAACATTCTACGTCCCAAAGTAATCGAGAAATACAATTTACCAAACTTTGAATTTTCGACCAACTACCTATATTTTTATGATTTACTGGAAAAATCAAATCTATTCTATGAACAAATTATATTAACCCGCTCCCTAAAGATGAATGAAGACATTGGTCCTTATGTGGCCAATATGAGCAAAAAGGAAAGTGGCCAAACCGTCAGCTACCTATTTAAATATCCCATCGGTGACGGAGGAGTATGGAACAGCTTTGTTAATTTGGCAGAAAAATACGGAGTAGCCCCTAAAACGGTGATGCCAGAGACCTTTCATAGCGAAAAGACATCTGAGCTCAATAAATTACTTCGCAGAAAACTACGCGAAGATGGCTTAAGGTTGCGGGAAGCAACCAATGAAAAGCATGCAAGGGCATTAAAAAAAGATATGCTAAAAGACATCTACCGCATACTAACGCTCACCTTGGGCAAGCCCCCAAAATCTTTTGAATGGCGCTATACAGACAAAGACGGTAAATTAAGTGAACCAAAACAATATACCCCTTTGGAATTTTACCAAGCCATCATAGATATTGACTTGAACGATTACGTCATGTTAATGAACGATCCCACACGTCCTTACTACAAACACTATGAAATTTCGTATGACCGCAATGTGATGGAGGGAAAAAACTGGACATACATCAATCTACCCTCAGATAAGATAAAAGAAATTGCATTGGCATCCATCAAAGCCAACGAAGCTATTTATGCATCCTGTGACGTAGGAAAGCAACTAAATAACAAAGAAGGTTTATGTGCCACTGATAACTATCAATACGGTCAGCTATTGGGCGTTCCATTTAAGATGAATAAAAAAGAACGGATCATCACAGGCGAAAGTGGATCAACACACGGCATGGCCTTAATTGCGGTTGATGTCGACAAAAACGAAAAACCAATCATGTGGCAGTTCGAAAACAGTTGGGGCACTGAATCCGGGCACAATGGCTACCTTACATTCACCGATGATTGGTTTACCGAATACATGTTTAGAATCGTACCTCATAAAAAATTTATTCACCAAGACATCTTACATATTCTCAACAGCGAGCCTATCATACTTCCTCCTTGGGATCCCATGTTTCAAGAAGACAAATAAACACAACATGGAACAGGGCTCACAAAAAAAACACGTAAATAATTAAGAATACCCCCTTTTTATTCATGAGACCATCTTAAAAACCACTATTCCCAACTTTTAAGATGGTTTCTTTTTTACACAACTCTCCGTTCTCTCAACTACAGAACCTTCAATGGTTAAAATGCAAACCACACCTACATATAAACCTCTACGATAAGAAAAAGAGTTACAGCTCTGAATTAATGATCATTACCCTCAAAATAAGATTATTTTGTTTCTAACACTCATTAACAAATCAATCACTCACCCTATTTTTTTTAACATTGAAGAGGGCGATATCCAACAATTTGTTAAAACAAAGGCTTAGTGTTAAGGACTGTTTGCAATGTTAATTTAATGTTACCTGAGTATTTATTTATTGTTACATACCGCCCCTTTTTGAGGCATCTCTTAAATAAAATTAAAAGGAATAGCTCTACCCCCTGTTTTTTGCAATCACCTCGCAAGAAGTATATACTTTTACATTGTCAGCTAGAGATAAAGTTGACGTAATTATTTAAATCAAACAAAAATAGAAAAGTATGAAAACAACAAAAATGATGAGAAGATTGGTATTGGGAGCGATGCTTATCTTTACAGCGACAGCAACATTTGCAGGAGACGGTGGTAAGACAACCGGTAACGTATCTATCCTTCCTTATTTGGATACTGACTATTCAATTGTATCGCTATCAAATCAAGCCGACAAAGCTGCTATTTTTAGCATTAATGATGCACAAGGCGAAACAGTATATAAGGAGTGGGTTAACAAAGAAGGTTTTGCTCAAAAAATTCTTGACTTTTCGAACCTTGAAGATGGCGAATACACAGCAGTATTGAAAGCCCGAGGAGCAGAAAAAATCTCTAAAACATTTTCTGTTGCAGACCACAAACTGGTAAGCGAAAGAACACAAGTTGTTACTGAGCAAGAATTAAGAGCATTCTTTAACCTAGTTGACAATATGCTTTACGTAAGCCATATTTCTTTCGGAAGCAACACTTTCGGTATTTCTATTTCAGACGCCATTGGTGACGAAATATTTGAAAAAGGATTCGACGGTAATTCTACATTTTCTGGTAAGTTTGATATTTCAGCATTACCAACAGGAGAGTACAAAGTAAGTATTAACTCAGGAAACAAAGAGTACAGTTATGCCTTCAGCAAATAATGATCAAAACGACCAAGGCGACCAATTAATATCGCCCAGCACCTTATTTTACAAATGTGTATCTCAAATATTTCTAGAGATACACATTTTTTTTTGAGCCAAAATGAATAAAAACAAACATTGTGTTTCTCATTTCTTCAACACACATCGCACAAACTATCCTTTACCTGGCGCTTCAACCAAAAACTGATCCATTAAAGCAAGCAATTCTTCCCTTGATGCAGGCTTTGCAATAAAGGCATCAAAACCACTCTTCTCCATATCCATTTCTGCAGAACGAATGGCCTCAGAAGTATGTGCAATTACAGGAATATTTTTATTGAGTTGTTTGATTGTTTTTACCAATTCAAAGCCATCAGAATCAGGGAAAGCCATATCCATAAGAACCAAATGAATATCATTACGATTCATCAATAATTTAGCAGCACCGGCTGCAGTTCTGGCAGACACCAAAGTAATACCGGTTTTTTCAATATACTTACGCATTTGAAGGTGAGCACTGCTATTCTCGTCCACCAACAACATCATCTTATTATTCCAACTATATCTTTTTCGCAATAGAGGTATCGATACGCCCTTTACCAAAGTAGTTTTAGGAACCGCCAGTTGATCACTACCCACAGGATGTATAAAATAAAACTCCGCACCTTTATTTCTCTGCGAAATCAAACCAATCTCACCGCCCAATGCCTTAATCAGTTTTTCACAGATGGCCAATCCAATACCCGTTCCCCTATACAACCTATCTTCATCCAACGCATGTCCTTTTCGAAAAGGTTCGAAAATAACTTTCTGTTTAGCCTCTGATATACCAATACCAGTATCCTTCACAAAAATTCGTATTCCAACATTCTCTACCGAAAAGCCAAATTCAATAAAACCCTTGATGGTAAATTTCATGGCATTACCCAATAAATTCACCAATACCTGACGCAGACGAATGGGGTCGGTCACTATTTTCACCTTAAGTCCTTCCGGTCTGGAATAATACAACTTAACCCTTCCCTTGTGTTCCACTTCAATCCGCGGAACAAACTCATTGTAAATACTATGCAATAAATCATCCAATAATACTTCTTCACGTACAACAGATATCCGACCACTTTTTATCTTGGCCACATCAATAATATTATTGATCAAGCTCATCAGACTATCTGAGTTTTTATGTATCACATCCACATACTCATCAATCTCATTTGGCGGCAATTGATTTCCTCTAATCAAGGAAGAGAAGCCAACAATAGCATTCAACGGCGTACGTAACTCATGACTGATATTAGCCAGGAATTCTGACTTAAGCTTATCGGACTCCTCTGCCCGTTCCTTGGCACGCACAAGCTCCTTCTCGGCCTGTTTATAGGAGGTCATATTACGACCAATGGCCAAAACACTGATAACCCGTCCATTTTCATCCTTCTCGGGCGATAAGTTCCATTCCAGATACAAGCCTTGCGCTGCATCCCCAAAGTCTTGTTCTAAAGACGCTGCCTCACCATGATCAAACACATCTCGAACCTTTGCTTGCCAAGCATCCCACATTAAACCATTAAGTACGCCCATCTCATGAAGAGTATTTCCAACAATCTCTTCTTCTTCTAAAAATTTAAAATGACTCATCAATGCAGGATTAAAATACTCCACCACGCCCCCTTTATTTAAACGAAGTATTACATTAGGAGAATTCTGCGCCAAAGTACAAAACTCACGCTCGCTCTCCTTTAATGCCTTCTCATTCTGCTTCCTAACCGAAATGTCTTGAATGGTAAAATAATAATACAAACGGCTATTTACAGATAAGGAAGTACCCACCAACTCCACATCCACCTGACGATTAGACTTTGAACAAACAACCATATCACCTTTATAAGCACGGCCACCTTTTACAATACCAATCGCCTCTTCCATGATTTTTCGGGACTCCGCAGGCACAATATCATGTACCTTCAATGAAGCAAACTCCTCCAAATCACGTTCCAACAGCAAGCTAGCCGAATTATTAACATAGATTATGCGGTCATTTTCAATAATCAATACAGCCAATGACAGATCATCAAGCACCTGCTTCAAGTATATTTGCTCCTGTATCAAATCTCGGTTCTGATCCAACACTTGCGCATAACGACTATTGTGCTCCTGTTCACTATCCACTTGGCTCATATACTCAGACAGCGCCAAAGCAATGCTTTCCCATAATTGCAATAGAATGTGGAAATCATGATGAATATAATTACCAAACTCACCAATCAACCAGCCTGCATATTCTTTTTGAACAAAGACTTTATTAAATAACATAAACGAAGTTCCCGACACAACATCTATTCCTGCGGCCTCAATGGTTCCCGCATCAAGATACAGGCCAGTCTCCTCCTCCTCATTCAGATTCAACTTTTCAAGATCTGCGTTAGATAGCAATTTTTCCTCATGCGTCAGCGAATATGCCCAAGAAAGCTCATGTTCATTTGAAAAACCAGACTTATCAACAAAATAAACACTTCGTAACCCCAACTCTTTGCCAATTACTTTGAGCATTTGGTTCAGCGATTTTTTGGTTCGTTTATTACCTTTAATTTGATGAAGAATCTTATTACGCAGTATATTTAGATGCCAGAGACTGTCCGCACGACTCTTATGCCAAAGGACCTCGAGATGCTTAGTCATCCATAAAACCACTTGCTCAATTTCTTTCACCTCAAAAGGATACCACTGGCGCTTAAAAGCACATGATTCCATCAGTACAAAGGCATTTTTATAGGATAAAAAAGAAACAGGAACAAACAGAATAGACTGAATACCAAACACATTCAATTTATCCTTCAAAGAGTTGCTTATATCAAGGTCAAAATCAGTGCTGCCAAAACATTTTCCATGATTAGCACTATCCAAAGGGCACTCTTCAAGCGTAATACTTAAATTTTCAGAAGAACACTCATGCGCCACAGAGTTGGCCCATTGCTGTTCAATAACATAAGAAGAAATATCGTCGTCGAAAGTAAAAAACGAGACGCGATCAGCGCTATAATGAACACCCATACACTCCAAGCACGACACCAAGGCACTACTAAAGTCATCCGCCTCATTAGATATTCTCTCTATCTGACTTAACAAGAAAGAGTTAGCTCTCACCATTTCATTGGAGACCACATACCTATTAAGCATGCTTTTCAGATGCTTATTCTCAGCCTCCAGGGACTGAAGCCCGGAAATATTCTCCAAATTATCCCTTCCCATTCCTTTAGAGCAACTTTTAAAACGATAGTAACCATTGAATAGAATCATTCAACCAATGGTTTACATACCTTATGTCAAATATATAAAAAGATGCTATGCAAAGAGATACTTTTAGACGAATATTATCAACATAAAATAAACACCCCATTACAACAAATGGAAATTATGTATTAAACTTTTTTAATCTATTGGCATTATATACAGCATAGGCAGAAACAACAAACACCGTTACAACAGTATAATACACAAAATCAGGGATTGGCACAGGATCACCTTTGGCATAAGAATGCATACCGGCCAGATAATAGTTTACTCCCAAATAAGTCATAATAACAGAAAAGAAGGCCACAACGGCGCCCACATTAAAGGCGACTACACTTTTTAAGCCAGGAATAAAACGCATATGTAAAATAAAAGCATAAATCATCACTGTCACCAAAGACCAGGTCTCCTTAGGGTCCCAGCCCCAGTATCTACCCCATGACTCATTCGCCCACACGCCACCTAAAAAGGCACCAATTGTAATCATGTATAACCCCACCGTGAGCGACATCTCCATGATACTACTCAATTCCACTATAGAGAGGTCCAACTTCTCTTCTTTAGATTCTTTTTTAAGTCCTATCAATATTAAATTAAAAAAGCCCATTAACGCCCCCAGACCTAAGAAACCATAACTTGACACAATCACCGCAACATGAATTGTTAACCAATATGACTTAAGAACAGGAACCAGGTTAGTTATTTCAGGGTTCATCCAGCTTAGATGAGCCACCATTAAAACAATACCTGCAAATACGCCAGCCACCGAAAGAGCTATGGGTGACTTTTTACTAAAAACCAGACCGGCCAGATGAATAGACCAGCCAATGAAAAGCATGGATTCATAGCCATTACTCCATGGTGCATGTCCCGAGATATACCAACGCAATGCCATCCCAGCAGTGTAAACTACAAAAAACAATCCCAATAAACCTACCCCTGTACGATTAACATAGCCAGGCGATTTTTTAGGTAAGAATAAAAATACAAACTGAAATATAAGCAATAAAAGTCCCAGACCAAACAATACGGGAGCCATCAATAAAAACAAATTGGTTTTATTATACAATATTTCAAGTTTACGAACTGTATTTGATGGCAATATTTCTGCAGCAAACTTAGTCTGAAATTTAGAAATTCCATCGATATAAGTATCCATCTGTGCCGCATTTCCTTCCCTTAATGATTGGAGATACACAGAAAACACATTGCGCACAAATAGGCTATCACCTTCCGTGAGAGAAGATGCCGTTTGTCCGGGTAGTAACCATGTTGCATTCACATCTCCCGGAACAGGAAACATCTTGAGAAGCTTACCTGACTGCACCAAGTAAAAAACATTTACCTGCTCGTCTACTTTGATCACTTCGTTTTGGAATTTACTTCGGTAAGCAGGCTTCGTACGATAAGCTTCTTCCACCTGTTGATGCAATTTATAATTTCCGGTCGCCCCAAAAAAATCAGAAAAAGAAGCTTTCTTACCCGCATTTCCAATAATCCCTTTCATGGGCCCCTTCTTTATTGTAATTAAAGGCACATGCTTCCACGCCTCGGTATTGGTTAAGATACTTAACACCACTCTATCGGCAGAATATCCTTTATAACTATTATGCTTAACCAATTTCCTTAATATTTCACCATTCAAAGAGTTCATCGGCTTAATACGTCCTCCATTGTCCTGCACCCAAAGATTTCCAAATCTTTCTGCCTGCTGTTGCGTCACATTAATATAAGCATCTAAATCCTGCGCCTGCATGCCAGCTGAAAAGCCAACCAACAACACCCATATCAATACTTTTTTCTGATTGGTTATTTCTGTTATTCGTCTACCCAACTGTCGGAATCGGCTTTGAGAAGCCATCAACGACAATATCATGGAAAGAGTCAGCAGAAAATAACCCAGATAAGTAACAAGGGTTCCCCACAAATCATTATTAACCGACAACACAGTCCCCAATTCATCTTCATCATAAGAGGACTGATAAAAACGGTAGCCCTTATAATTCAGTATATTATTCATAAAAATCCTAAAATGTTTCACCACACCATTTTCAGAATCCTCCAGGGTAACCTCACTGGCAAAGGAAGAAGGGCTCTCTGATCCTGGATATCTTTCTAATTGAAAATCATTTAATCGAATGGAAAAAGGAGCTGTTAACAATTTAGAACCATAACTCAAGGTAACTTGTGCTCCACCTATCTCAATCACCTTGTCCTCTCCGATCAAATCACCACGTCCTTGCAGGGTCACTTCTTTAGTCAGGCCATCCATATCAATGCGCACTACCACAGCCTCCATTCCACTCCCCTGTTGGCCTTCTTTAACAGGTACAGCATTTAACGCCGCGCTTTCCAGATAATTGGTCTGAACCATAAAAAAATCTCCTGTTCCATATAACACATTGGAATAAAAAGGTTGGGGTGCAGACAAGTCTACCTCCGTTTTTTCTTGCGTCCCCATATCGGTGATAAACACAGGATGCGTTGTTGTAAAATACAACTGCTCATCCTGAAGAAAAATATTAAAATCACATTCTTTTTCCACATCAAAACCCACCGAATACTTTCCCACCTGAATATGTTCGCCTTTAAAAAGCATTAAGTTATTTCTTCCTCCACCCACAGAAACAACCATCGAAACCAAGGGTTTACCATTGGGGTCTTCCATGGGAACCATGCTTGTATTCTTCATGAACGACACACTCTTTAGCATCATTTTATGTCCTCCCACACGTACGGTCTCTTTAAAATAATCTGCACTCTTTTCCGACATCAACACGGCCTGCTCAAAAGCAACCTCATCCGATCCCATACGGACCGTTCCTGCGATATAATTTTTAGCGGAACGAAATTGATTCGTAGCTTGTCCCTCACGAATATGCATCATACCTTCATATCCTACATAACGTGTAAGCGCTGCTCCTATGATAATAATGAAAAAAGACATATGAAAAAACAACACTGGTAGCTTTCCTTTTCTCCACAAATAAGGTTTACCCAGGTTCAAAAACATATTGATCCCCAACAAAACAAATATCCCTTCAAACCACCAAGAATCATAATACAATGCTTTTGCGGCATTCGTTCCAAAATCATTTTCAACAAATGTTGCGATGCCCATGGAGGCAGCTAATACTAAAAATAAAGTACCCATTAAATACGGTGCAGATAAGAACGCAATTATTTTCTTCATATTAAGACTATTTGTCAGAGACCAATAAAATCAGGTCTTTTCAATACTATTTAAACAATAAAATACGTGAATGTAATAATTATTTACTACGATTTCGAAACTATCATATATATTTGCGCTCAACAAAAAAAAACGAAACAAAATATATACCACCAAAGCAATTACAGCAAATGATCCTATAGAGTGAATGCATATATACATACACACAGGCTGTAGGCATGCTTTGCCAATAGAACACATTTAATTAAATAATGTTTTTTAGCGACCCAAACATTACAAAAACAGAAATCCTATTTTCACAATGAAGAAATTAACAGTAAGCCTAATGGCTTTTTTTACACTTTTACTAAATGCCCAAGAGAGCAAAAAAAAAGTCATCGTAAAAACCTATGGTTTTATAGGTTTTGACACGTATGTAGACTCACGTGCTAGTCTGAATGTAAGAGGTTCCGGTTTGCTCTACCCGTTAGCACCTGCATGGGACGATCAAGGCAACGATATCAACGCCCAGTCGAAATATGATTACAGCGCAAGCATTTCACGCATTGGCTTTGCTATCAAAGGCCCTGATGCTTTTGGTGCCACCACTTCGGCCAAAGTAGAAGCCGACTTTGCGGGCAGCTCGGGCAATAATAGAGATTATGCCTTACGCCTTAGACAAGCCTATTTCAATCTGGATTGGGGAAGTTCATCTCTATTGGCAGGCCAGGCCTACCACCCCATGTTTATACTAGAAAATTATCCTGCCACCCTTAATTTTGTGGTAGGAGCTCCCGTCCATCCTCTAAGTCGCGCTCCTCAGTTACGTTTTACGATCAAACCCACCGACCATCTCTCCATTGCATTATTTGCCCTATCGCAGGGAGACTTCATCAGCAAAGGCATCACAGAACAAGTGGAAATGGCCCATATACCCGAGTTAACCGCTCAAATCAAATACGGCTCCACCAAGGGTTTTTGGGCAGGTGCTACTTGGGGTATCAAACAGGTACAACCAGCCTTATTGGATGATAACAATAAAATAAACAAACATAAAGTAACCAGCATGCATGGAAATATATCGTTCAGATACACCACTACAGCTGTAACACTAAAAGCCGAAGGAGTGTACGGTGGCAACATGAGCAACCTGGTGATGATAGGAGGTTTAGCACGCAAAATTCAAAATGGATCTCCTGTAAATGGAGCCTTTGAAGCCATTCGAACCTCTTCAATATGGACTGACATACACACAAACGGCAATACCATCCAATGGGGATTTTTTGCCGGCATAACGAACAACCACGGAACATCCAAGGAATCCGCCATTGTATTAGACACCGATCCCAACACCCCCGGCATGGAGCTGGATGTTTCCCACTATACACTGGGAGGAAATATCGAATACATTTATATTCTGTCTCCACGCGTAAGCTTCACTTCCGGCCCACTAACCATTGGTTTGGAAATGAACCATACAGTTGCCGCATACGGTAACGAGTACAATAACAAATCAAAACCGATACATACAAAAAACTACGGCAACACCCGATTGATGCTAGGTTGCAGATACCATTTTTAAAAGCTCAACAAAAAATATTATTTTAAGCCCCAAAGAAAAAATATAGATGATCTTTTAATTTAAAAAGGAAGCATGAAAAAGACACTTGGCATTACAGCAGCCATATTTATCGTACTCGGCTTCGGCATGATACATGGCTCATATAAAAATGCAGAAATATATGGTGGCAGTTTAATTGGACTAGGAAGCATGGTACTCATGTATTTATTATACACCTCAGGATCCAGTAAAAACGAAGATTAACACCCCTCAGTATTTAAACGAAACAATCAGGATGTATTCAAAAGAAGAAGAGAAAGCACTCAAATTAGAATTCTGGCGTAAACTAGGAAACCGCACCAGGAAAATTCCGGGACAACGTGGGAAAATAAAGGTATGGATAGGTGACCGTACACAAATAAAAGGTGTGGATCTCAGATTTGATGTGAGCAGAAAGAAAATTGTGGTGGCCTTGGAGATAAATATAAAACACGAAAGCCGAAGATTGGCTTTATATGAAAAGCTGGAAGCTACCAAAAAAATTTTCGAAACAGAATTTGGAGAATCACTCACCTGGGATTTTGCCTACGAAAAAGAATATGGAGAAGAAGTTTGCAGGGTTTATAAAGAAATGGACGGTGACTTTATGATACCAGAACAATGGCCCGCTATTTTTACCTTTATGATTGACAATATGCTTAAGATGGAAAAGGCCTTTTTAGAAGTGAAAGACTTTTTAAAATACGATGAGTTGGGACAATGAAATACCAAGGGCTGGCAGTACTGCAAAAAGCACTAGCAGCCCTTGCGTAAAACTCTTCTCCTTACGCGGAATTTCTACTGGCGTTAATATTTCCGAACATAGCACGGATCACCATTTTTTCATACACCTCAACAGGTATATCTCCACCTTCAGCCTTCGCATCCTGAATTTTCATGAGGGCATACTGCTGAATCATCAACAAGGGTAAAACCACACGTTCTCTTAACTGAATACTCATTCTACTGCGAGGATTATCCGTTAAGAGACCTGGCAGACCCGAAACTTTCAATAGCATTTCCTTGGTCAGCACATACTCTTTATATAACATTTTCCAAAACTCACCAAAGCGCTCATTCTTTTCCAGGTATCGTGTCAGTTCAAAATTGGTTTTACTCATACTCTGCATACTATTGGAAAGCAAGGTCTTAAAAAATATAGAATCCTGATACAAATCGATACATGATTGCAAATTACCTTTTTCTTCCTGCTCTTTCAATGCTGTACCCAAACCATAGAATCCCGGAACATTTTGCTTCAACTGACTCCATGCTCCCACAAAAGGTATAGCACGCAAGTCATCAAAATTTATTTTATCCCCTCCACCTCGCTTACTCGGACGACTGCCGATATTAGCCTTACCATAATATTTCAAGGTACTGATCTCTTCCAGGTAAGGAACAAATAACGGATGCTCTTTTAACGAAAGATATTTTTTATAACTACTCTCAGCCATTTCCTCAATAAAGTCATGCTGCGTCTCCTGCAATTGATTCTGAGGCTTATTAAATAACTTGTTGGACAATCCAGCCGACAGCAGGTATCCCATATTATGCTCTGCCGCCTCTTTAATGCCATAATGAGAACTGATGGTTTGTCCTTGCACAGTCATCTGTATCTGGCGACTATCAATATTTTTACCCATGGCTGCGTAAAAGCGATGTGCATTACCACCTCCCCGGGCTGGGGGTCCCCCACGTCCATCAAAGAAAACGACCTCCACATCACTTTCACGCGATTTGAGGGTTATATTTTCTTTGGCTGAGAAGATAGCCCAGTTAGCCATCAGGTATCCACCATCTTTGGTTCCATCGGAAAATCCCAACATCACCGTCTGCCTATCGGCTCTACTACTCAAATGCTTTCTATAGGTAGGGTTAGAATACAGTGTTTGCATAGCCTCGCCTGCCATTTTAAGATCGTCGATGGTTTCAAATAAGGGAACAATATCTACTGTTAGCTCATCATAGCCCCAGCCACAAATACGAAACATCGCCAACACCCTAGCCACATCTATGGGACCACGGCAATTGCTAATAATATAACGATGTGCACCTCGTTCCCCATTCATCCTTTGAATATCCTTGATAACTCCAAAGGAAGCCACCGTATCCCTAACCACATCATCCTCAAAAATATTAGCATCAGCAGCCCCTCTGGCATTCATCAACAGCTGAATCTGCTCTTTCTCACTCATCTCAAAGATATGAGCAGGAAGAATATCAGGGTAAGCTTTAATCACTTCCCTTAGCGCTTGTGCAATCACCCGACTATCTTGGCGAATATCAATGGATGCCAAGTAAAAACCAAATAACTGAACTTTGCGCTTAAGCGACTGAAGTTTCTCCACAAATAAACCATGGTGCTGCTCAATAATCAACGTTTCTATTTCGTTGATACGCGCCAGAAAGTCTTCCAAATGAACATTAGAACTTCCTGTAGCATTGCCCAGCTCTGCCTTGAGCAATGCTTCTACTTCCGCCACCTTATCATAAACACCGGCAAAGGTAATTCTACGTTTTAGTTCCCTCACATCGCCATAATAACAAGTGGTGATCGTGTTTCGTAAACGAGCGGCTACCTCTTTGGTAGTATCTACTGTAACAAAAGGATTTCCATCACGATCGCCGCCCGGCCAAAAGCCCAACGATATAAACTGGTTATTTTGCTCCAGCGCTTCTCTATAATCCTCAGCTGTTTTATCTAACAGCTGACCTATCGCTGGATAAAAAGTATCACGCAAATAAAAGGTTAAACGATTGGCCTCATCCAAAGGCGTAGGCTTAATCTTCTGGAAAAACGGTGTTTTACCCAGCTGCTGCAACAGATCCCTCACCAAAGCCACCTCCCCATTTTTAATGGCGATCATCAAATCGGTTATAATAGCCAATACTGGCCCGGGGTAGAACTGGGTTGGGTGAGCAGTTAAGACCACACGCACCCCAAACTCCTTGATTGCTTCAGCCATTTTATCCTGCAAATTGGCTTTTTTCACTCTATCACTAATGGATGAGTAGGAGTTTTCTCCATTGATGCGATGTATTTTTGTATAAGCCGCATCTTCCAAAGCATCAATCAGCACAATCTGACGCTCAATATATTGAATCACCTTAAACAAAAAATCATTTTGATCTTCGGTAGAGAGCTCTGCTTTATGACTGGCAAAAAACTTTTGGAGAATGGCCTTCGGATCCTTCCCTTGCTCCAACCCACTGGAACAGGCCTGGTATAACAAAGGAATTAAATTTCCTGCTTTTTCAACAGCCTCCAGCTGCAAGGACAAAAACAGGCTGTTATATAACTGATACTTCAGTTCAATCTCCTCTTGATATGATTTTACAATTAGACTATCCATGTTATTTTTTAGCTTATAGAATTTCCGTCTTTAAGATACAATTAAAAACAACAAAATTCCGAATCTGTTTCTATAACAAACAAAAACACACAACAAAGGGCGCTTAAAAAGCACCCTTATATCAGTTATTCAGCACAAGGCTGCTTACTTTTTTTTGGACCAGCTATCTTTTAAAGCGACTGTTCTGTTAAAAACCAACTTTTCACTCGATGAATCCTTATCGACACAGAAATAACCCACACGCTGAAATTGAAACTTATCCAATGGTTTAACCCCTTTTAACGAAGGTTCTACCTTGGCAGTAATCACTTGCAATGAGTCTGGGTTAATAAACTCAAGATGATCCACATCTTTTTGTGACGCAGGTGCTTCATGACTGTATAACCTATCGTACATTCTCACCTCAGCATCCAGCGCATGTTTTGCTTCTACCCAATGGAGTATACCTTTAATTTTTCGTGTTACCGTAGTAGATCCACTCTTGGTTTCAGGATCATAGGTACAATAAATTTCCTCAATTTCTCCTGCCTCATTCTTCTTATAATCGGTACAAGTTACAGCATATGCCCCTTTCAAACGCACTTCCCGTCCTGGTCCTAACCTAAAGAATTTGCGTGGTGGCTCCTCCATAAAGTCATCGCGTTCGATGTAAACTTCTCGTGCAAATGGCACTTGACGGCTTCCCATAGAATCATCCTCAGGATTATTGATGACCTCCACCATCTCTTCCTTTCCTTCGGGATAATTGGTGATAATTAATTTAATAGGATTAACCACTGCATTAACACGCGCAGCTCGCTTATTTAAATCCTCACGTACACAACTCTCCAACAATGCCATATCAATCACCCCATCACGTCGAGCTACCCCAACCTTATCTGCAAAAGCACGAATAGATTCGGGCGTATAGCCTCTTCGGCGCAAGGCAGAAACTGTTGGCATACGAGGATCGTCCCACCCCGAGACAATTCCCTTTTGTACAAGCTCCAATAACTTACGCTTGCTCATTACAGTATAATTAAGGTTCAGGCGGGCAAACTCAATTTGTCGTGGTCTTACATTATTTTGTACTTCCGGATCTGCTGCCATAATTTGATCAAGGAACCAATTATACAATGGACGATGCACTTCAAACTCCAGCGTACAAATAGAGTGGGTAATACCCTCAATGAAATCTTCCTGACCATGAGCAAAGTCATACATGGGATAAATACACCATTGATCACCTGTACGGTGATGTGATTCGTGAATTATACGATACATCAAGGGATCACGCATGTGCATATTGGACGATGCCATATCTATTTTTGCTCGCAACACTTTTTCTCCCGCAGCAAACTCCCCCTTTTTCATGCGCTCAAACAAATCCAGATTCTCCTCTACCGAACGGTTTCGAAACGGGCTTTCCATACCTGGTTCTGTGGGAGTTCCTTTTTGCTTAGCAATTGTATCTGCACTTTGATCATCTACATATGCCTTGCCACTTTTAATAAGCTTGATAGCCCACTCATAAAGCTGTTGGAAATAATCGGAAGCAAACTTAACCTCTCCTTCCCAATCAAAACCCAACCACTTCACATCCTCCTGAATACTTTCAACATATTCCACATCTTCCTTTACCGGGTTAGTATCATCAAAACGAAGATTACAACCACCTCCATATTTTTGGGCCAGACTAAAATTTAAACAGATTGATTTGGCATGACCGATATGTAAATATCCGTTAGGCTCTGGTGGAAAACGCATTAACACTGCTCCACCATTCTTATTATCGGCTAAATCTTTGTCGATTTCCAGATGAATAAAATTTGTTTTTACTTCGTCTGCTGTATGATCCTTATTGTTTTTGTTCATAGGTGACTTTCTAAACATTTATATCGCATATAGGAGAAAAAATCATCTCTTCAACACTGTTGCATTTAAAGCTTACAAAAATAAAGGTTTTAAGCATATTGAACCACATTTTTCTACAATATGTTTAAAATATTAATTAGGCCGGGAAACAAAATCTTTTGTACTTTGTCTAAAACCTACGTTCCTAATTTATAAATTCGCACCAAAATAGAAAATATGCAAAAAGGAATTATTGAGCTGGAAGAAATGGAGTTTTATGCCTACCATGGTTGTTTTAAAGAAGAGCAAGTTGTAGGAAATAGATTCATGGTTAACATTGCCATACAAGTAGATGTGGAAAAACCCAGTCATTCAGACAACATCAATGATGCGCTAAATTATGTGAGCGTTTATGAACTGACACGGCAAGAAATACAACAAAACTCCCATCTGGTAGAACATTTAACGGAACGTATTTTAAATGCGATCCACCAAAAATTTGATTACGTGGACTGGGTAAAGGTGAAAGTATCCAAAATGAATCCTCCCATGGGCGGACAAATGAAAGCTGTAAGTGTAACAATGCAACGTTAGCGTATTTCCATCCACAATAAGAGATACTCTATTTTGTAATAGGTGGGACATTTATCATTATACATGAAAATAGCAACCCCAATGGTACCAGATGCAAAACGCGGTACAGACACACCAACACATTGATAATATTATCCTTACACCAAACACCAAAAAAAAACCACTTGCATCTCCACATTTTATTTGCGAGTACAAAAAATATTTACTTATTTTGCAAGCCGAATCAAAAAGGTTCCTTGGCCGAGTGGCTTAGGCACTGGTCTGCAAAACCAGGTACGGCGGTTCGAATCCGCCAGGAACCTCTGAGAAAAAACAAAAGGATTGAAGTTTATACTTCAATCCTTTTGTTTTTAAGGCTTCTCAACTTTCTACATAGTGGGTCAGTGCCAAAAGTTGGGTATTATACTTTTGTATTGAAAGATTCTGTTGCAGCATTGGTACTTTCGTTATCTAATTGAGAGCAATGTTTCTAACTTATATGATAATTTTCTTTACTTTTGAAACTTCCGTTAATGTCCTTTTTATCATTGCCATAAAAAGGACCAAAAAGGTCTAGAACAATAGATCACTATCTGCCCTGCATCAACTTCCCTTTCCGTCCGGCGCACACTTCCTTCGCGCTAGGCCAATAACACTACCACCTCAAGTGCGCCCAGGGAAGCTTCTCACCAACGCCGGCCCCGGGGCTATTGTTCTGGCCAACCCTGCGGTCTTTTTACTGATTGTTGTGTGTTTAAATGGGGATTATTTATTCATTGAAAGTTATTGAATATGGTTATGGATAAGTTGTAAAGACTTTCGTTATACTTGAAATTATTATTGAAATCTAATATCAACATATTTAATTACAAACTATTAGCTTCAAAGTATCAGTGCCAAAAGTTGGGTGTAAATGTTGTTTGTAGTTGTCATGCAAATATTTTTGTTAATCTGAATAAGAAGAATTTTACATCAACAACACCTCTGAATTGCCTTCTGAAATCCTTTACTTTTGCATTGAAAGATTCTGCTGCAGCATTGGTACTTCCGTTATCTAATTGAGAGCAATGTTTCTAACTTATATGATATTTTTCTTTGCTTTTGAAACTTGCGTTAATGTCCTTTTTATCATTGCCATAAAAAGGACCAAAAAGGTCTAGAACAATAGATCACTACCTGCCCTGCATCAACTTCCCTTTCCGTCCGGCGCACACTTCCTTCGCGCTAGGCCAACAGCACTACCACCTCAAGTGCGCCCAGGGAAGCTTCTCGCCAACGCCGGCCCCGGGGCTATTGTCCTGGCCAACCCTGCGGTTCATTAATTGATAGCTTTGTACATTAATAGGAGATATCCTTTAGATGAGAGTTCTTGAATATGGTTATGGATAAATTGTAAAGACTTTCGTTATACTTGAAATTATTATTAAAATAGAATGTCAACACCCTTAACTTCAAATCCTTAGTTTAAAATATGCTTTCCGCTTGAAGATTTCCGATAGGATACGATCTGGAAATAATCTAATATCCCTTCTGGTAAGAATAGAGCCAGTAGCTCCGATGATAGTTCTTCTTTCTCAATTTATTAAATCCGTTTCTATTTAACAGCTAAACAAATACTTTTTTTTAACAGACCCAACTTTTTTGCGTGATCCTACATAGTCTTTGCAAGAAAACTCCAAATACTGCGTTATTCTCATTTTTGAAACAGTCATTTACAATCAGTAAACTCCTTGGTTTCAGAAATATCGAAAGCCTTGTCTTTGAAGCTTTCTTATCAAAGACTGAAAAAACAGTCGTTTTCTTGCAGCCACTACATATGAAGATTGAAAAGCGATATTTCAATGTTTCTAATACATCATCCGGGTTGAAAACTTAACTACCACACTATCCTCAAACACAAAACCCTTATACAAAGCTTGTAACACAACCCTTACGCTTTGGTCACCTGAATAATCCTTTGACTGAATTAAGCAAGACCTGTTTGTACTCACTACTTTGTCGTTCGCCAGCCACTTATAACGCTCATAATTTATTTTTACATCCAAGCCATACTCCGAATCAATGCAGGTAATCGTATCCAAGACATTCCTTTGAGCCCCCTTATACCGCGTATTCATATCATTTACATGACCATCCTTCGCCCACCCAGATTTTGAATGTCCTGCACGTCCAAGGCGATACGTATCATTCCAGAACTTCCCTAAATCAGAGCCCAGATAATATCCCAACTGCGTTGGTTGATTATAACCCACATTCTGAATAGCAGCACTTAAACGATACATATGATCACTCAACAAAGTATAAAAACGATACTTCGTATTAAAAGGAGTCACATACAACCTTATTTCCTTATTATCTTTCGTTCTTACTAATAACTCTTCACGCCAATCTCCCACCATATCTACCTGTAGACAAGGATTTCCTTTGGTCCAATTATTGGCAGCTAAATCCGCCTCCCTAGGCAAGTGAAGCTCATCTATTCCGTCACCATTCCATTTGGTAATACCTATTCTTTCCTTCCCTGTCACCCCCGAACCATCCAGTAACTCCCTATTCAAATCACCATCCCACCATAAGCCCATGTTAACTGAAGGGGTAAACTGTGTAATCAGTCTTCCATTAGCAGTATAAACACCACCCGAATGAGTAGTCCAAAGCTCAACACCCTTAAAACGAGGGTCAATATCAGCAGCCATCGCTCGTCCCACATCCTCCACCGATGGAATACCCCAGAGTAAGGCCCCGGTAGCTGCATCTCTCAACTCAGAACCGGCTCTTGTGGGTACATGCTCATGACAATCCCATACTTCCAAACCTGGACGCTCAATATCTATATCAGTTAAATGCATCGCATCTCCATGCCCAAGTTGAGTATTATATCCACCAGAGCCATCATCATCTATCAAACAAGCGCCATAAGTGACTTCATCCTTACCGTCTCCATCTACATCTCCAACAGCTAGGCTATGATTTCCCTGACCTTTAAAATTCTCATATATAAGACTATCTGTACTAAAATGCCATCTCTTACTTAGCTTACCCATCCTAAAATCCCAAGCCTCCAACACCGTCTTCTCGTAATACCCTCTACAAATTAATATACTTGGCTTAAAGCCATCCAAATAAGCTATTCCTGCTAAAAAGCGATCAACCCTATTACCAGTTCTATCTCCAAATTCATTGGGCTTACCCCTGGAAATATAATTACACCTAGCGAGCTCTTTTCCGGTTTTACCTTCTATCACCGACAAAAATTCAGGTCCTGACATAATTTTTCCATAGCTCAAAGACAGCACATCCCTATCTACATAATCAGTGATACCATCCCCATTGATATCACCCATAACACTGCCGTCTCCAAATACAGTACCCTCTGCTGTTTTCACCACGACCTCAGACAGTCCATCACCATCAAAATCATAAACCAGGATCTGAGTATAATGCGCGCCCTGTCGTATATTCGTCCCGAGGTCAATCCGCCATAAAAAACGACCATCTAAGGCATAAGCCTCTATCAAAGTTCCTCCATCACAAACACCCCTATGCGAATTATCCTTACCACTATTCTCCCTTTTAAGAATAATTTCCATCTCGCCATCACCATCTAAATCTCCCAAAGAAGCGTCATTAGGACTGTAGCTCCACAAACTATCACCTGGAAATTGACGGATTGGTATAGACACATAAGGAGTTGTAGCCTTTTGCGGTGTGAGCATATAAGATGCAAGCACTCTATTAGTCCGACTATCAGTAATCAAATATTCATTATTTACCGAAGTATTAACCGTTTTATCCCTAAAGAAAGTTGATGTAAGCAAGGGCATCTCATTCAATTTAACCTTTCTTCTACTTCCTGTTTTTCTATACACATCAAAACCACGCTTCACATCATCACTTGGTAAGTATCGCCAGGTAATAAAAACATCACCATTTTCATCTTGGATAGCAATCAATCCCCTCCCCAGCTGTTCTTTTTGAATACATGATGAATAATTTGGCCCCTTTAATATCTGACCATCCACCCACCCCGTAAAAAAAAGAATAGCAAAAAAAGCGCAAAACAATCTTGATATCAATACCTTATACATCCTCTTAACTTAACAATGATTAAACAAACCTACAACTAACAAAAATAAGTCTCACACTTTTACATTACACTTATTTACACTTCCTCGACGGAAGCGCACAGGGATTTTCCACAAGCACTCCTCCTACCCTTACTTTAAAAATATCGACACTTTCCGCATCCTCCAAAACAAACAAAGGTCTTTCATCATAAGAATCAAAGTAGAACCTGATATTTTCAAAAATCACATCCTGAACATGACGCACAAAAAAACCAGAAGCAGGCACCACCCCAAACATCCAAGGTTCCGGGTATTTTTTAATGTTTTCAGGAATGACATCATCAACATCTGAAATTTTAACCCCACCTTTAAAATGAATATGTATATTAGAAAAAGAGACTTCCTCAATTCGATGACCAGGGATACCGCTTATAATATTTGAAAAATTCGAATCCGCATTAAAAACATTCACATTGCTTATTTGCAGCCTTTGCAACTTCCCAATGGGCGTACCAATAGGACTGCGTTGACGACCGCCCAGACGAATAAAAAATGGCGCATTACCCACATCTCTCATTGTTATATTGGAGACTACCACATCCTGCAACCAACCTCCATCCACCGATTCTATTGCCAAGCCTCTACTTCTTTCAAAAATACAATTACTAATTACAATATTTTTAAATCCCCCACTAGATTCAGTACCTAATTTAATTCGTCCTGTATTTGGACCATGATCAGGAGCTACCGCTTCATTTGTTTCCCACTTTCCATTTAAAACAGAGCCCATATCATAACCTGAAACAAAGCAACCATCTATGATCACATTCTCGGTATCTTTAAAATACCCCAAGCCATAACTTGCTTTCAACACAATTGCATCATCCCATGGACAATTAACCGTACAGCCTGAAATTCGAACATTCCTGCAACAATCAATATCAAAGCCATCCCTATCCGTATCAGCTTTCACATTGATTATATGCAAGTTATCAACACCAGTAGCTAATACTGCAAAATGCCCACAGTTTAACATCGATATATCTTTTACTGTAACATTCTTGCACTCCTTAAAAGACAATGCCTTATTTCCTACACCAGGCAACCTACTTTCCTCTCTGGTCAAGCCCTCCCCATTAATAAGTCCATTCCCACAGATATTTATATTTCGTTCTCCAATAGCCCATAGTAAAGAATTCTTCCAATGACTATGTCCAAAATCCTGAAAAAGATTATCCATATTTGGTTCCGCCTGATCATATCCTTTCTTTTCCGTTGGAAAAGCAGCCAATATTGTTGCTCCCGAACCTATATGAAGTGTCAGATTACTTTTTAGGCGTATCGAATAACAGGCATAAGTTCCCGCAGGAAAATAAATAGTACCACCTCCATTTTTTGCTGCTTCGTCAATGGCTTTATTTATGGCCCATGAATCAATGGCAACACCATCTCCTATTGCCCCAAAATCTTTAATATTATAAATTTCAGCTTGTAAAAAAAGACCTTGTATAAAGGCCGTAAATACCAATAATAGTCGCATGTACTTAAACTTTAAACACCTGTAAGCATTTAACCCGGATGATGCATTAGAACTTCGTCACAATTTTAATGCACAATAGATTTTCTAATGCATTTCCCAGATTCAATCAGGTGTTGATTTCATCCACTCAGTTTCTTTATTCACCACATAGCTACCCTCTTTAAAAAGTTTTGGAAGCATAAAATAATTGTAATCTGCCCTAGGATTTAAAAAATAAAAACAAAAATAATAGTCCTTCCCAGTGGTCATTGCAACATCCGATGACACCACCTGATACCTCGTTTTCTTTCCTGATTTCAACAAACAAAGAGGCTGAGCTTGTTTTCTGGCATCAGCCAATCTTAAGCATCCTCCCGAAGGAACCAAGCCCCCAAGGACCCTAAGTTTTTGACTGCTACCATAATAAAGTGTAAATGACTGCCCCTCGATACTAAAAACATTTAAAAGACAATCCTCAGGCAAAATTTCAGATATCCATTGATCAGCATCCACCTCCTTATTGGAAGCTCCCCCAAACATCCATATAAGTCTAACGTCTTGAACAATATTTTCCCCCTTCAGCTTCATTACAGCCCCCTGACTATCCTCCAATGATCTCACTATTAATTCCATTGTTCCACCCCCCATAATATTATCCGCAAGAATATACCTAAGTTGATTTTTCGATACATCCAAATGAACCGTTGTAAAATCAGAAAACCACTTACTCTCCCCTTTAACTTCCACACCCAACCTTAAAGTTCCGGCCAATTTAGGCGTCAGTAATGACCAATCGGGATTTTGGGCTCCCAATGACCCTATCAGTAAGAAAAAATACAAGATTGCATTTACATACTTTGTCATCATAAATACTTTAGTTTCCCTCCGGTTTTTCTAGTTCAACAGAGGGGGTTGGATACCACTTAAACTTGTTAAATTCATCTGGGCTAAACGGATTAAAATCCGCCACATCCTTTCTAAGGTATTCCACAATAGGTAAATCAATTTCCTTCATCCCATATATAACACACTTGGCTATCTGATAGCCTCCATAAGGATTAAAATGCGTATTGTCTTTTAAAGCTTTACTTTGATTTGGAAATGTATTTGCTGGATAATGTACAAATGCATTTATAGAACCCGATACCCCCATAGCCTCATACAAGTTACGAGTGTAAGCATGAAGATCAATTAAGGGCACCTTGTTCTCCCTAGCCACTTTCCTCATGGCATCAGGATAAGCTCCATGCGTATCTACTATTTTACCATCTTCATTAAAACTCCGACGCTGTGTTGGCGTTACAAATACAGGATAAGCTCCCTTAGCACGTGCTTTAGCAACATATTCCAGTAAGCGATCTGTAAAATTCAAATATGCCCCCTTCCCCTCTCCTTTTTCCTTTTGATCATTATGTCCAAATTCAACAAAAAGGTAATCTCCCGCTTTAATCTGTGTCAAAATCTTATCCAACCTTCTTCGTACCATAAAACTTGTGGCTGTTTCTCCGGACTCGGCATAGTTAGCCACGCAAATACGTTCATTAAAAAAGCGAGGCAAGATTTGCCCCCAACCACACCAAGGTTCATTATCCTGATCAACAACAGTTGAATTTCCACAAAGAAAGACTGTAATGACTGAGTCAATAGGTGTTATTTCAATAGATTTTACTTGAGGCGATGCTCCATTGAACTCGAAAGTTAAGTCTGCATCCCAATTCAGCTTATCTTTCTCTCGGCTTTTTATCCGAACCATCTGACCTGGTTCAATGATCGTGTCCCGCTTATTTATATTAAAATAAACATCTTTCAGCTCCCCTTTTTCTGTTTTTATGCCATCAAAAAACATCCTTCTGGATTCTCCACGAATAACCGTATGTCCTTCACTTTTATCAGAGCCAACCTTTACATGCACCCTATAATTTCCATCCGCTACATTTTTAAAAGAAACAAAACCTTTTTTTGATATTTGTAGAGGTTGTATAATCATATGCCGTTTCTGATGTTGCCTACAAGAATACGTCCACAACACAATAACAAACGCCAACAACGAAAATACAATTACCTTTTTATATGTTTTCATCATATCCATCTTACTCATACTGTTTCATTTTATACACTTCGACACCTGCAAGCAGAAAACATCCAATACCGTAATCCTCAAAATCGGGCATACTTTGAAAAGTTACTGGCTGACCATCTTTAGGTTCCTTTCCTGTTCCCTGCACATAACCTAAAAAGCCGTTGGGATGAATGGCATCTTTTACAATTGAAGTCCATGCCTTTGTAATGAAAGGGCCATATTTCTCATAGGATAACAAACCATTATTTACTCCCCAGGCCAAACCATATAAAAACAAGGAAGTACCTGTGACTTCTTTTCCTCCATAATTTTCGGGATCATGTAAACTCACGTTCCAAAAACCATCTTCTCTTTGGCATTTTACTATAGCCTTTGTCATCAACATATAATCACTCACATAATCCTTATAATGCTTCTCATCTTTAGGAATTTCACTCAGAACCCTAACCAATGCGGCGTACACCCAACCATTCCCTCGAGACCAATAACAATCCTCTCCATTGGGCTCTTGATAAGGCGGAATAAAATCGGCATCTCGCCACCAGAGACCGTCTTCTTGATTAAAAAGACCTGTTCCGGAAATTTTATTGCGACAATCTTCATACATATCCCACATCTTATCCCAATATTTAGGCTCATCCAGTGTAGCTCCAAGCTTTGCAAAAACAGGCATTCCCATTTGTACAGCATCAATCCACCACCAATCATCATCCTGAGGTGTATTGACTAACATATCTAAATTAGCTTTCACCTTACGTATACAATTCGGATCTTGATTTATGCGATATAAATCAAGATATGTTTGCCCAGCACAATAATCATCTGCATTACGTGTTACCACTCCATCCCGATAACCCCACTGATGAAAATCAGACCAATTATATGCATACTCATAAAAAACTTCCTTTGGATATATAGAATATAAAGCCATCAGTCCTTCATAATAAACACCCCTAGTCCAAATATTACTTGGCCGGACTCTACCAACATTTGATGTCGCAGTATAATCACTATACTTCTCCATAAAATAACTATTTACACGAAGCAATGAACTTAAAACCTGCTGACGATGAATACTTTTCTGTGCCACCATTGAAGACGAGCTATAAAATGCACATACCAAGAAGCATGATAGCAACAGATGCTTATTACATAAATACCCTTTAATGAACAATCCCATTTTTAATGTTTTAGAAATTTAAAATCAAAAATACGGGTCGTTACAACAAAAAAAATGGAATTAAATACACAAGCCTAGAAAATCATACTCCTCAAAATAAACCGCAAATAAATACATGTTTTAGGACTCGTTTCCATTTTTTAACATTTATAGAAATCTAATTTTACATTCGATTATTGAAACAGATTGCACAAACACCGTGCATCACAAAAGAAAATTTTTATGAACCTATTAAAATCTAGTTTAGTATGACTTTATTCAAATCCAGAAAGAATCTAACTTTGGAGCTTCTGATTGTGCTCCTTACAGGTTGTTTCTTATTCAGTGGGAATAACACTGTTTATGCCCAAGAATCAACAATTACCATCAGCGGTATGGTAAAAGACAATTCAGGCGATCCAATAGTGGGAGCAACTATTATGGAAAAAGGATCCACCACCAACGGTACAATTTCCGACATCGACGGTAACTATCAAATCAAAGTTCCTTCCAATGCTGCTTTAGTAGCGAGCTTCATTGGTTTTGCGACACAAGAAACCTCCGTTGCCGGTCAACCAAAAATTAATTTTGTTTTAGAACAAGAATTTACAAACCTAGACGAACTGGTAGTAGTTGGATACGGCGTACAGAAGAAAAGCGATGTCACCGGTGCGGTTGCCAGCGTCAGTGCAGACGCAATAAAAGCGATGCCAGTAAAAGATGCTGTACAGGCAATGCAAGGAAAAACTGCCGGTGTCGACATCACTTCAAACCAAAGACCTGGGGAGAATTCGAGTATCAGCATCAGGGGAGTTCGTTCTCTGAATGCCAGCCAAAGTCCACTATATGTCGTAGATGGAATGGTTGTTCAAAGTGGAGGAATTGACAACATCAATCCCAGCGACATAGAGAGTATCGACATTCTTAAAGATGCATCAGCTACAGCCATTTACGGATCAAGAGGTGCAAACGGTGTAGTATTGGTCACCACAAAGAAAGGAAAAGCAGGAACCGTAAGCTTCAATTATAATGGTTCAGTTACCATAGAAAAAATGTATGATGTAACTGAAATGATGGACGCTGCCGAATGGTTAGACTATGCAAGACTGGCTAAATACAATATGGGCAGTTATGCTTCAGCATCTCCCTCATACGAAGCAGATCTAGCAACATGGGGGTCGGTAAGCGCCTCCTTTGCGAATATAGAAAAAGGATGGGTAAACGGACAGTGGGACCCCAGTAAAGTTGAAAACTACGATTGGAAAAGATACGGAAAACGCACCGCTGTTTCAACAGAACATACCATTAGCGCCTCAGGAGGAACAGAGAAGTTTCAGGGATATGGCTCTTTTGGATACTTACACCAAGAAGGCACTCAGCCCGATCAACTCTACAAAAGATACACCGCTAAAACAAATTTTGAAGCCTCGCCGACCAATTGGTTAAAGTTTGGAACCACAATGAATCTAAGCTGGGGAGAACAAGACTATGGCTATAGTTTTACAAAATCAGTAACCGGTGCTGGGGATTATTATTCTGCATTAAAATCAATGCTTCCATGGGCCGTTCCTTATGACGAAAATGGTGATTACATCAGAAACCCTGCTGCAGGTGATGTAAATATCATAAACCCAATAGATGAACTAAAATACAACACAAACAATCGCAGAACATTACGTGCAACCGGAAGCTTTTATTCTCAAATTGATTTCAGCAATATCTGGCAAGCTCTAAGCGGTTTAAAATATCGCATCCAATTTGGTCCAGAATTCAAATATTATCGTTTGGGCGTATTCAATGCAGCCGACGGAATTAATGGGGATGGCAATAATGCAGCCAAATACAATACAAATAACACACAAGCTTGGACCTTGGATAACTTACTTTATTATGACAAAACATTTGCAGACCTTCATAAAGTAGGACTAACATTCATGCAATCTTCATCAAAATATCACTACGAGAATGGAAACATGTCTGCCGTAGATGTGGCCTCCACCGATGAGCTATGGTACAATTTAGGATCTGGAGGAGATAACTATTCTCTGGGAACAGGATTGTCAGAAAAGCAGATGGAATCATATATGGCACGAGGTAATTATACCTTTAACGACAAGTACTTATTAACTGCATCCATACGTTGGGATGGAGCTTCTCAATTAGCTGAAGGAAACAAATGGGCAAGTTTCCCTTCTTTGGCACTTGGCTGGAGAATAGATCAAGAGCACTTCATGAGTAGTTTAAACTGGATCAATGGTTTAAAAGCTCGCTTTGGTTATGGCATAACGGGTAATGCTGCAATTGGAGCATATGATACAAAAGGAGCATTGGCCTCTTTATATTATAACTGGGGAACAAGCTCTTCATCTTTAGGATACGTTGCATCTGATCCTTCTGTAAAATACCCCCCAAAAATGGCCAATAGCGAATTAAGCTGGGAAAAAACAGCTCAGTATAACGTGGGAATAGACTACGTACTCTTCAACAGTCGATTAACAGGTAGTGTAGATGTATACACAACAAAAACCACTGACTTATTGATGATAATGTCTATCCCAAGTCTCACTGGCTATACTTCAACCTGGGCAAATATTGGAGAAACAAAAGGCTCTGGCATTGACTTGCAAATCAACACCATTAATGTTAAATCAAATGACTTCACCTGGGAAACCAATATTACTTGGTCTAAAGATCAAAGTGAAATATCTAAATTAAATAATGGACTCAAAGAGATACCGAACAACGCATGGTTTGTTGGTGAAGATATTGGTGTGTATTACGACTATGTATATGATGGTATTTGGAAAAGTTCTGAGGCGGCAGAAGCCCAGAAATATGGACGTAAACCTGGCCAAATAAAAGTCAAAGACTTTAACAACGACTATACCATTGATCCGAATGACGATAGAAGGATCGTTGGTAATAAGCGACCTGACTGGTCGGGAGGTATGATCAATACATTAAACTATAAAAATATAGAGTTTTCGTTCTTTGTATACTCTCGTTGGGGTAATACTTTCAGAAGTGGTAAAGAAACACTCGACGGACGTTACGCTATGCGTAAGATTGATTATTGGATAGAAAACACCCATGAAGATGCCGAATATTACTCCCCTGGTTCTAACGGTGAAGCAGCAGACACATACGCCAGTTCAATGAATTACCAGGATGGATCGTTCATTAAAATGCGTAATATAAGTTTAGGATACAATTTCACACCAAAACAATTAAATAAATTTGGAATTAGCAACCTAAAATTATACGCCCAATGCATGAACCCCTTTACTATTTACTCAAAATGTGATTATTTAGATACAGACCTGGCCGGATACAATAACAACACCACATCTACGGGCTCATCTACCACACTTAAAGGATTAGTATTTGGAGTAAATGTTGAATTTTAATTTATAAAAAAACAATTATGAAATTAAAAAATATATTACTTACACTGGGCTTAACAATAAGCTTAGGACTATATGTATCTTCGTGTAAAGATGATTTTTTACAAGAGGATTTAACAACCACATACAGCACCCAACAGTTCAAAACCCAAGAAGGATTGGACCAGTTGGTAACCGGAACATATCAAAAATTAAAATTTAAATTTAATTATACTTGGGGAATAAAAATGTTTAACGTGGGAGTGGACGAGTTTACAGACGCCAACAACGCCATCCCTGATTATAACTGCTACAGTTCTGATTTAAACTCAGAAGAAGGAGGGAACAATCAACCCCTTTGGCAAAATATGTATGCTGGTATTGAATCTGCCAATACAATCATCACCAACATGCCGCTATATTACGACACAGACAATACTAATTACAATACACGATTAGGTGAAGGTTATTTTTTACGCGCGTATTTCTATTTAACACTTGTCTCACAATATGGAGGAGTTCCTTTAAAATTAAAACCTTCCACTGGTGTTGAAACATATTTTACACGAGCTACAGAAGAAGAATGTTTTGCACAGGTCATTTCTGATTTCAAAGCTGCTTATGACCTATTACCCACAACTCCTGAGGCAACAGGAAGAATAACCCAAGCAGCAGCAGCGCATTTCTTAGCAAAAACGCACTTAACTCGTGCCAGTGAGTTGTATAACCCCTGGAATTCAACATATGTGGAGGACGATTTAGATAAGGTCATAATGTATGGCCAAGAAGTAGTTGATGCCCATCCTTTATGTACCAATTATGTAGAATTATGGGATTACCAGCAAGCCAATGGTGCCAACGAGAATGTTTCTGAAGTTGTTTTGGCGGCTCAGTTCTCTGATGACAACTCCACCTGGGGCAGGTTTGGAAACCAAATGCATTTGTACTACCCATCTGTATACCAGGATATTTCCGGAACCAAAAGGGACATTTCTGGAGACCGTGAATTCTGCTATGCAAGAACAACCAATTACACAATGGATGTCTTCGACCGTGTTAATGACTCTCGTTTTTGGAAATCATTTATTACGAGTTACGGTTGCAACTCCACTGCTGATGCTCCCGAATGGAACGAAGAAAATGCTTCATTAGGTCCTGTTGGGAGTGTTGCAGGAGCCAAACGATTTGTTGGAGGAGACTTAGCAATAAAATATATTGTTAATGATGCAGGTGACAACAGATACAACCCTGTTACCAATGATGTAACTGGAGTATTAAAAAATGGCACCATGCAGAACACACATACCTTTGTTCGATATTTTGATGGAGAAAACCATGAATGGGTCGGACAGCATGGTAATGAAGGCTATTATGGTGTTCAAAAGCGCTTTGTGGCATTATCCAAATTCCGAGATGGATATAGAGTATCTATTTCATCACAGTTTGGCACTAGGGATGCGATACTGGCTCGTTCAGCTGACGATGTGTTAATGATTGCAGAAGCCTACATCCGCAAAGGAGAGTCTCAATATAACAATGCAATTATTTGGCTCAATAAATTAAGAGACAGAGCAGCCTATATGGATGGAGAAGATCGATCCATCCACACCGATGGAGGACAAGCTTATAAAAACAACAGCTACTGCGAAGGTAAAGGTGGCGGTTATTCGGCTGATGGAGCCATATTCTACGATCGCAATACATATTATGAATCTAATCAAGATATGGCAGTTACCACCGCTTCAACCTTAAATGAATTACACCTATCTTCAATTGATGATATATATAATTCACCTGTGGACGTTCCCATTTACAATGCACTTGGATGTGCCAGCAATGCGGATAAAATGATGTGTTTTCTTTTAAACGAAAGAACTCGGGAACTCTGCGGAGAAACCTTACGTTGGGAAGATTTAACACGCACCAAAACACTAGAAGCACGCTTTAAAGCATTCAATGATGGTTGGGTTCGTGGAAATTCGACGTTTAATGCCGACAAGCATTATTACAGACCTATTCCCTTATCTTTTCTCAATGCAATTACCAATGAAAATGGGGAAGCACTCAGCGCAGAAGAAAAGCAAGCCATGCAAAATCCAGGTTACTAATTCTTGAACTACATGTCTTATTAAAAATAGAATAGAGCTTAAGGGTAATCCTCCAAATGGGTTACCCTTTTCTACAAAAAACGAATCCTCTGCCAGAAACTACCAACCATCTCAAGCCAGACTGAGAGCAAGTCATTTTATTGCCATCTGATCAAAATGCTGCGAAACCATATCCCATGGTTTACTCAGTGCGATTGATGACTGACCTTGACCAAAGCAGTATTTACAAGTGTTTTCTTACCCAATTGTGTATGATATGACATGAATACGGAATAATATACATATTATAAAAATGATTCATATATACTTTTGAACAGAATTAGATAAAGTAATCGCATACATAAAAAAATCACGATGAAAAGCGCATTTATGAATAGACACTATTTTAATTTTTTCAAATATATTCTTATATGTAGTTGGATAATTTTTCATTATTCTCATTCCGCTGCACAAGAGAAAAAAGAAAAAAGAAATAAAAAAAGAAACAACATAGAAGCTTCGATAAGTAACGATGCCAACACTCCTCTGCACCTAACTAAACCCAATTATCCGATCAGTTACGCAACGCCATCTTCCGCTAAGATTGAGTCGCAGATGGAATCTATCCTCGCCTACCTTTCCAGCGTTACCCCAACTACAATCATTGATTCAAAGACACAACAAATACTTTCGAACTTTGAGAATATAAATCAATATTCCTATTTGAAGCATGGAGAATTCAGGTTAACCTCATACGAATGGGGTGTTACATATGCTGGCATGATACGCATGGCGCAGGTAACAGAAAATGAAAAATACCTGAACTATGTAACTGAACGTTTTTCCATGCTATCAGAAGTGGCGCCCTATTATAAAGCTATTTTAAAAGAAACAGGAAAAATAGATCCTTCCATCACAACCGTTCTACAACCTAAGGCACTAGATGATGCGGGAGCTATGTGCGCTGCCATGATCAAAACATCTACATTTGACCAGCCTAACAGTGCCCTTGACACTTTAATCGGCAACTACATGGATTATATCATGTACCACCAATACCGATTAAAAGACGGAACATTTGCCCGTAACCGCCCACAATATAACACGGTTTGGCTAGATGATATGTTTATGAGTATTCCTGCCATATTGCAAATGGGGCAGTATAAATCCGATAATAAATACATACACGAAGCCATTCATCAAATCAAACTCTTTAAGGATAAAATGTTTATGGACGAAGAGGGACTTTTTCGACATGGTTGGATAGAAGGTTTACAACCGCAACCTAGTTATTGTTGGGCACGCGCAAATGGATGGGCACTTCTAACGCTTTGTGAGGCCTTAGATGTTTTACCTGAAAATCACAAAGACAGGCCATGGATCAAAGAAATATACAAAAAACAGATCACATCCTTAGCAAAATACCAATCAGGACAAGGCCTTTGGCACCAACTGATTAACAAACCTGATTCTTATCTGGAAACATCCGCCAGTGCTATCTTTGTGTACGCCATTGCTCATGGTATAAATCAAGGCTGGTTGAATGCACAAGTTTACGGCCCTATTGTTTCTTTAGGCTGGAGTGCACTTTCTGAAAAGGTAAACACACATGGCCAGGTAAACGGCACATGTGTTGGCACAGGAATGGGCTTTGACCCTGCCTTCTATTATTATCGTCCAACAAGTACACAAGCAGCGCATGGCTATGGACCTATGTTACTGGCCGGAGCCGAAATGATTGAGCTTTGCAAGAATTGGTTTCCCAAAAAGAACGACAGCGCCATTCATTTTTATGCACAAGAGCTACCCTACACAGAACCTATATTTAAAGTGGGTAATCCCAGACACCCTCCTTATAAAAAAGCCGGAAGTAGTCGCAAAGGCAATAATCCTGTTGTTTTTATCATTGGAGACTCTACTGTAAAAAATGGTAGAGACCGAGGGGATGGTGGCCAATGGGGATGGGCAAGCTTCTTTGATCACTATTTTGATACCACAAAAATCACTATTGAAAACCATGCCTTAGGAGGTATTAGTAGCAGAACATTCTTCACCTATGGCTTATGGCAGGATGTTTTAGAAGGATTTAAAGAAGGAGATTATCTATTTATCCAGTTCGGGCATAATGATGTAGGTTCTTTTGACACGGGTCGCGCACGCGCTTCCATCAAAGGTGCTGGTGAAGAATCAAAAGTTTATGTCATGGAAAATACCAGAGGACCCGAAACGGTATATACTTTTGGCCACTATATACGTCTCTTTATCAAACAAGCCCAAGCCCAAGGTGTAACTGTGATCGCTTTATCCCATACGCCCCGTAACAATTGGAAAGATGGCAAAATGGCGCGCGTAACAGATACTTATGCAAAGTGGACAAAGCAGGCTGCACAAGCGCAAGGTGCATTTTATATTGACGCAAACAACTTATGCGCATCTGCATATGAAAAGATTGGGCAAGCAGCTACCATGCCATACTATAAAGATAATGTGCATACCTCGTATAAAGGAGCCATATTAAATGGAAACACCATTGCCCAAGCGGTGTACAAACTTCATAATTGCCGTCTAAAGCAATACTTAAAATTAGATGCATTGGATAACCCTCCCAAAGTAGCTCCCAGCCCCTTATTCCGCGATAAACAATTCGATGGTGCAGCAGATCCTGTTGTTATCTGGAATAAAGCAGAGAAAAAATGGTTTATGTTCTATACCAACCGCAGGGCCAAATTAAAAAATAACAAAGGGCTTGAATGGGTGCATGGAACACCGATAGGTATAGCCGAATCTGAGGATGGCGGCTTAACATGGAAATACAGATCGGATGCAAAAATAAACTATGGAGGCCCAGACATTACCTATTGGGCTCCCGAGGTCATCGAACACGATGGTAAGTATCATATGTTCCTGACCGTCGTTCCGGGAATATTCACCGATTGGAATCACCCTCGTCATATCATTCACCTAACAAGCAACAATTTGATAGATTGGAATTTCCAATCAAAATTAAATTTAGCATCAGATAAAGTCATAGATGCAGAAGTAATAAAAGCTCCCAATGGAAAATGGAGAATGTATTACAACAACGAACAAAAAAATAAATCCATATACTACGCAGAGAGTAGTAATTTACTTGATTGGGAAAATAAAGGACTGGCTGTGAATGAGAAAAGAGGTGAAGGACCAGTGGTCTTTTATTGGAAAAACAGATATTTCATGATTATTGACTCTTGGAAAGGCCTCTCTGTGTTTAGCTCTAAAAATATGAAAAACTGGTATTTACAGAAAGAAAACATCCTAGAAAAACCCGGTTATTTTAAAGATGATGGGGTAAAGGGAGGTCATGCCGATGTTATCATAAACAACGATAGAGCATATATATTTTACTTTACCCATCCCGGAAGAACTAATGATATTTGGGATGATACTTATGAAACAAGAAGATCTTCTATTCAAGTAAGAGAACTGAAATTTATCAATCATCAGATTGTATGTAACCGTAATTTACCTGTAAACATAGAATTAATACAACCTTAAAAATTAAATCACATGAAAATACAAAACCTACTAATAATAGCAATAGGTATATTACTTATAAGCTGTAGAGAACAAAAGAATGAAAGCATAAATATATTTATTTGTGGTGATTCTACCGCACAAAGCTATGACACCTCCAAAACGGTCATGAGGGGATGGGCACAAATGCTACCTGATTTTTTTGATGAGCACGTTACTATAATTAATAAAGCAAAAGCTGGACGCAGTACAAAAAGTTATTTAGCAGAAAAACGATGGAAAGAAGTGATGGATTCAATACAAGCCGATGATTATGTGATCATCCAATTTGGTCATAACGATGCTTCATCAAAACCAGAGAGACATGCTTCATACGCCGATTATAAACAAAACCTAATTAAAATGATTAAAGAAGCTAAAGCAAAACAAGCACGTCCAATTCTAGCTACATCAATTGTAATGAGAACATTTAAAGACAATGCATTAATAGATGACCGACTAAAAGCATACCCTGCTATTACACGTCAATTGGCCGATTCATTGAACATTCCCTTAATAGACACCTGGCTTCAATCAAGAGACTTAGTTGTTATGCTAGGCGATGAACCATCAAAAGCTTTATATATGTGGATTGAGGCAGGCATCGATTCTATTCGTCCCAACGGTTCACAAGACGACACTCATCTCCAATCAAAAGGAGCTGTAACCATTGCAGAAATGGTAGCCACAGATATAAAAAAACAAAATCTTAAAGATATCGCGACACATGTTATCATACCTTAAAAATGCATGCTCCATAAGCTTAATACTATTCGCTGCCTTCTCACTTGAAAGCTGCCAGACTAACATCCAATGGCCGGAAGAGTCTGTGGACACAAAACCGGGAACACGCTGGTGGTGGATGGGTAGCGCTGTAGATAAAACAAACCTGAGTAAGAATATGGAAGCATATGCCGATGCCGGTATTGGTTCCCTGGAGATTACCCCCATTTACGGTATCCAGGGGAACGATTCCAATGAAATAGACTTCTTATCGGACAAATGGATGCAAATGTATATTCATAGTCAGCAAGAAGCACTGAGATTAGGAATGAAGATAGATATGAATACCGGAACAGGATGGCCTTTCGGTGGACCAGATATTACACCCACGGATGCAGCTAGCAAATTACTGGTAAAGGAATTCAATCTATCAACAGGTGAGAGATTAAAGGAATTAATTATTCCAGAAGAAAACAGACAAAAAGAGATCGCCACATTAGCTTGTTTAATGGCTTTTTCAGAGAAAGGAGAAAAACTGGACTTGACCAATCAAGTAAGTCAGCACAAACTACATTGGCAGGCCCCAAAAGGAAAATGGAAATTGATAGCCCTCTTCGAAGGAAATACTTTTCAACAAGTAAAGAGAGCGGCTCCCGGAGGAAAAGGATTGGTATTAAATCACTTTTCGGAAAAGAGTGTCTTAAAATACCTCCACAAATTCACACACGCTTTTAAAGAGAGAAATGCTCCGGTCCCTAATTACTTTTTTAACGATAGCTATGAAGTATATCAGGCCGATTGGACTCCTCACCTATTAACTGCATTTGAAAAAATGCAAGGCTATCGATTACAAGATTATCTTCCTCAGTTTCTGGATACTTCCGGAGGCGACACCACAGCAAGATTAATATCCGATTATCGAGAAACCCTATCGGAATTACTGCTACAAAATTTCACAATACCGTGGACCCAATGGGCACATGATATGAAGAGCAAAACGAGGAATCAGGCCCATGGCTCTCCAGCAAACCTCATTGACATTTATGCAGCAGTTGACATTCCTGAATGCGAAGGCTTTGGACTATCCGACTTCCATATTAACGGACTGCGAAGTGATTCCTTGACTCGACACAATGACTCAGACCTTTCCATGTTAAAATATGCATCATCTGCGGCACATATCACAGGAAAAAGATTCACCTCATCAGAGACATTTACATGGTTAACCGAACACTTTAGAACTTCTTTCTCGCAGTGCAAACCTGATCTAGATTTAATGTTTGTATCAGGTGTTAATCGGGTATACTTTCACGGAACCACCTATAGCCCTGAAGATGCAATATGGCCGGGTTGGAAATTCTATGCTTCCATTGACATGAGCCCCTCCAATCCCCTCTGGTGCAACGCCAAACCATTTTTCAAATACATATCAAGAGTACAATCGTTCATGCAAATGGGCAAACCGGATAATGACTTTTTAGTATATCTTCCTATCTATGATATGTGGCATGACCTGGATGGCAGAATGCTCATGTTTAGTATACATAAAATGAAAGAGAGAGCTCCTGAATTTATTAATGTGGTAAACGAAATCAGCCAGGCCGGATACGATATGGATTACATTTCGGATCAATTAATAAGCACAACACAAACCGACAACCATTCCTTACTTACTTCAGGAGGTTCGTCCTATAAAGCCATCATTGTTCCATCTGCCCATAAGATGCCCATCGAAACACTGCAGAAGCTAATTGACCTGGCCCAGCAAGGTGCAAAGGTGGTATTTTTAAACGACTACCCCACTGATGTACCAGGTTTTTCAAACCTAAACAAAAGAAGAAAGCAATTCAAAACACTGATCAACATGCTTCCTCCACACAAATCTGATCTGGCCTTATCAACCCCATTGGGGAAAGGTTGCATCATTACCGGGTCAAATATCAAAAACACCTTAAAGAAAACAGCCGTTATACCCGAGGAAATAAAAACCAAAGGCAAACTACAATTCATACGTCGTAAAAACAAAGACGGATATTTCTATTTCATTGCGGCCCTAAAAGAAGAAGATACTGATATCTGGGTAAGCCTACCTCATCGTTTTAAGTCCGCCGTATTCTTTCATCCCCTTGACGGTCAAATTGGCAAAGCCAGCACCAAACAACAAAACGGACAAACATGCGTTCGCATACAACTTAAATCCGGACAATCAATCATTCTTCAAACGTATTCTAACAAACGTATCAATACTGCCCCCTGGCCATATATGAATGAATTAGCACCTCCTTTCATCCTCAACAATAACTGGAGTCTGTACTTTAAAAAAAGCACCCCAGCCATTAGAGACACTTTTACTTTACCCCAACTAATACCATGGACAAAACTCAAACATAAAAATGCCAAAATAAATATGGGCACTGCTGTGTACTCAACTTCTTTTTCCATAAATATTCAAACATCAGATGAATGGTTATTGGACCTGGGAGACGTCAGAGAGACTGCAAAAATTCGCATGAACGGAAAAGATGTACAAACCTTATGGTCGGTACCATACCAACTATTTGTAGGGCCATATTTAAAAGACGGTCTCAATAAAATTGAAATTGAAGTAACAGGCTTACCAGCTAATCATATTTCGAATATGGATAAGAAGGGAGTCGCTTGGCGTAAATTTAAAGAAATAAACTTTGTAGATCTGAACTATCAAAAAACAGGATACGCACATTGGGATGTCATGCCTGCCGGCTTAAATAGTCAAGTTAAACTGATACCGGTAAACTTTTCCCCTAAAAAAAATAAATAAAAATCGAGCCATGGGAATGCACTCGCAGGCAGGGGGGGATGATTAATCCTAATGAGTTCCATATGTCCTTTGAAAATTTAATGTAATCATATGAAAACAATGCTATTATTACTTCTAACCATACATCTTACGTGTGCTTACACGCAAAACAGCGAAACAATACCTCATTTCGAATGGATGGATCAGGTGGGCGCGCACAGTCAACCAAACAATAAGCAAACCTTTTTAGTTAACGACTTTGGTGCTATTGGCGATGCCATAACAATGAACACCCAAGCCATACAAAACGCCATTAACCAAGCAGAAAAAGCAGGAGGAGGCACTGTTACCTTTCAGTCGGGAATCTATTTGAGCGGCTCACTTTTTATTGGTGACAACATCAATTTTCACATCCCCAAAGGAACCATGATTATTGGAAGTCAAGACCTGAAAGACTACAAATGTATTGACACGCGCGTGGCAGGCATAGAAATGAATTGGCCCGCTGCATTGATCAATATTATAGGAAAAAAAAATGCTGCAATTACCGGAGATGGTGTAATACATGGAAAAGGAAAGGTTTTTTGGGACAAATACTGGTCCATGCGTAAGGAATATGAAGCCAAACAATTGCGCTGGATTGTTGACTATGATTGTGACCGACCAAGAGGAATCTTGATTTCCGATTCCGAAAACATTACTGTAGATGGCATCGTACTATACCAACCTGGCTTTTGGAGTTTACATATACTATACTCAAAATACGTTACCGTAAATGACATTACCATTAGCAACAATATCGAAGGTCATGGCCCCAGCACAGACGGAATAGACATTGACTCATCTTCATTTATCCTGGTTCAAAACAGTACCATCAACTGCAATGATGATAATATTTGCTTAAAAGCCGGCAGAGATGCTGATGGACTAAAAGTTAACCGGCCCTGTGAGTATATTGTTATTAGAAATTGCACCGCTGGCCTTGGGGCTGGACTTTTTACCTGTGGAAGTGAAACCTCAGGAGATATAAAACACGTTGTGGCGTATAATTTAATAGCCCAAGGCACTACCTTTGGTTTAAGATTTAAGAGCACTACCCAACGCGGAGGAAATATTGAAGACATACATTTGGCGAACATTACAATGCAAGATGTCAAATATCCACTTAGTGTAGACTTGAACTGGAACCCGGCCTACAGTAACTCATTGTTACCAGAAAGTTATAATAATAAAGAAATACCAGCGCATTGGTTAAAAATGCTAGAGAAAGTGGATCCCCAACAAGGGATGCCTAAGTTTAAAAATATTCATTTCTCCCATATCAAATGTACCAATGCAGAATCCTGTATAACGATTGAAGGCATAAAAAAAAGCACCATTGACCATTTTAGTTTTAATCACGTAAGCATTCAAGGAAAAAAAGCCGGACATATAAAATATGCTAAAAACTGGATCTGTAACAACTTGCAGATAATTTCAGATGAAGTCATGATCTTAAAGAATAACAAAAAAGTAAACTTATTTCATAACGAAGAACCATACCCATTTAAATAAACAATAAAAACACAAAGTGCTTATCTTAATGAAAAATATTATGATGAAACATAACTTACTTATCATCCTTCTCCTCTCGAGCCTCTCCTTATGCGCTCAAGAAACAGAGAGACAATATCTTTCCGGAACAGGCTTAGGCCACACTATTACCTGGGATTTCTTTTGTTCTGACGGTCAGAACAGTCAAAAATGGAGTAAAATAGAAGTCCCTTCACAATGGGAACTAGAAGGATTTGGAGAATACACTTACGGCAGGTGGTATAAAAAAGAAGGTGTCCAACCTTCCAAAGAAGTTGGAACATACAAATATTCATTCAAAGTACCTAAAACATGGGAAACCAAACAAATATCTATTATTTTTGAAGGTGCCATGACAGATACAGAAGTATTCATCAATGGAACCAAAGCAGGAGAAACACATCAGGGAGGCTTCTATCGGTTTTCGTATGATATCACAAAAATAATAATTCCAGGAACGAACAATGAACTCAAAGTAATTGTACATAAACATTCCGAAAACAACAGTGTCAACAATGCAGAACGCAAAGCTGATTGGTGGACTTTTGGAGGGATTTACCGCCCGGTTTACCTAGAAGCAAATCCACCCATGGCCATCACGCATGTTGCCGTTGACGCAAAAGCCGATGGAGTATTAAATGCAGACATTGACTTATCTCAAGAAGCCTATTCCAATCGGTTGCTAGCATCCATAGAGCCATTAACTGGCGAAGGACATTTTGATACAAAAACAATCAAGATCAACAATAAAAATACAAAACAGCATATCCACTTAAACTGGGATGGTGTTAAAAACTGGAACCCGGAGAATCCTCAACTGTACCATTTAACACTGAAGCTAACCAACAATAGAGACAGCATATTACATATCTGGACATCCAGAATTGGCTTTAGAACAGTAGAATTCAAAAAGAAAGATGGTATCTATGTAAACGGCACCAAAATAGTTATGAAAGGTATCAACCGCCACTCATTTCACCCCGATGGAGGACGTACCACCAACCCAAAGATCAGCAAGGATGACGTTTTACTCATGAAAGAAATGAACATCAATGCCGTCCGCTTTCACTACCCACCAGATCAGCACTTTTTAAACATGTGCGATTCCATTGGATTATTTGTAATTGATGAATTAGCTGGTTGGCAAAATTGTTATGACTCGCAGGTAGGACATAAGCTACAAAAAGAAATGCTGACAAGGGATGTCAATCATCCAAGTATCGTATTATGGAGTAATGGTAACGAAGGAGGCTGGAACTATGAGTTAGATCAACACTTTGCAGATTACGACCCCCAAAATAGACACGTCATACATGCGTGGGCTGACTTTAATGACATTGATACACACCACTACCCTACTTACTTAACCGGAGTAGCACGATTTACCAATGGCTACAAAGTATTTATGCCCACTGAATTTATGCATGGCATGTACGACCAAGGACACGGTGCAGGACTCGAAGACTTCTGGCTAAACTGGACAGCACACCCCTTATTCGCAGGAGCCTTTATGTGGGCATTCAACGATTGTGCGGTAAAACGAACCGATAAAAATGGCATCCTGGATTCAGATGACTATAGAGCTCCCGATGGGATAGTGGGCCCTTATCGTGAAAAAGAAGGTAGTGTGTTTACCGTTCGCGAAGTGTGGGCTCCTATTCAATTCAAACAGCTGTATATCACTCCTTCATTTAAAGGTAACTTTTTAATCTCCAACACCTATCTATATACCAACCTGAAGGACTGCAACATGAAATACCGCCTTTACAAAATTGACTCTCCTCTTCGAGGAAGTAAAAAAAAGATCTTAAAAGAAGGATCCGTATCTCTTCCCCCATTAAACCCTGGCGAAACCGGCACAGCAAAAATGGAATTACCTCGTGACTTTTTTGAAGGTGATGTACTCGAACTGGAAGCCTACGATCATCACAACAAACCAATTTGTACATGGACCTGGCCTATAAAATATGCTAATGAATACTATTTATCACAACAGTCCAACAAAAAAAACAATGGAAAAGTAAAAATACGAGAAACAAACAACTCCACAACACTGGAGACTAACAATGTAAGTGTTACCTTTAATACCCTAAACGGTGAAATCACTCAAGTAAAAAACACAAAAGGAACAATCCCTTTTAACAATGGCCCAGTGGCAGTTGGCATGAAAATAAAATATGTAGAATGTTATCACAAAAACACTGGTAATACAGCTCTATTCGTTGCCAAATACCTGGGAGGAATAGACTCTATTGTATGGACCTTGAACGCAGATGGTCTTTTAAGTATGGATGCCGTTATGCTCAATAGAACCCGAGGAGGAGCAGGCTTTGATGATGCCTTTACGGATAACAAAATCAATCATTTTGGACTCACTTTTTCTTATCCGGAAAAAATGGTTCAAGGAATGGAGTGGTTTGGCCGCGGTCCCTATCGCGTATGGAAAAACCGAATAAAAGGAACAAATTACAATCTTTGGCAAAAGAATTACAACAACACCACTACCGGCGAAAGTGAATATGGCCTCACCTACCCTGAATTTAAAGGTTATCATGCGAATCTATATTGGGCTACTATCCAGTCCGATCAAGCCCCTTTTCATGTTTACGCCAAAAGTGATGGCATATTCTTACGACTATTAACCCCCGAGGAACCAAAGGGTAGAATGCAAGGACGGCGAACCATGCCTTCTTTCCCATCTGGTGACATATCCTTTTTATACGATATACCCGCCATACAATCCTTTAAATCTGTTGCGGATCAAGGACCACACAGTCAGCCAGGCAACATCAGAATAAAAGTAGGAGACGAAGGAGTAAAAATGAAGTTAATGTTTGATTTCAGATAATCCATTCATACGATAATTGAAAACTTGCCATAAGAGGACAAACAACACATACGCCCTCTTATGGCAAGAATACATAAAAGACAGCACATCACTCTTGCATTTTCCATGGGTGTACCCAAAAGAAAAACGTCACAAAAAATTACTTGTAATCCGTTTCAAAAGCTAAGTATAAATATCATTTATGCTTACTATTCAAGCATTTTAGCGAACCTGAATAAGAAGATGCTATTTAGGTATTTCATAAAAGCGATGATGACCTACCAAACCAATTGCTATTTGATCAATTACAATGCCGGTTTGATTTACCGACAAACTCAACTCATGCTCCCCCGGTTGATCTATCTGCACCATATATTTTACCGACTTAAAATTTCTCAGGACATTATTTTTCCACTCCAGACTTCTCCCCTTGGTGTTCAATTTAAAATTCTGATACGCCCTATTATCCAAAGAAACCCCCAATTCGTGATCAAAATGAATAGAGTGCGTAGGCAAACATCTTATCTCAACCTCATATTTACCCCTCTCTTTGGTGTGAAAACGATACGAAACACAAGGCCTATCCTCCGCAAAATACTTTTGAACAAAAGGATATAGTGTTACAGAAGCGTTACTGTATCCCAGACCATGAATCACCTCCCATTGAAAGTTTTCAAAACCCTTCGCTTGTTTAAAATCTTTTGCTTGAATAAAAATCACCGCTTCCTCTGGGAGAGCTCTTTTTTCCAAAGAATCCACCCTAGCCATATGATAATCAGGTAGCTGAAAAACAGGAAGACTACGCGGCTTACTATCCATCATATACTTCCATTTACCATTGCTAATACTTGTGTTATATCGCATGGTTAAAGAGTCTATATCCGCATAGGCTTGTTTAACACCCTCATTAAATGTGCATTTATCCTTATATGTTTGGGCATTATAGGCCATTTGTGCAAACATAAACTTAAAATTCATAGCAGCAGCTCCACAAACAGGATATTCAACCAACTGAAAAAAAGAATCTTGTAATCTGGAATCCACCCCTACTTTTACTTTATTCATTTGATCCACTAGATCCTTATAATAATCAATTCTTCGTTGGACTTCATTTCCATTTGAAAACTGATTAAAATCCGATTCTCTGGTAATCGTTGTAGGTTCTGTTTGACTCCAACCCATGTACTCCGGTTTCCTCAAAAAAGCAAGCCGATAATACTCGTCCATCAAATTTGCTATCAAAGCTCCATTATTTACACCAAACTCACGTGAATAAAAATTACGTAGATGCTCTTTTATATTCATTGAATTCACGCCATTTATATCCCAGGCCAAGTCCAGGAAGAACTCCATATTATATTCGTTAGGCTTCATATCTCCCACATTCGCGATCCACATTTCATCGGCCCCATTTTGGTACGCTTTAGACATTTCATACCAAATCAAACCGGGCTGTGTTGTACTTAACCAAAGGTAATCATGAGGCCTTCCCCAATAACTCAGATGGTAATAAACACCGGCCCTCCCTTTTCTTTTTTGCTCCTCTTCATCACTTAACCTACGGATATAGCCATAATTATCATCACACCACATCAACGTTATATCTTCCGGCACATTTAATCCGGCATTATATAAGTCCAGCACTTCCTTATAAGGCACCAATACCTGTGGAATATTTTCTATTGATGCTTTCAGCGTTGACGATAATATATCACGTTGATCCTTCAGAATAGTATCCAATATTTGAACCATTTCAGCCCTATTGGACGCACCTTCCATTTTTGAATCGTGTATTCCACGCATCCCCATAGTATACAAACATTCCATACCAGCATCTTTTGTTTCAGAAACCCGATCTTGCCAGTACTCCTGAACATTTCTACGGTTGGTAAAGTAATTAAACCTCCCATCTTTTGACATATTCCATTCCCTCACATTATTCCGTAACATTGGTTCTGCATGGCTCGAACCAATAGCAATGTGATATTTCTTTGCCATTTCGGCATTTCCCTCTATTGCAAAAAACGGTTTTGTACAATGATGCATGGCAGGCCAAATAGTGTTGGCTTTTAAACGAAGTAACAATTGAAATATTTTTTCATACGTTTTAGGACCAATATCACCTGTTTCTGGTTCAAAAGTCCTGGCGGCCCATGGTTGAAGACCCCAATCTTCATCATTTAAAAAGATACCCCGATATTTTACGGAAGGAGACTCTATAATACCTTCAGCAGGCAGTTCTAAAGACATGATTTTTTGTGGTAATGGTACTACATCTGCCCACCACTTCCACGGTGATATACCCATTCTTTCTGCTACTTCAAATATACCATAAACGGTTCCTCTAATATCACTTCCTACAATAAATAATTTATTATCTGAATGTTGTAATAAAAATTGCTCCCATGCATCTTGCCATAACTGTACATCAACAACCTTTGCTTCCTGAATTATAGGATCGTTAAACAAGCCTATTATTATATTATTATCTGAAGTATTGACTTCTGAAAGTTCTTTTATTTCCTTAATAATCCATTTTGATCCAGTAGCATATTCAATTGATTGAGCTACATCAGAAATGGCCCAATGAATTAGTGAATCACATTCTTCAGAAACATAAATAACCAGTGGTTCTCCAGCGCTTATGGTAGTATAACCATGAGATATTTGTTTTTTGCAGGAGAGTAATGCAAATAATAAAATGATGGTGTAATAACATACTTTCATAACTATTTTTTAACGGTTACACGAAACTCATCACAGCAATCATTTTCATAGAAGAAAAAGCTTTGACTTCTTCAACCAGAAACCCGAATGTTACATTAGATCTTCGTTATAAAACTAAAAGTCCAATAGATTTTCTAATGCCTTTTTCAGATTAAAGATACTGGTGACCCGTTTCATCAAATAAATTTTACTTTTTGATCCACAAAGATACCTCCCCTCCCAAAGATTCACCTGTGAATAAATACCATAAGTATGTATTATCATTATAAAAAAACTTCAATAACCAGCACTGAGCACTTATTCTCCTTTATGACTATCATTGGCATCATTAAGGACTGCAGCACCATATTTTGATGGAGCACAGCCAAACTGGGCTTTAAAGCACTTACTAAAATAAAAGGGATCTTCAATCCCTACTCGCCAGGAAACTTCTGAGACATTATATTTGCTTTCAAGAAGAAGTTCAGCGGCTTTCTTCATCCTTTTTATTTTAATCAGGTCATTGGGTGAGTAACCGGTTAACCCCTTTACCTTTTTATAAAAGATGGTTCTTGACAATTTTGCTTTCTTTGTAAACTGCGTAACCGTAAAATCAGGATCACTCAAGTTTTTATCTACAATATCATTTATCAACTCAAAGAAGCGCTGATCCTTTTCTCCCGCACTAATAATTCCTTTTTTAACATCCATATCAATGCAAAAACGCTTTTTAAGTTTCTCTCTTTGTTCTATCAAAGCATACACTCTGGATATCAGATATTTTAAACTAAAAGGTTTCATTATATACTCATCAGCACCACATTCACTTCCCTGAAGTTTGATGGCTTCTGATGATAATGCGGTCAGCAAAATAACAGGAATATGACTAGTCTCAAAATTATCTTTCAACTTCCGCGTCAATTCCAACCCGTCCATCTCAGGCATCTTAACATCACAAATTATCAAGGAAGGATTCAATGTCAAAGCCTTTTCTAATCCTATTTTACCATCCTCTGCCACATCCACATTACAATGATGCGTCAATTCTTCTTTCAGGTATTCTCTTATGTCATAGTTATCATCAATGATCAATATTTTCCATTGGCGGGGGGTCGCTGGCCTGTTAATGGCATGATCTTCATTATATTCTGCTTGGTCCACAAGCCCTGCATTCACATCTTCTTTCTCAATAAAGCGTGCATCAGTATAAACGGCTGCATCCGAAGGCAATTCCACAGTAAATATTGAACCTCCCTGCGGGTTTGGAGAATAGTTGACAGTTCCCTTATGAACCAGAGTAAACTCCTTCACCAATTCCAAACCGATACCTGTACCTTCGGCCGTAAAATTCAATTTCATAAAACGACTAAAAAGAAGATCTCGTTTATCTTTGGGGATACCCACCCCTGAATCTGCAACACAGATAATGCAGTTCCCACTTTCAGGATCTTTTGTTATGCGACAAGTAATCTTACCATTCACCGGTGTGAACTTAAACGCATTGGAGAGTAAATTAAATAATATCTTTTCAACTTTATTTCGGTCTATATACAAATCCCACTTATCCTGGATCCCCTCAAAAACATAATCTATTTTTTTTTGAAATGCACTTTCTTTAAAAGTATAATAAGCATTTAGTGCAAAATCTCTAATATCTGTCTTTTCTAAATTCAGGGTTAATACATTATTCTGTAACTTCCTGAATTCTAACAACTGATCAATCAGTCGCGACATCTGAAGAGTATTACGAGAAAGAAGAGCAACATTTTTCTCCACCTCAAGAGGAAGCGCTTTCATATCGATCATTCGTTCAATAGCGCCTTTAATAAGCGTTAACGGAGTTCTAAATTCATGGGAAATATTTGTGAAAAAACGTAATTTATAATTGGTCAATTGTTTCTCCATCTTAACTGCGTTATTCAGCGAATTAATCTTCACTAAAAACCTAAAAAAGACAAACATAAGCATGGTGATACACAAGGCATAAAATAAGATGGCATAAGTTGACTTCCACGGTGGTGGTAAAATGACAATACGACAAGAGGTAAGCTCTTCATTCCATTGTCCATCGGCATTGGAACCCCTTACCTTAAAAACATACTCCCCATCCGGCATATTTTTATACCTAGCCCAATTATTATTAGCCGGCAAGCTCCAGTACTGATCATACGACTCCAAGTTATAGGAATATTTATTTCTGAGAGGATCAGTTAAATCCAGACAGGAAAAATGAATGGTGAAAGTATTTTGATCATGCTTTAAAACTACTTCTTTGGCAATACCAATAGACTTTTTGAGTGGTGATTTATCCGCACCTATTTCTAAACGCTGGTCAAAAACAAACATATCTGTCAATAATACCTTAGGTGCAGCATTATTCACAATCGTGTCAGAAGGATCCAACACCAACAAGCCATCTAAAGTTCCCCAAAGCATTTTACCATTCTCTTGCAGTAAACAGGTATTTTCGCTATAAAAATTACCATATGAAGTATTGGAAAACTGATAAGCCAGAAAGGTATTTTTATCAGGCTCAAAATGAGCCAAACCATTCTCTGTACTAACCCATAACGCACCATCCTCTCCTTCTAAGATAGAAGTGACAATATTAGAAGGTAAGCCCTCGTCTTTGGTATATTTAACAAAGGCTCCTTGCTTATCTGGATTATTCTTATCCAATAAATTCAACCCACCTCCTGCTGTTCCAATCCACAATTGTTCATATTGATCTTCATAAATAGTTTTTATATCATTACAATTCAGTCCAACCGAATGCCCTGGATTATAAGTATACACAGTATAAGCTTCCGGATTTTCAGAGACCTCCGCCGGATCAAAGCTAATAAGTCCACCATAACTACCTGCCCAAATAATCCCCTTGCTATCCTGTAACAAGCAACGTAGATATCCTTTGTTTTCATGATGATTCAAAAAATGGCGAAAACTAAATATACCATTTGTTTCTTCAACTTGGTCCAATCCACCTCCAAAGGAAGCTACCCATATACGCCCTTCATCATCTTGAATAATATCAAAAATAGAATTATTACAAAGGCTATTTTCGTTAGCCTGCTGAGAAAAATGATATAATAACTGATGGTTCTCTCGGGAAAAAACATAAATACCATTCCCCTTCGTTCCCACCCAAAGTCGTCCTTTAACATCTTCCATTATCGTATATGGATTAATAGACTTTCGCACTAGTTCTTTGAACTTAAAATCAGCATCATATAGATACAAGCTACCATTCTTGGTTCCCAACCAGATCTTTTTATCTCTATCCTGATGCACCACACGTACATTATTCCCTGTTCCTATAGAAACAGTTTCTTCTGGTTTAATATATTCAATCGTAAACTTTCTCTTGGTCACTTTTATAACACCGGTATATTCACATCCTATCCAAATATTCCCAAAATGATCTTCAGTGATCGATAACAAATAATCTGATGCCGGACTATTAAAACCCTTTTTATATGTATAGTTAACCAATTCATCATTTTCCACATTATACCTGTATAAACCATTTCCATAGGTGGTAATCCAACAAATACCTTGCGTGTCTGTAAAAATATTATACCTGCAGTCATCAATTACTTCTGCAATGCTGTTCGATACTAATTGCATGTTCTTTGTTTGACACGTGGATGTATTGTAAAAAAGCATGCGCCCCGATTGATCGTAGATCCATAAATTATTAGAGGCATCCTGAATAATCTGAGGAGGTGTACTAAAATGAATACCTGAAGCGAAAGTATTTTCAGTAAACAATCCGGTCAATAAATCTACCTCCAACAGTTGACGTTCTCGTGTAGAAATAAGCAATGTATGCTCATTTAAGAATGCAGATTCAAGAAAAGAAAAAGAGTTGGGCGCTTGAAAAGAAGAAAGAAACTTCTGTTTTAGTATATCGTACCTGAAAATATAGTTCTTCCCCGTCAGGAAATACAAAATTCCGTCTTCTTCAATTACATTACGAAATTCTCCCAATGCCTGCTTATTATAATATTGAGTAATCTCTCCCGACTCACTAACGCTGTTTAATCCTTGCGAACAACATACCCAACTCGTATTGTTTCTATCCTGAAATATAAAATTAACATTGGTTTGAGATAATTTATTCATGAAATTATCGGACTGAAAAGAAACTTCCGGAATACGTGCTGCATTCTTTTGTATTTTAATACAGCCATTATCTCCCCACAACCATATATCTCCCCCTGCAGTCTCAACATAGTTAGTATAAAGAAGCGGTATTTTAACATCACGATATCTAAACTCAATGAATTGCTCTTTATTAGGGTCGTAGCAGCTAAAAGAATTATCGTATGTACGAATCCACAAATACCCATCACTATCTTCAGATATCTCTCTTATTCTTTGATCCGATAAATTCGTATTGACTCCTGGTTTTGGTTTGTGGGTGATAAAACGGCTACCATCATACCTCACCAATCCATCAAGAGTACCAAACCATAAATAACCCTTCTTATCCACCAAAACACTTCTTACTGTATTTTGCGACAAGCCATCCTTCGTGCTTATTTGAGTGAATAACAATTCTTCTTTTGCATATATTTGAATAGAAAATAAAATCGATATGACATAACAGATAACCTTCCGCATTTTTCCCTTTTTATAACAAAATTATTCTATTGATGAACACAAGCAAGCTAATCATCCATGTGTAACATATGAAACGAACCATAAAAATCATCTCACACAAGGGTATGATTAATTTCGACAAGTTCCATATAAGCATTGAAAACTCACCTTAAACATATAAAACAATAAATATAGGTAAAATGCAAAAACATAAACTTCAAAATACCAATTCTTACAGGAAATTGTATGATAATCCATTCATTTGAATACCCATTAAAATTACCTTGCAACTATATATAATCAATCTATATTTAAGCAATGCTCGTAAACAAAAACTTAGATTTAAAAAGTATCACCGTTTGGCTTTTCTTTATCATAATACTTAGCGCTTGTGCTAAAAAAAAAGAAGTTTACTTATTCTCATATTTCACAGACAATGGCCAAGACGGACTTCATCTCGCCTATAGTTACAACGCACTGGAATGGCACACGCTAAACGGTGGTGATTCCTTTTTAACACCTACCATAGGCAAAGATCGGCTCATGCGCGACCCAAGTATCGCCCGAGGTAAAGATGGCACCTTTCATTTAGTATGGACTACAGGCTGGTGGGATAAGGGCATTGGATATGCCTCTTCCAAAGATTTAATAAACTGGTCTGAGCAAAAGAACATCCCGGTGATGGAGCATTTACAAAGTACCAAAAACACATGGGCGCCTGAAATATTTTACGATAAGAACAACGACTTATTTTATATTATTTGGGCTTCCACGGTTCCCGAATTGTTCCCCGAAATTAAAACCTCAGCCAATGAGAAGGGCTTGAATCACCGTCAATACTATACCACCACCCGTGATTTTAATTCATTTTCTCCCACTAAGCTTTTCTATGACCCTGGCTTTAGTGTTATTGATGCAGCCATATTACAACGAGAGTCGAATTATATGATGGTGATAAAAAATGAAATGTCTATTCCCGAGGAAAAAAACCTCCGTATATCATTCACCCACTCTTTAGACCAAGGATTTCCAGTTACACTTTCAGAAAACATTTCCGGGAACGCATGGGCAGAAGGCCCCACAGCGCTAATGGTGAACGATTATATTTACATTTACTTTGACAAATACCGGGAACATCAGTATGGAGCCATCAGGTCAAAAGATGCACAAACATGGGAAGATATTTCTGCATCAATTCAGCTTCCCAAAGGAATTCGTCACGGCACTGCCTTTTGCGTAAGTGAAAATGTTTTAAATAAGCTTTTAAGCAAGAAAACTTACCAATAATTCCTTATTTAGTCTTTGCAAGAAAACTCCAAATACTGCGTTATTCTCATTTTTGAAACAGTCATTTACCATCAGTAAACTCCTTGGTTTCAAAAATATCGAAAGCCTTGTCTTTGAAGCTTTCTTATTAAAGACAGAAAAAACAGTCGTTTTCTTGCAGCCACTATTTAAGCCACTTTCATCTATTATCACCCTATAAATTATCAAATGAAACGATTAGCTTTTAAAATGTACCTAAACGATGGACAGAAAGAAATATACAAACAAAGACATAACAAAATATGGCCCGAACTAAAAATGCTTTTAAAAAACGCGGGAGTTCATGAGTATTCCATATTTCTTGATGAAGAAACCAATGTATTATTCGCCTTCCAAAAATTATCTGGAGACAAAGGATCTCAATATCTGGGTCAGACTGATATTGTAAAAAAATGGTGGGCTTTTATGAATGACATAATGAAAACCAATAACGATAATTCTCCTGTAACGATAGAATTAGAAGAAGTATTTTATATGGAATAAGAGTTCATATCATTTCAGGTGTCCATTTCTAGCAACCGTGCCTCTTAACTCCGAGGGGTTACATCCTATTTTTTTCTTAAAAACCCTGCTAAAATAATGAACACTATGAAAGCCAAGATCATAGCTAATCTCTTTCAAATGCTTATCAGAGGTTAGAATAAGTTCTTTAGCACGTATTAATTTTAAATCTAAATGATATTGATGAGGAGCTATACCCGTGTATTTCTTAAACATCTTTCTAAAATAAGAATATCCAATGAAACTATCTTCTGCAAACTTTTTCAAATCGACCTTCTCTTCTACTTTGTTTCGCATATGAAACCGGGCTTCTTGTATTAATTTCTCGATGGGCTTACCCGAAAAATTACGTTGTTTCTGCCATGCTACAATATATCCCAGTAGTTTAATAATATGCCCCGAAGCGATATGCTGATTTCCTGGTTCTTCATTTTTCACCAGTTCAAATATCTTATCGTAGGCATCTATAAAATCTTCTCGCATACCACAATGTATTACTGATTGACCCAACAGTACTTTATTCTTTTTAAGAAAGTGATCAGCCAGAATACCATCAAAACCAATGTAATGCTCTACCCATCCGGTTCCCTTAGTGGGCTTGTAACGATGCCACTCTCCTTTACGAATAATCATCAAAGAACCAGGTTTAACACTGAACTTCCCTTTTTTATTTTCTAAGACACCTGATCCGCCCGTGACAAAATTAATCTGATACTCCTGTAGAGTTCGTCCATTATTCCATGTGAAATAATATCCGCTGGGGTGCTTTGGCGACGGATATATCACTCCCGCAGGAATGGTTGACCTTCCTGCGACATTTAAAAACAACCCCCAGTCTCTGTCCTCTTCACTGGCCGACACATATTTAAAAAAATCCTTCATACCTAGTCCAAAAAGTGCAAAAGAAACGCCAGTTTGTGCATTGACCGAATGCCCTGTGGTCCATACTTTTGCTATGATAGTATTACAATAAAAAATAAAAGTACCAATTATAATATACTAAAGTCAAAAATATGCAAGCATTATTCGGAATTATTTATCATTCGTTGGGAGGTTTTGCCTCTGGTAGTTTCTACATGCCCTTTAATAAAGTGAAAGGGTGGTCATGGGAAATTTTCTGGCTTTTTGGCGGCTTATTTTCTTGGTTAATAGTACCACCGTTGATGTCATGGGCTACAGTACCTGACTTCTTAACATATATTATATCAGCGGAAGGAACGATTATACGTGCTGTTTATTTATTAGGAGTGTTGTGGGGCATTGGAGGATTGACCTATGGCCTAGGTGTCAGATACTTAGGAATGTCTCTAGGAAATTCTATTACCCTAGGCTTTTGTTCGGCATTTGGCGCGTTAGTACCTCCTATTTTCTATGATATCAGAGGCATGGAAGGAAGAACGACCATAACGGATATGCTGCATAGCACAGGTGGCATGGTCGTTCTAACAGGAGTAGTAGTAAGCCTGATAGGAATTGCGGTATTAGGGAGGGCCGGAACTATGAAAGAAAAAGAACTATCTGAAGAAGAAAGCAAAGCCAGCGTAAAAGAGTTTAATGCAGTTAAAGGTATCACAGTAGCCATCATATCAGGGATTCTAAGTTCATTCTTTAATTTTGGTATAGAAGCGGGAAAACCCATTACTGAAGCAGCGGTAGAAGCTGGGAGTAATCCTCTTTTTGTGAATAATATAACTTTTGTGGTAATTCTTTGGGGGGGCTTAACCACCAACTTAATATGGTGTGTATATTTAATTAGAAAAAATAAAACTTTCAGCGAGTATTTCGACATCAGCAAACCTCTCAAAAACAACTACCTGCTATGTGCATTGGCAGGAACAACATGGTTCTTACAATTCTTCTTTTATGGCATGGGAGAAAGCAAAATAGGAAGTGGAGCGAGTTCCTGGATACTACATATGACCACCATCATACTTACTGCCAATGCCTGGGGAATTTATAATAAAGAATGGACAGGGGTTCAAAAGAGAACATTATCAACCTTTATTATAGGTCTGACTTTAATGATATGTTCGGTATTTATCGTTGGAATAGGTAATGCCATGTAATAGCTTGAACCTAGCCTGTCCTATTCATAAATTAGCTTTAACAGAGTGAACTAAAAATAAATAAGCAAAGGTGAATAAAGTGCACACTTCTTAAGTATGAAATGCTACATCACATTGACTGGTAAGAAATACATTCTAAAAAATTAAAATATTTATACATTATGGCAAATAAAGAAATAATAGCAAAGGCCTACGAAATAGCCAAAGAGCAATACGCAACTTTGGGCGTAGATACGGATGCCGTATTAAAAAAAATCAATGAGATAAAAATAAGTCTTCACTGTTGGCAAACAGATGACGTGTCAGGTAGTGAAAATCCTGATGGCCCCCTTTCCGGAGGCATTCAGGCTACCGGCAACTACCCAGGGAAAGCGCGCAACGTAACTGAAGTGATGGCCGACCTGGAAAAAGTAATGTCAATGTTACCCGGAAAACAACGCGTGAACGTGCATGCACTTTATGGAGACTTTTCTAAAGGCAAGGTCGATCGTGATAGAATCAGCGTAAAACAATTTCAAGGATGGATTGACTGGTGTAAAAAACAAGATATTGGCATGGATTTTAATGGCTCCTTCTTTTCTCATCCAAAAGCAGGTAGTGGCTTTACCTTATCTTCAAAAAACGAAGAGATACGTAAATTTTGGGTAGAGCACTTAAAGCGCTCTCGTGAAATTGCAGCAGAGGTGGGCAAGCAATTAGGTTCACCTTGTATACTAAATACCTGGATTCCTGACGGCTCAAAAGACACCCCTGTCGATCGCAATGGCATGCGTTCTTTGTTGACCAAATCTTTGGATGAAGGTATGGCACAAAAATTCCCTAAGGAGCACATGAAAGATGCTGTTGAGAGTAAAGTATTCGGTATCGGCGCAGAATCTATGACTGTAGGATCACACGATTATTACCTGGGTTATGCCATAAAAAACAATAAGTTAATTTGTTTAGACAATGGTCACTTCCATCCCACTGAAGTAGTTGGAGATAAGATTTCATCTTGCCTTCAGTTTGTTGACGAGGTATTATTACACGTAACACGCCCTGTTCGATGGGATTCAGATCATGTAGTGACGCTGAACGAAGAAGTACAATTAATTGCTTCGGAGATTGTACGCAATGACTTTATAAACCGTGTAAACATAGGTCTTGATTTCTTTGATGCATCCATCAACCGCATTGGAGCATATGTGATTGGCACACGCGCTACCCAAAAAGCTTTTATGATAGCTATGTTAGAACCCACCTCAACATTAGTGAGGTTCGAAGAAAACAATCAAAACTTTGAACGCTTAGCACTACTTGAAGAATTAAAAACAAAACCATTTGGTGCTGTCTGGGATTACTACTGTTTACAAGAAGGGGTACCAATTGGTGAGGATTACATAACTGAAATACAAAGCTATGAAAATGAAGTTTTGTCCAGAAGATAATTATTAATAGAGTTGGGTAATTGTATTGTGCAGTATCATTCCTAAGCAATTTTTACCCACCTCTCTTGGATGCTTCAATATAATTCGACTCTCTACTCCTATGTTTTTGTTGATCGCCCTTAAAAATCTTCTTATGAAAAATAATCTCAATCATTTAATCAAAATATCTCAATCATTTGGTCAGAATCCCGCATATATCATTGCGGGAGGTGGCAATAGCTCCTTTAAAAACAAGGACAAAATGTGGGTCAAGGCCAGTGGTACATCAATGGCAATCATAAAAATAGATGATTTTGTGTGTTTAGACAGAAGAAAGATGCAAATCCTTTCTCAGAAAAAATACAGTAATGACACCTCTACAAGAGAGGTGGAGGTCAAACAGGATCTGCTAAACGCAGTCTTATCTCCCATAGGCAAAAGACCTTCGGTGGAAGCCAGCATGCACGAAATAATTCAATATGCGTACATTGTGCATACACATCCAACGGCTGTTAATGGCGTGTTATGTGCTAAAAATGCTGAGAAAGTAATCAATGAAATATTTGGTGATGAAGTGATTTATGTGCCCTATACCAACCCTGGCTATGCACTCTTTAAAGAGGTTCGTTTCGCATTGCAAAAATATCGCACCCGCAAAAACAAAGAAGCACAAATTATTTTTCTTGAGAACCATGGGGTATTCGTAGGTGCGAATACTTGTGAAGAAATCAATAATATCTACACTTTTATTGAAGAAAAATTAAAAAATGACATTCCTTATCCTTCCGACAAAAATGTACATGAGGATCTTGCACTGAAACGGTTTGCTGAGCAGATTAACATACAAAACAACGAAGAAAAAAAATACAAAATCATCGACAACAGTAAGTTAACACAACTATTCGTAAGAAATAGCACTGCCTTCTCAGAGGTGAATATTCCATTTACACCGGACAATATAGTGTACTGTAAATCTAAATATCTGTTTATTACAGATCAAGAAGATGTAAATATGAAAATTGCAGACTTCAGGAAAATCAATGGTTATTACCCCAAAGTGATCGCATACGAAGGTCACGGTCTTATCTGCATAGAGGACAACCTGCGCGCAGCAAAAATAGTGCTGGATGTTTACAAGGATATGATGAAGATTAGTTATTTATCAAAATATTTTGGAGGACCCAGACCTATGACCCAGATGCAGATTAACTTTATTGATCATTGGGAGGTAGAAAATTACCGCAGAAAAATATCTAAAGAAAATAAGTAATAATGATATCTAAAGCTATTGCAATATTTGACATTGGTAAAACCAATAAAAAATTTTTGTTATTCGACCAGAAACTGAAAATAATATATCAGAGCGAGCAAAAATTTAAAACTACGGTTGATGAAAGTGGCTTTGAGTGTGATGACATCATACATATTCAAAATTGGATAGTTGACACTTTAAACAGACTTATAGAGAATGCCAAGTATGACATTCAAGGAATTAATTTTTCAACCTATGGAGCATCCTTGGCTTTTTTAAATAAAGAAGGAGGCTTATTAACCCCCATATATAACTATTTAAAGGCTATCAATACTGATATTCAAAACACCTTGTTTGCAAAATATGGTGGAGTAAATGAATTCTGTCGTCAAACAGCCAGTCCTGCTTTAGGCCTACTATTAAATGCAGGCATTCAAATACTTTGGCTAAAGAAAGAAAAACAAGAGATTTGGAATCAGGTAAAAAACATTCTTCATCTTCCCCAATACCTCTCCTACATACTAACCGGTAAGTTGTGCTCAGAACCAACTTCAATAGGTTGTCATACCTTTATGTGGAATTTTGATCAGATGCAATACCACACATGGGTAAAAGAGCTAAAAGTAGACCTTCCCACTCCGGTAAACAATAATACCGTATACCATGCAAACATCAAAGGGAAGCCAATAAAAACAGGCGTGGGTATCCATGATAGCTCCGCTTCATTGGTACCCTATCTGGAAAATTCAACAGAGAAATTCATCCTAGTCTCCACAGGCACTTGGTGCATTAGCATGAATCCTTATAACAATGAACCATTAACCAGTCATCAACTAATGAATGATTGCCTATGCTTTTTAAGTACTCAAAAACAGCAGGTGAAATCATCCCGTTTATTCATGGGGCATTACCACGAACAATTCGTAAAAATGCTAAATACTTATTTCAAAGTCGATTCTGATTATTACAAAAATATTCCGTATCAAGAAAATTTAATTAAAACATTATATAAACAACTTGGTGATAATCGGGTTTTCTTTCCAATGGGGATAAACGAGTTCGAGAGAGGGATAAGCAAAATAGACTTATCCGTTTTTTATTCTTTTAATGAAGCATATTCCTATATGGTGATGGAATTAACTCATTTATGCATTGCTTCTATCAACCTCATCATACCATCAAACGATCAAACGGAGGTAATATATGTTTCTGGTGGTTTTGCTAGAAATCCAATATTTTTAAATATTCTAACAAAGCACTTTTCAAACAAAAAAGTCTTTACCTCAGATATTGACAATGCTAGCGCACTTGGTGCAGCATTGGTAATTGCAGATCAAATAGATGGATTTGGCATGGACACAAATGAATTCATGCAAGAAATAAGACGTTTGGTTTAATAAAATACATCAGAAAAAATTGGCCGCGAACTCCAAGAAAGTCATTCTCCAACATAAAGTAACGAGTAAGTCAGGTTCGTAAGTCCACTAAAAGATAAATTTAATTAGAGTATATGAAACAATTAGACGTAAAGTTAATGCACCCCAAAGTGCAGATAACAAAGGTAATTAGTAGGATCTATAAAAATGGGATGACGACTACCTCAGGTGGTAACATTTCCATTAAAGATGAAAATGGCGACATATGGGTAACACCATCGGCCATCGACAAAGGTACATTAACCGAAAAAGATATCATTTGTGTAAAAAAAGACGGCACCATAATCGGCGATCACACCCCTTCATCAGAATTTCCATTTCACAAAGCCATTTATGATGTGCGACCTGAAATAAAAGCAGTTATTCATGCACATCCACCCGCTTTGGTTTCCTTTAGTATCGTACGAAATATTCCCAATACGAATATCATTCCACAAGCCAAGGAAATTTGTGGTTCCATTGGTTATGCACCCTACGGCATGCCGGGTAGTGAAGAGTTAGGAGCCAAAATTGCAGCCCAGTTTAAGGATAGCAATAATATGGCAGTAATCATGGAAAATCATGGCACCGTATTAGGCGGTTCGGATATGATGGATGCTTACACTCGCTTTGAAACGCTGGAATTTTGTGCAAGAACCATCATTAATGCTAAAACGATAGGTGAGCCTGTTTATCTGACAGATGAACAAATCAAGTCATTTGAAGTGCAAATTCCATACGACATACCTAAGAATAAAGTGGTCTCCTACCCACCTGAAGAGCGCTCTATCCGTCAGGATATTTGCAATATTGTCAGACGAGCTTGTGATCAAGGTTTAATGATTAGTTCATATGGAACAGTATCGGTGCGTTGGAAAGACAATGACTTTTTGATTACACCTCCCAATGTTGCGCGCTGGGATATCATGCCCGATGACATCGTACAAATAAAAGATGGTAAAGCAGAGCCTGAAAAAACACCCAGTCGATCCTTTTCTCTTCATCAGAAAATTTACGAGATGAATCCTCACATCAACTCTATCATCCTTACACAACCACCTCATCTCATGGCCTATGGAACAACAGGTGTTAAATTTGATGTGAGAACCATTCCTGAAAGCTGGATATTCCTGCAAGATGTTCCTTGCCTGCCTTTTGGAACTCATTTTGAAGGCGACAATACAATACCTGAATTACTGAGCGAATCAGTGCCTTCTGTACTTATTTCCAATGATTCATTTCTAGTAACCGGTGATAAACTATTACAGACCTTTGATAGATTAGAGGTGGCTGAATTTAGTGCCAAATCACTGGTGATGGGAGCACCCCTGGGAACATTATTTCCAATCAACGATGCGCAAGTTGAAGCTTTAAGAAAGAAGTTTCTAGGCTAAGTAGAAAACACTACCAGCTAAAAAAACGAGCAACACTAAACATAAAAGTCGTTGCTCGCTTTTTTAACTCACCTTCACAGCCCCTAACTCTCCTACTTGCAGATAAAAAGTAAAACGACATTCTTTGGGTAGCAGTTTCAAACAATTCTGATGACATAACTCTGCTACTTGCTTATAAAAAGGCTCCTCCTCCGAAAAAGGAATTATATCTGTTATTGCATTGGCCAATTTTTGATTCTTTATTTGTTCCACAATCTCTTCTGCATAGCCGGCCTGCATAGCTAAATTGGCTATAAACGCAGGATTAAAAACCACCTTCTTACTATAAGTATCCATATGCCCCTCAGCAAGTTTTACGGCCTTCCCTAACATCAGGGCCATATTTATTTTGTCAATTCCTTCTTTGGCGGACAATTTTAAGGTTTCGCCCACCATATTTCCAAAATGAATAAAGGCCACCGAAGGCAGGTGCGAAAATGTTTCTTTCAGTCTGTTCTCACTTCTTTTTCCTGAGGTAAGAACAACCTCTCCACAGGTACTTTCAAATGCCACTCTAACCTGTTGCCGGATACTCTCCAGAAATGCTTTATTGGAATAAGGCTCTACTATACCACTGGTGCCCAAAATTGAAATACCTCCAAGCACACCAACACGCGAGTTAAAGGTTTGTTTGGCCAGCTCTTCCCCTTCCGGCACAAAGGGCTTAACAGCAAAACCATGTGCTAAACGATATTCCTCTATCATCTGACTTAGCATGTCCGTAATCATTTTACGAGGAACTGGATTGATCGCCGGCTCACCAACTTGCACTTGCAAACCAGGCAAAGTGACTTCACCAACACCTTTACCCCTCTGAAAATGAATACCCACAATATCACTGATGGATAGCTCACAACCAATCTCTTTGGCATGTGTAACGTCGGCATCATCACCTGCATCCTTCACCACGACACAAGCTGCCGATTTTTCACTTAGTTCCTGCGAAAAAATCACCAGTCTCACTTTCTCTCCTCCCGGCAAAACCACCTCTACCCAGGCAGGAAACGCTCCTTCCATCAATGCGATACAACAGGCTTTGGCACATGCCGCAACACAGGTGCCGGTTGTAAAACCTCTTCTTAAGACTCCTTCTTCTTTTAATGCTGATTTTTTTAACTCATAAAACAACTGTAAAAATCCCTTCGGATTATTCGCTACCTGTTTAAATTGCGGTAAAGCTGGTCTACGCACCACCCATAGCGGTATATTCAACTGACAAGCAGCCTGTACCTTGGCCTCAAAAAAACCCGACTCTCCACTCTCTTTACTCATAAGAAGTTCGGCATGCAGCTCTTTAGATAGAGCAACCAAACCATCCTTATCTCCTTCCGGTTTCATGGGTATAATATAATGAGAAGGAATACCCGATGCCTTGGCTTTCTCCCTGCTCAAAGCCGTATCTAAGATCCTAAAATAAAGCCGCTTACTCTCTCCGACCGACTTAAAGCGTTCGATCGTCTGCACCCCCGTTAAGGCCAATATATTTTCATACGTACTATTCAATAAGGCATTATTCATCTCCTCATACGAATCAAAATACCGCAACAAGGGAGAAGCAAACGAAGAATACTGCCGCTCATAACGAATCACCTCTATCTGCCTAGCCGCAGCAACGCAACCTATGTTGTGATGCAATTCCTTCGCAAAGGGATGGGCAGCATCAATTATCAATCGAATATTGTTTTCTTCACAAAAAGTATTCAGAGCCTCCTGATTCATAGCTCCAAATATCCTTTTCCCTTTAATTTGTTGATGCACATCTGACTTTGTAGAATAAAAATATGCTTGTCCTATCTGATCAAACAGTTCTGCAACTATCATCCCTTCTGTTGTTCCTCCAAAAACCAATACCATAATCCTTTTCTTAAATTTTCACTGTTTTATCTAAGCCCTGAAAAGACAAAAGTAAAAATTCATAGATAATTAAAAACCCTCATGTTATCATAAAACTTATTTGCGCAATCTATTTACCTAAATAAATTTTTTATATATTTGTCGCAAAATAATGGTGATTATCTCTTCTACAGTTGAGATAAGAGAGGGAATCCGGTGAAAATCCGGAACAGTACCCGCTACTGTAAGTCCGGGTTTTAATTGCAACAACAATTAAAATCTTTTGTATCTACACCACTGTTCGACAAAAATCGAATGGGAAGGTTACAAAGAAGGACAAGTCAGGAAACCTGCCATTGCAATAACTTTTTATTTTAAGCTTCCGGGAAAAGAGGTTAAAATTGTTCTGTGTTTTATTTGTACACTTGCTTTTACGAGCTACTTTTCTGGTTGCATAGAACCGTTATCTATGTATAAAAACATACTGAGCGTTGTTACGTTATTCATATGCATGACAACATATGCACAAAATATTATCCTCGAGGGGAACGTAAGCTGTAGCGGCACCCAGGAGGTCTTACCCTTTGCCAATGTATATATCGACAGTCTGTATAACACAGCCACCATTACTAAAAAAGATGGCTCGTATAAACTTCACCCTTCTTCTACAGGAACATACAATTTGTGCGTTTCGCATATAGGATATGAAAAATTTTGCACCACGGTTCATGTGAATAAAGGCATCAACCATATTGACATCACCCTAAGCCCTTCCTCCTATAAGATGAACCCCATTGTTGTCACCGGAACGGGAACACAACATAGAGTAGATGATGTACCGGTACAAACGGAAATCATCACCCAGAAAGATATTCAGGAAATAGCAGGGCGAAATATGGAAGATATTATATCCGGCATCTCATCCTCGGTTGATTTCACATCCAGCTCCATGGGTACAAATATAAAAATTAACGGACTGGGCGCAGATTATGTACTCATCCTTCTAAATGGCAAAAGGCTCACTGGTGGAGTTGGAGGATATACCGACCTTAGTAGAATCAGCACAGATGATATTGAACAAATTGAAATTGTCAAAGGGGCATCTTCAACCCTATATGGATCCGATGCCATTGCCGGGGTAATCAATATCATTACAAAAAAAGAAAAGAAGAAAACTACCATCTCTAACAACACGCGAATGGGAGAGTATGGTGATTTCAAACAATTCAACGCCTTCTCCTACAACAAAGGAGCACTTTCTTCAAAAACAACGTTCTCCTATCAACAAATCGATGGTTGGCAGCTCAATAACATGAAATATAATCCATCTTGGGAAAGCAATCACAACCTACCTTTTTTAGTTCGCACATATGATAAACCAGTAAACAAATCACGTGGTTATACCATCACCCAAAATTTTGATTACCATTTTTCAAAAAAACTACAAATACATACGCACGCTTCTTGGTACGAAAAAACGCTTTACTTTCCATTTAAAGGACGAATGCATAACTATTATTACAACAATCAAAATGCAGCATTGGGTGTATACTATAAGTTAAAAAACAAAAACTATATGGAGCTGAATATTGATTATGGAAATTACTTGTATTACAACGAATATCCATACAAATATAATGAGACATACATCACAAATGACGATCTAATTAAGGTGACCTATTATCCTGGCGATCGTTTTAGAAATTCGGCACAAAGAATCATAAATGCACAGTTTAAAACTGTTGTACATATGAACTCAAAGAACAAATTAAGTATGGGTGCTGAACTGATGAGCGATAAGCTTGAAGCCAAATACCGATTAACAAAACCCACGGTATCAGCCCATACTGCATCTATTTATTGTCAGGATGAAATAAAGCTAACTAAAAAAACCGTCTTGGTTGCGGGATTACGTTTACTATCACATAATATCACAGGCACTTCGGCAACACCCAAGGTTTCAGCCATGTACAAACAGTCAAAAATAACCCACAGAGTCAATTACGCATATGGTTTCAAAAGTCCAACGCTGAAAGAGCTATACTACTACTACAAAAGTGAACGAATGGGAGCATTACGTCTCTATTTAGGCAATGAAGAATTAAAACCTCAACGCTCCCATTATTTATCATACGCACCAGAAATTAAATTGAAAACAATCACAACCGGATTCAATGTATATCACAACAGAATCTACGATAAGATAGACTTCGAAATTATTCCCACGGAATACGAACATGCCCGTCAAGGCATTGAAGAAACCAAAATGCGCTACAATATTGATAATGCACGAACCTTGGGCATCGATTACTATTTCAGCTACAGAATAAGTCATCCCATCTCACTGCAAGGAGGGTATAGCTATGTGGATGCCAAAAATATGACAGAGAACATCCCATTAAATGGCGTATCAAAACACAGCGCAACTCTTAAAGTATCCTGGAATAAAAAATGCTTAAAAAACAAACTAAACCTACTTATATCAGGCGTTTACAAATCAGAAAAATTTTATCTGGAAGAAGATTTGACAAAAAGCTATGCCAAACCCTATCAACTATGGAAGCTAACAGCCAATTACGAATACAAACAATTTAAAAATATGGATATCACATTAACCTCTGGCATTGATAATATATTCAACTATGTGGACGATAGTCCATATGGATCTCATTATGGAACATTAAATCCTGGAAGAACACTTTATGCAGGTATTAAAATTCAATTCGCCAAAGAAAAACAGACAAACTAATTATCAACCAAAATAAACATTCATTAAAATCAAACACTATGTTTAGTATTAAAAAAAAACTTGTAATCTTATTTGCAATAGCGGTATTACTGCCTGCTTGCGATGATGACAACTCCTCAAATGAGTTTGAACTAGGAAACAAAGACGGTATCATGCTGGTTACCTTCGGTTCTAGCTACGAAGCCCCTCAAAAGACATTCGAAAATATTGATGTCACCGCCAAAGAAAAGTTTACAGGAGAAGAGATACGCTGGGGTTACACCTCAGATATTATCCTGAACAAACTACGCCAAGGTAACGGGGAAGGAAGCTTAAACGGACAAATCATAGACAGGGATACCCCGCAAGAAGGGTTGAGGATCATGATTGAAGAAGATGGCTACCGAAAAATAAGTATCCAATCGTTACATGTAATCCCGGGTGAAGAATATGACGAACTGATGGAAGCCGTAGAAGAGACAATGCATAAATACCCCGGTGTAGAAATAGCAGTTGGCAAACCATTACTCAGTTCTACCCAAGATTTAAAAGATGTTGCAGCCATTTTGGCCGATAAATTCTCTGATCAGAGAGTATCCGGCGAACCAGTACTTTTTATGGGACATGGTACTCCACATGAAAACGATAAAGTCTACCTAGAATTGGAGGCTGAATTACAAAAGCTAGCTCCCCACTTCTTTATTGGAACGGTTGAAGGTGTAGGCTTTGAAGCTGGCATCACCTCCATCGACGCTATCATCACTAAACTAAAAACACTGGACCTGAATTCTCAGAAAGTGACCATCACTCCTTTGATGTCCATTGCCGGCGACCATGCCAACAATGACATGAACGGTATTATTGATGATACGGCGCCTGCAGAAGAACAATCATGGAGAGTTAAACTGGAAAAGGAAGGCTATATGGTTACTGATGTAATGAAAGGATTAGGAGATTATACTGAAATAAATAACATTTGGCTGTCACATTTGGAAGACGCTAAACTAGATTAATTCATAGGTGCTACTAAAAAGGGGTTGTTATAAATGACAACCCCCTTTATTTTATTTTCCTTGCCGAAAAGCATGGGTAAATTTTTTGTCATACAACTTTGAAAAACCTGAACGATTATCGATTGCTTTTCCTACCACAATCAAGGTCGTCATGGTAAGCTTATTCTCACGCACCGTCTTCGCCAGTGTTCCCAGTGTACAACGATATATCTTCTCATCCCTCCAGGTTAACTTATAACACACAGCCACAGGTGTTTCTGAGGGATAGTGCTGTATCAGTTCGTGTTCCACTTTTTCTGCAATGGAAGCACTTAGGTAGATACACATGGTACTTTGCGACTTAGCCAGTTTTCTCAACTGCTCTCGCTCAGGCACAGGTGTTCTTCCTTCTCCTCGGGTGAGTATAATGGTTTGCACCTCTTCCGGAATGGTGAACTGCGACCGCAAAGCTGCCGCAGCGGCTTGAAAGGAAGATATTCCCGGTGTAATACGATAGCTCCAGCCCATCTGATCCATGATGGCCATTTGTTCTTGAATAGCCCCATAGATACATGGATCACCAGTATGTAGTCGCACCACCAACAATCCTCGTTCATAGAAAGGACGCATCGTTTCTATCTGCGTCAGCAAATCCATTTTGGCCGAACTTTTTACCACACAACCCGACTTTGCATAATAGGTTAATTCTTTAGGCACCAAACTACCCGCATACAATATTAGGTCTGCCGTTTCCAATAACTTTTTACCTTTCACAGAAACCAATTCCGGGTCACCAGGTCCTGCACCAACTATCTCAACAAATCCTTTGCGTTCATTTTCTTTATGAATAGCCACCGAAAAAGTAAAAAACTTTTCCCCAGCCTTCATCTTTGTTTTTTCCACCAGAAGACCATTGTCCGATAAATGCATGGCAGCAGCCTCTGCCACACCATAACTTCCTGTCACTTGGCTTACTTTCGCCGAGGGGTTCGGAATATCGTATTGAGCTAAGGTAGCTCCATCAAAAGACTTAAGTGCTATATGATGCTTCTTACTAAAGGCCAAAAAAGCCTCCTCATCTGCTTTTAAATCCACTGTCCCTGCTGCGGCTACAGAGGCAAAGGCAATCTTGTGCTGTTGCAGACTCGCCAACAATTCTCTTTCAAATAATTCAAAGGGCAGGTCACGCTGACAGCCCAAACCCAATTGTAGTACTTTAGGACGATAAAAAATAGCCTTATCCCCAAAATCATAAATAAATGGTGTAACCGCTATCACAACGCTATAATCTTCAACCTGCATCTCTTTCGCATTAAAAAATACGTCCACATGCGATGGTGCACTGCTCTCTAAATCCAATGTACCTTTATCCCTGACCTCCAACAACAGCGCTGTTTTTTCTCCATTCACAAATGAAGCCATCAGGTGGGTCAGTTGATTCCCACACTCCAGTTGCCAACTGTATTTTTGTGGCAATAAATCAAGCGCCCACAAACCTGCGGTGTCACTAACTGTTGTTATCACAGGCTGCGCCCCACATAAACGTCCTATTTCTTTAGCCCACTGATTACCTCCTCCAATATGACCGGATACAACTGGCTGCACAAACTGTCCATTAACATCCATATTCAGCACAGCAGGGTCGGTCTTTTTATCTTTTAAGTACGGGGCTATCTCTCGCACACAGATACCTAAAGCGCCAATAAAAACCAATACTTTATGGCTGTTCCAAAGAACACCATAATCGTTGGGCGAGCGATGCACTTCTGCTCCTAGCCCCTTCTCAATCAACTGCTTTGCCAGCAGTTCTCCCTTATCTGAGTGTGTTATTATTATCATTGATATGAATTTCTATTATTAAAAATCATTATTAGATGGCAAAAATCCTGCTTTAATATCCGCTAAGCATTGGCATCCTTAAAAATCTGGTTTGTCCGGTTTTTGCGCAATCAATATGGTAATGGGGTTAAATTGATCAACGCTCATCTGAACCGATTGCGTGATCTGATATGCACGCTGATGGCACCAAGCGACAAAACGCTTTTTGCTGCTTTCGCTGACTGAGTTAAAAGCAATCAGCCCCTTCTCTTTCAAGTACAGATGAATATCATCCAACACAGCTTCCATTCGTCCTCCATACCCTCCTAAGAATACAGCATCAGGCTTCTTCAACTCCCTTTTTTGAACCTGAAGATAATCACCTATCAAAACCTCAATACCTGGCGCTTTAAACTTTTGTGCATTCCGGTGGATGATACCTTCTGATTCCTTTCTGATTTCAAATGCGACCACTTTCAAGTGCGGATGATTCAGACGGGCATCAATTGAAACACTGCCCGTACATGCTCCCACGTCCCAAAATACCTTTTTGGTATTCAGCTCCATAAAAGCCAGTGTTGCCATTCTGATGGGCATTTTAGTAATCATTTTTGGCCTTCCTTCCAAAGGTTCAAATGCACTTTCCACAATACCTTTAAGAGGGATGACATCATCGGTCTTTTCCAGATAAAAACAATTGGGATGTTGAAAGGTCATTTTTGCAGCATCCTCAATACTCAATTTCAACACCCGTTGATTCTCACCTCCCAAACACTCTCCAAAATACATGCTATAGTTTGTATAACCGAAATCAAGCATACGGTGAGCGATAGTAGTCGGCGTATTTTTTCTATCCGTAAGAATCCCCATACGTTCTTTACCTTGTATCAGTGCCTTATCAAACGCATCAAAGGATCGTCCTGTTAAGGAAATCGTTTGAAACTCACCATAGGGTAACTGAAACTGATGTGCCAACAATTGCAACGAGTTAAAATCTGGTAATATATCTATTTTCACATCAGGAAACTCACGTTTCAAAGTTATGCCGATACCATAGAACAGCGGATCGCCCGAAGCAAAAATCACCCAATCGTCACAGGCATCCTCTATGGCCTTATACAAGTTCGATAGGGGTACAATAATGTCGTGCCAACTACTTTCTGCGGGCAAAAGGTCGGCTACCAACTGCTTATGCCGACTACCCCCAGCAAAAAATTTGACCGATTGAATCAATCGTTGCTCCTTGGCTGTAAACTCGGGTACTCGATCCGATATTCCTATAATTGTAATCTTCATTTATAATAAACAATGAATATGAAACATAAATCACTTGATCACTCCTATGTTCAAGATACAAACTTCCAATGCCCAAGTGCTGGCTTGCTATATTTACATGGCATGCATAAAGCCTACCACAATCGTTACTTCCGCATAAAAAACACTTTATATATGGCACCCTTCAACAGCCATACGCTACTTAAAGTCCCTCTCCCGGATGCATTTCTTTGGCTTCGTTCCAACTTAAAATAGCATTGAGTATGGTCGCAGCCACATTGCTTCCTCCCTTACGTCCGTTTACAAAAACAGCTGGCAAATCAGGACAGCCATATTTCAACTGCCATTTACTTTCCCTTACGTTGACAAAACCCACTGGCGCGGCCACAACACCAGATGGCTGAGCCTTTCCATTACGTATCAGTTTCACCAGTTCAATCAATGCAGTAGGAGCATTTCCAAAGGCAAAAATCGCATTGGGATGCTCCTGCACTGCCAGACGGATACCGGCTTGTGTTCGGGTTATATCCATATCCGAAGCCATTTGTCGTACCCGATCATCATCCAGATAACATTTGATCTGCAACCCCAATTTTTGCGCCGTAGCACGACGGATACCTCTGGTGACCATGGACACATCGGTAACAATAACAGGAGGATGTCCTGCATATAACTTTTCATGCAGTACTTCCACCACATTATTCGTCAATTCCACAGACTCATTTAAGCTAAAATCTGCCGTGGTATGAATACAATGCAATGCCACCCATGTATGGGCCAAGGACCTATCTGACACATCTATATTCTCAAGAATAGTCCGAAAGCTCTCATTCATAATACGTCGTCCCAGTTTATCCGAATTCACTTCTTTAGAAACATAGTAACCTCTTGGCGTTACCATCTTTCCAGCACTACTAAAAGTTTGGCTATTCCCTATAATCAAAACGGTAAACATATCAGCCATAGACACATCCAGATCTACCAATTTAACAAGTTGAATCTTCTCATCTTCCCGCCCCACATTCCGGGCAATACCCACAGGTGTATCAGGCGATCTTTGTTCTAGGAACAACTCCTTTAATCGCATCAATTGCCAAAAGCGACCTTTACTTAAAGGATTGTATACAGCGGTCACAAAGTCAGCTTCGGCAGCTGCCACAATGCGCTTCTCTATTTTCTCCCATGGCGTTAGTAGATCCGACATGGATATAGAACAAAAATCATGACCCAATGGAGCTCCCAATCGAGCAGCTGCAGCAAACATCGCTGATATTCCGGGTACTACTTCCAGTTCGACCTCCGAATTCCTTTCAGCTTTCATCTCCCACAACAAAGGAGCCATTCCGTATACTCCGGAATCACCACTACTAATTACGGCTACTACCTTACCACTTTCGGCCAACTCAAAGGCCTTTTCGGCTCTTTGACGCTCTTTTTTCATACCGGTATCAATCAACTCCTTACCGTGGGTCAACTGACTTACGTGCTGAAAATAGTAACTATACCCTACAATAACCTCAGCCGCCTCAATGGCATATTTAGCTTGCGGTGTAAGAAATTGTTCTTTCCCCGGACCTATCCCTATACTATAAATCTTTTTGTCCATAAAATACGATTAATGAAAAATAAGGTATTGTTCTACATTCCAAATCCTTATCCTCTGTTGTTGAAAATTGCTGATCTGTTCCTACTTTTTCTATATAAAAAAATGCATGACTACTATTCTTCAAAAAAAGATACCAGTCTTTTAACACACTCATTTTCATCACCACCAAGGTTACATTCTCTTTCAAGGCCTCCTCAATTTGCTCGAAACTATCTGGCCGGGCGATCACCTTAAACGCTTGGTTACCTTCCACAATGGCTTGGACACCTTGAGACCCTGCTGCAATAAATGCAGGAATGCCAGGAATTAATTCGTAATTCATCTGCTCTTTCTTAGCCAAATCCAACAAATAGCCAAAGGTGCTATAAAATAACAAATCACCTTCTGAAACCACGGCTACGTGCCTTCCGGCATCATATTCTTTTTTGATGGCATCAAAAGCTACCTGGTAGTTATCTGCTCTATTTTTCCCCGACATAGGAATATACAATGGGGCACAAGTGACTTTAAGCTCCAACGCATCTAATATCCTGGCAGAGAAGGATACATTATTACCTCCACCCACCTTCGTTGCCGGATAAAAAATAATATCAGCTGCTTGCAAGGCTCTCAAGCCCTTCACCGTAATTAATTCCGGTTCTCCGGGTCCCAGCCCCACCCCTGTTAATTTACCTTGTTTATTCATAAACCCAATTCATTTAACAATTGCTGCATTTTTTCTTTCTCTCCCAAATAAAGATGCATATACGAAGCCCAGCAGTTTTTTTCTCTAAAGACCGCCATTTCTGCCGTTTTATTACGTGCTGTTTTAACCTGAAATTCAGCACTCCCTTTTTCTTTTCCAATAAGTCTGGAATAATGAAACTCATGTCCTCTCACGGCCATACTGTGTCCCAAGAGCTCCCGATACCCCAGGTGTAATTTCATGTGTTCAAACGAAGTATCAAAATCAAATACACCACACATCTCAAAGGCCTCTCCATTTTTCTGTATCAGTTTATTTCCCAGATACATCATTCCGCCACATTCGGCTATCAATGCTTTTCCTGAATCAATATAACTAATAATAGCCCTTCTCATGGCTCCATTCTCCGACAATTCCTGGGCAAACAACTCAGGGTATCCACCCGGCAACCACACTAAATCTGCCTCTGGCAAAGCGTTATCGTGCAAGGGACTAAATTCCTTTACATCCCCTAATTGCAATAAAACATCACGGTTGGCAGAATAGGAGAAACTAAATGCCTCATCGTGAGCCATCGCTATTCTCAGTTTTCCGCCAGCACGATCCTGTGTTGAAGCAATGGTCATTTCTTCTCGTTTTGAAAGGCTCAACAACAAATCTATATCTACCTTCTGCTCCAATAGCTCAGCAGCCACCCCTACTATTTTCAGGTTCTTATTTTCACCTGGCAAATGAAGTCCGAGGTGACGTGATTCAATATGCAAGCGTTCATCACGAGGCAAATAACCTAACACATCCACCCCTGCATCTATGGACGCTTCTTTTAAAAACTGAAAATGCGATTCACTGGCCACTTTATTAAAAATAACACCGGCTAACTTTATACGTGTATCAAAGTTTTTAAAACCATATAAAAGAGGAGCCACAGAATAAGCTGTGCTGGATGCATCCACCACCAAGACAACCGGCATATGTAACAGTCGAGCCACTGCAGCCGAGCTTCCTTCATCTTTTTTGGCTCCATCAAACAACCCCATAACACCTTCGGCTATGGCCACATCAGCATCTCTACTCTGCTTTTTAAAAACATCTTGCACATGCTCAGCAGAAGACATCCATAGATCTAGGTTATAGGATGACTTTCCTGCTATCTTTGTATGATGCATGGGATCAATATAGTCAGGACCGCACTTAAAGGGTTGCACCTTAAAACCACGCTTTACCAAAGCGTGCATCAAACCAAGCGTAACCATAGTCTTGCCTGAATTACTCTTGGGGGCCGCCACCAAGAATGATGACATTGAATTATGTACCATGCTATTTCTCAATATATTTAACACTCGTCGTATCTTCCACTTCTGTTTCATCAAAAGTGGTCATCCTATTTAACATTTCAACACTGCCCTGAATGATGGGGTAAGCAACTGCGGCTCCTGTTCCTTCTCCCAAACGCAAATCTAAATCCATAATCGCCTCTGCCTTCATATGCCCCAACATTAATTTATGACCATTTTCCTTGGAAGAATGTGCAAAAACTGCATACTCTTTAACCGTAGAACAAATTTCATAGGCAGCCATAAAGGCCGAAGAGGTAATAAAACCATCCACCACAATCAGCATTCTTTGAGCAGCAGCCTCCAACATTCCTCCGGCGATGGTAGCAATCTCCAATCCTCCAAAGCGAGCCAAATTATCCTCCGGCTTATCAGCAATGCCATGTTTAGCAATGGCCTGCTTTAACACTGCTGCTTTATTCACCACTCCATCAGGACTTAAGCCACATCCCGGCCCTGTACAAGTTTCAACAGGCGTTGAGGAAAATACAGAAAGTAAAGCCGTAGCCGGACTGGTGTTTCCTATCCCCATTTCTCCGAAAGCAACCACATTACTACCCTTTTGTGCAAAAGAGCGAACCACATCACGACCATTCTGTATCGCTTGATTACACTCTTCATCTGTCATGGCATGTTCATGCAAAAAATTACGTGTCCCTTTTCTTACTTTTTTATCAATGAGTTTGGGATGCTCAGGAAAATCATAATTAACACCCGCATCAACCACATACAAGTCAAAGCCATAAACATCACAAAACAAGCCTATACCGCCTCCGCCACCAATAAAATTAAGCACCTGCTGCCATGTAATATTAGTACTCACAGGACTAACACCCTCATCGGTAATCCAGTGATCAGAAGCCACGGTCAACATCACTGGTTTGCAGAGCTTTGGAGATAGGGTCTGCTGTATTAACCCAACCTGTGCTGCAATACGTTCCATCTGTCCCAACGAACCAATAGGTTTGGTTTTCCGGTCAATTTTATGCTGAAGTGCCTCTTCCAACTCCGCATTACCGGTACTCTGAATATTCAAATTTTTTAATGCTTCCATCTGGGAATTTATTTAAATGCTTTAACTTTTATCATATATCATTACCATAGGCTCAAGGGCAAATGCATGCTCAAAAGAACAGCCATACCTATGAGTACCATTCCAACCACAACCCATTGCATATTACGCACTGTCTTATCCAGGTCGGAACCCAAAATAATACGATCCTTTTCTCCTATAACAGGTTTACGAACAGCCTTTCCAAAATAAACATGCGTACCCCCAAATTGCACATCAAGGATGCCGGCCAAAGCTGCTTCCGGGTAACCAGCGTTAGGACTGGTATGTGCTCTTCCGAACCAGAAAATAAACCGAAAGGCTTTCTTTTTAAAGCTAAACAAGGCCATCAAAAAAGCAGTTATTCTCGCCGGTATATAATTCACCACGTCATCCAGCTTGGCCGAAAAACGACCATAATACAAATATTTATCACTCTTATAACCTATCATTGAATCCTGTGTATTGATCATCTTATAGCTCATCATGGCAGGCACACCACCTATGATAAACCAAAACAAAGGAGCCACCACCCCATCACTCAAGTTTTCTGCCAACGTCTCCAGTGTAGCTTTTTTAATATGTTCCTCATCTATCTGGCTGGTATCACGTCCCACAATACGAGCCAATTGTCTCCGCCCCTGTTCTAAACCCTCCTTTTCCAGCACACCAAAAACTGCCTTACCCTCATTGATCAACGTGGTGGCAGCAATACCATAAAAAACAAAAATGCTTTCAACAAAACACCCCACAAACAGATGTATCGCATATGCTCCATATATGAGACCTGCAAAAAACAAATACACAACCACAACCATCACTAGTGAACTAAGTGCCCCTTTCCATAATCGATAAGGATGGTGATTTAATTTTTTATCAGCCAATGCAATCATATTTCCAAAGACTACAATGGGGTGAGGAAGGCAGGTTGGATCCCCCAAAGCTTTATCCAAAATAAAACCTACGACTAACGCCACACAATGACCATATACTATCTCCACTTTCTGAATGCTTTAATGAGTTCATTATTTTGCGATGGCGTTTGACAGGCCACACGAAAATGCTCATCTGTCAATCCTCTAAAATTAGAAGCATCCCGTATCAATATGCCATATTTATCAATCAGCTTACTTTTTACCTCACTTGCTTTCCATCGAGATTTAACCAGAAAAAAAGTAGTATCCGAAAATACAACCGAGAAACCATCTACCTTGTTAATTTCATTTTGCAGTCTCTTTGATTCCTTAAGGATCGTGGCCAAATCAAAACCATCCTTACACCCTTCTTTTAAACAGTACATCCCTGCCTTTTGGGCTAAGATATTGATACGCCAGGGAATGATTAATTTTTCAAGCTGAGCAACTATATCCGGAGCTGCCAACAAATATCCCAATCGCAATCCAGGTATAACAAAACGCTTGGTGAGAGAGCGGATAATTATTAAGTTCTTGTATGCAGACAACCATTTTATCATGGATACATCCTCCTCCACAAAATCAATATAAGCCTCATCAATCACAAACAAAGTGCCTTTGTTATATTCAACAACAGCTTGAAGAGTATCTGGTCTGAAAATCTTACCATCTGGATTATTTGGATTGCACAACCACACCAAATGTTGTCCATACACCACCTTATCCTGAAGCTCTGTATTGGATACAAATTCAAGCTTATGATTATACCTATGGCAAGCATCTTCATATTCAGAGAAAGAGGGGTAATAAATCAACGAATTACATCCTTGTTTCCAAGCAGCAAGAAGATAAAAGGCCTCCACCGCTCCATTGGTAACCAATGCACTTCCTGGCGGTAAGTGATATGCCTGTTCTATACACAACTCTAATTCTTTGGCTCTGGGCTCCGGATAAGAGCTACAGTCCGAAACACTATTTTCCAGATGTTTCTTTAAGCCTCGGTCCATTCCACCGGGCTTAACATTGGAACTAAAATTTATATGTATCTTATCATATTGATAAAGATCATCTCCATGTCCATATATCATCACTCATGATTCTTTCATTCATAATAACTTCTCAATAAATCTGTCCGTTTCCAATGGTTGAAATGTCCCATTTTTGTCTGGTGAATTCTTTCTATCTCCTCCAACGAGATAGTCACCATGCTACTGCCATCTGTTTCTTGGCCAATCAGCTCTCCTTTAGGGTTTATTATTAAAGCCAACCTGACCCCTCCACTTTCTCCTTTCATGCTCATTCCCAAATTACAAGCCATCACAAAACAACTATTATCATATGCTCTTGCCGGCAGAAAACGCTTAAAACGCGCCAACTTATCCACTGCGTTCTCGCGGGGAGATGCAAAAGGCATGGCTAAAACATGTGCACCTTTTCTGCTTTGGATACTACTAATCTCTGGGAAATGCGTTTCATAACACAGCTGAAATCCAATCTTTATTTGACCCACTGCATAAACATTCATTTCATTTCCTTCTGAATAACATTCTTTTTCAGTGGGTCCTAAGTGTGTTTTTCTATGAACACCAACCACGGCTCCGTCTGAAAATAAAAAATGAGAGATATAATAAAAAGTCCCCTCCTTTTCCGGAAAACCAATGGCAAAGGCCAGACTTACTTGCTTCGATATATTTTTCAAGTCCTGAAAGATGGCCTCTTTTTGCGCCAACACCTCATCTATGACTTCCCTATCTTTGGTATATCCGGATAGGTTTAGCTCCGGAAACAATACAAAATCAACCCCATTAGCCTGCGCCTTTTCAATCCATTGTATGGTGTCCAATACATTTCGCCGAACATCACCTACTTCACTGTATGAACTTACTGCCAATAACTTCATAACAATTTACATATATGCGTAACCACCCGCTCCACCGAAGTTTCTCTGGTGACACAAACATTGTTTTTATATAAATTAAACAGCACCTCTCCTTGATTACTAATCTCCACCCACACTGGTTCCTCTTTATCTTTTTGTGTGGTTTTGATGCCCTTACGCGCCAATGCTCTGCGCAACAAAACATATTCAAAGCCATGTCCCTGTACTGATACGGATGCTTGAAAATCATACTCAACCCTAAAAAGGCCGGTACGGTTATCAAACTCGATACCACTTTTCTGAAAAATAGTCTGAAACTCGTTGGTGAGCAACAAATCCTCCGGGCTACCAATCATGAGTGGCTTATGAGCTGTTAACAACCACAATCTGTCGGCCATTTGCATAGCCAAATCCAAATCATGAGTTGACATCAATACTGACTTGCCAGAAGTATTGGCAATTTGCCTTAATAGATGAATAATTTCAACACGCGACGGCATATCCAAAAAGGCGGTTGGCTCGTCCAAAATAATCACTAGCGTATCCTGAGCCAGTGCTTTGGCAATAAAAGCCTTTTGCTTTTCTCCATCGCTCAGATTCGAGAGCCGTTCTTTCTTTTTATGGAGTATTCCACATTTTTGAATGGCCGAATGTACAATACGCTTATCCTCTTCATTTAGTATACCAAAGGTCCCGGTATAGGGGCTTCGGCCCAAGCCAACCAGCTCCTCAACCGTGGCATTAGGCACGATAACCCGATCAGTTAGCACAACTGCAGCCATCTTTGACAGCTCTTTTTCTGAAAGATTCAAAAGATTCTTTCCCAACATGGAAGCCTCACCATCCAATGCTGCTTGAAAACCGCATATGGTACGAATCAAGGTACTTTTACCAGTACCATTCTCGCCCAGCAAACAAAGCAATTCCCCCTCATACATACTTGCATTCAATCCTGCATGCACCACTTTGCTTCGCTTTCCTTTGCCGTAACCAATGGTCAGCTTATTGATATTTAATATTTCCTTTTTCAAAATCTTACTCCATTCTATTTTCCTTACGTCGTTTCCAGATGACCCATATTACCACAGGTGCACCAATAAAAGCCGTCACCGAGTTGATGGGTAATTCCTGTTCCACGCCGGGCATACGCGCCAATAAATTACACAAAAGTGTTGTGGCAGCACCCAAGAGTGCAGCATTGAGTATCAAGAAAAAATGGTTTGATGTTTTTGAAAGCAACTTTGCCAGATGAGGTACCGCTACTCCTATAAAAATAATAGGTCCGCAAAAAGAAGTAACAATAGCTGTCATAAAACCGGCAAAGGCAATAATAAAAAACCTGGCTTTTTTTATATTCAAGCCCAGGTTAGTGGCATAGCGATCTCCCAAAGCTAATAAGTTAAGTGGTTTGCTGAGCCACGTTGCCATAAGAGCAGGAACAATGGTTATCACTCCAAACAATGATGCTCTGTCAGGTGCCAAGCGGCTAAAACTACCCAAGCCCCATATAACATAATTATGCACATCCTCTTCAGGACTATAGAATTTTAAAAGACTAACCAATGAACTACTCAGGTAGCCGATCATAACACCAATTATCAATACACTTAAGGTGCCTCCTATGCGATGCGATATAAATAAAATCAAAGCCAGTACGCCGGCAGCTCCCAAAAGGGACGAAAAAATAACTGCAAAATCTCCCCAGGCTCCCATACTGGTAAAAGTAAAACCTAAAATATTTCCGGTAAAAAGCATCACAAAAGCCACACCCAGACTGGAACCAGAAGAAATACCCAATACAGACGGTCCTGCCAATGGGTTACGAAACAGCGTCTGCATCAACAAACCTGCCACCCCAAGTGCCATCCCCGCTCCCATGGAAACAATGGTTTGTGGCAGACGTGTTTTTAAGATAATATTCTCAAACACCCGATTAGCTCCTCCTCCTGTAAACAAGATAGTCTTTACCTCATGCAAAGGAATATGAACCGAACCCAGCACTAAATTAAGTGAAGCTAAAACCACCAATAAAACAATGGCCAGCATAATCACAAACGATATCCTCCCAATTTTCTTTATCATCTTAATTTTTCGTAAAAATAAGGTGTATGATGTGGCAATAACTCCGGATGAAAATAGTGAATATAATCAGCAAGCAGTACGTCCGGCATCATACCAACCTGCTCATAATAAGGTTTTTCCCTAATATTACACAAGAGCACATTTTTAGCTTTAAAGGCCTTAAAATCTGCATATCTAGGATCTTGCTTTTTTAAATCATTCAGTGTTAATCCTGATTTTTCCGGATGAATAATACGCCAATAATCACATTCCGAAGCTTTATGATATACCGTTTCAAAATCTAAAGGGTAAGCACCTTGCTTATCATCTTTAATAAAATAATCAGCTCCAGCATCTCTAAAGTAATGGGCATAAAAACTATTTCCTCCGGGAACATACCAACTCCCGGACCGCATTTTTCCGGAAAACACAGTCGGTCGTTTTTTCACATGGGCAGTCAGCGCTTTCAGTCTTTCGTAACTTGTTTCAATACCTTCAAAAATAGAGTCTGCTTTTTCCTCTTTTCCCACGAAAAGAGATATCATCTTTATCCATTCGGCACGTCCCAGGGGTGTTTCTTCGTTGTAGGCAGCCATGGGAACCAGCGGTATTCCCAGGCTTCGCAGCACATCAAAGCCGCCCACCTTAAAAGGTGACACAAAGATCACATCGGGATCCAATGCTGCTATGGTTTCCAGGTTAAAACTTCCTTCCTTACCAATTTTCTTCACCAGCCCCGATTCAACCCTCTCTCTCATACCTTCATGTCGCAGATACCTACTACTGTTAATAGCCACAATATCGTCAATGTCATCCAAGGCAAAAAAGTAAGTCAGCTGGGTCGAAGACAGGCATATAATCTTTTGGGCGGGTACTTTTATGGTATTTAATACGCCCTGAGCCTCTGCTTCCGTTTTAACCAGCTTAAAAATATCATAGCCTCCTTGTTCTCCTTTTCTGTGAACTTTTAGCTCCATATGATCTGCCGACTTCCCGATAGAAAATTCCCTGGCATGTCTTAAAACAACCGGTTCCGTCTCTGTTTCTTTCTTTTTATTCGACTTACTTGCATCTCCATTACAAGAAGAAAGCATGCAACTCAAAAACAAAACTATCAGCAACTTACTCATCACTTTTAAATTAAATTTCAACATTTCACCAATAATTACGCCATCATTATTCGCTATATACTGCTTTTAAATGCTCCATCCATATATTTACCACCGAACTATATTCAGCCAGTCCTTTTAACACCACCTCCACCTTGAATCCTTCTTTTTCCAGTAAGCTTTTCCAGCTATCTTCCTCATCACTTGCCATATCGTTACGGGCATGATCGCCTGCCACCGACATAAACGGAGTAAGCATTACTGTTTTTATCCCGCTCTTTTTTAACTGAGGAATCGCCTCCTCCAAAGTGGGAAAACCTTCAACTGTACCCACAAAATATTTGTGAGATATTTGATTCAAATAATACTGAAACCCCGGATAATAAACATTGGCACTATGACTCGTGCCATGGCCCATTAGAAGCAAAGCTTTTTTCTCACCTATTTTTTCTTTGAACTCATCATCTATCACACGCGCCAGTTTCATATGATCTTCATGATCATACAAAAGGGGAGCACCCAATTTTGCACGCTGAATACCCTTGGGCATTTTATTAAATGCATTAACAGTGGCCTTTAAATTTTCATATTCTTCGCCGGGAATAATATGAAGCGACTGAACCGCCACCTGTGTATACCCATCTTCGCCTAATATGGCCAAGGCCTCTGCCGGAGAGTGAACATGTTCGCCTCTTTTCTTTAATATCTTTCTAATAATCTTGGACGTATAAGCCCATCGTACTTCTGTATCTGGAAATTCAGCTCTCACCATATCTTCAATATGAGTAAAAGCCAGCCTTGCCTCCGGATAACTGGTACCAAAGGTTACCAAAAGAATCGCCTTCTCCGTTTTTACATCTGCAAAAGCGGATGACATTTTAAACGATAACACCACAAACAATAATATTTTACACCAGTTTTTATTCATTATCATACTTTTAACAGCCTTCATTTTACCAGCCCAAGTTCCTTTTAAACCACTTTATACCTATTACAAACCCTGTTACACTAATGGCCAATCCCATTAAACACAGCAACACCAGAATCGTTTTACGCAATCCATCCATTTTTTTAAGCATGGGAATATCCAGCGTATGCAAAAAACGATACAACCACCTGCGTAAGCGCGTATTTCGTGTCAGGGTTTTTACTGCTTCTCCGCTGGCCGGGTCAATATATAACCAAGTATTTGCGACATCGTCCACCATTATTTTATAGGCTGGTTGAGGCAAATAAATCATTCCTGAACCAGCATAATAATTATCGTATGTGAACTGCTCTTGTATCGAAAACGGAATTTGACCTAATAATATATTTGCCTGAGACTGTATATCGCTCATTGAATAAGGTCGCTGCGAAATCACACTATCGTTATACAATGTATAAACATCCGGCTTCTGATAGTCCTCATAATAAACATGATACTGCGCCTGACCCAAAACGCTTTTCCATTCTATCTTTCGCACACCATCCTTATTATCCAATGCTTTGTAAATATTCCAAGGTGTAGTATGATGATGCATACGCAGGTCTAATTTTTGATTCCAACCCACTTTTACCTTATCTGATTTTTTTACACCAACCATCCAATCCGGGATGGAACTAACCGAAATAAGTCCACTTAAAACAAAGGTAAACACAAAAAAACCAAAGAAGAAACCCGTGATATGATGCCACTTATACCAAAACTTTTTATAGGGGGTTATACTATTCTTCGAGCGTTTTCTATAACGTATTACTCCTGCATAAATACCAGTCACGGTCATCAATATTCCCAAGGAGGCCAGTATTATCACCACCAGTCTCCATGTTTTTTCTAAAGACCTGAGTTGCTTAAAATAAATCCAATGAGGAATGGCACCCAATCGGGCACTCCATCGCTCCAGTCGCTTTGTTTCCTGAATGATCTCTCCTGTTTTGGCCGACACATACAGTACCGTATGCTCCTTATCCGCCATATAACATTTGTAAAAAGGCAACAAAGGCTTATAGTAATTCCATGGCACCCACTGACTTAGATCGTCCATCCGTTCTATCTTACGCACCGGATGGCCATTAAAAGACTCTGTTAAGCTTTGGGCATATGCCTCCGTAAACACTGGCACCTCCATTAAAGTACGTGCGTCAAATACTTTATTGCTTTTCCTACCGGAACGAACACGATAAACGGGGTTTCCATCGCTAATCTCAAGCGAAACATTCCCTTTAAATGTTTCTGACGGAGCTTGCAAGTTGGTCAATGCCTCCGGACTAAACTCTGCCAGATGCAAAAAACGCTCTTCGCGAGAAGCGTGGGGAAAGCCATCAAAAATCAACACGATTCCTGAAAAGCACCAAAACACAAATATCAGGCTCAAAAAAGAACCTGACATATTATGAATTTTTATAATCTGTTTATTAATCTGTTTCAAAATATCTTTATTGTGCAAAATGAATAGTTACGCCAGCAAAAAAAGTACGTCCGGGGTGAATGGTTCCGTAATGCGAACCATAAGGACTATCATCTACATAATCAAATACATTATCGATACCCAGCTGGGCTTCTAGCACAAAAGCACCCAAATTGGAGAACCGATGATTGGTGGTTACTTTCCATAAATCATATCCTTTGGCATTATCATCACCATTATCATATGATTTATCATCCTGAATACGCCCTATCACATTAGCATTAAAACGGTACGACTTCCAGGCATGTTCGTAATTCACCCTTACATTACCATAATTCTGCGCCACACCATCCAGACGTTCATCATTACTAAGATCTCTAGCATCCACATAGCTATATCCACCTCCCAAGGTAAAGCCAGCCCCCAATTTCGCATTCATCAAAAAGTCAAAGCCTCGCGACCGTGATTCATCCACATTGTAATGCTGGCGTCGTTTACTGATTCCGTTCTCAGCGTCACCCTCAAGCAATTCAACATCCCTATAATCTATCAGGTCATTCACTTCATTCTCATAAGCCGTTAAACTGGCCGATATCACATGGTGATTGAGCTCAATGCCTGCGGAATAAAACTGTGACCTCTGAGGATCCAAATCCTGATTACCCATATATAAAGTCCCTCCTTTTTCATAGGCATAATACAACTCTTTCAATGTGGGAGCTTTAAATCCTTGTCCATAAGTAGCTCTAAAGTTGAGACTATTCAATTTATAAAGAACAGATACTTTAGGTGTAAATGCGCCTCCAAACTCTTTATGCTTGACGGCTCTAATACCTGCCACTACATTCAAATGGTTGAACAAGGTAATTTCATCCTGTGCATAAACAGCAATGGTATGAGCTGCTGCTTCTCCCTCCTCCAAACGATCCTCCGACACCATTTTTTCTTCAGTATAATCCTCTCCTAGGGTCAACTTATTATTCTTAGAGATGGCCATCACATACTTTAAGCGTATATTATTCAAACGCTGATCATTATTAATAGACTTATCACCATCGGAATAATCTTTGTAATCTTGGTTATACCTATAATAGTAACGGAATTGGTCATAATTGTAATCCAATGAAATATAATCCTTTCTATTCAACAAATACTTAGCTCCCATTTCAAAGGTCTTATCATCAAAGTAATATCCATACTTACCCACTGACTGTGGTCTGAACATATCTTTTTCGTAAACTGAATGACCAGCATACACCTCCCATTTATCGCTGGCACGAAAGGTTAACACCTGACTAAAGGTATGATCTGTATATTTATTTTGAGCCTTTGCCTCGGTTTCCACCAAGTCATTTCCATCCAATTCGTATGGACTCAATTGCCAACCATTACTGCTTTTATGATTAAAATTTCCATTCCACGATATTTTTCCAAAATTTAAATCAACCGTATTACTTTGTTGGATCGTAGCATAATCACGAATACGGGTGGTATTGGACACATTCAGTTTTTGCTTCGATTTTTTGGTAATGATATTAATCACCCCTGCAATGGCATCAGAGCCATACAGCAAAGAAGCTGCCCCTTTTAATATTTCAATGCGTTCAACATCATCAGGGTTAATGCGACTCAAATCATTCTGTCCTCCAATATCTCCGTACATACGTTTACCATCAATCAAAACCAATATAAAATCATTGCCTAAACCATTGATTGACATAAAAGAGCCCATTGTTCCGGGGTTAAACTCGAAGGATGGGCTTATATTGAGCATCAAATCGTTAAAATCAGATGCCCCTGCATTGGCAATAGCCTTTTTACTAATAAGTTCGGTGGGTACAGGAGCCGTTTTTAAATGATGAGCCGTTCCTGTACCAGTCACCACAATCTCGCCCAAGCTATGGTCCGACTCAACCATTTCAATATTCACAACATTCTCCCCCTTCTGGAGAGACACACTTTTTTTCACCTTCTTAAATCCAGAAAATGAAACACTTAAGTCATAGACCCCTGGCTTTAACTTCTTTAATTGATACACCCCTTTGTTGTTTGTGGCCGTACCTGTTGTTGTCCCAGAAAAATAAACGTTGGCACCCGGTAAGGGCTGCTGGTTGTTTTTGAGGATGACCACTCCTTTTAGCTCAGCCTCCTGCGCATGCGCAATAAATGCTGTAAGCAATAGCATAACAGCTACATTAATAATCCTTTGCATAGTAAAAGTTTAAAATAACAACTTCACTTTGCAATTCCGTAAATCAAGAGAATAATGTAAGAACAATGAAAAACTGCTCAAAACAATAACTTCTTTCCCGGAAGCAAAATGTTTAAAATATTAAGTAATGGCAGGTCTTCTGACTTGTCCAGGTTTTTATGCCTTCCCATTCATCTGATGACAAACAGTGGCAGAAGTTTAAAAACCCCTTGTTTCCGGAATACCGGAGGTGGACTTACAGCAGCGGGAACTGTTGCAGATTTTCACTGCATTCCCTTTTAATCCAATTGTATGTTCATACAACTAAAAGAACCATTTACGGCCGCAAAATTAAGTAATTAATTTACTATTGCAATAAACAGAGACTTAATAATAAATGATTACTGAACACCCAAGGTTGAAGAGCTAACTAAATAAAAAACAAAAGAACTTTTGTTTTCAGACTACACCTGTCCATTGGTAAAAAAAAGTTAAAATACGCTTAACACTGAACTAACATTTGCTTATATTACACTATTGTAATAAATTTGTAGGCCATTTTTCACAACAAAACACAACTATAATAGGCACTTCGCTTTGACGAATTAACTTTAATAAAAGCACATCAAAATAGAATAACGATTATATATTTATAAGTGACAGATTAATGGACGGAAGAGAAAGAAAAAACATTAAGAAGGGAACAAAAGTAGCGATTCTTCAGAAACAAGATGAGCGCTCAGGACATTTAACACACGGTGTTGTTCAGGATGTTATTGATGAAGCACCCTTTCACCTGAAAGGAATTGAATGCAAATTAAAAAGCGGTCAGGTCGGAAGAGTTAAGCTCATAAAGCTTTAATACTTTCTTATTTTGAAAGATACAAACTCCCGTTCAACCAAAGTTAAACGGGAGTTTTTATATGGTAAAACACGAAGTTAACTTAGCTTACCACTACCCATTTTTCTGCTTGAGCTTTCAACTCTCCAAAGCTTTTGGCTTCCACATCATATTTTTTAAGCAGTTCCTCTACATCTCTGCATGACGCTGGCTCAACGGCAATCAATAATCCACCACTTGTTTGTGGATCACAAAGCAAACTTTTCAAACGCAAATCGGCCAAATTAATCTTATCTCCAAAGCTGTCCCAATTTCGATGGGTACCTCCGGGGATACAGTCCTGCGCAATATATTCGTCTAACATATCAAATCGAGGTATATTTTCATGCTTGATATACGCGGTCAACTTACTCCCTTCACACATCTCACGCAGATGACCCAACAAACCAAAACCAGTAACATCCGTCATGGCTTTTACCCCTGAAATTCTGGACAAATCCTGACCTATCTTATTTAACTTACTCATCGCATCCGGAGCCACATTTTTATGCTCTTCTTTTAGCAGTCCTTTTTTCTGGGCTGTAGTAAGAATCCCAACGCCCAACGGTTTTGTTAGATATAATCGACACCCCTCTGTTGCGGTATTATTTTGTTTAAGATGATTCAAGTCCACTTTTCCTGTTACAGCCAAACCAAATATAGGTTCTGGGCTATCAATGCTATGTCCTCCTGCCAGTATAATCCCAGCTTCTTTACACGCTTCACGTCCTCCGTTCAAAACCTCACTCGCCACTTCTGCCGGGATTTTATTAATGGGCCAGCCCAAAATAGCAATGGCCATTAAAGGCTGTCCACCCATGGCATACACATCACTTATGGCATTGGCCGCAGCAATCTTCCCAAACGAAAAAGGATCATCAACAATAGGCATAAAAAAATCTGTTGTACTAATGATGCCCATTCCATTTCCCATATCATAAACGGCCGCATCATCACGACTATCATTACCCACCAATAACCTATCATCCAAAACAGGAGTAACACTACTCACCAATATTGAATCGAGAACCTGAGGCGAAATTTTACAGCCACAGCCGGCGCCGTGACTATAGCTCGTTAATTTTATATCCTTCATATGTTTAAATTTAATCTTCAATGGCCACATATAACTCGCCAGAACAAAACATCAACCCATGTGGTATCAGTGTTTTCATAGCTCATTTCATGATGCTTTGCAACATGCTATCCATTAACATGTTGTTTGATATAGGCTGCGTTAACAAGAGGATCACAATTCGTCAATTCACAATAGACTATTTTATGCCTATCTCTTTTTTGCACTCCTCTCCAGTACGCTTTATCGTAGTAATTAAGAGTAAGCATAGCTACCTTAAAATAATCTTTATTCTCTAAGGCTTGCAACGCTTCTTTTACAACCAGTCCTCCCAAACGTTTGGTAATTTTAAGGATCCCTTGCTTCAACAAATCATCATCTATACCCGCATATTCCTTCACCAAAGCCAAGGCCCTTTTCTCCTTGGGAATATTCAAGAAATACACCTTGGCATCCTTCATTTTCTCATACAAACCCATAGGAATCTTCACAGCACCAATATTGTGACTTTCATCCTCAACATATACAGGCCGATTAAAATCCAGCATCCGCCATTGATCAAACAAGTTATTCTCAAACTGTTCAACAGTAGGCTGATCATCTTCACCAATAGATCCAAAAGCCGATCCTTTATGACAAGCCAGTCCCTCTAAATCAATAACCTGACATCCCTCTTCCTTTAAGCGAGATAGAATACGTGTCTTGCCACTTCCCGTATAACCACCTATCACCTTTAGCTGCATCTCAACAGTAAAACTATCCAATACAAAATTCCGAAAAGCCTTATAGCCTTTTTCAATCACCTTCACATCTTCGAACCCATTCTCTTCCAGGTGCTCCGCAAAAGCATGACTCCTCATTCCTCCACGCCAACAGTGTACTACAACTTTTTTTTGCGGTGCAACCAATGCTGCCTGTTCCACAAACCAACGCAACTTAGGAGTCACATACTCTAAACCCAAGCTCATAGCCTTATCTGGCCCTTTCTGTTTATAAACCGTTCCAACATGCGCACGTTCGGCATCGGTAAAAAGTGGAATATTATATGCTCCCACAATATGCCCTTTCTTAAATTCCCCGGGTGACCTTACGTCAATAACCGGATAGGAAGCATATGCGCTAAAATATTCATTGATTAATATATCGGTCATTGCACAAAAATACTACTTTATAGACAAACCTTAACTTACTTATACTCATTTTTCCTTTTTAAATAAGCATCATTGCTTCTTAATACCAGCCATACCACATCTCTATTAATCAATTTAGCAATAAAAATTTAACGTTCATCGACCACTGACACACCTTCATCAAGCAACAAGAACATTTACAACACCTTACGTAATATAAATAAAACACGCATACAGAATTGTTATAAAAGTGAGTTCCATATATGCATTGAAAATAAAATTTAGAGTCTATGAAAAAGTCAGTTATAATTTTAATGATCCTTACCGCAACCGTAACATTATCCAATGCCCAATTCACATATCTGAATGATATAAAATTAGAATCCGATGAAGATTATGCCGCTTATTCGGAACAAGTTTTGGATTGTAGCTATTACTTATTGATGACGCCCTACAACAAAAAAGATACAGAAAGAAAAGCTGCCACCACTTTCATTGTCAGATGGATGAAAGGGAGTCCCTCTTTAAATTTCAAGATTAGCAATAAGATAAAAGCGCTGACAGACGAAAAAGAGGAATTAATCGCCCTATACATCAGCTGTTATGCCAAACAATTATTGGAAGACGAAAAAAAATCACTCAGTCAAACTGAGTTGGAACTTAGAGCTATCCAATCACTGGCCAGTTACTGTAACAACCCTAACAATAAGGTAAAAGCAACCAAAGAACTTAAAAATATCAGTTAGGTCCATCTCATGAGGCCTTGTACACCAGCAATATATAAAACACAAACACATAACAGTCCCGGACACTTCGTGTTCCGGGACTATACATTACTTATCTGCAAATAAATTATCCACTACTTCTACCGGATCGTCATGCTTCAGTTTTTTAGAAATGGCACTATAGGGAGCACTCACAAGCTCATCACCATCCTCTATACCCTCTATTATTTCAATGAATTGAGTATCTTGAATACCCGTTATCACTTTCCTCTGCTGAATTTTCCCTTCCTCCACAACAAACACCACCTCTACCTTTTCCATCTCCACCTTCAAATCCTTTTCGCTTTCATCCATTCCTGCAGTATCTTTTCTTGTTGTTACCGATTGGATAGGAATCGTTAAGACATCTAATTTAGTATTGGTTTGTATATCAACGGTAGCTGACATGCCAGGGCGAAAAGGATAAAAACCACGTCCTTTTTCCTCCATGAGTTCTTGATAAGAAGCTGGCAGAATAAGCACTTTTACCTCAAAATTAGTAATCTGATCAGCGCTGATCCCTTCAGATCGGGCCGAGTTGGCAATTTCAGTTACCACCCCTTTAAACTTAGTTTTCAAATAAGCATCTACCTCTATCAGCGCAGTATCCATTAATGCTACGCGAATAATATCATTTTCATTCACATCCACCACTACTTCCATATTATTCAAATTAGCGATGGTCATCATGTCCGTTCCTTCAAACTGCGCAGTACCCACAACCCTTTCTCCTTTTTCAACGTTCAGCTGAGACACTGTTCCATCCATTGGGGCGTAAATGGTAGTTTTGCTAAGATTATCCTTAGCTTCATTCAACGAAGCCCGGGCATTTATCAATGCGGCTTGAGCGGCCTCTACACTAGCTTTGGCCACATTATAATCAGCCAATACCTGCTCATATTCCGACTCTGATATGGTCTGCTGTTTCCACAAAGATTGGAAACGCTCAAAGGCCAACTTTTTTTGCTGAAACTGAGCCTCCGACTGAGCCAAATTAGCTTCCGAGCTACGCACAGAAGCTTGCATTTTCTCCAGATTACGCTGATAAATATCTGGCTGTATCCTTGCCAGCACCTGTCCTTTCACAACCTCATCACCCTCTTTAACGCTCAAATCTAGAATCTCGCCCGACACATCTGACGACACCTTCACCTCCACTTGAGGCTTTATTTTTCCGTTGGCAGTAATCAGCTCTGTAAGCGTTCTTCGCTCTGCTTTTTCTACCATTACCTTATGGCGAAATTCACCTCCAACCCAACCTTGCTTTTTTGCAACAATAAGACCTATCACAACAACTAACAATGCGATAAGTGGATAAAGTACATTCCTTTTCATGTATTTAATTTTATTTTTCAATGGGCTTACAAAACTCGCCTAAAATACATTCCTCCTGTGAAAGATATTTTTTCATAGCTCGTTCAAGCATCAATAATTTAACATCTCGCTGACACACGATAACAATGTCACTAAAATATGTTACAATATACATTTTTTAATCAACCAATTAAAAACCAAAAGCACCTATCTAAAAAAACAGACAGGTGCTACCTTACCAAACTAAATACAATCAAAAAATCTGATTTCTTCTATAAAACAATAGGAATCCCTTTATAAAAATCAAGAATCTTATTTCGCAAGATATATTCATATTTCGATTGCAACAAATCCGACTGAGCCCTTGTAAAGTCAGTCTTTGCCACATTGAAATCAACAGAGTTTACCAATCCTACGCTGAATTTTTGCTCCGTATAGCGAAACGACTCCTTATACGACATAACAGCCTCATAACTTGACAAATACTTATTATAAGCAGCCAAGGCATCGGCATAAGCCTGCTGTATTTCTTTACGCAAAGCCAGCTTCTCCTGTTGCAATGAAAACTTAGCATCCAACACACTGATACGGGCATTTTTAACATTGGTACGAGTTTGCAACTTATTAAAAATAGGGATATTCAGTGACGCCCCTATATAGGTATTCTTAGTTGAATTAATCTGATCCCCCAACGAACGATTAAACCCATTAGGATCTTCCATTAACCAGTTGGCACTTGCTCCCCATTGAGCAGATAGGCTTAAACTAGGATAATAATTACTTTTAGCAATGTTCACATCAATCTCAGAGCTCTCCAATGTATAATTAGCCTTTTTAATCTGCGGCATAATATCCACTGCTATAGCATAAACCTCATCCGCCTTATTCAGCTTCATCCCCTCTATCTCGGGCATAACAGGTGACACCACATCAAAACCATCCACATTCTCCAAATCCAGTAGCTGTGCCAGATCCAATATAGATAACGCCAAATTATTTTCTTGCTGGGTAACTGTTAATGCCTCCTTGGCGGCTTGTGATTTTATTTCAAGATAACTACCCCTGGCCTCACTTCCTGCAGCTACCAATTTTAATGCCCGCTCCACCTGCTGATTGGTCACTTCATATTGCTCTTTGGCAACAGCCAGCAACTCTTTATCAAATAGTATTTGCAAATACTGACTAGTAATACGTAATGCGATGTCATTCTTTACCACCTCATTCGAAGCCAGCGACGCCATCAAGTCTATTTTGTTACGCCTCACTGTATTACGTGCACTAAAACCATTAAACACATCTACCGAAGTACCAATACCCATTCCAAAGGAACGGTTATTTACATCAATATTTTCGGCTTCTTGCTGAACCCAAGTATAACCATAGCTATGACCATAAGATGTTTGTGCATTTAAATCAGGCAAGCGATTCATCTTACTTTGCTGCAGCTCATTTTGCTGATACGCTGCATTTAACGCTTGCCTTTTTACGGTAATATTATTTTCAAAGGCATAAGAGATACACTCTTCCAATGTCCATACTTTCTGGGCATTTACATGAGTCAGACTACTAAAAAGCAGCACAACAAACAGTGGTAATATTATTTTTATCATTTTTTACTAGCTTAAAATTTTCACTTTTAGAAAAGAGCTTCCTTGCAACTTACGACTTTGGAACTTTTATTTTATCATCTTTATCGATACCAGACTTCACCTCTATTTGAATACCATCAGAAAGCCCAGTCTCTATCAACTTTTTCTCAAACTGCTGTTCCCCCACTTCTACATCCACGAATGCCGAATCGTTACTAAAAGTAATTAACTTCTCTTGAATCACAAAAACACTATCTCTTCTATCCAGCACAATATCAGCTGTAGCACTATAGCCAGATCGAATAAACTGACCATCAGTTAAAGCCACAGCGGCCTTTATTTCAAACTGAATAGCTCCATTTTCCTCCACTCCCTTAGGTGCAATAAACTCAAGCTTTGCATCATATTTCTCTTCCTCAATGGCACCTATAGACAACTCCAAGTCCATTCCCTCTCTTATCTTTCCCACTTCTGTTTCATCCACCTTACCTTGAAAAATCATATTACTCATATCCGCTAAAACAGCCACTGTGGTACCATCATTAAAGGCATTACTTTTAATCACGGAGTTACCCACCTCAACAGGAACGTCCAGCACCATACCATCAATAGTAGCCTTGATGATCGTATTGGTTTGTGCACCCATTTTTTTTGTTACACCTTCTTTTATTAACTGAAGATTGTTATCCGCGGCATTCACATCCTCCTTTGCATTTTCGTAGACCATCAGTGCATCCAGATACTCCGATTCAGCAATCACACCCCCATCAAACAATTCTTTTTTTCGTTTATACTCAATCTCCGCATTTTTAAATCCTATTTTTGCTTTATTCAACTGACTCTCGGCACTATTAACCTGAACCATCTCAGGAATAATTTGCACTTTAGCAATAATATCTCCTTTTTTCACCTGATCACCCTCTTCCACATATATTTCAGTGATAATACCAGACTCTTGCGGCTTTATTTCAATTTCCTGACGCGGAACAACTGACCCTGTAGCCACTGTTTTTTTTACAATACTCGATACCTCAACGGTTTCGGTTTCATATACCTCTGGATCCTTTTTCGATTGACTATAAAGGTAGAACACCACCCATCCGAACAAGGCAAGCAAGGCAATTCCTAACAATATCCTAAGTAACTTTTTCATTTTTTGTATATTTATTTTATTCGTGACGTAATGCTTCAATTGGTTTAATGCGAATGGCTTTCATGGCCGGTATTAATCCGGCAATAAAACCCACAAATATTAACATAGCCAGGGATGCCAATGCAATGGGCAGACCTATTTCAGGATTCAGAAAAAAAGATTCTTCATCAGGTGGAGCGGCGGCCCTAGAGGCATCCACCGCAATATCTACTATATACAACACAAAGGTTCCAAAGGCCAAACCAATAAAACCCGCTACGGTGGTTAAGAACACCGATTCAGTTAAAATCTGACCTATAATAATACTTGGACGTGCTCCGATAGCGCGCTGTATACCTATCTCTTTTGTTCGCTCCCTTACTATGATCAGCATAATATTGCTAATCCCTATCGCACCCGCAAACAAAGTTCCCAGACCAACCACCCATATCAAAATATCGATACCCAAGAAAATATAAAACATGGTTTTTATTTCATTTTCAATATCCACTTTACCTATGGCATCTTCATCATCCGGCGATAGTTTATGATTTTTTTGCAGGATAACTTTTATCTTATCCATGACATCCTTCACCTTTACTCCATCCTTGGCTGTGATACCAAAAAAGTGGACCCTATCGCCATAATTGTAAGTCTGTTGCATAGAAGTAAAAGGCATATAAACTGTTTCCTTTTTATTACTCCCTATATTAATATTGGGATTATTAGAACGAAACACGCCCACCACCATAAAATACACTCCATTTACCCGAAGATACTTTCCCACTGGGTCTTCATTTTCATCAAACATCACATCGTAGACATTTTCACCAATAATGCACACTTTTCTTTTCTGTTTGATATCCTCATCATTGATGTAACGTCCCCACAACATGGTACATGGGTCAATTTTGCGATAAGCGGGATAGTCACCCATGACATTAAAAGCGGCAGAACGCTTTCCTCTCACAATATTCTCACCACTCCTAAGATTCCATCCGTTTAATCGCGGTGAAATAACGCCTAGCTCAGGAACACCATCTTTTATCTCCATAATATCCTGATTACTAATATCCCAATGACGACCTCGCTTAAAACCTTCATAAGCTTTGGTGGTAGATTCAGCCCACATAAATCCACTATTGGTAGCAAAATCCTTGACTCCGGCCGTTATTCCATTCTTAAGCCCATTGCCTGAGCCCATCATAACCACCAACATAAATATGGCCCAGAATACACCAAAAGCAGTCAGTGTACTACGTAATTTATTTTTCCTTACGGCATTTAATATTTCCTGCCATCTATCTCTGTCAAACACGGTTTGTAGTTTTAGATTAAAAATTTATTCGTCGTGCAACGCCTCAATGGGGCGAATAGAAGAAGCTTTGCGAGCCGGGATATAACCAGCCACAAGGCCCGCAACCACAAGAATTAACAAAGCCCAAACGGCCACTGAAATATCTGCTGATGGATTCCAGAAAGCACGTTGAATATCGCCCCCTGCATTTTGCAATCCCATACTTACCAAGGACAAAATTCCGATTCCCGCAACCAAGCCAAAGAACCCTGCAAATGCAGTTATAAAAACAGATTCCGAAAGAACCAGCCGAATAATAGATAAAGGCGTTGCACCAATCGCTTTTCGGATACCTATCTCTTTGGTTCTTTCTTTTACCAAAATAATCATGATATTACTCACGCCAACAATTCCTGCTATAATGGTCATAATACCAATAATCCACACAAAAAATCTTATTCCGGTAAAAACACCCTGCGCTTGCTTAAAATGCTCCAAGGTATTCCAAATACCCAAAGCCTGCTTGTCTTCAGGAGATACCCGATGACGCTTGGCCAACAAACTTCTTACTTCTTCTTCAATACGCTTATTTTCGGCCACAGTAGTAGCATTGGTTGCAATGGCCATTTCTCCCAACTTATTAATACCATTAAACACCCGCTGAGCAGTAGTTAGGGGCAAGTAGACTCTTTTACGCTCTTTGTCTTCAGGATCCGTAAACACCCCCACCACCTTAAAAGGCACACTGTTCACTCGAATATATTTTCCTATGGCATCCTGCCCATCTTTAAACAATGTTTTTTTCACAGGCTCCGAAATCACGATGGTTTTGCGGTATTCATCAATGTCCAGCTGATTGATGAAACGTCCTTCGTCTTGATGAACGATCTGAATTTTATTAAATGCAGGCATTACCCCCTCCGTCCGGTAAGTACCAAATTCATTCTGATATGTAACCCTAGCTTCTCCGCTAATATAAAAACGTCCTGATATATGATCAAAATCATCACCTAACCTCCTCTTCAGTTCCACAACATCCTGATCCGTAAATTGGATTCTCCGTCCGGCTTTCAAGCCATCATAAGCTACTTGTGTTCTTCTACTCCAGATCCACAAAGCATTTTTGGAAGTACCACTAAAGTTGTTTTCCATCCCATTTTGCAAGCCCTTTCCCGATCCCAGTAAAAGTATCAGCATAAAAATACCCCAAGCCACACTGAAACCTGTCATGATAGCCCTTAGTTTATTTTGCCGTAAGGTGGATAGTATTTCTTGTATATAATCTAGCATGATATAATCTTATTGTATGGTTTATACCGAAGGAGCTTGTACTTTTTCAATCAGATTAGAATTGGTATGATTAGATTCAATAAGACCATCCTTTAGGCGAATGACACGGTGCGTTTTCTCTGCAATATCATTCTCATGGGTTACTATAATCACCGTGATACCTGATTCATTGACCTCTTTCAGGATATCCATCACTTCATACGAAGTCTTGGTATCCAATGCCCCGGTAGGCTCATCGGCCAAAATAACCTTGGGCTTAGAAATAAGAGACCTGGCAATGGCAATCCTTTGTTTTTGTCCTCCCGAAAGTTCACTGGGTAAATGTTCACTCCACTCTTTTAAGCCCAATCTATCCAGATACTCCAAAGCCATCGCATTTCGTTTTTTACGACTCACGCCCTGATAGTATAATGGCAAAGCCACATTCTCCATTGCATTTTTAAACGAAATAAGATTAAAAGACTGGAAGACAAACCCAATATATTTATTCCTAAATTGAGCTGCCCTTTTTTCATTCATTTTTTGAATAAGAATATCGTTGAGATAAAATTCTCCCGAATCATAATTATCTAGTATTCCAACAATATTTAACAATGTTGACTTTCCCGAACCAGAAGATCCCATGATAGATACCATCTCTCCCTCTCTAATATCCATATCAATACCTTTAAGTACATGCAAGGAATTGGCTCCGGTAATATAAGATTTGTGAAGCGACTTGACTTTTATAATGCTTTTACTCACCTGATAAAGTTTTAGTTAATATGCGATTGCAAAAAGAAAACATAGCGTTCTCAAGCACATCCAACGAAACAAGCTTTGTTCCAAAAAACCTATCTCTCTGAATGTCTGACTTTTGTCATATAACCATTGGTGAGTACTATATACAATAAGTGTACAGTAACGAAACAACACTGTCCGAATTCGAACAAAACACACACTTGCTGGGCAGCGCAATGAACCCAACTCAAAGCCCTGGACAAACAAAAACAAATAATAAAAACATTTTATCAATACAGGAAACACCTGTATTGATTTTTTTCAATCACTAACCCTAGACACATGCCAAAATCCGGTTCCATAGGTCAACAAGCTAGTAAAAACAAGACTGATAACAAATGATAAAAAAGTAATGTTTGAATCTGATTTTGGCAAGGAATAATATTCCAGCAATAAGGCGTAAACATTAGAAATGATAAATTCTACAATAAGTGTTGCCAACAATAGTAGCAACGTAAAAAGTAAAAATCGGATGCTTATTTTCATATAATTCATAACAAAGATTTTGTAATTAGTTAACCTTCGAAAGCTAAATTACACTACTAGCTCCAATAATACCTATTTTTAGGCGTGACAAATGCGTGACAAGAGTGTGACAAATGCGTGACATAGGGCAACACATTGCATACCAACACCTTAAAAACACATCATCCACAAACATCTTTACTTACAAAAGCGAATATCTTACTTTAAAAAAACAGTTTTAAGCGAACAAAAGACGAAATCTGCAATACATCACTCCCTTCCCACTCATGGGAATATAGCTGAAAGATACCAGAAAGAGACAACTGCTCATTCAAGGAATATTCTATAGCAGGAGAAACATAAAAGCTTTTTAGCACCGGAAAAGAAAAGCCTACATAAGCCAAGGAAACATCTAACGATGGAGTCACAGGACAACCAACACTTAGCATATAAGAGTGCTCCGTAACACTTAATTTTTTAATGGATGACGTATAAAAGATCAGACTCCCAAAATCCTCAAATGAACTATTCAAATTACTGGAATAAAGATATTCTCCCCTTACAGTCAGAGACTGATGAAAAGTATAATTTGACCCCACGGACAAAACAAGAATATCATCGTTCTTTTGGTTGATTGGTGACAAAAAAGAAAGTTCTCCATAAAAACCAGCATCTGCAACACTCCCGCTCCATCCAGCTCCCAATAGGTAATCTTCTTGATTCATTTGACCTGCCAGCAACTGAAAATCATAACCTGCCTTACTAAAACCATACAACAGAGCGGAAGTCACTTTAGCACTCCCATCAACTTTTAACACTGCCTCAAAACGCTGCTCATCATCTACATCATACGTCAAATGCAAGCCGTCCATACGGGGGCGTTCCTCGTAATCAAAATCAAAATATGAATATGAATTAAAAACATCATTGGGATTCCAGACAAGACTTTTGCTCCAACTAACCCGTTGTCTACCAGCCTCCAACTGCCACTTACCCCATGAACGCTCGTAACTAAGACGATCAATTACGGTATTGACCACAAAGCTTTTTGATGATCCCCAATTAAAACTCATATCCACCCAGCCGGGATCGTTGTTCAGATAAAACTTATACAAGGGGGTATGGCGCACTGTTTCTCCTAAAAAAAAACGATTACGAACCTCTATACGAATACTACTATACTCATTGTTGGAATAATTTAAATGAATTCGGTTATGAATCAAGTTATCCCAAAGCTTATCTGACTTTCTTTGCCACGTGTACGAAGGCATCTCAGTTACATATCCCGACACCTGGAAGGGAGCCTGCCCATAAACATCTCCTAAAAAAAGAGATGCCATCATAAAAATTAAAACCAGAATAAACTTAATATTCTTTTTTATCATCATTCATTACTTTACTACATCCTTTATCGTTAATCCTCTGCCCATCACACTCTTCATCCCTTCATTACCTCTATCAATATAAAGATTTACCACCTATACATCATAACTCCTTACTTGACATAAGGCAAAGTTCACCCCATCATGCCAAGATATACAACTTTTAAAACAAAAAAAACTCTTATTTCTCGACATAACAACTACCTGTAGCAATCCGTAAAAAACAAACATTAATCAGTAATAGTTTAGCTTAAATTTCCCTATTAATAAACGAATTGGTATTTTTGTTGCTCACAACTCATTCACAAATATTCTTAATTATTTTGAAAAAAGGCATCGTTTTTAAATCAACAGGCAGCAGATATCTGATAAAGTCAGACGAAGGGGTATTTGTAAAATGCAGCATCAAAGGTAAGTTCCGGATGGATGGCATCAAGAGCACCAATCCCGTTGCCGTAGGCGACATTGTGCACTTCACCATTGATAAGGATAGTGACATGGGTGTTATTTCAGAAATAGCAGAGAGAAAAAATTACATTATACGAAAAGCCTCGAACCTCTCTAAACAGTCACACATTATCGCTTCAAATATTGACCAAGCCCTGCTACTTATCACGGTCAATTACCCTATTACCACCACTGTTTTCATCGACCGCTTTTTAGCATCTGCCGAAGCCTATCGCATACCTGTTAAAATGGTTTTTAATAAAATGGATCGCTACGATGATGCGCATTTAGATAACGTAAAAAAACTAACAGACATATACGAATCCATTGGTTACCAAACTTTTAGAATATCAGCCAAAACACAGGATGACCTAAGCGTGATGACAGACTTATTAAAGGATAAAGTAAGTGTTATTTCCGGCCATTCCGGTGCAGGTAAGTCAACCTTGATTAACAGAATACAGCCGGGACTCAACCTAAAAGTAGCAGAAATATCGAGCATTCACCAAAGTGGAAAACACACCACTACCTATGCTGAAATGCACGAACTTGATTTCGGAGGAGCTATCATTGACACTCCTGGAATACGAGGATATGGGCTTATTGACATTGAAAAAGAGGAACTTCACCATTATTTCAAGGATATATTTGAACACTCCCACCACTGTCAGTTCGGAAACTGTACGCACATACACGAACCCGGGTGTGCCGTTAAAAATGCTGTAGAAAATGAAAGCCTGGCATACAGCCGATATCAAAGCTACATCAACATTTATCAATCGAACCAAGAAAAATATCGGTAATAAGTTTTAATTTTACTTATCGATCCATACACTATATATAACAGATACCAATTCATGAAACGTACCTTAATTTTTGTGATAGGCAGCATCGTTTTTCTTGTGGTGTCTAATATCTATTATTACAACGACACCTATAACTGGCAGATTGACACACATAAAAAAGTGCTGGAAAAGGATTTATCCACCTGTTCCGAAATTTTATCCGATTACTTTTCTGAAGTAGAAACAAGTATCATGCTAATGCTGAACGAAGAGGAACTGGGTGGTTTATTCAATATTAAGTTACAAAACCAGGAAGTCCAAAAACGCATAGAACTACTATACAACAGATATAGTAGTGTACTCAATAAGCTGGAGGTATATGACAACAAAGGACACTTTTACGCCCTTTCGAATGATCCCAACCAAAACCTGATTACTACTTATGGCAAAAATAGCCGCATTGAAGAGTTTAAACCACGGTTGGTTCTAAATAAGAAAAACATTATTTACACCCAACCCCTAGCCTCTGATTCTCACATATTCGGCTACGCAATTTTCACTATAAACCTTCATGACTTTTACGATAATTTATTTCGCAATTTCCACATAGAAAATCATGAATTTCAATGGCTTATCAACTCCAACAAAGAGATTATCTACTCCTCTTTCCCAGATCTACAGCTCGTAAAGCCCAAGTTATTTCCTTTACAAAGCAAAGCTACACCCTACATACATATGCTCAAAAGCAATGGTCGCACTTTTAAAGTAATGTCCTTGGCTCAAAACGTTCCACTCAGCAAAAACAATCTCACTTTGGTTTTTTCAATGCCCATTAAGGCCATTACTTCCTCCATTGCTCGTAATTCTTTTTTTGTTGCAAGCATCTCTTTTGCCGTTATTCTACTCATCGCACTGGCATTTTACATACACCTCTCCAAAAATAAAGAAGCCATTCTCCGTTCATCACAATCCAAAGGAGCTCTCAATAAAATATTACACTACCTCCCTCTCGGCGTAATTCTAACAGATAGTGAAAATAAGATCAAGTTTGTCAACAAGGCTGCCCTCCAAATATTTGGTCATGAGAACGAAGATGTGCTAATAGAACAAACAGCATCGGATCAGGTACTATTTGAAAGAAAAAAGATGATTCGAAAAGATGCGGTATCTCAAACCTCCAACAGATACATCTTTAACGCGGGGAACGAAAATGAACAAGTGATTGTTAGTGAAAAGAACATCTTCTTTAACCAAGAAAGCAAAAATTACATCCAGTTTTTTATTGAGATATCCGGCATACTACCTGCCGCACATCCAGAAAGTTCCGAAAAAGCAAAAACCAACTTCATTGCCAACATCAGCCATGAGCTCAGAACCCCGCTTAACGCCATTATCGGAATGACCGACCTCTTACTCTCAACAAGTAAGATAGAAGTTGCTGAAAACGAAATGCTAAGGGTGGTCAAACGATCGGCCGATACCCTTTTGGCATTGATCAACGACATTCTGGATTTCTCAAAAATAGAAGCAGGAAAACTGGAAGTTGAGTCCATTCCCACAGATCTAGCTGCGGAAATTCAGGAAACTGTCAATGCATTCACCCCCATTGCCCAGGAAAGAAACATAACTCTTACCACACATCTGGAGGAAGCGCTGCCCCATGATTTCATGTGTGACCCTTTACGATTCAGACAAATACTCAACAACCTGATAGGCAATGCTATTAAATTCACACCCGAGGGAGAGGTTCGCCTATCGGTCTCACGATCAACAACCCTCAACGGTAACCCTGCACTTACATTTTGCATTAGCGACACCGGCATTGGTATACAAAAAGATAAGCTAGTAACCATCTTCACCCCCTTTGCACAAGAAGACGACAGCACAACACGTAAGTTCGGTGGTACCGGATTAGGCACTTCTATCTCAAAAAATTTAGTGAGCCTAATGGGAGGAGAGATTTGGGCCAACAGTCCGTCTAGCATATCCAAAAACCCTCATTACCCGGGCACCGAGTTTTGCTTCAACCTACCCTTTATTACCAAACACATTAACAAAGGCCTTGATTTTTCATATATATTTTCCTGGGCGCAGATCACCACGCTTATTGTATCAGACGAAACCCTACAGGTGCAAAATATCATCCAAAATCTGCTGGCTTTGGGCATCAACCATAAAATAATGGCACCTTCACAAGAAACCATCTTATTTTTAAAAAACAAGCCATCCATCCAGCTACTGGTAATAGACCAACGGCCTGATTTCAATGGACTTGACTTCCTGCAACAAATATACAACAACAATCTGCACAACAACTTTCTCATCCTTCTGCAGAGTTCCGATTTTCAAACCATGAACACACAGCTAGGCAAAAGACTTGGTGCCGATGCATATCTACGTAAACCCGTTAGGCTAAGTAACCTTAGACAACTTATATTAAGACATTTCCCCAATATAAAATCACAGAACAGCCTCACCGGCAAAGTGGTTCCAGATCATATAAAAATACTGGTAGCCGAGGACAACCCCTTCAACCAACGCGTGGCACAAAACCTATTTCGCAAAATAGGATACGAGATAGACATGGTAAGCAACGGAAAAGAAGCCGTTGAAAAGGCAAAAAACAACAGCTATAACATCGTTTTTATGGATTTGATGATGCCTGAACTGGACGGCTTTGACGCATCAAAAGAACTCAAATGTCGCGACGAGAGTTGTCCAATTATTGCCATGACCGCCAACAATGACCCCCAGCAAAGAGAGCTGGCATTTAAAGCAGGCATGGATGACTTCATAGTCAAACCAGCACAAAAAGAGGAGATAACACGCATGCTTATCAAGTGGTGTTCCTACTAAGAAAGGCATAAAAACAATAAACCCCGTACCTAGGGCGTTTGAAATAAAGCACAACAGCAAACACACAAATTAGACACCTTACAAACCATCGTTAACAGGTCTCTGATGAGGCACGGACTACATTAGCGCATATGCAGCATTTTACTAAAAAAAAGAGATTTAAGCTTTGGGTCATTACAGGGGCTGTCATCATAGGTTCTCTATCTACCATTTACACCAATCACCTGGTTGACGAACTCAAACTCGAAGAGGCTAAAAAAATTAAACTCTGGGCACAGGCAACACGCCAATTAGTAGAACCAGGTGAAGAAGGCGGATCGCTGAATCTCACCTTGGAAGTACTCAAGAATAACACCACGGTACCTTTGGTAATCATAGATAGTAAAGACTCCATTTTATATCACAGAAACATCAAAGCACCCTCCTCCTCCTCTCCGAAATATTGGAGCAAACAGTTAAGCAAGATGAAAAGGCAGGGTAAAAACATTGAAATAAACCTGGGAGGTGGCGAAAAACAATTTCTATATTATCGCACTTCCACCCTATTAACAAAACTACAATGGTTTCCCATCATACAACTACTTATTATAGCGGTATTCGCCATCATTGCATATTTGGCATTTAGCAGCTCACGCAAAGCAGAACAAAACCAGGTTTGGGTGGGCATGGCCAAAGAAACAGCCCACCAATTAGGCACCCCTATTAGCTCACTCTATGGCTGGATAGAATTAATGGACTTACAGAATCCTGACACAAACGGTATTGCAGAAGTTAAAAAAGACATTTATAGGCTTCAAAACATAGCCGACAGGTTTTCTAAAATCGGTTCTAAACCTATTTTAAAAGATATGAATGTCAACAAAGTAATTGAACAAAGCATTCACTACTTAAAATCCAGGTCCTCAGAAAAAGTAGAATACACTCTACTATTCAACGAGGACATCACCATAAAAGCCAACACCATATTAATGGAATGGGTATTCGAAAACCTTATCAAAAATGCCATTGATGCCATCAAAGGAGATGGAAAAATAACAGTATCCACTCAAAGACATCAAAACAAAGTAAGCATTGATATTATGGATAACGGAAAAGGAATCTCCAAATCGAACTTCAAAACAGTCTTTGAACCCGGCTTCACCACCAAAGATAGAGGTTGGGGTCTAGGACTTACACTGACCAAACGCATCATCGAAGAATATCACAATGGAAAAATAATGGTCAAGGAATCTTTACCTGGTAAAAAAACCGTATTTAGAATCATCATATAATAAAAACCAGTCAATACACAAAAACACTACATCACTGTATATCAATGATTTTAGGAGAAAAAGGCTAATGCAAGGAAAAAATAGGAATAAAATTTCATTTATATTGCCATACTAGCATTAATTTTTTATACTTTTGCAAAGTTTTTATATAAGGTGAGATGGACAAGCTAAGGGATTATAACATAGCCTTCAAGGGCTTAAAAGACGGGAGGCATCAATTTCACTATACAATTGATCAATCTTTTTTTGAAGCAATAGAAGGGTCCAGTATTAAAAACGGAGATTTTGAAGTAGACGTAACGATGGACAAGATGTCTCATATGCTTCAATTGGATTTTGATATCGCTGGAAAAGTTCAGTCGATATGCGACAATTGTTTGCAAGAAGTGAGTGTTCCAATTGAATATACAGGTACAATGTATGTGAAATTTGGAGCCATGTACGACGAACCAAACGAAGAGATTATCATTCTTCCCCACGAAGAAAACGAGCTTAATATTGCTCAATTGATATATGAATTTATTGTGGTAAGCATGCCTTTGCGATCTGTCCATGAAGATTACGAACAATGCGACCCGGAAATGACAGCCAAACTGGAAGAATTTTCGATCGAACACCACGAAACAAACGACAATACAGAAAAAGCAATTGACCCAAGGTGGGCAGCTTTAAAAAAATTAAAAGATAATAATAATTAGTAAAGAGTTTATAAAATGGCACATCCTAAGAGAAAGATTTCTAAAACAAGAAGAGACAAGAGAAGGACGCATTATAAAGCTACCACTCCTGCATTGGGAGTATGCTCAAACTGCGGTTCTACTGTAAAAATGCACACAGTATGTGGTGATTGCGGATACTACAGAGGAAAACTAGCTGTTGAGAAAGAAATTACGGCATAACTTTTTATTTTTAAAAGTACTTTATAAATTTGCTTCGCTTTGCGAGGCAAATTTTGCTTTAAGACACTTTATCATCGAAAAGGGTAAAGTCTTATTCTTCAGAATAAATAGTAGTTTAGCTTCTCCTAAGCACACAAAACAAATTGCAGGAGTTCAAGCTCAGGCTATTTCTAACTTTTGGTTGTAGTTTTTGTTACAACCGGATATATTACTTTTAACATGAAAAAGATTAATGCAGTAATCACCGGCATTGGTGTCAACCTACCCGATTATGTTTTGACCAACGAGGAGTTAAGCACCATGGTGGACACTTCCGACGAATGGATAATGACACGCGTTGGAATCAAGGAAAGACGGATATTAAAAGGTGAAGGCAAAGGCGCTTCTGAAATGGGTGCCGAAGCAGTTAAGCAACTGTTAGAAAAAACAGGCACAAAACCTGAAGAGGTAGACTTGGTAATATGTACTACGGTAACACCTGACCATTTATTCCCAGGAACATCTGCCATTATTTGCGACAAAGCAGGCATTCACAACATTCAAAGTTTTGATATGAATGCAGCATGCTCCGGGTTTCTTTATGGTTTAGATACTGCAACCAAATATGTACAATCAGGCAGTCACAAAAAAGTAATTTTGGTGAGCGCCGAAAAAATGTCATCCATCACCGACTATACAGATCGTACCACTTGTGTACTATTTGGAGATGCAGCAACTGCTGTAATGCTAGAACCTACGGAAGAAGAAGTAGGCGTGATGGACACGATACTTAAGAGTAATGGTATCGGGCGTCACCATCTGCTAATGAAAGCCGGAGGATCAGTAAACCCTCCTTCGCACAAAACTGTAGATGCCAATGAACACACCGTATATCAAGAAGGACAAACCGTATTCAAACACGCCGTTTCAAACATGGCTGATGTTTCTGTTGAGATCATGAAGAAAAACAACCTAACATCCGACGATGTTGCATGGTTGGTTCCTCATCAGGCAAACCTGAGAATTATCGATGCTACAGCCAGAAGAATGGGCGTTAAAAAAGAGCAGGTAATGATCAACATTGAAAAATACGGTAACACTACGTCTGCTACAATCCCATTGTGTCTATGGGAATGGGAAAAACAACTTAAAAAAGGAGACAACCTGGTTCTTTCAGCCTTTGGTGCCGGATTTACCTGGGGAGCAATTTATCTTAAATGGGGATACGATTCAAAATAAATCCTATCCCAATACATAATTAAGGTCAAAAAACAAAGGGTGATTTCTGTTGAAATCACCCTTTGTTTTTTAATATTCTCTCTGAGTTAAGAACCTTCAGCAACTAGGCTTTATCGGAAAGAAAAGCCACCGCATTCCTTACTCTTGCCAAGGTTTCTTCTTTGCCTATTAGCTCAGCGATCGTCATTAGATCTGGACCAAAACCACCGCCTACTAAAGCTAGACGAAAGGCATTCATCACCAAACCAAACCCCAGTCCTTTTTCTTCTATCTTAGCAGATATTGCTGTCTTTATATCTTCCGCCTTCCATTGAGCTACAGCCTCCAAGTCAGCAGATAACTCTGCCATAAAAGCAGGCACATCACCTTTCCAACGCTTCTTAACCACCTTAGGATCATATTCTGTAGGCGCCACAAAAAAGAAACTAAGCTGCTCCCATAGCTCTGCAACAAAACTAACCCTTTCTTTCACCAATCCAACCACTTGTTGAACCAAAGCCATATCAGCCTCCACCCCTTTTTCTTTTAAGATGGGTAGAAATCGTTCCGCCAAATCTGCATCACTCCTATGGATCAAATACTGATGATTAAACCATTTGGCTTTTTCAGGATCGAAACGTGCTCCTGACTTATTCACACGCTCAATGGAGAATGCTTCAATGAGCTGTTCCATACTAAAAATCTCTTGCTCCGTACCCGGATTCCACCCCAGCAAGGCCAATAAGTTCACCACCGCTTCAGGAAAATAACCACACTCACGGTAGCCCGAGGCAAGCTCATCATCGCTTAACTTCCACTCCAACGGAAATACTGGAAATCCAGCCTTATCTCCATCGCGTTTACTTAACTTCCCTTTCCCTGTTGGTTTCAGTATCAAAGGCAAATGGGCAAATTCGGGTCGTTCATCTTCCCACCCCAATGCTCTATAAAGCATAATGTGCAATGGCATTGAAGGCAACCACTCTTCTCCTCGTATAACATGCGATATTTTCATGAGATAATCATCCACCACATTGGCCAAATGATAGGTAGGTAAACCGTCCGACTTAAAAATAACCTTATCGTCTAGTATAGCGGTATTGAAGGTAACCTCCCCACGTATCATATCGACTGCCTTCACTTCTTCGTTCTCTGGCATCTTAAAACGCACCACGTAAGCAACCCCATCCGCTTTGAGCTTTTCCACTTCTTCAGCAGACAACGACAACGAGTTTCTAAGCCCCATACGGGTATTCATATCGTAGGAAAACTTTGTTTTTTCTGCTTCCGCAGCCTCCCGCTTGGCACTCAATTCTTCCGGGGTATCAAATGCGTAATAGGCCCACCCTTCATTGATCAAGCGCTCTGCATATTGCAAATAAATATCCTTGCGCTCTGATTGCTTATACGGACCATAGCTTCCGCCTTGCGCTACACCTTCGTCAACGGCTATTCCAAGCCAGTCCAACGAGGCATTAATATACGCTTCCGCTCCTTCCACAAAGCGCGTTTGATCCGTATCTTCAATACGTAAAATAAAGTCGCCGCCATGCTTCTTTGCGAATAAATAATTAAAGAGAGCAGTTCTCACACCACCTATATGCAATGGTCCGGTTGGACTTGGCGCAAATCGCACCCTAACTTTTCTGTCTGCCATGATAAATATTATTTTTCACAAAGATAATAGATTAGATTTTTAGACCATAGGTAAGAGCGAGATTAGATACCTATCTTACGCTAAAAAAAAGCGGAATGATCATAGACCACTCCGCTTCCTGAAGTAAAAAAGTTATAATAGGCAAACTTTTACAATACATATCACTTTACCAATCACCCACATTTTGATGAGCCACAATCCTGGCATATCAAACATCCTTCCTGATAAGTCAAGCTATCCGACCCACAGTTTTCACATTTCCCTTTATTGGCTTTTGTTCCATCCGGAATATATTTCTTAAGTGCTCTTTCAACACCATTCTTCCAGGTATTAATAGACTCATTATCCAATTGCAAGCCGGAAACCAAATTTATGGCATCAGCTATTTCCATGCCATGACGCAAAACACCTGATATTAACTTGGCATAATTCCAGTATTCCTTATCAAACTTATGACTTAAGCCTTCAATGGTTGTTTTATATCCTCGTTTATTCTCAAACTGAAAATCGTAACGGGTAACACCTTCCTTATCGCGATTCTTAATGATCAATCCCTTTTGAACAGATTTAGGCAACAAAATACCATCTTCATCATCTGCCAATCCTGTAAATATCTCATAAGGACGACCATCCATCAGTCCCACAAAAGCAATCCATTTCTCTTTATTATTCTGAAAACGAACCACATCAGCCTCTAACACACTAGGGCGTTTCTTCGAAAAAAGAGATTTAACTTCCTCTTCTTCTTTTTTGGTATCCGCAATCAACACTCCAGCTCGCGAACCATCACGATATACTGTCACTCCTTTACATCCGCTTTTCCAAGCCTCAATATAAAGCTCACCTACCAACTCCTCTGACACATCGGCTGGAAGATTAATGGTTACACTAATGGAGTGATCTACCCATTTTTGCACACCCCCTTGCATACGCACCTTATTCAACCAATCCACATCATTCGATGTAGCTTTATAGTAGGGAGAAGCAGCCACCAACTTATCCAACTCCTCTTGTGAATACACTTTTGTGGTGGAATGATTATTGGCCTCCATCCAAGTAACAAATTTATGATGAAATACGGTATACTCTTCCCAACTATCACCTACCTCATCTACAAAATCAACGCGCGTCTCAGGATCGTTAGGGTTAACCTTTCTTCTTCTTTTATACACTGGCATAAATACAGGCTCAATACCCGATGAAGTCTGCGTCATCAAACTAGTTGTTCCGGTTGGAGCAATGGTTAACAACGCAATATTTCTACGTCCATAAGTCTTCATATCCTCACCAAGCTTCGGATCGGCTTTTAACAACCTATTGATAAAAGGATTCTTTTCTTCTTTAGCATAGTCAAAAATAGGGAAAGCACCTCTATCCTTTGCCATATCAACTGAAGAACGATAAGCTGCTAAAGCCAGCGACTTATGCACTTCAATGGAAAAGTCAGTCGCATTGGCTGTTCCGTATCTTAGATTTAATGCAGCCAACATATCTCCCTCAGCTGTAATACCAACACCTGTTCGTCTTCCTTCTTCAGCCTTATTTTTGATATTAGTCCAAAGATTTCTCTCCACCAACTTGACTTCTTCACCTTCGGGATCCTGGTCAATTTTTTTGATGATACCTTCAATCTTCTCCAGCTCTAAGTCAATAATATCATCCATTATACGCTGAGCATACCCCACATGTTTTTTAAACAAGTCAAAGTTAAATTTTGCTTTATCCGTAAATGGGTTCTCCACATACGAATACAAATTCACAGCAATTAAACGACAGCTATCATAAGGACACAAAGGAATTTCACCACAAGGATTGGTTGATACCGTTTTATACCCCTGGTCTGCATACGAATCGGGCACCGACTCACGAATGATAGTATCCCAAAATAAAATACCCGGCTCGGCCGATTTCCATGCGTTATGCACAACTTTTTTCCACAATTTAGTGGCATCAATTTCATTGACATGCGATGGATTATTTGAATCAATAGGATATTGTTGCTGATAAGGAACCCCATCCACTACCGATCGCATAAAATCATCATCAATCTTAACCGACACATTGGCTCCTGTAATTTTTCCCTGCTCTAATTTGGCATCAATAAAAGACTCCGAATCAGGGTGCTTTACAGAAACACTCAACATCAGCGCCCCCCTACGACCATCCTGAGCTACCTCCCGGGTAGAATTAGAATAACGCTCCATGAAGGGTACAATACCAGTAGATGTTAAGGCCGAATTTTTAACAGGAGATCCCTTTGGACGTATGTGTGACAAGTCATGCCCTACGCCTCCGCGTCGTTTCATCAATTGCACCTGCTCCTGATCTATCTTCATGATTCCACCATACGAATCAGAATTACCTTCATTACCTATTACAAAACAGTTAGACAAGGATGCTATCTGAAATACATTTCCTATACCTGCCATTGGGCCACCCTGAGGTACAATATATTTAAAATCCTTAAACAATTCATACAGCTCTTCTTCACTCAAAGGATTGGGATACTTCTTTTCAATACGGGCCACCTCCCTGGCCAAACGATGATGCATTTCATCGGGATTTTCCTCGTAAATAACGCCATCCGAATCCTTCAATGCATACTTATTTACCCACACACGTGCCGCCAACTCATCACCATTAAAATATTTTAATGCCGATTCATAAGCTTCATCATTTGTATACGTTTTCTTCAATTTCTCAGTTTTTTGGTCGATTTCTGTTACTGCCATGGTGACTTATATTTTTAACTACCTTTATATGTTTGAATTAGATTTTCACTAATGCCCCTTGTTACTGAATGTAAAACTAAGAAAGAGTTACTTTTATGGCAAGAAATACTTTTGAACAATGCAAAAAGTTGTCCAAAACAAAATGCCTAAGCCCTCATTTAGTGATGTTTATATTTTTAAAAAAAATGAAAAGTTGTCCAAAAAGAAAATTTTATCAACAAACGCATAAATAATACGTCCAACAATTGGAAAGCTCAAAAGGAAGATATATAGCGCAAATTTACAAAAATGAAAAATAAAAAATACATATTTTCCAAATTTCAGATAGTCATGTCTATTTTTAGGAATTGACCAATCTGTATTACAACACCTTAATCCTTCTAATATTTTTCTGACATGCTTAATTGCGCCGTATCAGGACAAGCAACGCTTCTGGGCTCAGGCGCAGAGTCTTCACGTAAACAATTGCTCCACAATCACTTCGGTTGATCCGCGCATTTTATTCACATAATTAACAGCTGCTTCAGAAGACTTTGCCAAACACAACTTGTCCTTGAGTAGTCGGTCCATTACCTCTGCAAAACCAGCGCTATCCGACACACTAAAGCCAGCCTGCAGCTGAATTAAATCACACGCCTCCTGGTATTTTTTATAGTTAGGCCCCATGACCACAGGAAGACCAAATGTGGATGCTTCAATGGTATTATGAATACCACTTCCAAATCCCCCACCTATGTAGGCCACATGCCCATATCGATACATGGATGACAACATACCCATGGTATTCACTATGACAATACGCAGCTTCTTTAAATCGCACTTATCCAACTCACTAAACCGGGCACACGAAAAGTCAGAAAACAAAGCTTCTATCTGTTGAAGATGCGCCTCATGAATTTCGTGCGGGGCTAACAATAATTTAAAATCAGGGTTATGCCTTAAATAATCTGCAATTAGTTTTTCACCCATCGGCCAACTACTGCCTCCAATCATCACTAATGAATCTTGCGCAAACACTTCCAATGCAGGATATTCTTTTGCATTTTGCGCAATTTCAAACACCCGGTCAAATCTAGTATCTCCTGCCACTTGATAATTATCTATTCCAATAGCTGACAATAACTGACCCGATTGCTCATCCTGAACATAAAGCTTGGTAAAATAATGCAACATTTTTCGATACCAACCACCATACCATTTAAAGAAAGCATGTTGAGGACGAAAAATAGCAGATATAATATAGGTTTTTATTTTTTGCTCATGCAAATATTTAAGAAAGTAATACCAAAACTCATACTTCACAAATATCACCTCCTGCGGGCGAATCGCCATCACAAACTTTTTTACATTCGAGGGTCTATCGGCAGGTAGATATAATACCAGATCAGCCAATGGATAGTTTTTTTGCACTTCATATCCCGACGGAGAAAAGAAGGTCAAAACTACTCTTTGCCCGGGATTTTTTTTCTTAATACGTTCAATAACCGGTCTCCCTTGTTCAAATTCACCAAGCGATGCGCAATGAATCCACGTTGTCCTACCATCCAGATCCAGTTCTTTAAGCCTTCGCATCGTTTCCCTTCTACCCTCCACAAGCATCTTGGCCTTCGCATTAAACAGGGCCACAGCACTCAACAAGGCATTAAAAACAAGGATTCCCAAATGATAAAACAATGACATATTTTGAATATTATTAAAATTTCTGCAAAGATAATTCTTTTCGTTGTTAGCCCATAACAATTCACTACATAGTCTTTACCAGCTTTCTTATAAAGACAGAAAAACAGCTATTTTCTTGCTAGCTCTACATATGACACAAAAAAACCTGCAAGATGATCTCTTGCAGGCTATCCTATATTAAGTATAGACTTAACTACTCAGTTACAGCTTGTACACCAGGTAACACTTTTCCTTCCAGGTACTCCAATGAAGCACCACCACCTGTAGAGATATGGCTCATTTTGTCAGCCAATCCACTTTTATTAACAGCAGAAACAGAATCACCACCACCAATAATAGAGATACAATCAGAAGCAGCAACCGCCTCACAAACACCAAAAGTACCCTTTGAAAAGTTAGGCATTTCAAAACATCCCATTGGACCATTCCACACTACTGTTTTCGCTTTGGCAATCTCAGCGGCATAAGCTTCCACTGTTTTAGGACCCACATCAAGAGCCATTCTTCCCTCTGGAATTTCAACACCTACCTCTTGAATATCCGCATCATCAGCAAATTTATCAGCAGCCAAGTTATCCACTGGCAACATGAAATTAACACCTTTGGCTTTAGCATCCGCCAAAATTTGTTTTGCAGTATCTATCAAATCTTCTTCCACCAAAGAACCTCCAATACCGTGTCCTTGCGCTTTTAAGAAGGTATAAGCCATTCCACCACCTATCAAAATGGTGTCCACTTTTTCTAGTAAAGACTTCAACACTTCTAACTTACCGGAAACCTTAGCTCCACCCACAATGGCAACAAATGGTTTTACAGGGTTGGCCACTGTTTCACCTAAGAATTTAATTTCTTTATCTAACAGATAACCTGCCATTTTTTCGTTAAAAAACTTAGCAATAATAGTTGTTGAAGCATGGGCACGGTGAGCTGTACCAAAGGCATCATTTACGTAAACATCAGCCAATTCGGCCAATTGCTTAGAAAATCCTTCATCACCTTTTGTTTCTTCGTTATGAAAACGCAAGTTCTCCAATAACATAACCTCACCCATCTTCATGTCATCAGCCATTGCTTTCACTTCAGCCCCAACACAGTCAGGAGCCATTTTTACGTCTAGCCCTAATTTTGCTGATAAGTGAGCCACAACGTGTTTTAAGGAAAACTTATCCTGAACTTCACCCTTAGGACGACCCAAGTGAGACATCAAAATAACAGCTCCTCCATCAGCCAACACTTTTTTAATTGTAGGAAGCGCAGCCACAATACGAGTATCGTCTGTAATTTCGAACTGGTCGTTCAGAGGCACATTAAAATCCACGCGGATAATCGCCTTTTTTCCTGAGAAATTGTAAGTATCAATTGCAGGCATGTCAATAATATTATATGGTTTTTAAAAAAAATACACATGAATCGTACATTGATTGATTGCTGATATAAAAAAGCTATCGAACCCAGCAATAATCCTGACGAATTAAGACGACAAATATAAAAAATTTATTGATGATACTACTGTGCGAAACGTTTGTTATGAAACAGATTGACAACAATTAACTTAGTTATCCTCTTCAAAATCAGATATCATCCCCTCTATTTCGGCAAGTGAAAACCTCTTCCCAGAAACTACAAACCAGTCATTCAACAGCACTTTACGATTATAGCCCAACCTAGCTTTCGTCTTCCAATTTGTAAAATACGCCCCGGCAGCCTCAGCTACCGCCTGACCTGCCGCTGTATCCCACTCCATAGTAGGCCCCAGTCTAGGATAAATATCCGCTGTTCCTTCAGCTACCTTACATATCTTGATAGAACTACCTACTGAAACAAAATCACTATCCCCATATTTAGTCTTTAGCTGTGCTGCAAACAACTCTGTTTCTTTTGACAAATGACTAACACTCGCCACAATTTGTAATTGATCGTGCGGCATCACAATGGGCAGCTTCTCTTTATCGCTAATACTAACTTGCGTTTGGCTCAGCCAATCCTGCGCCAACACAACTTTATAGGCACCATCATCAGCACTGGCAAAGTATAATATACCCAAAGCAGGCAACAAAACTACCCCCATGATGGGATAATGATCCTCTACCAAAGCAATATTCACCGTAAACTCCCCCGTCCTCTTTACAAACTCCTTGGTTCCATCCAACGGATCCACGATCCACAATCGCTTCCAATCTTTTCGGAGCAAATAATCTTCATGACGCCCCTCTTCACTTAAAATAGGAATGTGGCTTGTCAATAAGTACTTCTCTATTACCTGGTGAGCTGCTTTATCAGCCAGTGTTAAAGGGGAATTATCGGCTTTAAATTCAACACCCAAATCACCCGATTTATATATCTTCATAATGGCCTGACCTGCTTCAACGGCAGCATCTATAGCCAACTTTAATAATTTTTGCATAGCTTAAGTTTTTCTTCCAACAAACATACAAAGCCTATCTGTTCTATTTCAGGAATCTTTGAACGCCTTCTCTTATAGGGCCATTGATTCAACGATTAGTCTAAGCCTACTATCCCTGTTAATTGAAAGCGTTTCGTAACAAAGGTTGGATATGGCCAAAATCCCGGGGCATTTTCCCACTTCAAGCGTTCCATACCGATAATCTATACCCAAACAAGTCGCATTACCTCTGGTCAATTGCAGCAATTCTTTTAACGAATCTCCAGCCTGTTGTATTTTGCCAAACCCCATCTCTTCTCCATCATCATAAAAGACCTGATCTACTGGATGTAAATACAAATCTCTGGATCTATTGGCAGCCCTCACAATTTTCATTTGGTCTTTCGGAACGGCCAAAGCCTTTACTCCTCCAATTATGAATCTATTCAAATACTTTCTAATATCCAGTTCTTGTCGAGCATTTGGCGACAAAGAATAAAAATCCACCAAGCCCGGCACCAATAGGCCATTGATCAATTCAAGAGCTGCCTCTTCCTGAAAGGTATCTCGCTCTCTTATTTCTACTATTGTATGATCATCATTCAATGTAATAATCGGAAACTTACCTATGGAAGCATCTGGACGCAACCAATAATGAGCAGCAATTTTCCTCATCACAACACTCGCTTCTCTATCGCATCCACACCCAAAGAGTCCACATTCAGAGAGTCCTGCGCCAAAGAATCCGGCTTTGGCAGAAACTCAAATTCAACATCCTTAATGCGGGCACGCAACTCCTCCAGAGTATCATGTTTCAACAAAAAGCCCTGCATCTGGAGTACTTTCAAATCCTTATTTGCTCCAATGGTCAGCTCAGCCTTGGTACTATTATGGGTGTTCTTGAGCTCATAAGTGAGTGTATCCAGGGTGCTATCTTCATATAAAGTCATCACCTCTAGCAAGGGCTTATGAACTCTACTTCCTTTCAGAAACTGATAAAATGCACTAATACGATAGCCCTGTGCATCGATTGTATCCACCCTAATATTAAAAGGTATCCTACGGTCAAATGTATCTCTTAAACTGATAAAGAAATTTCTTTTTCCCTTCCACACGCTGCGCGCTTCTTTTTCCTTCCGCTCTCTTTCAATCTGTTCTTCAATTCCTTTGACTTCTCTTTGCCACTCAGCTTGCTTTTCGGACAATATGGCAATTGACTCATCATACACTTCCTGATACAACTCAGGGTATCCCAGATACCAATTAACAATGGTGTCAAACTTTTCTTGGGTGAGATCGTATTTTGCCAATACATAATGATAATAATTATTGGCAGTGGTCTTTCCCCTACTATTATTAATCCTTAATTGATTAATGGTAGCCTCCGCCAAATGGACTTCTGAGAGTATTTCGGCAAATTTATCTTTATCCGGAAAACCCTCTGGTAACTTGTGACGTATACATCCTGTCAAAAAAACAGTAAGGACTAAACCAGTCCACATCGCTGGCATAAACCAGCCTTTATTATCTAATATCTTTATCATAGAGCTTATCAATGTCCATCTGCCAATATCATTGTTCGAATGGTTTTTAAAAAAATAACGAAATCCAATTTCAAGGACCAATTATCAATATAGTCAAGATCCATTTTCATCCATTCATCAAATGGAATATCATTTCTACCTGAGACCTGCCAAGTACATGTGATACCAGGTTTCATAGACAACCTACGAAGTTGCCAACGCTCATATTCCTTAACCTCTTGCGGAACAGGAGGCCTTGGCCCCACGATGGACATATCTCCCAGAAGCACATTAAAAAACTGAGGCAATTCATCCAGACTAGTCTTACGCAGAAAACGACCTATCTTTGTAATACGAGGATCATTTTTCATCTTAAAAACAGGCCCATCCATTTCATTATCCTCCAATAACTTAGACTTTAACTCCTCGGCATTTACCACCATGGTTCTGAATTTATACGCATAAAACTTTCGCCCCCTTAAACCTACCCTTTTCTGCTTAAAAAAAACTGGCCCCCGGTCCGTTAGCGCTATTAAAGCAGAGATCAGAACAAAAACAGGAGAAGCCACCACAATCACCAATAAAGAAAACACAAAATCAAAAATAGCCTTTAAACGCATGGCTAAATAATCAGTAGGTGTATTGGCAATCGTTAGCAAGGGCATCGTATTATAATGGTGAATATGCGCTTTGCTTTTCAGCTTATTGAAGAAAGGAGAGTACATTCTAAAAATCACACCGACCTCAGAACATGCATGGGTCACATGTTCCACCTCATCTATACTCATTTTACCTTTGATAAAAATCACCTCATCAATGGTTTTGTCTTCTAACAACTTTGCCACATCAGTTTCCGGGGATAAAACAGGAATCAATTCCCCATACAAACGGCTTAGATCCTGATTACCAATAATGGAAACAATTTTGTATCCCCACTCCTTATATTTCAACACCTGCTCTATAAAAGAGGCAGCAGTGTAATCCCCGATAATAATGATGGATCTGGAATTTCGACCATGTACTCTTGCCCGTTTCAGAAATGCATAGATGGCAATTTTAAAGCCAAACATAAGAGCTAGATTAATAAACCCAAAATAGATTAAAGGGTCAAAACCAATGTAATACAAATCAAAAACCAAAACAGCCAACCCCAACAATGAGGTACCTGCTAGCACCAAGGCCACACAATTAAACAACAATGCAGAATAAGGCCGGGAACGATGTAACTGCGCCAGCCTAAAATACTTACCCAATGTAAACCAAACCAATGCGATGATTAAATGGAGTATAATAGAATCTTTGTACCTCAGGAAAGAAAAATGCCCAAAGTACAAAAACAAAGACATATTAAATGCAAGCCAGGCAATCGCCACCTCCACGAATGCTAGAAAATTATTCACAACATTCTCTTTTTCTCGTATCATGTAGTGCTGTTTTGTAGATTGATTTTTTTTGCAAAGATATAAAAACAGATGGTTAAACAACCATGCTAAATATCAATCAAAATACGTGCCTATAAATTAAATGTCGGGGTATATTTTATCCCCAAAGAACAGCCTACGGCATTATATAGTTCTCCGGTATCAAATGACAACGTACCTTGGATGCTAAAATCTTTCCATTTTTTATTTCTATAACTTAAGCCCAAATAAGAATATAGCTGTGTTTTTCCTTCTTCGTAAAGATAATCAGGATCTTCAACCCAACTGTATCTATACAAAAATCGTTCTCCATAAGTACCCTTATTAAGCGTATAGGTGGCTTTAATAAGGTATGACAAACTCTCTGTCACATCTCCTTCCAGTCCGAGGTGAATTCCTTTGATACGATTATTTACAAACACCACATCATTATTTGGTGTCCAATCCGGCGCATAGGCCTGCGCCTGCCAATAGGTATGATACAAGGGAGTTCCCATGGGCATATGATGATAGGTCCATCCATTATAATAGGTTCCATTGTTATTATAATCATCCCTACCTCCATATTTATGACCATAATTTTGATTACTCTCCAAATAACGCTTTAAGTCCCCTTGGTCGTAGCCCTCCGTCTCTATGCCAAATTCATTCAACATAAAAGAATCCGGATCATCTATTTCATCAATAAAAAAAATACCACCGGTACTGGGACGTACCGGATCTGGAATACCAGCTCCCGACTGATGATCGGTTTTTATCAGCTCCAGTGAAATATTTTTGATGCCTTTTATATTTTTTATCTTCGCATACATTCCTATCTTATAATCATGATCCTTTCCTTTGGCAATCTTGAGTCCCGAGCCATCTGCAAAAGGTTTTTGCACATAGACCTGAAAATCGGCAATTGACGAAGCATAATAAATACCCATATCCCAAAAACCATCGTGGGCACCAGCGGCATTGGTAGCCTCTCCTCCTCCAATTTTGTTCGAACCCTTGGCAAAAAAAGTAGACCAGAAGTCCACAGGGACTTTATCTCCATTAGGTCTGGTACCGCCAAACAGAGCCCCATGAAACAAACCCACATATGGTTTAACATTCAATCGGCCTCCTCTTATGTAAAACCATTTTTCATGAACCAATAAATCATCAGCACTCCTACCCTTCCCTGATCCTGTCCGATCATCATTCATCACTCCCTGAACAATACCACCTTTAATCTCCACCCAATCTCGCAAAAAACTGACGGGCCAATAATCGTTTATACTTAGCATTAAACCAGGAAGCGGACGCGCATTACTGTTCAACATAAAACCGCCCGAAGTCAAATCATCATCTATAGAGACAGGCGTATAAGCCTGTTTCCCTACATTAAAATCTATTACATTAAAAAGACTGCCATTCAGGTAAGCCTCATGCAAAAAGCTATCATCGAATTTATTCTTAACAACCCCCGAAACGCCCATTCCCAATTGAAAGTTACGCGTCTCTAATAACTTATATTCAGCACCTGCCAAAAGTAAACCTTGCTTCTGTTCAAAAGGCGAGACAATACCCCATTGATTGGAGTATTGAAACAAGGGCAACAAATGACTATTAGAAGATACTACTCCCCTGGATTCAACATGAACCCTTATCTTATTTTGGGCAAAACTTTGTCCGAAACCCAATAGAAGCACTATAAAAACTAAAATACGTACGTGTTGCATTGTATGATGTTTATTCTCCAAAAATATTATTTAATACTTACAAATAAAGAAGGTCTGCTCCAATATAGAACAAACCTTGAAAAATCAACAAACGTAAAGTTTGCTTTATATTTATAGTTGGTGCAGTCCTCAATTTCTAAACCTACGAACCGATCCTACTACATCTTCTGCAAATACCAATCGATTGTTTTCACAATACCTGTTTCAAAATTCTCCATAGCTTTCCATCCCAACTCAGACTCTATCTTAGAAGCATCAATAGCATAACGTTTATCATGGCCTGCTCTATCTTCCACAAAAGAAATCAGTTTTTTATAAGAGGACACATCCTTTCTAGGTCTCTTTTCATCCAGCACCTCACAAATATAATTTACAATAAACAAATTATCTCTTTCATTCCTTCCGCCAATATTATAAGTTTCCCCGGATCTACCTCTGTGAAAAACTAAGTCAATTCCAGTACAATGATCTAACACATACAGCCAATCCCGAATATTTTTTCCATCACCATAAATTGGAATATCCTCTCCGGCCAAAGCCTTTCTTATAATGGTTGGGATTAATTTCTCCTGATGCTGTTTGGGTCCATAATTATTACTGCAATTGCTAGTTGTTACATCCATCCCATAGGTGTGAAAGTATGCTCTGACCAATAAATCGGAACTTGCTTTGGAGGATGAATACGGACTATTAGGTGCATAAGGCGTATCTTCTCTAAACAAACCTGTTTCTTCTAAAGTACCATACACTTCATCGGTAGAAATATGATGAAAACGACAACCCTCATAGGCTTTCTTATATTTAAATGGTGCATCCATCCAATAATTTCTGGCCACATCTAACAAAGTAAAAGTACCATTAACATTTGTTTGTATAAAAACTTCAGGTCCACTAATTGAATTATCCACATGACTCTCTGCTGCAAAATGTATAACTCCTCTTATGTCATACTTTAAAAAAAGGTATTCAAGCAATTCCCTATTACAAATATCACCTTTTACAAACTCGTAATTTTCACCTCTAACATCTGTCAAATTAGCTAAATCGCCAGCATAGGTAAGTTTATCCAGGTTGATGATTCTATAATCAGCGTATTTCTCAACAAAAAATGGAACAAAATTGGCACCTATAAATCCAGCCCCTCCTGTTACTAATATCGATTTTTTCATCTTTTACTCATTAATTCAATACATTTCTTTAACGAATCCTTCCAATATGGTATCTCAATCCTAAAATCGCACTTTATCTTGGTTTTATCCAACACAGAATAGTGGGGCCGCTGAGCTGGCGTTGGATAATCCTCGGTTTTAATGGGCCTTACCTCACATACAATCCCTGCACAATCCATTATTTCCTTTGCAAAATCATACCATGAGGCTACCCCTTCATTAGAAAAATGATAAATTTTCCCTGCAGCATCCAGTCTACCTTCCCTATTCATTATTTGAAGAATTACACGTGCTAAATCACAGGCATAAGTAGGTGTACCAACCTGATCAAAAATAACCCCAAGGTCATCTCGCTCAGCACCCAAACGCATCATAGTTTTTACAAAATTATTACCATAAGACGAATACAACCAGGAAGTTCGGATCACAATACTTTCTATTCCGGCTTTAATTACGACCTCTTCTCCTTCCTGCTTGGTTACACCATAAACGCCAATTGGACTTACCTTCATATCTTCACTGAGCGGTTTATAATATTCTCCATTATAAACATAATCGGTAGATACATGTATTAGCTTGGCCTTTTCACTTTCACAAGCCTTTACCAGGTTTTTTACCGCCTCAACATTTATCAGTCTTGCTTTTTCAATATCAGTCTCAGCTTTATCCACTGCTGTATAAGCTGCACAATTAATAATCAAGTCAATATCATTACTCCGCACATAAGTCAGAACATCCTGAATATTACAAATATCCAATTCTTTAACATCTGTAAAAAAGAACTTACAATGTGGGTAGTCACCTGCCTGTAATTTTAGTTCTGAACCTAACTGACCATTGGCTCCGGTTACAAGTATATTCATCATGAAAAAGTAAATGGGATTTCCGTTTCTGCTAAGTTTTTCAGTCCTTTATCTTTCTCCGATAATAAAATAGATTCATAACTCATCTTCCAATCTATCCCTAATTCCTTGTCATTCCATGCAATACCAGCATCGTAATCTGGTGCATACCAATTGTCAACTTTATATTGAAAAATAGCCGATTTACTCAATACTACAAAGCCATGCGCAAAACCTCGAGGCACAAAAAATTGTCTCTTATTTTCATCAGACAGCTCTACCGAAATATGCTTTCCAAATGTAGGCGAGCCTTTGCGTATATCTACTGCAACATCTAATACCTTCCCTTCGATACAACGAACAAGCTTTGCTTGATCAAAAGGCGGTTTTTGAAAGTGCAACCCTCTTAGCACTCCATAGCTCGACCTGGATTCATTGTCTTGAACAAATTCTATTTCTCTAACATTCTCTTGAAACCGTTTTTGATTAAAAGATTCGAAAAAATACCCTCTCGGATCACCAAAGACCTTTGGTTCTATAATAACCAAACCATCTATCTCTGTTTTAATAAATTGCATATTTATCTTTTACCTATGGACAACAAATATTGCCCATACTGATTCTTCTTTAATTTTTCTCCTTGTGCGATTAACTGTTCCCTATTAATCCATGCTTGATTGAAGGCAATCTCCTCAGGACAGGCTACCTTTAAACCGATTCTTTTCTCTAGCGTTTCTATAAAATGACTGGCTTCCAATAAGGACTCATGCGTCCCTGTATCCAACCAAGCAAATCCCCTCCCCATCAATTCAACCTTTAATCTTTGCTCTTCTAAATATATTTGATTAACCGTAGTAATCTCGAGCTCTCCTCTTTCACTCGGTTTAATTTCTTTGGCTACTTTTATTACATCATTGGGGTAAAAGTATAATCCCACAACCGCATAATTCGACTTCGGCTCTACAGGTTTCTCCTCTATGGAAGTCACGTCTCCCCCTTCATCAAATGTACACACACCATATCTCTCGGGATCATTTACCCAATAACCAAACACGGCGGCCTTACTTTCCTGAGATACAGTTTTAACAGCATTCACTAATAGCTCCACGAACCCATGTCCATAAAATATATTATCGCCCAGCACCAAACAAACATCATCATCTCCGATAAAAGACTCTCCTAAAATAAAAGCCTGTGCTAGACCATCAGGAGATGGCTGAATAACGTACTCTAACTGAATCCCCCATTGACTTCCATCTCCTAATAAACGAACAAATCCTGCTTGATCTTCAGGTGTAGTAATAATTAATATCTCCCTAATACCTGCCAACATTAAAACCGACAAAGGATAATAAATCATAGGCTTATCAAAAACCGGCAAAAGCTGTTTTGAAGTAGCTAAAGTAATGGGGTGTAAACGGGTACCGGAACCTCCGGCCAAAATGATGCCTTTCATGATAAAACTATTTAATATTTAATATTTCTTTATCTTTTTGTAGAAATGAACAGAGTACTGCCAGATAAACGGCATTTGTTCCTGATGTAAAAAAATGACCTGCCATTCCTCCAATCACTACATACATTATAACAAAAAACCAAGCTAAATAATTCGATTTATTAAAACTAAAAATAGTTTTAAACATTAAAATAAAATATAAAATAAAACCTATAGCTCCATAAAAAACAAACAAATCAATTAAATCCATTTCTGCTATCGGAAGTTTCAAAAAATAACCTCCAATCAAATAATTGTACCACCTCCAATTATATATCGTAGGTATGACTCTTGCACTCACTAATTCTGTCCGCATAGACGAAAGGGAATAAAGAAATCCGTCCGTTTTATAAATTCCGTTAAAAAAATCAAAAATACCAGAATACATAAAAAAAAGGCAGCAAAGTACAAGTATAAAACCAATTATAAACATTTTTTTCAGAACCGACATCCTATTAACAAAGATGATTAACCAAAATGAAAGCACCAAAAGAAATAACAACATACCTTTGGTTCCCAATAGGAATGCCCCAAGTGTAACAATAATACAACAAATTAAATTCAACAAACTATAAGTTTCAAAAACCTTTTTAAGGTAATATATAATACCCACCATCCAAAACAATGTAATTTCGTTATGAGCTAATATCATTGGTTTATAACCAAACCGACTTAACCCATAAGTATAGAATAATGGAATATCTAACAAAAAGGCAAAAATTACAACTACAGCTGATAAGATATAGATTAATTCAAAGATCAATAATTTGTATCGACTCTCAGAAACGCTAAAACCCCAGTAGACAATTACAGGAAAAATATACTTGTTACTTTCCTTTATAATTTGAAAGGTATTAAAAGTATTATAGGAGTATTCTCCATTAAAAAAACTTGCTAATAACAACCAAATTAACGGGAATGAGACTAGCGCAAACATACATAATATATACCTATTATATAATCGTTTAAAACAGATGATTAAAATAAGAATAACTTCAACAATTGCTCTAAAAACAAACGAGAAACGATCTTCTTCAGCTAGGCCAATACACCGATCCACATAAAAACTGCAAGCATCGACCACAAATAATGATAATACAATTATTTCTAAATAGCAGTACTTGACAAAATGAATTATTTTCTCTAACAGCCCTGACATTTAAGTGTTAGTATAATCCTTGGCTTCCACAATCTTTAAACCAATCACGAATTCCTCCCTCTAAACCGAATTCATATTTACCATCAAGTTCATCAAAAAGTTTTTGACCACTAACATTAGTAGAAATCATTAATTTTTTAACTCTATCAGGGTGAATTCCAACTCTTTTACCGCCTAAAGCTCCGATAATAAATGCTGACAATTTTAAAAAATTTCCATTCACCATAAGAAATGGTTCTTTCACCCCTGTTACTTTGCAAATACTGTAAACAATTTGCTTAATATTAAAAGGAGGTGCATAAGTAAAATTATAAAGTCTAACACCTTTAGGAAAGGTGCTTAATAAAGTGAATGTAAAAGATACCAAATCCTTTACATAAATACATCCTTTAATGGTATCTTTTCTTCCTGGATAAAAGAACATCCCCTTCGATAATGCATTATAAAGCCTTGTAAAATTGCCATTTTCACCTTTCCCAAAAACAACTCCTGGACGAAGTATTAAAAGTTTCCGACTATTACTTTTGGCCTGCCATATCTTTAGAATATTCTCAGCAACTAATTTAGAAATACCATATGGCGTATTAGGAGTTGGTAATGTTAATTCGGTTTTCACATCTTCGGATGCCCCATAAGGAGCAATAGAGCTTGTGAAAACGATATTTCTAATTCCTTTCTTTTCTGCAAACCTACACACGTTTTCAGCACCTCTAATATTGGTTTCAAAATATTCATAATCGGGGTGACCTGGTGTTGTATGTACAGCAGCCAAATTAATTATTATATCCTCCTCTGAAAATTCCCCTTCTATTTGTATTTCCTTTCTAACGTCAAAATCTAAACTCTTCCGAATATCATACTCTATCACCTCTCCAAGACCGTTATCCTCAATATAACTTTTGAAATGACTGCCTATAAATCCCTCTGAACCAAATATTATATACTTCATATTAAATAATTTAAAACATAATCTTAATTCCTATTTTACACATCTTTAGTTTTTCTTAAAAAAAATAACTTATTATGGAAGTAATAAAATAAAAATACAACAAAATGCATTCCTCCTTTTAATTTGTTTCCTGCATAAAAATAATTAGATATAACGCCTAAGTTTACTTTTACAAGACCAAGTTTATTTGAACTTAAAGAGTTTGAACTCTTTCGGTAATTAACGTAACACCCTGGTGAAGAATAAAGATATTCAACCTTCTTTAAAATTTCAAGAAAGAATATCCAATCTTGCCTCTTTCTCATTAGGGGGAAACGAATATCATTAACAACAGTTTTCTTAACTATTAATGTCGATGTTAAAATATAATTATTGTATTTTAATAAATTAAAGTTTATTCTTTTGGGCACTACAAAGCTTGTATTCCCAATACTATTCTCATCAACGTTGTTATACCCAGAATATAATCCGGCCCATTGCTTTTTACTAATTAAATCAACCTGAATCTCCAATTTTTGCGGTTCCCAATAATCATCTGCATCCAAGAAAGATATATATTTTCCTTTTGAGTTCTCAATCCCAACATTTCTTGCAACCCCAGCTCCCTGATTATGTGACAGTTCAACCAACTTAATTCTATCATCCTTATTAATATACCGTTTAACTATTTCAAGTGATCCATCAGTAGAACAATCATCTACAACTAATAACTCCCAATTCTCATATGTTTGATTGATAACTGAATTTATCGTAGTCTTAATAAATCTAGCTGAATTATACATCGGAGTAACGATACTCACCATTTCCGACTCTTTAATCGACCTTTTGCGGAGACTCATTTTATTATAAAATATTTTAGTACCAAAAAATTTAGTGATGCCTTAGTTTCTTGAATCATAGAATCAACATTTAATCTCGCATCAAAAAAATATTTGTGCTTTTTGTCCAGCACATTATAAATACATTTTTATCTAAAAAATTATATCGATTATCTATATATTTATTTTGCTAAGAAATAACAATCTCTTCAATCGTCAATTCCAGGCAAACTCTTTATAAATTAATATAGTAGTATGTTGTATTTACAGAAAAAATAGACATATGATATAGGTGTCTTTTGTTAAATTTAATTATTCTAATACGACTTTAGTTATACCTTCAATCATTTTATCAATGGTGAACATATTATTAGTCCATTCAAAGGCATTAGAACCAAATTCTATTAATTTGTTCTTATTATTCATAAAATACAAAATACGTTCCTCAATCTCACTAATGCTTTCCTCTACCAAAAAACCTGTTTTTCCATCTAAAATAACTTCACATGGGCCGCCGTTTTTACCCCCTATAACCGGTTTACTGTAATATCCAGCTTCTGCGAAAACTAATCCAAAACCTTCAAAATCCTTGTCATCTTTTAGGGTATTCACCATGACAAATAAATTAGTTGCAGAATAATAAAAATCTAATAATTCACTTGCTACAAAGCCTTTAAACAGCACAAAATCGTCGAGTTTTAAATCTTTCACCAAAGTTTCCAAATAGCTTTTGTTAGGTCCATTACCAACAATAACATATAAAAAATCCGTTTGCTGCTCAATTATCTTTGGAATTGACCTGATTACCAGCTCATGCCCTTTTCTAGAATCAACACGCGAGATCGTCGTAATAATAAACTTATTCTCTGGAAGCAACAATTTTCTCCTAGCATCAATTAAGGAATATGGTTTTAACTTATCACTATCTATCCCATTATAAACTACAGTAACCTTACGGTCACTAACATCGGAATATTCGTGTACCTTAGACTTTGTAAAAGCACTAACTGCAACAATTTTATCGGATTTACAAAAAACCCAATTCATTAATGACATTAACACTTTTGATTTTTTATGCCTTGTTACCTCTGCCCCGTGGCAAGTAATCATCAACTCATACCTAAACATCCACTTTAATACTGCTGCAGGAATAGCAACTTTCCAGGTCGTAGCATATACAACATCAACCCTCTCTTTCAATAGACAAATAAATAAAGAAAAGAAAAGAAGAACACCTTTGAATACTTCCGAAATTTTAAACCCTAGATTTATACGTTTTACACTAACGTTATCTTCCCAGGTGTTCTCATTATTTTTCCCTCTAAAAGTAACCACCTTAACAGCGTTTGTTTTACCTAAGCCCTCTGCCAAATAGTAAGAGTAATTTTCAACACCTCCGATAGTAGGAGGGTAGTCCTTTGCAAGTAATAATATATTCATTTTTAAATGGTAATTAAGTTTGTTCACCAATAAAATCAAGAATTTTATTCAGCCTTGATTCCCAGGTGTTCTGACTTGCTACTTTAATCCTCTGTTCTCTTTTTTCAGCATCTTCATATGATAATACATTTGACAATAATTCTTTCAGTTCGGAAAAGATTTCAAAAGTATTCAAATAAGCTTTATACTCCTTAATACTTAATAAGTTTTTTGCAATTACAGGTTTTCCCGAAGCTAAATATTCAAAAATCTTTAATGGAAATACTCTTTCTGTATGTGAACTTCTTAAATATGGCAACCACAATATATCTGCATAAGCAAGATATACAGGCACCTGCTGATAATCTCTATAACCAAGCATAACCATATTTTCTGCCTTATCAATCTTTTTTTCTAAATCATCATTTCCTATTCTATTTGGCCCAACAAATACATACAAATGACTGTCTCGTGTATCTGAAGCAACTTTCAGTATCATATCCAGATCCGTTTTATAGTTGTCTACTACACCTGTAAATAGAACCTTGCACCTAGAATCAAATACCCAATCTTCGTTAATAACAATCCTAGGATTCGGCTTAGAAAAATGGTTAAAATCCCCAACATTATGAATATATTTACAAGTAGGATTTATAACTTTTTTATCCTCGTAAATTGAATACGACGTGGTGGTTACAAAATCAACTGAATTTACCAATTTAGGCTCTATTAATTCCAATTCTTTTTGTCGTTTTGGATAATTCTTATAAAATGGCTGAGTAACAAATTCATCAACACAATCGTACAAAATCTTTCCCCTATTTAAATATCTAGTAAGGTAATATGCTTGCGGTTGATAAATCCAATAAATAACTTCTTTCTTACGAAATATATAATTAAATGTTTTAGCAATTAAAAACCAACTTATTTTTTTTAAAAACCCTCCTTTAATTAACGGTAAAAGCAATGACACTGTCACTAAATTATTATTTCTTTTCTGTATTATCTTAAAAATAGACAATAAACATTTTTTTTTAATAAGTTTTTTTATGTAACTCGTAGATAAACCTTGATCGACATATACAACAAAGAAATCTTCTAGTTTAGACAAACGACTCATTAAATGTTGTTTGTTTGTCCAAATATCTGCATCATAGCTATCGTTAGATATACAGACTACGATCTTTTTACTGCTATTTATTTTATTTTTCATTAATTAAAGCAATCTAAAAAACAATTTATTCACTAAACCATAAAACCTGCAGAATACACTATACTTCTGCCTAATCATGTTTTCTGCGCTAATAATATATTTGTCGTTACCAGTTAATTTAAACATTATAAACAACTGTTGAATATGCAACATATGATAATGAATACTAGCTAAATTTTTCTTTTTTCCAACTAAATGAGCAATATCATAATTACTCCAACGCTTCTCATCCCATAAAGAAATATTATCTGCCAATTCAACTGACAACTCATCAAATAAGATTTTACTATCCATATAATGATTGCCCAAATCATACAATCCCCATAATGCAGTAATATGTCCATTTAGTACTCCCGAAAGTTCATCTGAAGGATACTCTTCCATCACCCTAAAACATCTTCCATCATTTCTTATTGAAACATCCCTTAAAACGCCCCCATCTTCTACACTTAGTTTTAAGTTATCAAATAATTTAATAGCTGATTCTAAATAATACTTTTTGTCTAACAAAGATGAAAGACGAGTCAATAAGGACAACGCCACTCCCAGAGATAAGGCACTTGGCCATTTATTTTTCAATTTATATAAAGAAACAGGATAGTGATTTAAAACAGTGAATGATGCCTTTTTATATTGTGTAGCAAGCGATAAATACTTATCCGTATGCAAAACACACTCGTCTAGCCAATATTTATCTTTGGTTTTAATATATGCCTGAAAAGAGGCCATAGCATACTGAATTAACTCTATAGAAGAATAATATGAGCCTCCATCTTCTCCTATATATTTAGTTATCCCTTCTCTATCTCTCTCTAGTTCACATCGAAATGCCTTTTCTGACATATCCCAGTAGTAATATTTTGTATCTGAGTTTACCTGGTATTTTATATGCCAATAATCAGTTGAGTCCAGTGTATAGTATTGCTTAAATGTATTTAGTGACTTGTATGATTTTGTTGCTGCTTTCATAAAACAGTTTTAATTTTTGTGGCAAACAGGATCTATATCCAGTTAATGGCTAATTATATTTACAGAATAAATGATAAATATTTTCTTTGAATAGGTATGATAACGAAGTATGCCAATAATAAAGAAAAAACATAAGTAAAAACAAATAAATTAACTCCTATCAGGTTATTACTTTTTCCAACTACAATAAATAATGGATGAATAAAAAATACACAAGAAGAAAGCTTTCCAATATCTATTTTTACTGTGCTATATGTACCTGTAATTGTATTAATCACATAAAGAAACAAAATAGATGAAAGAGGATATAATGCCAGATGCATCTCAATGCCTTTTAATGGATTCATAAACTTAATACATAAATATACTTCGGTTATAAATAATATGATACTTACAAAAAACCAATGTAACGGAATACCTCTAATATTTTTTGACTTTAGGTAATAACCCAAACAAAAAAATGGAAAGGCAAAAAACAAACCATTGCGATATAATAAATGAACTGAATGTGATTCACTTATACCTAAATTTAAAACATTAAATCTAAGCATATATTGAAGTACTGCCCCAACTACATATAACACCATCGAAAACAACAATAACCGATTATCACTTTGATGAAAAACAAATTTGAAAACATAAAGTAGTATTCCTGCAATAAACATGGCCTGAACATACCATAAATGATGGTAGCCTACAAATATAAAAAGTAGTATTTTTCTTAATTCAATAGTAGGAGAAGAGGTTAAGTATACCAGAATAAATAGTGTATTCCAGAATAAAAACAAATATAACAACCTTATACCCCAATGTTTCAATCCCCCAAACGAGTTAACTCTACAAAAAAAATACCCGCTAATAAGAAAAAAAATTGGAACAGCTAGACGGAAAATCCCACTTGAAAAAAAATAGTTTAAACTGTGCCCATATTCTACCATAACGCCTGTATGTAATCCTACTATCATCATGGCAAGAATCGTCTTTAAGATATCAACACCTAAACTCCGTGATTTCATTTTTCAAACTTAATAACTTTAGCATTAAAATACATTCGGATTGAAAATTAACAATATTAAAACATAAAATATTAATTCCTACTAGCAGCCTGCCGGACTTTAGTCTTTTTCCGCGCCACGCTTACACGATTCTAAGAGCTTAACTTGGTAAGTCCGACACACTGCTAGATATAAACTTAATTTTCTGAGAATACAATGACGCTAACATAATACCAAAAAAGAAATTCAAGATACCATTCTCAAGCGCTGAACCAATAACTCCAATTCCTAAAAAAGATAAAATAAGATAGGCCACAAATATGGTGTCTCTACTATCCTTTATTGATAGCACCATAATTTTTACACCTAAATAAGCGAAAATTACACAAGAAAAAACACCAAAGAGACCATAAAGATATATAAACAGATTATCTGCCGGATGGTAGATACTGGGTTCGAAGATAAGTTGAGGTGCTCCAATACCGCCTATTCCTCTACCAAATATTAAACTACCATGTTCTTTAATTAATATCAGCGCTTGAGGCCACACATCTTCAACTCTTGCTTTAAAAGAAGAAAAAATAATTCGTGACACTAAGGATGAATAATCTACATTTAATACTTCATTCCAACTAAGTAATGGCAATGCTATTACTATTAGCAGAGTGGCCAACATTACTATTTTCAATATATAAGATGGCACCTTCCGAATTATCACAGCAAAAAATGAAATTATTAGAAAAGTAATAATGGCCCCTTTGTTTGTCGAAATCAATATTCCAATAAAAAAGACAAGAACTAAAATAATATGACGAAATTTAATATGTTTAATATAGCTATAATTTAAAACAGTTGCAATTAAAGCAAAATATGCAGGATTAGACCAATTGCGCCCAAAACCAGCCACTCTTTTAAATCCTCCAGCTGCATATGCGGTTCTTGAAGTATCAACTATAATATTACCAATAGACATATCGACCCCTTCCCATGGAAAACTACAAAACATATTAATAATTAAGCCAAGGCAGCTAAATAATGCCAGGCAATTCATAGCTTTTAACAAACGAGGCCCCAACTCTGGAAGTAGCCGATAACTTTGAATCCCAACAAAAAGAATTAAATATATTTTATAAGCAAGAAAAACTTGTTTAATCGGAAGTCCATTTAACAATGCAACAAGCCCGAATAGAGACATCACATATATGTAAATAACTACTATTCTACTTGTTAAAACTCTATCATCTACTCTAAATACTAGTAAAGTACCTAGAGCTAGCAAAACAATATCTTTTGTATATATGAACTCTCTAAAACTCACCTTATCAGAATAGAACCTAATTGGCCCCTCAAAAGCATATAGAATAAAGCAATAGACAATACCCCAGTAAACAATATCAATTGTACTAATTTTAAAATTCGTCTTGAGCAAAGCTAACATTGCGGTTCTAATTCAGTTAAATTATTGGAGTTCCTTGGAGGAACAACAAAAATATGAAAAATGTTATCATTAAGATTTACGGCCTACAATATATTTGCAAATTACAAACACCCACCCGCCAAATAACTCGCTAATAACGAGAACGCAAGGACCTAAACCAACTATGCATATATATTCTAAGCAAGACAAACGAAGACCATATTGAATGTTTAAATTTAAATCTTCTTCGGAGCTGACCGTTTGACATCACTGCGTTTGAAGCAACATCTTCTTTGTGTAATATCTTTAGCGTAGAATTATATATCGAAACTAGCTTATCATTTTTAATTCTAGAGTATAGAATATCTTCTTCGCAATACATAAAAGTTCTAGGATCAAAAGCACTTTTATATTTGCTATAGTACTTATTTGAAAAAATAACAGCTGCTCCATGCAGTTTAATACCTTTTTCACTTTCGGTTCTACCTCCAAGAACTGTATTGTTTTTTGTCCTTTTACTCCTCTTACCATCAACAAATCTTATTAGAGCTGTGTCTTTATTGACAAAATTTAAAACGAATAATGCTATATTATATAAAAGGGCTTTAAAGCTTTTTTTTAATGAATCAGTAGGATAAGGTACAGGATTTTGATCAACTTCATCTACAATAGACCAAATACATGGTCCTAATACATCAAAATGTGTTTCCTTATATATATCTATAATTTTATCTACAAATAATCTATCTTCGATAATGGTATCATTATTAATCACTATATAAAAATCCGAATTATAAGTTTTATAGGCATATTCACACCCTATATTGTTGCCATTTGCAAAACCTATATTTTTATCAAGTTCTATAATTTTCACTTTTGGGTGACCATTGTATTTTTTTTGCAGAATCTTACCACTATCGTTGGGGGACTTATTGTCAACAATTATTATATTGTAATCATCCCTTTTTATATTATTAAAAATTGAATCCACACATTCTATTGTATCTTCAAATGCCTGATAATGTAGTATTATAAATGAATATATCATCAGCTAAAAAGTATTTTTTTTCTGTAACAAAACAAAACCATAAGGAAAGCTCCTATAACTTCTACAAAAATTGAATTCAAAGTAAGTGCCACCAAGCCAAGTTTGTTTATTATAAATAACAAAAAAGTACTAACGATAAAGTAAAGTACAGATATTGAAATCACTAATGAGTATTGTTTGTGAAATCCAAAAATTATCATCCTACTATTCCCCATAAACTGACTAATTACAATAAAAATTGTAGAAAATGTCAAAAGCCTAACAATTATTTCAGCATCAAGTAAATTAGGACCTGCTAGTAATAAAATTATATCCTTAGAAAATATATTAACAAGCGACAAGCAAAACATAATCAAAGCCATTGCAACTAAAAGGTATCTATTTATTTCATTAATTGATTTATTCCTTGCTAGCGAAGGAAAGGAAGCCTGTCCAATCATTCTTATAGGAACTTTTAAAAGTTTAAGTACTTTTTCGCCAAGATCATAAATAGCAACATCTCTCATACCTAAAAAAGAACCAATAATTAATTTGTTAGCATTTACATATAACTGAATTGACGCAGCTGATAGAAACAACGGCCAACTATCGTATAAATACACTTTTAACACATGTAAAGGCAGCCTTCTAAAAGTAATGCACTCCTTCCTAACAAGAATATAAAGGGACCATACGCCAATAACTAAAAACCCAATAACATTAAATAGTGGTACTAGAACATAATCGCTACTGTTCTTCACAAAGATAAAAATTAATAAGGTAAACAATACTTTTGAACAAACCCCCAAAATAGTGATGTATCTCATTCTTTCAACCCCCTGAAAATACCACTGCGGAAAAAGAAATTCAAACAATGTTGCAAAAAAGCTAATAAAAAAAAGGAACATGTGATTATAGAATACCTCTACAGTAAAAAGCAATATAATATAGATCACAAAACTGGCAACAAACAAGAAGGCTTTTAATATATAAACCGCAGATACAATTTCATTTATCTTTCTTTTATCATATTTTGCATTAGCAATTGCTTTTGTTGCAGAAATACCAAAACCAAAATTTATTAATACACTAAAATAAATCACAACTGTCTGGGCGAATATCACCAACCCAAAAACCTCAGATCCCAGCCTAGATATTAAAATTGGATAAGTTACTAAAGGAAGAATAATATTGATTATTTGCAATAAAGTTAGATACGAAAAATTCGCAATAACGGTCTTGTATTTATGAATTATTTCTTTCATTCGGTCAATAAATTTAATCTAAGAACGTCCTAGATTAAAGGTTAAGAAGCCAATCGATTTTAACAATTCGTTTTCTAATACATTTCTCCCATCAAACACAAACGCAGGCTTCTTCATTCCTCTATAAACTTTCTTCCAATCATAATTCTTAAACTCATCCCATTCAGTTAATATCGTTACCGCATGTGCATCATCCATCGCTTCATATGGATTTGTTACTACAGTAAGCAAGCGTCTATTTTCTTCCTCAGAACGAGTATTTAAATAATCTAAATCTGCATATATTTGCTCGGGTTTAACTTTGGGATCATAAACCATCAATTCTGCTTGTTCATTCAGCAAGTAATCTGCTACATAAATAGCAGCTGACTCCCTAGTGTCATTCGTATCTTTTTTAAAGGCCCATCCTAACACGGCAATTTTTTTACCTGAAATTGTATTAAAAAGAGTATTAACAACCGTCTCTGCAAAACGCCGTTTTTGATAATCATTAAGAATGATTACCTGATTCCAGTAATCTGCTACTTCTTCTAATCCGTATGAACGCGCAATGTAAACAAGATTTAAAATATCTTTCTGAAAACAAGAACCTCCAAAACCTACGGATGCTTTTAAAAATTTTGAACCTATCCGGCTATCTGCACCAATAGCATTCGCTATTTCATCTACATTAGCCCCTGTATGTTCGCAAAGTGCTGAAATAGCATTAATGGATGATACTCGTTGAGCTAGAAATGCATTGGCGGTTAACTTGGATAATTCAGAAGACCATACATTGGTTGTAAGAATACGTTCCTTAGTTAACCAGTGTGCATAAATTTCCACTAAACATTGAATCGCTTTTAGCCCGTCTACATCCTGATCTCCCCCAATTAAAACACGATCTGCATGGTGCAAATCTTCAATGGCTGTACCTTCAGCTAAAAACTCGGGATTAGAAAGCACCTTAAATTGAATATCTTTTCCCTCTGCATCTAAAATAGTTTTTATGGACTGAGCTGTCCGCACAGGCAATGTGGATTTCTCTACCACAATTTTATCAGAAGTAGATACCTTTGCTATCTGCCTGGCACAAAGTTCAACATACTTTAAATCAGCCGCCATACCTTTACCAACTCCGTATGTTTTAGTTGGCGTATTCACCGAAATAAAAACCATTTCAGCCTCAACGATAGCTTTATCTACATCTGTTGAAAAAAACAAGTTACGTCCCCTAGCTTCTTTTACAACCTCACTTAATCCGGGTTCATAAATAGGTAGATTATCCAGAATCTTATCATTCCAGGCAGCTATTCGTTGTTCATTAATATCTACAACTGTTACCTTTATCTCAGGACATTTTTGCGCTATAACAGCCATAGTTGGACCACCAACATAGCCTGCTCCAATGCAACATATATTTTTAATTTTTTTAGGAATATTCATTTATAATATACTTTTATTAATCGAAATTCGTAATCAGATTTCCCCAAACGATCTTTCCCAAAATAATACCCAGACCAATAAATCCTCCCAAAAACACACTTACAATTAGAATTAACTTTTTATTGGGTGCACTTTTTTCCATAGGCACTTTAGCAGGTTCCAATATGGTAAACACAGGTGTTTCCTCTTTAACTGCTATTTTAGCTTGCTCTAATTGCTGGGCTAGGCTTTTATATACCGTAGAGGCCATATCGTAGGCATCGCTTAATCGTTGAAATTCCATATCTACGCGTTCCGAAACAGCATTTCGGTGACTATCCTTATAATTAAAGTAATTTCGTTGTGCTTCCTCATACGCCGCTTTTTTTTCATCAAATCGAGCCTGTACAAAATCCAGATTTTCACGTACCTGTTGCGTTTTATAATTGATAATATACTTCTGTAACAATTCAATACATTTCTGTACATATTGGGTTACCAAAATAGGTTCTCGCTCTTCCATTGAAATGCGAACCAAACCAGTTTTTGCATCTACATCTATTTCAAAAAGTTGAAACACTACAGACAAGGCATTTTGTTTCTCTTCCGTTAAATTTAATACTCCATAATCAACACTATTAAATCTTTCGTCCTCTTCCTTTCCTGAAGAAAACGCATCTTTCATGGTCCAAGGTAATCGAATCGTATATTGAGCAATCTTCGCCCCAATTGAAGGAATCGTATCCGCCATTACATAGTCATAAATAGAAATAGGCTCCGCATACTTCTCAAAATGAAATTTTTCATGAATAAACTCATTTAAAAAAGGATAACTATTCACAATTTCCGGATAAATTTCGGGAGGAATACCTTCGGACTGTCCCATCATGGAATTCAAATTCACACCAGCCATGCCAGCCAGAGCACTTAAACCACCTAAATTACTACCCTGCTTATTGGAAGACGGCAATAAGGTAGCTGATGCTGTATATTTAGCAGGACTTAAAAAAGCTATTAATAAACCTATAAATACACAAACTGCTACTGAATAATAAATGGTTTTACGACCATCCCAAATGGTTTTTATCAGCGCTATTAAATCTATTTCATCATCTTTAATTATCTGATGCTTTTTTTCTTCTTTACTATCTTGATTTGTCATGTACTACAAAAAATAAATAAGATCCTTAAAACTGAATATTGGAAACCACTACACCTAGAGAGGCCAATGCACTGGCCATTGCTATCCATGCTGAAGCAGGTAAAGGCTCTCTGTATGGTTTAGCAGGAACTACGATCTCACAGCCGGGTGTTATTTTTGGATAATTTTTAAAAAAGAAAAATCTTTTTGTTCCTGAGGCAGAGCCATTGGGATAAACAACATATACCTTTCCCTTTTTGGCCTGTAAGCCAAAACCGCCACCATCCCAAACATATGATTTTAAAGTTTTTCCTTTTATAAAGTTAGAAGATATGGGATTCAAGACCTCTCCTGATATTTTAACCATTGGCATTTGTCGAGGAATATAAATCTCGTCTCCACCCTTTAAAAATACATCATCCCGACAGCCTGGCATACTCAGTGCTTTTTCAAGACTCACTGCAACAATTTCAAAATTCAAATCAGAAAATTGCAATGTACTGTCCCTCTCCAACAATTCGGCACGCAGCCTCTTTTGCTTTTCTGTAATCTCCACCTTTCTGGTTAACATGGCACCCTCCGGATAGGCATCCGGCTTAAGACCTCCCGCACGCGTAATCAATTGCGTTAATCTTTCTGACTTTGAAGAAAGTGCATATTCCCCGGCATACGCCACTTCACCAGTAACTTTAACAACAGCTGTTTCTGAAAAGCCAGGTAACTGGCGTATGAAGACTTGATCGTAAGGTTGTAACTCAAAGGAGGCGTCTGTATTTTTCAATTCCAAATTACGTGGCACCGCTTTCTTAAAAACATGCGTTAACTTTTCACTAATCTCGGCCCCTTCTACCACACTTAAACGCCTGGCTACCTCAATATAAGAATCAGAAGCCGATTCCAAAAATCCTCCGGCTTCATAAATCAGATCTTCAACAGTCATCCCTTCTTTATAATCATAGGTTCCACTGTTCTGAACTTCGCCATATACTTGAACTGTTCTATATTCTCGCAGATCATGAATCGAAGAAATACTAATTTCATCTTCTTTCTTTAATTCAACATCCGTTTCTCCTGTCATCACATCGTTTACACTAAAAGCGATGCTTTGCAGGCTAAAATCATCTTTTACTCTTGTGATAATACCACGTTCCATACTAGCATCTTCCCTCAGTCCATCGGCTTTACGAATTAGTTCCGATAACCTCAGCCCTTCAGTTAGCTCATAATCACCCGGACGGTATACCGCACCCTTTATGCTAACCAAATTCTGGAAACGATCTATTATCTTACCCACTCTAATACTATCTCCATTAGATAATGGTGTATCAAACAGATCCTCATTTAATACATCTTTAAATAACCGATCGCGACCTGTTTTTCTGTATAGTTGAAGACGATGCGTATAGGCATTATCGGTAAACCCCCCAGCAAACTCAACCATATCTCCGACCGTTTCATCATCTTTAGCTTCAAAAATACCAGGACGTTTAATTTCCCCTTCCAAAACCACTCTATTCAAATAAGGAGAAATCAAAATCACATCACCATCTCTCAAACTCATATTCACATCTGAGTTTCCATTAACCAGATAGTCGTATACATCCAATACGGCTTTCACTTTACCGTCCCGCAGTACTTTTATTTCTCTGAAAGAGCCGGACAAGTTGGGTCCTCCTGCCAGATACAAGGCGTTAAAAACGCTAGAAGCTCCCGAAACAGTATAGGTTCCTGGAAGAAAAGCTTCACCGATAACATTCACTGTAATATTTCGTATCTGTCCTAAGTTTACACTCGCAAAGGTTCTGGGTGTTTGCGCAGAAAGATCGCGATAAATCAACACCAACTTACTTTTAATTTTTTTTGATGCTTCCTGAAGAGTAAGACCTCCAACAGCGATTAAGCCAACATTAGGAATATTAATATTCCCATTCCGATCAACTTCTAACTGATAGCTCTGTTGGGAGGCACCCCACACATCAATAGAAACCTCGTCGCCACTGCCTAATACATAAGAAGGAGAAACAGCACTATTCACATTGGGTTCAAAGGTCAATTTATCATTATTAAAAAAGGAGAAGCCAAATATTCTCTTATCCACTAAACTAGAATCCAGTTCTGCTTTTTCACTCAGAGACTCCACCGAATAAGACAAATCTACGTTAGTACCCATAGATTCGTGCCCTGAATCGGCACCACTCATCTTTACCTCTGCGATTCGCTGTTTCAACAAGCTGATCTGAGATTCGGACATCCCCCTGGCACGCGCCAGTGCAATGGCTTCCGATTCGGACATCCCGCGCTTATTCATTTCTGTCATTAACTTCTGTATCTCTGCTGCACTGAGGCTAGCCACATCCACTTTAGTCGGATCTACACTTTGTGATTGAACATTACTTACGAATGTGAGTACAATACACAATGATAACAGCAATAATTTACTTCTCATGAAAACTCCTAATTCTAATATGTTGTATTAAAAACAATAAAACTCTTTGCTCATTTCCTCACCCCACAAAAATCGAGCACAACTTTATCCTGCGCTATTGACAAATCTTTAAATTCGTCATGAGCCACCAAAAAGGCAATAATATCTGCTTTCTCTACCGCTTCCTTGTAGTCCGTTAATTTAAAAACCCCATGTTCTTCAATATTGGGTTCTACAAAATACACCACTTCGTCATTGGTACTCTGCAACACCCTTTGTGCAATATATTTGGCCGGAGATTCACGCAGGTCATCGATATTTGGTTTAAAAGCCAGCCCCATGATCGCAATAGAAGGTGTATTTCCATTTTTAAGCTCGAACGCCAATTTGGAATTCTGAATTTTTTCAGCTACCCAAAAGGATTTATAATTATTGGTCTCGCGTGCTTTTCCTATCATTTGTGCTTCACGAGGATAATCAGACACAATAAAATAGGGATCTACGGCAATGCAATGTCCTCCCACTCCACACCCTGGTTGCAATATATTTACTCGCGGATGCTTATTGGCCAATTCAATCAGCTCCCACACATTGATATTCGCTTTATCACAAATCAAAGAAAGCTCATTGGCAAAAGCAATTTGTACATCACGACTGGAGTTCTCGGTAAGCTTACACATCTCGGCTGTGCGTGCATTTGTAGCATGTAATTCTCCCTTCACAAACAAAGCATAAAAATCATTTGCTTTTTGGGTGCTTTCAGCATTTACCCCACCAATCACACGGTCATTCTGCACTAATTCATACATCACATTACCCGGTAAAACCCTTTCCGGACAATAGGCCAGATAAATTTTATTTTTCAATTCCGGACGTTCTGTAAAAATGAGTTTCTCCATTTTTTCAGTTGTTCCAACTGGTGAGGTAGATTCAATAATATATAAATCACCCTCCTTCAACAAAGGAACTATATTTTTAGTAGCGGCCTCCACAAACGAGATATCAGGCTCGTGATTACCTCCCTTAAACGGAGTTGGCACAACCACCAAATAAACATCTGCAGGACGAACCTCAGTAGAAGCACTCAAAAAACCTTTTTTTACAGCCTTCGACACATAACTTTCTAACTCCGGTTCAATAATATGTATTTCACCTTTGTTGATCGTCTCTACAACCTTTGTATTAATGTCGGTTCCATTTACCTGAATCCCATTCGAAGCGATCAGTGCACTCGTTGGTAATCCAATATATCCAAGTCCAACAGTTGAAACTGTAATATTTTTACACATAATAGATAGTTTATTAAGTTAGTTTTTAGATAAAAAATCCACAATCCTTTGGGAAGCTTTTCCGTCACCATAAGGGTTATGTAGAAGGCTCATCCTTTTATATCGATCTTTGTTATCCATCAGATCGATAGCTTCTTTCACTATCTTATCTTTATTTGTTCCTACCAGTATAACAGTACCGGCCTCCACAGCTTCAGGTCTTTCTGTGGTATCTCTCATCACCAATACCGGTTTCCCTAAACTAGGTGCCTCCTCCTGCACGCCACCGCTATCTGTTACAATTAAATAAGCTTTATCCATCAACCAAATAAAGGCTTCATATGGAAGTGGGGCTATCAAATGAATATGCGGATTATCTCCTAAAATGGAATAAACTGGTTTTTGCACATGTGGGTTCAAGTGAACAGGATAGATTACTTGCACATCCTCACGTCGTGCAATCTCGCTAAGGGCACTACAAATATTCAGGAATCCTTGTCCATGGTTCTCTCTACGGTGGCCGGTAACCACCACCAATTTCTTAGACGGATCGATGATTTCTTTCAACTGGTTGATCTGAGCGTTATCTGTAATTTCATTGACAATATTGACACTTTCCAAGAGGGCATCAATGACAGTATTACCCGTCGCAACAATAGAATTCGGCGCTGTTTTCTCGCTTAAAAGATTTTCTTTAGATTGGGTAGTTGGAGCAAAATGAAAATCAGCAATACGACCAGTCAACTGCCTGTTAATCTCCTCCGGAAAAGGAGCCAACTTATTATAGGTACGCAAGCCAGCCTCCACATGACCTACTTTAGCACCTGCATAAAATGCAGCCAAGGCAACGGATATGGACGTAGTTGTATCTCCATGAACCAGCACATAATCAGGTTTAAAGTCTTCCAAAATAGGTTTCATCCCATTGATAATATCACCCGTTAAAGAAAATAAGTTTTGGTTGGGCTTCATTAAATCCAGGTCGAAATCAGGCATAATTTCAAAAAAGTTTAACACCTGATCCAACATTTCACGATGTTGGGCAGTCACACACACCTTGGTTTCAAAAACTTGCCCATTCTTTTTAAATTCTTTGACAACAGGAGCCATTTTAATAGCTTCCGGCCGTGTTCCAAATACAATCAGTACTTTTTTCATGGAAATTTTAATTAGGAATTTAAGGCAAGATTATTTAAAAAAATCACATACTAGATAAATATTGACTAACAGACGATTGTTTACAACGAAACTAACAAAATATTAGGTGCGCTTCGCCTCCTGAGTCACATAATCCACATGTCAGCTAAAAAACAGAAAGCCCAAAGACTTTAAATTATGTAAAAAAATCGAAATAATACAGTATACCCGTAAATATTTCGATTCAAATCACTTACTACTTAAAATATTTACGCTGAAACAACAGAATAATGGCAATCCCAATGGTAATGGCAGAGTCGGCGACATTAAACACCGGTCTGAAAAATAAAAAATGTTCCCCTCCCCAGAAAGGCAACCACTGCGGAAAATTACCTTCCCATAGAGGAAAATAAAACATATCCACTACTTTACCATGTAGAAAGGTAGAATATCCACCTTCAGCAGGAAATAAAGATGCCACCTGTGGGTAGCTGTCATTAAAAATCAATCCATAGAAAGCACTATCGATAATATTACCCACTGCACCGGCCAACACAAGCGATATACTTATGATTAAACCTGTTGGGGCTTTTTTCAAGGTGAGTTGGTAGAGGTAATAACCAATACCAATAACCGCTACAATTCTAAATACACTGAGAATGACTTTACCAAACTTACCGGCCAATTCCATTCCAAAGGCCATTCCATTGTTTTCAATAAAATGAATGATAAACCAATCTCCAAAAACGCTGAATTCCTCACCCAGCATCATATGGGTTTTCACCCAAATCTTTAAAGCCTGATCCACCAAAAGCACCAAAAACACAATGACGACTGGCTTTTTTAATATTGAAAGCATAATAAATATTTACACAAAGTGACCTCTCCATTAGAGAGATCACTCTTTATTTTTAGGTTAAAACTACAATCTACTTTTGATTTCTTTTGGCATCAATACTTAGGGTAGCATGTGGAACAGCTCTCAGTCTTTCTTTAGAAATAAGCTTACCGGTTTCACGACAGACGCCATATGTTTTATTTTCAATGCGTACAAGAGCAGCTTGTAAATGCTGTATAAATTTCAGCTGACGCTGCGCCAGTTTACCTGCCTCTTCTTTAGAAAGCACAGCAGCCCCTTCTTCCAGAACCTTAAAGGTTGGAGAGGTATCCTGAGTATCATTTCCATCACCTTGCGTAATGGTATTTCTCAATAACTCATAATCTTTTTTTGCCTTACTTAACTTGGCATTTATAATTTGCTTAAATTCTTGTAATTCCTCATCGGAATATCGGGTCTTCTCAGCCATAACAGTTAAATTTGAATTACAACGTATTTTTTGTTACAAAGATGTAGGTTTCAACGTCATTGTCGACCTCTACGCGTTTGGCATCGGATTCGTTACATTTATCAACCAAATTTATCTCCTCAGCCAATGTTTGCGATGCAATATAATCTTTATAGTTGATTACAGCTTGATTAATTGCATCATTTTTTTCAATTTTCAGATTTATTTTATCTGTTACTTCAAAACCAGAATCCTTCCTCAAATTTTGAATTCTATTCACAAACTCTCTAGCAATTCCTTCTTGCTTTAGTTCCTCTGTAATATGTATATCCAATGCCACTGTAATTTTTCCTTCACTGGCTACCAACCAACCGGGAATATCTTCCGACATAATTTCAACATCTTCTATTGAAATTTCTACAGTTTGTCCATCAATTTGGGTACTTATTTTTTCCTCTTTCTCAATCAACGCGATTTCTTCCTGCCCCATCTGGTTGATAAATCCAGCTATCTGCTTCATCATTTTACCATACTTAGGCCCCAGGGTCTTAAAGTTTGGTTTAATCTTTTTCACCAATACACCAGATGTATCTGTGAGAAATTCCATCTCCTTAACATTCACCTCAGAAAGCACCAAATCTTTAATCTTATCCACCTGCTCTTGAAACTCCACATCTAAAATAGGTATCATCACCTTCTGAAGTGGCTGGCGAACTTTGATACTTTCTTTTCTTCTAAGTCCAAGAACCATGGACGAAATATTTTGCGCATAAAGCATTCTCTGTTCCAAGGCACGATGGATTCTATCTTCATCATGTTTAGGGAAAACAGTCAAATGTACCGAATTAAATGATCCTTCATCTTTTACAGAGAGTAAGTCATTATACAGTTGGTCCATATAAAAAGGAGCTATGGGTGCTGACAACCTACTCACTGTTTCCAAACAAGTATAAAGTGTTTGGTAAGCAGCTATCTTATCCTTAGAATATTCACCACCCCAAAATCTTTTTCTATTCAATCTCACATACCAGTTACTCAAATTCTCGGTTACAAAGTGTTGTATTGCTCTTCCAGCCCTGGTAGGCTCATACGACTCAAAGCTATCTGTCACTTCTTTAATCAGACTATTGAGCAAAGAAATAATCCACCTATCAATTTCAGGACGATCTTCCACCGGTACTTCCTCCTCTTGTCCTGTAAATCCATCCACATTGGCATATAACGCAAAGAAGGAATAAGTATTGTACAATGTACCAAAGAACTTACGTCTTACTTCATCAATACCATTGGCATCAAACTTCAGGTTATCCCATGGCTGTGCGTTGGTGATCATATACCACCGTAATGGATCAGATCCAAACTTATCAATCACCTCAAAAGGATCTACCGCATTGCCCAGACGTTTGGACATTTTGTTACCTTTTTTATCCAATACCAATCCGTTAGAAATGATATTCTTAAAGGCTACTGAATCAAAGAGCATTGTTCCCAGCGCATGTAAAGTAAAGAACCATCCTCTGGTTTGATCCACTCCCTCTGCAATAAAATCGGCAGGAAATACCAAGGCTGATCCATTCTTATCTTCGGTTTCAAATGGATAATGCATTTGTGCATAAGGCATAGCACCGGAATCAAACCACACATCAATCAGATCAGGCTCTCTAAACATTTTTTCACCATCATCCGATACTAAAATAATATCATCTACAAAAGGACGATGAAGATCCACTTGTTCATAATTTTCTTTTGAAAAATCACCTACTTTAAAGCTACCATAAGGACTTTTTTCCATGACACCAGCAGCAATTGCTTTATCAATTTCCTGGGTCAGTTCCTCAATAGAGCCAATGCATTTTTCTACTTTTCCATCTTCGGTTCTCCAGATAGGTAAGGGGGTTCCCCAATATCTCGAACGAGATAAATTCCAATCTACCAAATTCTCCAACCACTTTCCAAACCTACCTGTACCAGTGGATTCAGGCTTCCAGTTAATGGTCTTATTTAACTCCATCATCCGCTCTTTAACGGCAGTTGTTTTAATAAACCAGGAGTCCAACGGATAGTAGAGAACGGGTTTATCGGTTCTCCAACAATGGGGATAATTATGTGTATGCTTCTCCACCTTAAAAGCTCTGTTTTCCTGCTTCAACATCACAGAAATATCCACATCCAGAGTAGGATCTTTTTCGGTTAGTTGCTCATCATAATCGTTTTTCACATAACGACCTGCATATTCTTTATAGCTTTCTACATGAACAAAGTCCTTCATAAAAGATGGATCCAAATCTTCTAACAAGAAATACTTACCGGTTTTATCCACCATCGGGTTTTGTTTACCCTCTTTATCTATTAATATTAATGGTGCAATACCCGCCATTTTGGCAACCCGGTCATCATCGGCCCCAAAAGTAGGTGCAATATGCACCACCCCGGTACCATCTTCGGTGGTTACATAGTCACCCAAGATAACCCGGAAAGCATCTCCATCGGGTTTTACCCACGGAATCAATTGCTCATATACAACACCTTCCAACTGCTTTCCGCTATATTCTTCCATTATCTCAAATGGAATTTTCTTATCACCTGGCTTATAATCATCCAATGACAAATCCGCATTTTTAGGGTTAAAATGAGCGGAGACTAGTTTTTTTGCCAAGATGACCACCATAGGCTTTCCTGTATATGGATTAAAAGTCTTTACCTTTTGGTAAACCACTTGAGGCCCCACAGCCAAGGCTGTATTTGAAGGTAAGGTCCATGGCGTTGTTGTCCATGCAAGAAAAAACAGCTCGCTATCTACGCCTTCAAATAAAAAGTCTGACTTTTCATCTTTTACCACTTTAAATTGTGCCGTACATGTGGTATCCTTAACATCACGATAACAACCAGGTTGATTCAGTTCATGCGTACTCAATCCGGTTCCGGCAGCTGGTGAATATGGTTGTATGGTAAAACCTTTGTATAAATAACCTTTACTATAAAGTTCTTTTAGTAAGTACCATAATGTTTCAATATATTTATTGTCGTAAGTAATATATGGATGCTCCATATCTACCCAATATCCCATTTTGTGGGTTAAATCCTCCCACTTATCGGTATACTTCATCACATCTTTTCTGCATGAAGCATTGTATTCAGCGACAGATATTTTCTTGCCAATATCTTCTTTGGTAATCCCCAAAGATTTTTCCACTCCCAATTCAACAGGAAGTCCATGCGTATCCCAACCGGCTTTACGCTTCACCTCAAAACCTTGTTGTGTTTTGTATCTACATACAATATCTTTTAAAGACCGAGAAATAACATGGTGAATACCCGGAAGTCCATTGGCAGAAGGAGGTCCTTCGTAAAAAACAAACGTAGGATTACCTGCTCGGGTAGTCATACTCTTTTCGAAAGTATCATTCTCTTCCCACTTTTTTAACACTTCCCTATTTACTTGGGACAAATCTAATCCTTTGTATTCTTTGAACTTAGAACTCATCTGCAATTATTCTCCTAATTTTTAAAAAGTGTACAAATATAATAGATAGCATGATACTTGACAAAAGAGAGACCGTTTATTTATAGCCAAAATAATTTGAATACATTAAGCCTATAGTATTGACTCATTTATCGTAGTGATTTTAAGGCATACCTACCTGAACATATACAGCTCTACAACTAAACCTTTATTACATATATAACGTAAGCTTTTTTTTGTTTCCAACTATTCCTACTTCATGGCGTAAAAGAACAATCGTTCATTTTGAAAGATCCAAAATGAACGATTGAACAGGTTTCTTAACACAAAGAAGTATTCTCAAGGGAAATTATGACTGGATGGAAGTAGCAAAGGCTTTTAATAATTCTTCGGTTTCATCCCATCCAATACACTCATCGGTTACCGAAACACCGTATTGCAGGGTAGTAATATCAGCTGGAATAGATTGTTTCCCTGCAAAAAGATTACTCTCAATCATAACTCCCATAATAGATTTATTTCCTGTCTTTATCTGTTCTTCAATACTTTTTAGAACCAACCTTTGATTGGCAGCCTTTTTATTGCTATTGGCATGACTACAGTCAATCATCATCCGGGTTGGTAAACCAACCTTCGCCAGATACTTTTCGTACCGCGCAACACTATCGCTATCATAATTGGGTTCTTTACCTCCCCGTAGGATAATATGCGTATTCGAATTGCCCTTGGTTCTAACAACAGCCACATGACCATCCGGATCAATACTAATAAAATTATGAGGTGATGCGACAGATTCCAAAGCATTCACCGCAATCTTAATATTTCCGTCTGTCCCATTCTTAAAACCAACGACAGAGGAAAGACCACTGGCCATTTTTCGATGGCTTTGCGATTCAGTGGTTCTGGCTCCAATGGCTGTCCAGGAAATAAGATCTTGAATATACTGAGGCGTTACAATATCAAGCGCCTCTCCCGCCACAGGCAAACCTATTTCAGCTATATAAGTTAATAGTTCACGTGCTTGCTTTAAACCTTCTTCTAACTGATGGGAATCATCCAGAAAAGGATCATTAATTAATCCCTGCCATCCGACAGTAGTCCTCGGCTTCTCAAAATAGACCCGCATCACCAAGTATAAAGTATCACTTAGTTCGTCGGCTAACTTTTTTAACTTTTGTGCATAGGCTTTCGCTACATCTATATCATGAATAGAGCAGGGGCCAACAACCACTAATATTCGCTTATCCTCCCCACTAAGTATATTCTTGATTGTACCTTGCCCTTTTTCAATGGTTCTAATAATATTCTCATTTAAAGGATAAAGATCTTTTAGCTGGTTAGGAGTGATGATCGCATCCTCAGCACTGACGTTTATATTCTCAATTCTCTTATCTGTCATCTTCAGTCATACTTTTGTTTTTTGCAAATTCAATATGCACGCCGAAAATAACTGATATTTCTCATATTTAATAAGTAATTACGAAAAATCATGTTTTTAATGCTTAAATTTATCTTTCAATGGTCACCTGAAACCAGCCACCTTAGTCCTTCTTTTGTGTAAGAAAAGGTTTTCAATGCCCGAGAAACACAACTTAGCAACTATAACAACTCGCCATCTTAAAACTTCTCGCCACCGCCGGCCACGGCTATTGTTCTGGCCTGCCCTGCGGTCTTTTACTGATTGTTGTATATTTAAATGGGGATTATTCATTCATTGAGAGTTATTGAATATGGTTATGGATACGTTGTCACCCTCTATGTTTTACTTGAATGCATTTATTAAATTGGAAATATTGATTCTGTATAGAGAGGATAGATTGATTCTTTTGATACACACCTTGCTCTTGCTGCTTATGTACACGTCCTTTTTATTCGGGAAGGTAAAATTTTAAAAGGCCCTCATGATAACTTCGTTATTGTCATTGCCATAAAAAGAACCAAAAAGGTCTAGAACAATAGATCACTACCTCCCCGGCATCAGCGAACCCAAATGATGTATTAGAACTTCGTCATGAGAATTAAAAGTGCAATCAATCAAGAACTTGTTGAGATGAGGCATAGCACCAGCTATGGTGAATTGAAACAAGTTAGCTGGCGACTTGATTGGCAGCAATTTTAATTCGTAATAGATTTTCTAATGCAGCTTTTGGGTAATAATTCCGTCCGGCGCACAACCACCTCAAGTGCGCCCTTGAAACTCTCTCGCCACCGCCGGCCACGGCTATTGTTCTGGCCTGCCCTGCGGTCTTTTACTGATAGTTGTATATTTAAATGGGGATTATTCATTCATTGAGAGTTATTGAATATGGTTATGGATACGTTGTCACCCTCTATGTTTTACTTGAATGCATTTATTAAATTGGAAATATTGATTCTGTATAGAGAGGATAGATTGATTCTTTTGATACACACCTTGCTCTTGCTGCTTATGTACACGTCCTTTTTGTCATTGCCACAAAAAGGACCAAAAAAGTCTAGAACAATAGATCGCTATCAACCCGCACCGAGCTCCAATTCCATCCTGCACACTCTTCTTTCGCGCTAGGCCAGCCACACTACCACCTCGAGTGCGCCCTTGAAGCTCTCTCGCCACCGCCGGCCACGGCTATTGTTCTGGCCAACCCTGCGGTCTTTTGACTGTTAATTTTGTATATAAATAGAAGATATCCTTTGGGTGAGAGAACTTAAATATAGATTTTTATAATTGAGAAATTCTATGCTGTACTTGAAGTTCTATTAAAAAAGAAGGCTTGCAATACCTGAGAAACACAACTTCCCAACTCGTCAACTACAACGATTTAGACAACTCGCCAACTAAATAGCAATAAAAGAAGGCTTTTCTGAGATGAGGCATAGCACCAGCTATGGTGAGTTGAAGAAAAGTAACGAAGTGACTTCTTTTGAAGCCATTTTAAGGCGTAATAGATTTTCTAATGCATTTTCCGGGTTATAGCCTCTCACCAACGCCGGCCCCGGGGCTATTGTTCTGGCCTGCCCTGCGGTTTTTAAATTGAAACTTTCTTATTTAAATGGAAGATATCCTTTAATTGAGAAATCTTAAATACGGATTTTTTATAACTGAGAGCTTCTATGTTCTACCTGGATTTATATTTAAAACGTAGGTTACCAATATCTGAGAAACACAACTATAACAACTTCAACAACTCCACGACTTTAACAACTCCGCAACTTTACCAGCTCACCAACCTAACAAGCTAAAAACTTTACCAACTTCAACAACTCGCCAACTTCAACAACTTAACAACTCGCCAACTTCAAGCTTCTCGCCAACGCCGGCCCCGGGACTATTGTTCAGGCCTGCCCTGCGATCTTTTAACTGATAATTTTGTATATAAATAGAAGATATCCTTTGGATGAAAGAGCTTAAATATAGATTTTTATAATTGAGAAATTCTATGCTGTACTTGAAGTTCTATTAAAAAAGAAGGCTTGCAATACCTGAGAGACACAACTCAACAACTACACGACTTTACCAGCTAACAAGCTAACAAGCTAAAAACTTTACCAACTTCAACAACTCGCCACCATCAAGCTTCTCGCCAGCGCCGGCCACGGGGCTATTGTTCTGGCCTGCCCTGCGGTTCATTAATTGATAGCTTTGTACATTAATGGAAGATATTTATTAAATGAGAAACACAACTATAACAACTTCAACAACTCCACGACTTTAACAACTCCGCAACTTTACCAGCTCACCAACCTAACAAGCTAACATCTTTACCAACTCGCCAACTATATCAACTCGCCACCTCATGCGTCTTGCGTCTTGCACCACTTATAAAGCAAAAAAAAAGAGCAACTGGATAAAATCCAATTGCTCTCTTGTAAGATGGGCGGCGACCTACTCTCCCACTGTACGCAGTACCATCGGCGCTAACGGGCTTAACTTCTCTGTTCGGAATGGGAAGAGGTGGAACCCCGTCGCTATAACCACCTGAATATTGTTATATTCCTTTATATTTTTTTATTGTCACATCGGCTACAATCAAAATCACATTTCGGCGCTTAATGCTCCAACTAAAAGTTTCGGGCAATTAGTACCGCTCGGCTTTGGTGTTACCACCTTTACACCTACGGCCTATCAACGTCGTAGTCTACAACGTCCCTAATAAGGATATCTCATCTTGAAGCAGGCTTCGTGCTTAGATGCTTTCAGCACTTATCCCTTCCACACATAGCTACCCAGCGATGCTCCTGGCGGAACAACTGGTGCACCAGAGGTATGTCCAACGCGGTCCTCTCGTACTAACGTCAGGTCTTCTCAAATATCCTACGCCCACAACAGATAGGGACCGAACTGTCTCACGACGTTCTGAACCCAGCTCGCGTGCCACTTTAATGGGCGAACAGCCCAACCCTTGGGACCTTCTCCAGCCCCAGGATGTGACGAGCCGACATCGAGGTGCCAAACCGCTCCGTCGATATGAGCTCTTGGGAGCGATCAGCCTGTTATCCCCGGAGTACCTTTTATCCTTTGAGCGATGGCCCTTCCATGCGGAACCACCGGATCACTATGTCCTACTTTCGTACCTGGTCGGCTTGTCGGCCTCACAGTCAAGCTTCCTTGTGCCATTACACTCCACGGACGGTTACCAATCGTCCTGAGGAAACCTTTGAAAGCCTCCGTTACTCTTTTGGAGGCGACCACCCCAGTCAAACTACCCACCAAACAATGTCCGGATTAATCCGTTAGGCCACAGATAAGCAAAGGGACGTATTTCAAGGGCGGCTAAACTACACCTGACGATGCAGCATCAAAGCCTCCGTCCTATCCTACACATTACTTACCCACAACCAATGTTAAGTTGCAGTAAAGGTTCACGGGGTCTTTCCGTCCCGTTGCGGGTAATCGGCATCTTCACCGATACTACAATTTCACCGAGCTCATGGCCGAGACAGTGCGCACATCGTTACACCATTCGTGCAGGTCGGAACTTACCCGACAAGGAATTTCGCTACCTTAGGACCGTTATAGTTACGGCCGCCGTTTACTGGGGCTTCAATTCAATGCTTCGTCGAAACTAACATCTCCTCTTAACCTTCCAGCACCGGGCAGGTGTCAGGCCTTATACCTCTTCTTTCGAATTTGCAAAGCCATGTGTTTTTGATAAACAGTCGCATGCGCCATTTCTCTGCGGCCAGCCTAAACTGGCGCCCCTTTTCCCGAAGTTACGGGGCTAATTTGCCGAGTTCCTTAGCCATGAATCACTCGAGCGCCTCAGTATACTCAACCCAACTACGTGTGTCCGTTTACGGTACGGGTCCCTGTACTCGCTTTTCTCGGTACCGTTTGCTCTGCTTCGCTTCGGCCGAAGCCTAGGCTCTACGTACTATTCCGTCAGTACCTAGCAGTCTCAACAATACGTCACTTTTATTGTACAGGAAGTGCAGGAATATTAACCTGCTATCCATCCACTACCCCTTTCGGGTTCGCGTTAGGTCCCGACTAACCCTGATCCGATTAGCGTTGATCAGGAAACCTGAGTCTTTCGGCGTGCGGGTTTCTCGCCCGCATTATCGTTACTTATGCCTACATTTGCTTTTCCAATTACTCCACCGGACATCGCCATCCGGCTTCTGCGTCATTGGAATGCTCCCCTACCACTGTTAATAAATTAACAATCCATAGCTTCGGTAATATGCTTATGCCCGATTATTATCCATGCTCGATCGCTCGACTAGTGAGCTGTTACGCACTCTTTAAATGAATGGCTGCTTCCAAGCCAACATCCTAGCTGTCTCTGCAATCAAACCGCGTTTGTTCAACTTAGCATATATTTGGGGACCTTAGCTGATGGTCTGGGTTCTTTCCCTTTCGGACACGGACCTTAGCACCCATGCCCTCACTCCTGTTCATCATTATACAGCATTCGGAGTTTATCAGGAGTTGATAGGCGGTGAAGCCCTCTCGTCCAATCAGTAGCTCTACCTCTGTATAACTAAAACAAGGCTGCACCTAAATGCATTTCGGGGAGTACGAGCTATTTCCAGGTTTGATTGGCCTTTCACCCCTACCCACAGTTCATCCGAAGACTTTTCAACGTCTGGCGGTTCGGTCCTCCATTCCGTGTTACCGGAACTTCAACCTGACCATGGGTAGATCACCTGGTTTCGCGTCTAGCGCAGCTGACTTATTCGCCCTATTAAGACTCGCTTTCGCTTCGGCTCCGGGACTGAGGCCCTTAACCTTGCCAACTACGACTAACTCGTAGGCTCATTATGCAAAAGGCACGCCGTCACTGATTAATCAGCTCCGACCGCTTGTAAGCGCACGGTTTCAGGTACTATTTCACTCCCCTGTTAGGGGTACTTTTCACCTTTCCCTCACGGTACTGGTTCACTATCGGTCTTTCAGGAGTATTTAGCCTTACCGGATGGGCCCGGCAAATTCAGACAGGATTTCACGTGTCCCGCCCTACTCAGGATACCACTATCCTATAAAATATTACGTGTACTGGACTATCACCTTCTTTGGTCGTTCTTTCCAAAACGTTCTACTTCTATTTTATATTCATGTTGTGGTCCTATAACCCCTACAATGCCTAAACATTGTAGGTTTGGGCTAATCCCCGTTCGCTCGCCGCTACTAGGGGAATCATTATTATTTTCTTCTCCTCCAGGTACTTAGATGTTTCAGTTCCCTGGGTTTGCCCTCCTTGCGGAGTGACCGGTCATCAACCGGACGGGTTGCCCCATTCAGAAATCCACGGATCAACAAATATTTGCTTCTCCCCGTGGCTTATCGCAGCTTATCACGTCTTTCGTCGCCTCTGAAAGCCTAGGCATCCACCGTGCGCCCTTGCTTACTTTCTTGTTGGTTGATCCTTAACGATCTGCGTTAAGGCCAACTTATGATTTTGATTGTTTTGCCAATATGTCAATGTACGTTTTGTCCCGTTTTGGACAACGTGATTGATGCAATCACTCCTGATTTCATCCATCATTTTTCACCACAAAGCCACTATTATCATTATAATAGTACCAGTAAACTTTATAATTTTAAGGAGTGGAGAATATCGGAGTCGAACCGATGACCTCCTGCGTGCAAGGCAGGCGCTCTAGCCAACTGAGCTAATCCCCCTTAAAGTAGTCCTGCGCAGATTTGAACTGCGGACCCCTACATTATCAGTGTAGTGCTCTAACCAACTGAGCTACAGGACTATGTTATAATATGAAATACACGAAAAATAACAGTTCATCTTTAATAATTGTAAGTCTCTCTCCAGAAAGGAGGTGTTCCAGCCACACCTTCCGGTACGGCTACCTTGTTACGACTTAACCCTAGTTACCAGTTTTACCCTAGGCCGCTCCTTGCGGTAACGGACTTCAGGTACCCTCGGCTTCCATGGTTTGACGGGCGGTGTGTACAAGGCCCGGGAACGTATTCACCGCATCATGGCTGATATGCGATTACTAGCGAATCCAGCTTCACGGAGTCGAGTTGCAGACTCCGATCCGAACTGAGACCGGGTTTAGGGATTAGCGTCATGTCGCCATGTAGCTGCCCTTTGTACCGGCCATTGTAACACGTGTGTAGCCCTGGACGTAAGGGCCGTGCTGATTTGACGTCATCCCCACCTTCCTCGCGGTTTACACCGGCAGTCTTGTTAGAGTCCCCACCTTTACGTGCTGGTAACTAACAATAGGGGTTGCGCTCGTTATGGGACTTAACCCGACACCTCACGGCACGAGCTGACGACAACCATGCAGCACCTTGTAAGCAGTCCGAAGAAAAGAATATCTCTACTCTATGCAGCCTACATTTAAGTCCAGGTAAGGTTCCTCGCGTATCATCGAATTAAACCACATGTTCCTCCGCTTGTGCGGGCCCCCGTCAATTCCTTTGAGTTTCATTGTTGCCAACGTACTCCCCAGGTGGATTACTTAATGCTTTCGCTCAGTCGCTGACCATGTATTGCCAACAACGAGTAATCATCGTTTACGGCGTGGACTACCAGGGTATCTAATCCTGTTCGCTACCCACGCTTTCGTGCATCAGCGTCAATTATAGCTTAGTAAGCTGCCTTCGCAATCGGTGTTCTGTGTTATATCTATGCATTTCACCGCTACACAACACATTCCGCCTACCTCAACTAAATTCAAGACTAACAGTATCAATGGCAGTTTTACGGTTGAGCCGCAAGATTTCACCACTGACTTATTAGTCCGCCTACGCACCCTTTAAACCCAATAAATCCGGATAACGCTCGCATCCTCCGTATTACCGCGGCTGCTGGCACGGAGTTAGCCGATGCTTATTCGTACGGTACCGGCAAATATCTACTCGTAGATACGTTTCTTCCCGTACAAAAGCAGTTTACAACCCATAGGGCCGTCTTCCTGCACGCGACATGGCTGGTTCAGCCTTGCGGCCATTGACCAATATTCCTCACTGCTGCCTCCCGTAGGAGTCTGGTCCGTGTCTCAGTACCAGTGTGGGGGACCTTCCTCTCAGAACCCCTAGACATCGTCGCCTTGGTAAGCCGTTACCTTACCAACTAGCTAATGTCACGCATGACCATCTTTTACCGCCGAAGCTTTATATAATTTACCATGCGGTAAAGTATAACCATGGGGCATTAATCCAAATTTCTCCGGGCTATTCCCCTGTAAAAGGTAGGTTTCATACGCGTTACGCACCCGTGCGCCGGTCGTCATCTGTAGCAAGCTACAATGTTACCCCTCGACTTGCATGTGTTAGGCCTGTCGCTAGCGTTCATCCTGAGCCAGGATCAAACTCTTCGTTGTATAAAAATTATCTGTATAGATCTAGTAAACTATTTCTATAACTATTATTCTTTACAAGAGCCTTACTCAAAGAATCACTCTGTTATTTTTCCTTTTGTGCATTCCAATATTTTCAAAGAACGTCGATAAGTCTCCTTATCGTCTTTATATCTTTTAGGCCTTAAACCTAAGTTCAATCTGTTTATTTAAAACCAACCGATGTTAGTCTATGGCTGTAAAAGCGGATGCAAAGATAACAACTTTATTTCCTTAATTCCAAATGTTTTTTCAAGAAAAATTAAAAAATAAATTTTTTAATTTTTAACTCCTTAACCCTTTGTAATTAAACAGTTCCAAAGTTTCTCATCATCTCAGTTTTTGATCATTTTGCTACCGTTTTAGCGGCTGCAAAGATAAAAGTTTTTATTGAATCTGCAAAATATTTTTTTTAAAATATTTTAAAGCTCTTTTTCGAAACTTATGACCTATCCTAAAAACGTATCACTAAATACGTTTTCTACTTCCCTTTTGTCGCTCACTATCTCAGCTTATTACTACGCCTTTCGTTCAAAGCGGGTGCAAAGATAATCACTTTTTATTTTAATCTCCAAAAATTATTTTCACTTTTTTACAACAAATTTTATCCTCGTTATATTTCAAGTTAAAGCTAAGAAATAAGAAAATACTAAATATGAGTACATTACCAGATCAACACTAAAGAAAAACAATTCGTCCTTATACCCCCAAAAAACCATTGGGAAAACATCTTCGAAGTTCCATTGTAACATCCACATTCAAACTTTGTATCTCCACGCCTCTATCCTATACTTTTTAATACGTGTTCCCAATTTACGTTCCGTTATCTTTAATCTATCTGCCGCTTTACTTATATTTCCTTTTGTACTGGTTAATCCCTCAATAATCAGTTGTCTTTCCAGTCTTTCCAATACTCCAGTCATACCTTCCTGTGTACCCGTTGCTGTAGAATCGGCTGTTTGCAATGTCGGAGGAAGGTTATGACTATGGATGACATTATCACGAGCCAATATACATGCCCGCTCTATAACATTCTCTAACTCTCTAACATTACCAGGCCACGGATACACCATTAACATATCAATAGCTGAGGTAGTAATTCTTTTTATAGCTGCATTATTTTTTCGATTGAATTTATGAATAAAATGATCTACCAATAAAGGGATGTCATTTCTTCGTTCTCTCAATGAAGGCACAAAAATCGGGAATACATTAATTCGATAAAAAAGGTCTTCTCTAAACCTACCCTCCTCAATCAGTTTTTCGAGATTACAATTCGTCGCACATACAATACGCACATCAATTTTAATAGTGTCAGATCCTCCTAGCCTTTCAAATGCTCGCTCCTGAATTACCCGCAAAAGTTTCACTTGCGTAGATAAAGGCAAATCACCAATCTCATCCAGAAATATGGTTCCACCATGAGCCATTTCAAACCGTCCTTTACGCATCTGATCAGCACCTGTAAAAGCTCCCTTTTCGTGTCCAAAAAGCTCGCTTTCTATTAAAGAGTCGGGCAAAGCAGAACAGTTTACTTTCACCATCTTTTTGTTTTTTCGATTACTTTCTGAATGTATAGCATCCGCAACTAACTCCTTACCAATTCCACTCTCTCCTCTCACAAGAACGGTACTATTGGTTCGAGCAACCATTTCAATCAAAGAAAACAAATCTCGCATTTTACTACTATTCCCAATAATGTTGGTTGTAAAATTATTCGCCTTCACCTCCGACTCCAATTCTTGGTTCTTTTGCTTTAATTGTTCCAGTTCTTCAGCTTTTTCCTGACGTAATTTTACTGTTTTAGCAATCAAGGAGCCAACTATCGAAAGCAGATGGATATCTTCTTCATAAGTAATATGCGGATTAAAAGGCCGAACCACGCTTAGTGCTCCTGTTGTTTTATTTTGCACAACCACTGGAATACAAATAAAGCTAAGTTCTCGACCTTCTTTATTCAACTCAGACCGTGTTTTATTCAGAAAAAGGTTTGACTTAGATATTTCCTGTATAACAATGGGTTGTCCTAATTCTACAACCTTTCCAATTACACCTTCCCCCAAGCGATACTTTCCCAACATCTTCTGTTTCTGGCTCATTCCGTATGCCGCTTCAATATAAATATTGGAATTGTTGCGATTGAAAATAGTTAAAAAGCTTCGCTCTGCACCCAAATACTCCACTAACATTCTTAATATGGGAGACAGATCATTCTTGAGCTCTTTACTGGATATTAAACGTTGACTAATCTCAAAAAGCAAAGTCATCTCTTTAAGACCATAACATTCTCCACCTCCTTTTTTACAATGTGCATGCATAATTACTTCCTCTAATTACAATTCAAAACAAATATCGACTCAAATATAACAATTAAACACATCAACCCCATTTTCAATAGGGCAAGTGGAGCTTATTTATATCTTTTCTAACTAACACCCTATACATTTAAACTTGTCATTGATAAGTTTTGTATATTCTCCCCAAGCCATATAGCCCAACACCATGAGTAACTCCTTGTATATATAGTGGCTGCAAGAAAACGACGGTTTTTTCTATCTTTGATAAGAAAGCTTCAATGACAAGGCTTTCGATATTTTTGAAACCAAGGAGTTTACTAATGGTAAATGACTGTTTCAAAAATGAGAATAACACAGTATTTGGAGTTTTCTTGCAAAGACTAGATAAAAAAAATATACACCCCTATATGCTTTAATATTCATACTAAAAGTTATAATATTGCGCCATGCAAAAAATAACTATTAACATTATCATAATACTCTTATTAACTGTGGCTTGCTCTCATCAAAACAAAAACAAGCTTATTAAAACCGGTGACATCCTCTTCAGAGCTAATCACAAAAATGGTTTATCGAAAGCAATCAATGAGGTAACCCAAACCCAATCAAAAACCAACTATACTCATATGGGTATCTGTAAAGTGCTTGATGATTCGGTTTTTGTTATCCATGCACATCCATCCATAGGAGTATGCAAAGAACCACTCACAAACTTTTGTCACCCCAATGGTGACAGCTCTTACATCACTGATTTGTATAGAATAAAAGCCGAACTAAAGCCGAACATAAAACAAGCACTCATTCAAGCTGAAGATTTAATAGGAGAACCATACGACCACACCTACATATTATCTGAACCGGGCTACTACTGCTCTGAATTTATATATGAAATATTCAAGTCAGACACTCTATTCTCCCTAAACCCTATGACCTTTAAAGATCCAGCAAGTGGGAAATTTCATTCAGGATGGCTTGAACATTATCAAAAGCTGGGGCTTACTATCCCAGAAGGACTACCCGGCTGCAACCCCAATGAGATGGCAGCAGAAGGCAAACTAGATTTTATACTCAGATTAGAAAAATAGCAATACTTATTCATGGAATATCGCAGATTTGGAAAAACAGAGAAGAACATTAGCGCTATAACACTAGGCGGGATGAGATTTAAAAATGGGTGGGATAATCCAAAAGAAGAAATTCCTGCACTTACACAAGCACATTGTAATCACATCGTTGATTTAGCCTTCAAAAATGGAATTAACCATATTGAAACCGCACATGGTTATGTCAAAAGCGAAAAGGTATTAGGTATCACATTAAATGAGGAATTAAAGGCAGACCGATCGTCCTATTATTTAATGACTAAAGGAAACCCGCAGAATGCCAGTGAAACAAGAAAATTAGTCGAAGAACAACTCCAAACATTACAGACAGACTATTTTGATTTTTATGGATGGCATGGCATCAACACAAGCGAGCTCCTTCATACTTCTTGCAAAACAGGAGGACCTGTTGAAGAGTTATTAAAAATGAAAGAAGAAGGCATCATTAAACATGTTGGATTTAGCACCCACGGCCATTTAGAAACAATTGAAGAAGCCATTGGTACCAATTTATTTGAATTTGTAAACCTCCATTACTATTATTTTTATCAACGAAACCGAGCTGCTATACGGTTTGCTGAAAAAAAAGACATGGGTGTTTTTATCATCTCTCCCAATGACAAAGGAGGACAACTTTATAAAGCGCCCAACAAAGTAAAAAAAGCAATTCCACACGCTACACCAATTCAGTGGAATGCTCGGTTCTGCCTAAATACCCCGAATGTTCATACACTATCCTTTGGAATGACAGAAGAAGCTCACTTTGATGAAATGCAAGGAATATTTCAAAACAAACTCAATTCAATAAGCCTTCTTGATCAGCAAGCGAAAGAAAGACTGGACAAGATGCTAAATGACGATTCTTATTCATATTTTGACGGCTACAACATAGAAGATAAAAACTCACCTTTGGATCTACCTCAATTATTACATTGGAGAAAATTATGGAAATGTTATGATATGCTAGACTTTGCCAAATATCGTTACAAAGAACTTAAAACCCCCAATCATTGGGTTCCCGGAGTTTTTGCAACATCCGAAAACATAAACAAGTTTGATTTTTCAGCAATTCCAGATCATATCCCTCTTAAAGCAATGTTAAGCGAATTACACAAAGCTTTACACCAGGATTTTAAGCACCCAAAATCAATTAATGCAAAAGAACTTTCTCTGGCAAAAAAAGAATAAATCGATAAATAATATTGAAACATTCTTTAAGCTTGGCCTTGAAGGATTCCGCTGAAGCATTTGTGCTCCTGTTATTGAAAAGAAAATTATCTACCGATTGAGAAATATGGAATATAGTTATTGCCTAGTTTTGGCCCCTACGCTTTCCTTGTATAACTTTTCAAAATTGAACGTCCTTTTTTCTCAATGCGTGAACATGGATCAAAGATTCTCATAAATAGACAGCCCTCAACTTTTCAACTATTGACCTTCTAAACCCATAAACGCTCAAATCTCCTTAGCTCCTCACCTTAACAGAACACCAAACTAAACCATTAACCCAGTTCCTTCATATGTATAGATACACAAACCAAGGTAACGTTCATTTTCCTACACGAATGTAATTAAGCAAACAAGCCCTTAATTACATCACACTGTATTACAGACCATTACCTATTTTGTTACACATAAACTAAAAACAAGCACCTTTTCTACATATTTGTAATTCCCATTTCTGGCTCATCATTTACATGCCAAAAAGCAAACACACTACTATACACTATATATCAACCAATTACAACCAGTCCCTATTCAATCTATAATCACCCTATGCGCATTTTGGCACATCCTATGAAATACAAGAAAACACTCAAACTAAAAAGTAGAGCAACAGACAATTAGTATAAACCTATTAAAAATTTTAGAGATGAGAAAAATTGCGATTTACGGAAAAGGTGGAATTGGTAAAAGTACAACTACACAAAACACAGTAGCTGGTTTAGTAGAACTAGGCAAAAACATCATTGTAGTAGGATGTGACCCTAAAGCTGATTCAACTCGTTTATTACTAGGTGGACTTGCACAAAAAACAGTATTGGACACACTTCGTGAAGAAGGTGAAGATGTTGAGTTAGAAGATGTAGTAAAAGAAGGATATGGTAACGTTCGTTGTGTTGAATCAGGTGGTCCTGAACCAGGTGTAGGCTGTGCAGGTCGTGGTATTATTACTTCAATCAATCTTCTAGAACAATTAGGAGCATGGGATGAAAAATACAAAACAGATTATACCTTTTATGATGTACTAGGAGATGTGGTATGTGGAGGTTTTGCCATGCCGATTCGTGATGGTAAAGCAGAAGAAATATACATTGTTGTATCTGGAGAGATGATGGCCATGTATGCTGCCAATAACATTTGTAAAGGTATTCAAAAATATGCACAAGCAGGTACTGTTCGCTTAGGAGGCTTGATTTGCAACTCTCGTAAAGTAGACAACGAAAGAGAGATGATCGAAGAGTTGGCTAAACAATTAGGAACTCAAATGATTCATTTTGTACCTCGCGATAACATGGTTCAACAAGCTGAGATTCACAGAAAAACAGTGATCGAATTTGCACCTGAGCACCCCCAGGCTGATGAATACAGATCCTTATCCAAAGCTATTGACGCCAATGAAATGTTCATCATACCCACTCCTCTGGAAATGGAGAGCCTTGAAAAACTATTGATAGACTTTGGAATTGCCAACTAAGTATCATAGTTAGTAGCTGCAAGAAAACTACTGTTTTTTTCTGTCTTTGATAAAAAGCTTCAAAGACAAGGCTTTCGATATTTTTGAAACCAAGGAGTTTACTGATGGTAAATGACTGTTTCAAAAATGAGAATAACGCAGTATTTGGAGTTTTCTTGCAAAGATTAGTTACTAAATAAAGCCATAACATTTATAAATAAACAAACCAAGGTTTTTGAGATAAGTGCTATCTCTTATCTCAAAAACCAATTATCTAAAAAAAAGGAGACCCAGTATATGTTAATGATAAAAGCAATTATCCGTCCAGAAAAATCGAGTGCTGTTCTTAAAGCCTTATTTGAAGCAGGTTATATCGCAGTTACCAAAACACCAGTGGTAGGTAGAGGTAAGCAGCGAGGAATTAAAATTGGAGATGTAACCTACGATGAATTACCCAAAGAACAGCTCTTCATGGTTATAAAAGATGAAGACAAAGACTTTGCAGTCTCCACTATCATGGAGGCAGCCCGTTCAGGAGAAAAAGGAGCGTTTGGAGATGGTAAAATATTTATCACTCCTGTTGAAGAGGCCTATACTATATCAAGAGGTGTTAAGGAACTATAATGAAACGAGGTACAAAGAAGTTTTATACATGAATATAACTACTCCAAAAAACTTCATTCCATCCTTGGTAACCCGTTGGGATATCATCTCTTAATTCTTAAGCAATAAGTTTAAAATGGATGAAACGAGCCAAAACAAAGCCATTCTCTCATAGGGAAATAATTAAGATGGTGAGTTTCATCTAACCATTGAAAAGCAAAATTTAGACACATGAAAAAGGTAATGGCCATCATCAACATCGACAAGATGAATGCAACCAAAAAAGCACTCCTTGATGTCAATATTACTTCGATGACAGCATCGGGAAAAGTATTCGGAAGAGGAAAAGGTCTTTGGGAAGCAAAAATACTAGAAGGGGTTAAAAACGATCAACCAGAAGCACTTGAACACTTAGGAAAAGAACCCCGTCTCCGCCCACAAAGAGTATTGGAGATAGTTGTAAATGACTCTTTTGTTCAACCTGCTGTAGAAGCAATTATTGAAGCTAATCAAGATGCCCAACACGGATGTGGCAAAATATTTATCATGCCAGTAATGGATGTAATTCAGGTCAGAACCGGTATTACAGGTAGTAAGGCAGTCGATTAGGCTAAGTTTTTATAACGCATTAAAAACAAGAAAACATGGTTAAAAAGAAAGATTATTCAGCAGGATTACCAGATCCTACGCCCATAATAGATGAAATCATTAGCAAATACCCTAGTAAGGTTGCCAAGAAACGAAAAAAGGCGATGGTTGCTAACGATCCAGAGATAGATCAACCCGTTCAAGCCAACGTTCGTACCATTCCTGGAATTATCACACAACGAGGTTGTACCTATGCCGGCTGTAAAGGGGTAGTACTAGGCCCTACCAGAGATATCATTAACTTGGTTCACGGTCCTATTGGTTGTAGCTTTTACGCCTGGCTCACACGTCGTAATCAGACGAAACCAGAAACAGAAACCGCAGAGAACTATATGATGTACTCGTTCTCAACAGATATGCAGGATGAAAACATCGTGTTTGGTGGAGAAGTAAAGCTTAAGGAAGCGATACGAGAAGCTTATAAGCTATTTAACCCCAAGGCCATCGGGGTATTCTCAACATGTCCGGTTGGACTGATCGGAGATGATGTGCATGCCGTATCCCGCGATATGAAAGAAGAATTGGGAATCAATATTTTTGGTTTTTCTTGCGAAGGTTATCGGGGAGTATCTCAATCGGCTGGTCACCATATTGCGAACAATGGTATTTTCAAGCACGTGGTAGGAAACAATGATCGTCCACGCGAAGGTAAATTTCAAATTAACCTTTTAGGTGAGTACAATATTGGTGGTGATGCCTTTGAATTAGAACGATTATTTGAAGAAGCGGGCATTACTCTTGTATCTACCTACTCAGGAAACTCAACTGTAGAAAGCTTTGCCTACTCACATACGGTTGACTTAAATGTGGTAATGTGTCACCGTTCTATCAATTACATTGCGGAAATGATGGAGGAAAAATACGGTATTCCATGGATCAAAGGTAACTTCATAGGAGGAAGCTCCACTGCCAAAACACTTAGAAAAGTAGCCGAATTTTTCGACGACGCTGAACTTATTGAAAAAGTGGAAGAAATCATCGCTCGAGAAGAAGCTAAAGTAGAAGCAGTAAAGGCTGCTATTAAACCCAAAGTAGAAGGTAAATTGGCCATGATGTTTGTAGGAGGATCACGTGCCCACCATTACCAAGATCTTTTTGAAGAGCTGGGAATGCTAACCGTTTCAGCCGGATATGAGTTTGCACACCGCGATGACTACGAAGGACGCCATGTAATTCCTGATATCAAAATTGATGCAGACACCCGTAACATCGAGGAGTTAACCATCACTAAAACAGACAATCCAGAATTATGGCGTGACGACTTGGTGGCGAAAAAAGCAGAATTGGAAAAAAAAGGATACGAATTTAGTCACTACGCTGGCATGATGCCTCAGATGAAGAAGAATTCTTTGGTCATCGATGATGTATCTCACCACGAAACTGAAAAGTTAATTGAGTTTTATAAACCTGATCTATTCTGTGCAGGCATCAAAGAAAAATATGTAGTACAAAAGTCCGGTGTACCTTTAAAGCAGCTTCATAGCTACGATTATGGCGGGCCCTACGCTGGATTTGAAGGAGCCATCAACTTTTATAAAGAGATGGAGCGCATGTTGGTAACAAACGTTTGGAACCTGGTAGACACACCATGGAAAAGCGAACCTGAGATTGTAGGAAGCATGACTATTAACGCATAAACATTAGGAGGACTTTATTATGTTATTACGACATACAACAGAAAAAGAAATAGACAGAAAAGCGCTAACTATTAACCCGGCAAAAACCTGTCAGCCAGTAGGTGCCATGTACGCAGCCTTAGGCGTTCACGGATGTTTACCGCACAGCCATGGTTCACAAGGATGTTGCTCTTATCACCGATCCGCATTAACCCGTCACTACAAAGAGCCCGTGATGGCTGCTACCTCTTCATTTACGGAAGGATCTTCAGTGTTTGGAGGACAAGCCAACCTATTACAAGCCATAGGTACCATATTTTCGGTATACGATCCGGACATTATTGCTGTTCATTCAACCTGCTTATCAGAAACCATCGGTGATGACTTGAAGCAGATTGTTGCCAAAGCCAATGCAGATGGGAAAGTACCTGATGGAAAACATGTGATCGAAGCCTCTACACCCAGTTATGTTGGTTCTCATGTAACCGGATATCACAATATGCTTCAATCTATCGTTCAGCATTTCGCCATAAAAACAGACGAGGCTAAACGTCAGGTCAACCTATTGGCTGGTTGGGTAGAACCATCGGATATGCGAGAGCTCAAACGAATAAGCAAAATGATGGGTATCAAAACCGTTTTAGTTCCGGACACATCAGATGTACTAGACGCTCCTATGACCGGGAAATTCGAGATGTACCCCAAAGGAGGAACCACCATTCCGGAATTAGTAAGCATGGGAGATAGCATGAAAACAGTAGCTATTGGCGAATGGGCTACCAAAGGAGCTGCCATTGCCTTAGATAACAACTGCAAAGTTCCATTTGACATGCTTGATCTTCCTATTGGCGTAAAAGCAACAGACCGTTTCATCATGTCTTTATCAAAAGCAGGCGCTGTAGCAGTGCCAGAAGAGATTGATAGAGAAAGAGGTCGTTTGGTTGATATGATTACCGACATGCACCAGTACTTCTATGGAAAACGTGTTGCGCTATTCGGAGATCCTGATCAGCTACTTCCATTGTGCGAGTTTTTATTGGACCTGGATATGGTACCTGCTTATGTTGTTTCTGGTACTCCAGGAAAAACTTTTGGTAAAAGAATGAAGGAAATATTCGGTGACAAAATAGACCAAGTCAAATTCAAAAATGGTGCAAATGCCGATATGTTCCAATTACATCAATGGATTAAACAAGAAGGTGTTGATTTATTAATAGGTAACACCTATGGAAAATATATCGCTCTTGACGAGAAAATTCCTTTTTTAAGAATGGGATTCCCTATCGTCGACCGGGTAGGACACTCTTACTTCCCAACACTTGGGTATATGGGTGGTATCCGAATCCTTGAAAAAATATTGGATTTATTGATGCAATACCAAGACGAAAACAGTCCTGAAGAAAAAGTAGAACTTGTCATGTAATAAATGTAGATACAAGCATTCAGATCTCAGGTCAGCCATACCTACTATTGAAATGATCTTGATGCTTATGTCTAATCATCTAAGCTTGATTTAGCAAGCGACCTGTTTGTGTTTGCCAAAGGTTAAGACTGGTGAGGCAATTCTACTTTGGAACGCCAAAGTGTGAAATAATAGGTGGTATAATATTTTAATTGCCTCGCCAGCCTTTATCTTTTTTAGGTCAAATGTCTAAAAAATAATCTTTCTATTAAAAACAGTATTTCATGTCAAAATATATTAAAGATAGAACACCCCAGATTGTTACCATAGGCGAAGACCAACATGATTTAGCCTGCGAAAAAAAATCAGCCGCAGGTTCCGTAAGTCAAAGAGCTTGTGTATTTTGTGGTTCCAGGGTAGTCCTTTACCCCATAGCCGATGCCCTTCACCTTGTACATGGTCCTATAGGATGTGCCGCCTATACCTGGGATATCAGGGGAGCCATGTCTTCAGGCCCTCAATTGCACCGTTTAAGTTTTTCAACCGACCTACGAGAAAAAGACGTTGTTTTTGGAGGAGAAAAAAAATTATACAGTGCCCTGACCGAGCTAATTGAGTCATACAAACCCGAGGCTGTTTTTATATACAGCACATGTATAGTTGGTGTTATTGGTGATGATGTAGAAGCTGTTGCCAGACGACTAAGCAACGAAACAGGAGTTGATGTACTTCCTGTGATGAGTGAAGGCTTTAAAGGAACCAAAAAAGATGGCTACAAAGCGGCATGTGACGCTTTGATGAAATTGGTTGGAACGGATGATAACTACCTACCGCCCAAATACAGTATCAACATACTGGGAGATTTTAACTTGGCCGGTGAGCTTTGGATATTAGCCGAATATTATAAGAGAATTGGAGTAGAAATTATTGCGTGCCTGACAGGCGATGGCCGCGTGGAGCAAGTACGCAAATGCCATAAAGCATCATTAAATGTGGTACAGTGCTCCGGCAGTATGATGCATGTAGCCAAAGAAATGGAAAAAAAATACGATATACCCTTTAAGAAGGTATCTTACTTTGGTATTGAAGACATGTCGGATGCTCTCTACGAGGTGGCTCAACATTTTAACGACCCGGAATTAATGGCCAACGCCAGAACCTTGGTATCTGAGGAGATCGCAAAACTCATACCTGCTCTGCAACCTTATCGCCAGAAACTAGAAGGTAAAAAAGCTGCCATTTATGTAGGTGGTGCATTTAAGGCCATCAGCCTAGTAAAAGCCTTACGACTATTGGGCATGCAAACCGTAGTGGTGGGTTCGCAAACCGGAAACAAAGACGATTACAATCTACTACAAAAAATATGTGACAAAGGAACTGTAATTGTTGACGATTCAAATCCAAACGAATTATCCGACTTTGTAAAACAAACCGGAGCCGACCTCTTTATTGGAGGTGTAAAAGAACGCCCCATAGCCTATAAACTAGGACTTGGATTTTGCGATCATAACCACGAACGTAAAGAAGCACTTGCCGGATTTGTGGGAATGCTCAACTTCGCTAAAGAAGTGTACGCCTCAGTCTGCAGCCCGGTATGGAAGTTTATTCAAAAATAGTATCGCATAATATAATGAGTATCAAACAACAAGTTAGGTGAGATACAGAACGAACAAACGTGATACAAAAGTTTAACTGTCCTTCGTTGTCAACTATACATCAGTATATAAATAATGAATAAGGACTCCAGATACTAAAAAAATGGCCGACAAGATACCTGTATTAAAAGAACGTAAAAACTTCGTTGCCACGCGGAATGCCTGCAAAGTGTGTTCTCCACTGGGAGGAAGTATCGCATATAAAGGAATCAAAGGATGTGTTCCGGTAATACACGGCGGGCAAGGGTGTGCCACCTATATCCGACGATATTTAATAAGCCACTATAAAGAGCCGGTAGATATTGCCTCATCTAATTTTAGTGAAGAATCAACCATTTTTGGGGGTGAAGCGAACTTAAGCACCGCCATACAAAATGTGATTGCTCAATATAAACCTGAAGTAGTAGGTGTATGCACTACTTGCTTAAGCGAAACCATTGGTGACGATATTGGGCAAGCTTTAAAAAATTATCGTGCAGCACACAAGAACGAGCCCGAAGTGCCAGAGTTTGTATATTCATCTACGCCCAGCTATCAAGGATCACACATGGACGGTTTTCATGAGACAGTAGCAGCCATCACCAAAACCTTTGCCTCAAAAGTAGATAAGAACAATAAGGTGAATATTTTTCCTGGATTTATCTCCACCGAAGATTTAAGAATTTTAAAAGCTATTCTAGAGGATTTTGGCATCGACTATATCATGGTTCCTGATTATTCCGAAACATTAGACAATCCGGTATGGGATACCTATCACAGAATCCCCGATGGAGGAACTCCTGTGGATGAATTAAAGAAAATGGGAGGAGCCAAAGCCAGTATTGAATTTGGCCCCATATTAAACAAAGGAAATCTAGTGGGAAGAATCAAAAGCAAAAATATGGCGTACACAGGCGCCGAATATTTGGAAAAGGAATTTGGCGTGAAAAAACATACCATCAATCTACCTGTAGGCATTACACAGAGCGATCAACTTTTTCAAATATTAAGTGATATTAGCCAACAAGAAGTGCCCACCCAATACACCATGGAACGCGGCAGACTCATTGATGCTTATGCCGATGGACACAAATACGTCTTTGGAAAAAAAGCAGTGGTTTACGGTGAAGAAGACTTAGTCATAGCCTTGACAGGCTTCTTAGACGAAATAGGTGTTGAAGTGATTCTTGCTGCTTCTGGAGGAAATAGTGGTGCATTGAAGGAACAAATTGAAATATGTGCTCCTACACATGGCAAAACCATTCGGGTGATGGGTGATTTAGATTACGAAAAAATAAACGAACTATGTATTGATATGAAACCCGATTTTTTAATCGGCAACAGCAAAGGCTACTACATAGCACGTGAACTCAAGATACCTATTATTCGGGTAGGCTTTCCCATTCACGACCGGATGGGTGGCTCCCGGCTCAAACATGTTGCTTACAAAGGAGCACAGGAATTATTTGACAAAATTGGAAATGCCATGATGGAGTACAAGCAAGAAAACTCAGAAGTGGGCTATAAATATATATAAAAAGACTTAGTAACCATCAAGATCAAAACAGTAACACCTTGATACTAAAACACAAGCATATGATAGACTTCAAAAAACACCCCTGTTTCAATAAAGAAGCTAAAGGACAATATGCCAGAGTGCATTTACCAGTCGCCCCCAAGTGTAATATCAGTTGTAATTATTGCAACCGAAAGTTCGACTGCGTCAACGAGAGTAGACCCGGTGTGACCTCCAATATACTATCGCCCGAACAGTCTATCATATACTTAACAGCCCTACAGAAAAAAATGCCTCAGCTATCGGTCGTAGGCATTGCTGGTCCCGGCGATCCTTTCGCCAACCCAGAAGAAACTATGGAGACACTACGTCAGGTACGCTCTAATTTTCCGGAGATGATACTATGCGTATCTTCAAATGGCCTGAACATCGCACCTTATATCAATGAGTTAGCGACGTTAAAGGTGAGTCACGTAACCATTACGATCAATTCCCTCGATCCTAAAATTCTTGAAAAAGTATACCGATGGGTACGTTATGAGAAGAAAGGATATTTTGGATTGGCCGGAGCGGAACTCCTTCTGCGCAAACAACTGGAGGCCATTACAAAATTAAAGTCCGCAGGTATTACTGTAAAAGCCAATGCCATCGTAATTCCAGGAATCAACGATACACACTTGGGTGCACTCGCTAAAGGATTATCTGAGTTGGGTGTCGATTTGATGAACACGATTCCATTAATTCCTGTGGAAGAAACACCTTTTTCTGATTTAACAGAGCCTGGCAGTGCTCACATGAAAGAGATCAGAAAAGAAATTGGCGCTTTTTTACCGCCAATGACTCACTGCAGCCGATGCCGGGCAGATGCAGCGGGACTTCTGGGAAAAGATAGCACTGAAGCGATGGAACTACTGACCGAAGCAGCTAAAGTACGTATAGACAAGGGAGATGCTGATAAGCGCCCCTATGTAGCAGTGGCCAGCAATGAAGGTATTTTAGTGAACCAACATCTGGGAGAAGCAGACAGGCTATACGTTTTCAAAGAGACTCCCAACGGATACAAATTAGTAAACCAACGCGTTACACCCTCCAAAGGAAACGGAGACAGCCGGTGGGAAGAACTGGGCAATATACTGAGTGACTGCAAGGCTATACTCGTAGGAGGTATCGGGCCAAAGCCCTCTAAAATATTAGGAAAATCAGGATTGCAAGTGATAGAGATGTCGGGATTGATTGATCAGGGGATGGATGCTGTTTATAAAGGCACAGAACTCAGGACTATCACCAAAGCAGAAAGCTTTAAATGCGGTGCTGGTTGTTCAGGAACAGGCACTGGTTGCGGATGATGACAAGTTGAAACCGGTGTAAAAGAATATGACATAAATTGAAAAATAAACAAACAACCAATAAAAATTTATTTTAATGAAAAAGCCTGAATATCACATTTTGGTATGTAACTCATACCGTGTTGCCGGAGATGCCAAAGGGTTTTGCAACAAAAACGGAGCTGGTAATTTTATTCCCTACATCATGGAGGAGTGTAATGATAGAGGCATTGATGCTGCGGTTACCAGTACAGCCTGTTTAAATGTATGCAGCCAGGGGCCTATTATGGTTATTCACCCCAACAATCTATGGTATGGAGAGATCACAGAAGAAAAAATTGACGAAATATTGGATGCCCTTGAGGAAGGTAAAGCTGTTGAGGAGTACTTAATTTCAGATTAATCCTATTCTCGCAAATCATCCGGGTAATTTTTCACTAGTGTAGGGATGACATATATCGTTGTCCCTACATGCAATCATGGCCTTATGAAACAATATTTGATTGACACCACATTACGCGATGGAGAGCAAGCTGCTGGAGTCATTTTTTCACTGGAGGAAAAAATACGCATAGCACAAATGCTGGTAGAGTTAGGCATTCAAGAAGCCGAAATAGGAACTCCTGCCATATCCATCCAAGAAGAAAAAGACATTAAAACCTTGGTAAATCAAGGCTTTAATTTTGATATGCTGTGTTGGGCTCGTGCCACCGTTTCTGACATTATGGCCACCAAACGCACTGGAGTTAAACGCATCAGCATTTCTTTCCCGGTAAGCGATATTCAGCTGGCTGCCATGGGTAAAGATCGTAGTTGGGTGCTGAATCAAATGGAGACAATGATTGGACTCGCCCGCAACCATTTTGAATTTGTTGGCATTGGAGCACAAGATGCTTCACGAGCCAATTCAAATTTCTTAAAGGAATATATCAGTAAAGCAACCAGTATGGGTATTGAACGAATTCGTTTTGCCGATACAGTAGGCATCATGAATCCTATATCGGTATATGAAATGATAGCTGGCTACCGCTTTCTTTTTCCGAATATGAACTTGGAATTTCATGCCCATAACGATCTGGGAATGGCCACTGCCAATAGTGTTGCTGCCCTACAAGCCGGCGCAAACAGTATCGATGTTACGATTAATGGCTTAGGTGAGAGAGCCGGCAATGCCCCTCTGGAAGAAGTAGCTGCTGCTGCCAAATATTCCCTCCAGCTCGACCTCGGCATAAATCTTAAAGAGATAAACCGCGCTTGTCAATTTATAGAGACAGCTTCAAACCGTAAGATGAGTCAAACAAAACCCATCACAGGGGAATTGATAACCTGTCATGAGTCTGGCATTCATTGCCGTTCTTTACTGAATAACCCAATGAGTTATCATGCCTTTGATCCCAAAGAAATTGGTAAAAAACCTCAATTTATAATAGGCAAACACTCTGGAGTAGCTGCGGTATTAGATACACTCGCTCATATGGGAATCCATATTTCGAAAGAACAAGGAAAAGAAATCCTTCCTAAGGTGAAAAAGTTGGCCGCAAGCCAAAAACAGAGTATCGGCAAAAATGAATTGAGAGAATTAATATTAAACCTTTAACCCGGAAGATGCATGGAAAATTCTCAAAGATTCTACCAAACAGGTACTGAATATTATCAAAATGCGATGGATTTATCTGGATCCAACCAACAACCATCGTTAATCACCTATAACCTCATCAGTATGTCAGCCGAATTTTTGATGAGTGCTATCTTATATGAAAATGGGATAGAACCCTATAAAACAGGAAAAGATATATTAGCAACTTTAATAAAGAATAGTCTTATCCCGGAAAAAATCAAAATCAAAGCAATTCACCTTAAAAAGCAATGCGATTACAAAAAGAATACCGCCACCTTACAAATACATCACATCGTAGATTTATGCAAATGGCTTCAAGATATTAAATCATGGGTAGACACTCAACTAAAATCTGCAATAAGCATTTAAAAAATCTATTCCAAATTAAGATATTAATATCCACCTCATCTATTACGAAGGTAACCTTAACATTTGGCAAAAAAGATTTAGGTTACGCAGCGAGTCGGTTTTACAAATCGATTCTATAAAAGAAAGCCTGTACGCTTAGTTCCATGAACCACTGGGGTGGTGGAACATGCTACTAAGCTACAGGCTTTTTTTTTACTACACCCAAATCCAAAAGGAAATTGCCTATCGAAATTCTAATGTACTATTAAACAATAGAAAAATCTCCTTCTAATACATCAACAGAATTACCACCTACAAAAACTTTAAAGTTACCCGGTTCAACCACATAGGTGCCATCCGGAAAGAAATAACCCAATTCCTTTTTTGTAAGTTCAAATTCAACTACCTTGGATTCTCCAGGCTCCAGCTCTATTTTCTGAAAACCTTTTAGTTCCTTTACCGGACGAGCGTAGGTAGCTACCTCATCTCTTATATACAGTTGTACCACTTCCTTACCTTTCACAGCTCCTGTATTAGTCACCACAACTTTCACCTTTAACTTACCATCTTGTGCAATCTCTCTGGAGTCCATCATCAAATCCGCATATTCAAATGAAGTAAAACTCAAACCATAGCCAAAGGGAAATTGAGGAGAATTAGGACTATCCATATAATTAGACCATAAATTATCTTCAGGATATTTGGCTAGGGGGCGTCCCGTATTTTTGTGATTATAATATATAGGAACCTGTCCTACATTACGAGGAAAACTGATGGGCAATTTACCCGAAGGGTTATATTTACCAAACAAAATATCAGCAATGGCATTTCCTGCCTGAGATCCCAAGTGCCACGCTTCTATCATTGCAGGTGCCTTTTCAACCATTTCTGGCATCACCAAGGGACGACCATTCATAAGTACAATGATTATGTTTTTATTGACCTTATAAACCTGGTCAAAGAGTTCTTGTTGCAGGCCTTTCAATTTCAGATCTGTCACACTTCTACCCTCACCCGACATGAAAGCGTCCTCTCCGATAGCCATCACCACAACATCAGACTGGGCTGCAAACCTAACTGCTTCCGAAAATCCAGAGCGATCATTTTCATTCACTTTCAAATAAGTAGAAAATTTCCTTCCTCCTATTGCGAGATCACACCCTTTGGTATAATTTACTTCCACATCTCCTGCAACAGCCTTCTTAATTCCCTCCAGCAAAGACACCGCTGAGTTATTCTCTGCTCTGGCACGCCAATTCCCCAGGGGTGTATCCTTATCATCAGCCAACGGCCCTATTACGGCTATTGATTTCACCTTATTACTAATGGGCAATAACTTCTTCTCATTTTTCAACAAAACAATAGATTCTCTGGCTATACGCCGAGAGGCCTCCAAATGCTCTTTTGTATAAATATTGTTTTTCTCCCTTTCTTCACTACAATACTTATACGGATCCTCAAAAAGACCTAATCTGTATTTCACTCTAAGAATACGTAACACAGCATCATTGATCAGCTTAACATCTACCTCCCCATTATTTACCAGCTCTGTCAGATAATCCACATAGGCATAACCCTCCATATCCATATCGCAACCAGCGGTGATGGCTTTTTCGGCGCATTCCTTTAGGTTGGCCGCGGCACCGTGTGCGATCATCTCCCCTACACTATTCCAATCAGAAACCACAAAACCGTCGAAACCCCATTTACCTTTTAACAATTCACGCTGCAAATAAGGGTTTGCAGTAGAAGGTAAACCATCAATGGTATTAAAAGAATTCATAAAAGTGGCCACTCCGGCATCCACCGCAGCCTTAAACGGTGGCAACACAACATTATGAAGAGACTCTCCACCAATGTCCACTGCATTATAATCCCGACCAGACTCCGAGAAAGCATAGGCAGCAAAATGCTTTGCACAAGCAGCCACAGTGAGCACACTGTTCAAGCTATCACCCTGGAAGCCTTTCACCCTTGCTTCGGCGAATTTTGCACCCAGATAGCTATCTTCGCCGGCTCCTTCCATCACGCGCCCCCAGCGCGCATCACGTCCCACATCTACCATGGGAGCAAAGGTCCAATGTAATCCATTGGCTGCTGCCTCTTTGGCCGCAATAGATGCTGATAACCTGGCCAATTCAGGATCCCACGAAGCAGCTTCTGCCAATGGAATAGGAAAGATCGTTTTCTGGCCATGGATTACATCATAACCAAATATCAAGGGAATTCCTAACCTAGAATTCTCGACCACTATTTTTTGCGCATTACGAGTCGCTTCGGCGCCTACTACATTCAGCATAGAGCCTACCATCCCGCTCTTTAACAATTCAGAAAGCCTTTGGGCATTCTCCGAGTCGGGTGTTGGCCCTGTCATCTCCCAACGACTTGTAAACTGATTCAACTGACCTACCTTCTCTTCCAAAGTCATTTCTTTTAATAATGACTCAACAAACTCACTCTCCTCTGACTCATCTTTAGGCTGCGACTTACATGCGGCAGCGCATATCAGAATCAATAAAAAAAACAATACTCGTTGTTTCATATTATATGTATTTATAAAACAAAAGCCACCCATATAGGTAGCTTTTGCTCATGAATTAAAAATATTAATATCCTGGATTCTGATCTTCAGGAGAAATTGATGTATTTGCAATTATTTCATTTATAGGAATTGGAAATAACTCATGTTTACCTGTTACATAACCAATATTTGACATTTCGCTTGACGCTAATTCCCAACGAACTAAATCCCAATATCTACAACCTTCAAAGGCAAGTTCAAGTTGACGCTCATTTACAATCGCATTAAATAATGCATCTCCGGTAACAGTTACTTCAGCAAGATTAGCTCTATCTCTTACCTTATTTAATTCAATTAACGCTTGTGCATCATTATTATTAAAATGATATGCTTCAGCGGCCATTAACAATACATCAGCATAACGCAACAACCGCCAATTAGTACTATAATTAAGCTCAGCAATACCTGATGTGCTAGTTTCAGAAGAAGTAGTTACATACTTAACCCTCATATACCCCTCATAATCATGCGCTTCATCATCAACTATAACTCCACCTGTAGCTTCAAAATCAGCCGCAGACATAACAGTAGAGGCCATGCGTATGGTATCTCCAGCATCAATAAACGCCTGTCCTATTTCAGCAGATGGCATATTGAACCCCCAACCATTTAACATATTAAGTGATGACTCACTAATATCAAAAAGGCTCGAACGAGGCCCCTGAAGTTGAACTTCAATATTACTTTCATTAGTTCCATCCCATGGAAATGTTCCCCAGTCATAAACTTCTTGGGCTGTATAAGAAATTTCAAATAATGACTCAGGACCAAATTCTCCATTAACACTCCATACATTAGCAAAATCTGGTTCTAAATCATACTCTCCACTACTAATTACATTTGCAAATTGTGTTTCTGCCTCTGCATATTTTTTCTGATACAAATACACTTTACCTAAATAAGCCTGAGCTGCACCTTTCGACATTCTATATCGATCACCAGAACTGTACTCACTTTTCATAGGTAAATCAGCAATAGCTTCTATTAAATCCGTTTCAATTTGCGCATATACTGCAGCTGCTGTCGAGCGAGGTAAGTGATACTCAGCTTCATCAGTAGGATTAACAATCATTAAAGGAACTCCCCCAAATAAAGTTACCAATTCGAAATAATTATATGCTCTCAAAGCCTTGGCCTCTGCAATCATTTTTACTTTCAAATCAGTATCTCCATCTACCTTATTAATAATTGTATTAGCAGTACTAATCGCTTTATATAGATTACTCCACACTCCTTCAATTTTGTCATTATCTGATTGTATTTCAAAATCATCTATATTTTGATAACCCGGTTGATCACCTTCAGTAGAACCTGCCAAACAATCGTCAGCTGGCAAATTTTTCACAAAATAAAGACTTGTCCATGCCCCACTTGAAAAATTCTCTTGCATTGCATCATAAATACCTACGACTACAGCCTTTACTTCTTCATCGGTTTTTAAGTATACATCACTAGATAACACTCCTATAGGATCTACACTTAAAAACTCATCTTCGTTACAGGACGCTATTAATAATACAAATAGCAATGCTGGGATTTTATATAATAATGATATTTTCATTCTATTGTAGTTTTATGATTAAAAATTAACTGATAGTCCAAATAGAACTTTCCCTCCAATAGGATAAATTCCTCGATCAACACCTTGACGGTTATCAGTAGCACTACCTGCTTCAGGATCTAATCCTTCATAATCAGTAAAAGTAAAATAGTCATCTAAGGAGACAAATACTCTTGCCGTGTTAAAACCTACTTTATCAATTACATTTTTAGGTAAAGTATATCCTAACTGAATTTGCTTAACACGTAAATACGAACCATCAGCCACCATTAAATCACTTCGGTAAATGTAATCACTTGTATTATTTGCTGCAGGCATGCTGGCATCGGTGTTTGTTGATGTCCAACGATCCTCAAACATAAAAGCTGGTTTGTTTGAAAAAACCCTATCAGAACGAAACCATCCCATAAAGACATCATTTCCTTGCGAACCTTGTAAAAAGAGATTAAAATCAAAACCTTTATATTGAGCATTAAATGTAGCTCCATATAAATAATCAGCATGTGGATCGCCAATGTAAGTTTGATCAGCTGCAGTTATTACCCCATCTCCATCAACATCAACCACATTAGGCTCACCAGTTGAGGCATCAATACCATCCGTTTTATAACCTTTAAAATACCAGACAGGATAATCTTCTTCAAACCATGTTAAATTATACCCCCGAAGATTATCTCCACTACGAGGTACTCCATCTTTCACTTTTGTAACTTCATTATCTTGGGTAGATAAATTAAAGTTTATACTATACTTAAAGTTATTATCATGATTACGATACCCTACTTCAAAATCAAAACCTTTATTAGTTACATCTCCTCCGTTCTCATATGGATACTCATTTCCTACTGAAAAAGGTCCTTGAGCTATTAGAATTAAATCTTTGGTTACCTTATTATAATAATCTACACCTAACGAGATTTTCCCCCCCATAGCACGTAAGTCTAAACCAACATCAATTTGCTCGGTTTTTTCCCATTGCAAATCTTTATTAATTAACTTATCAAGTTCGGCACCTGATTGATAAACGTCATCTGCATCTGGATATTGAATTCCTGAAAATGTAAAAAACTCTTTATCTTCATTTCCCGGAAGATTAGCTTTACTACCATTTTGGCCCCAACTAGCTCTAAACTTAGCATAATCTATTCCTGGGACATTAAAAAAATCTTCTTCAGACATAATCCAGCCAAGTGAAAATGCTGGAAAAACAGCTGCTCTGTTATCTTCTGGGAATACACTAGCTGCATCACGACGGATTGAAGCTTCGAACATATAACGATCTTTAAAATCATAAGATAAACGACCAAACATCGATACCATAGTTTCTTCAGTATAAGAACCATCCACATCATCAAGTTCATCAGATGTTGTATAACCCTGATATGCATACTGATTACCCTCTGCAATTAATTCACCTGAGTGCATATTGTACACTGGAGCAACATATTCTTCAGCAGAATAACCCGCCAATACAGATATATTATGTTCGTCTATATTAAAATCATAAGAGGCAAAATTCTCCCACAACCATGTATACCATTTAGATACATCATCATCAACAGCAGTGCTAGAGTTTTGGCGCTCACTAGAAAAATAATACTCCGAAGTCCAGGAATGATCTATTTCGTAAGCTAAATCAATACCAACCCTAGAAGTTATCCTTAAACCTTTAGCAGGTTTAACCGTAGCAAATGCAGTACCTAAAAATTTATCTTCTGTAATTTTATTATGATACGTTTCTAGTAAAGCTAGCGGATTTACAATTTCTCCGGTAACATAGGCAGGTAACCCAAAATAATTATCATTCTCATCCCGGAGAATTGTATGTCCATCATCTTGAAGAGATAGTACATTATTAGGAGTGCCAGTATAAGTAACAGGTGTTAATGGATCCATTAATAAAGCAGCATTAACAACACTACCATATTCATCGTCCTCTCCAATATACTTTTGGTTTGAGTGAGAATAACTAAAGTTAGTACCCACATCAAGCCAATCCTTTACTTCACTTTTTAAATTTACTCTAGAAGTAAACCTTTCATATTTAGCTTTATCATCACCAACGATACCATTTTGAGTAAAATAAGAACCAGAAACCATATAAGTAGTTTTTTCATTTCCTCCAGAAAAACTAAGGTGATGTTTCTGCATTGGAGTTGTTTCAAAAAGTTCATCCAACCAATCAGTATCTGTTCCATCAAGAGTTACAGATCCTGCTCCCGACTCATCCATCCATGTTGCATATTGCTCTGCATTCATCAATTCAGTATTACTTCGAGAGCTCTGCATTGCATACTGAAAATCATAGCTCACCTTAGAAGTTCCTAACTTGCCCATTTTCGTTGTGATTATAATCACACCATTAGATCCCTCTGTACCATAAATAGCAGCAGAAGCAGCATCCTTTAGTACCTCCATGGATTCGATATCACCAGGGTCAATATTATTAATGTCTCCTGCTTTCATTCCATCGACAATAAACAATGGATTAGAATCTCCGTTAGAATTTACTCCCCGAATTCTGATTTTAGCACCTGCGCCAGGGGATCCAGATGTCGACAAAACAGAGACACCAGCAGTTCTTCCTTGCATAGCCTGATCGGCACGAGACACTGGAATAGACTGTAAGTCCTCTCCTTTTACACTTGAAATAGAAGCTGTAGTTAAACTTTTTTTCTGAACACCGTAACCAACTACCACCACTTCATCAACATCCAGCGTTTCTTCAGCTAACTTAACATCGATGCTTGTTTGGTCTCCCACAGCTATCTCCTGACTAGTATAGCCAATAAAGCTAATAACAAGAATGTCTGTTGGGGCTGCCATCAGGCTAAAGTCGCCATCAACAGACGTAACTGTACCTGAGGTGGTTCCTTTGATAACAATATTAACACCAGGCAATGGGTCGCCTTCTAAGTTGGTAATAGATCCTGTAATTTCTTTGGTCTGTGCCATCAAACTTGTTGATACGAACAATACCAAGAGAAAAGAAATGACCGTTTTTATCCAATGCGTATTGGATATTCCTTTAGCATGTGCATACGATACACAACGCTTTTTTTGATTAGACTTTTTCATACATTTGCATCATTAAAGTGATTCAATTCCGTTATTTAAAGGTTTTGATATTGTAACCCGGAGTAAGCTGCAACTTATTTTCCGGGTTCTTTTTTCTAAGACTTACTTTTACATAGGCTTACATTTTTAATTAACTATTCATTTCCCAGCACAACCAAAACATGATGTGCACCCCCGGGCATAATGGGTATTATGTTTCCTTCAATTTCTTTTCCATCCACGGTTATGGACTTCAGTCCCTTACTCACCTTATCAGGGTTCCGAACCTCAATTTTATATACACTATTTCTAAATTTCCGCTCCACTTGATAACCTTTCCAATTCTTAGGAATACAAGGGTCAATTTTTAACCCTTCGTAATGAGGCTGAATACCCAGAATGTATTGCGTAATGGTATAATAATTCCACGCAGCCGTACCTGATAACCACGAATTTTTTGCTTCTCCCGGTTTATAAGCGTCTTTACCGGCAATCATCTGCGCATACATATAGGGCTCTGTTTTATGCAGATCACTGATCTCCTGAAGATAGGAAGGACAAATCTTTCTAAAATATTCCCAAGCTTCATCTCCCCTTCCCAGTTTTGTTTCTCCAATCATGATCCAAGGGTTATTATGACAAAAAATACCTGCATTTTCTTTGTAGCCAGGTGGGTAACTCGATATTTCGCCATATTCTATAATATATTCAGAAAAAGCTGGATTATTTAAGACGATACCATAGGGAGTATCCAGTTTCTCTTTCACACTATCCAATGCTTTCTTCACCATTCCTTCCTCCTTACCTATTTCGGCCATGGTACACCACCCATTGGATTCCACAAATATTTTTCCCTCTTCATTTTCATTACTGCCCACTTTGTTACCATAAAAATCGTAGGCTCTCAAAAACCATTCTCCATCCCAGCCATGCTGTTTAATTGCTTCTACCATATTATCCACATGAACCTGTGCACGAGCAGCTTCCTCATTTTTACCCAGTACTTTGCACAGTTCAATATAATCACGACCGTAAACAACAAACAAACCGGCAATCATTAAGGATTCGGCTTTTGACCCCTCTGTTTTATTTCCGGTAGTTTGGTAAGACTCATTAGGATCCGTTGAAAAACAGTTCAAGTTTAGGCAGTCATTCCAGTCGGCTCTTCCTATCAGAGGCAAGCCGTGTGGCCCCAAATGGTTGACCACATGATCAAAAGAAAGCGTAAGATGATTAAACAATGGCTTGGCCACCCGCATATCATTATCAAAAGGAACCTGTTCTTCGAGAATAGAAAAATCACCCGTTTCTTTAATATAAGCAGTAACCCCTAGAATCAACCACATTGGGTCATCATTAAAACCACCACCTATATCATCATTACCTCTCTTAGTCAGTGGTTGATACTGATGATAACATGCCCCATCCAAGAACTGTGTTGAAGCGATATCTATTATTCGTTGCCTTGCTCTTTCGGGTACCTGATGAACAAAACCTATCAAATCCTGATTGGAATCCCGGAAACCCATTCCACGGCCTATCCCACTCTCAAAGAAAGAAGCCGATCGTGAAAAACAAAAGGTAATCATACATTGGTATTGATTCCAAATATTGACCATACGATCTAACTTATCATCACCCGAGTTCAACACAAAGCCAGTCAACAAACTATCCCAATAAGCTTTTAATTCTCCGAAGGCCTGATCCACTTTAGCTGCAGTATCGAACTTTGCCATTGTTTCTATTGCCTTGGTCTTATTGATCACTCCTTTACGCTCCCATTTTTCATGATCTTTATTTTCAACATATCCTAAGATAAAAACAAAATCTTTAGATGCTCCAGGTTGCAACTCAACCTCCAGATAATGAGAAGCTATAGGCGACCACCCATGAGCTACAGACATAGTTGCCTGTCCATCCTCAACAGCTTGCGGCTCTTCAAAACCATTGTACAGTCCCATAAAAGATTCTCTATCGGTATCATATCCATCAATTTTATGATTTACCGAATAATAGGCATAATGATTTCTTCGCTCCTTATATTCCGTTTTATGGTAAATAGTTGAACCTTCAATTTCAACCTCCCCTGTCGACAAATTACGCTGAAAGTTCTCCATATCAGTAGCCGCATTCCATAAAGCCCACTCCATAAAAGAAAAGAGTTTTATTTTTTTTACCCCATCACTATGGTTTGTCAAAGTCACTTTCTGCACTTCAGCCCAGGTATTAAGAGGAACAAAGAACAAACATGAAGCCGATACCCCATTCTTTTCTCCTATGATGTTGGTATAGTTCATCCCGTGCCTGCACTCATACTTATCCAAAGGTGTTTTACAAGGTTTCCATCCGGGCGACCATACGGTATCCTCATCTTTTATATAGAAATATCGTCCACCACTATCCATGGGCACATTATTATAACGATATCTCGTTAAGCGCCTATACTTGGCATCCTTATAGAAACTATATCCTCCTGCCGTATTAGAAATCAAGGAAAAGAAATCCTCTGATCCCAGATAATTAATCCAAGGCCAAGGTGTTTGGGGATCGGTGATCACATATTCCTTATTTTTATCATCAAAAAATCCGTACTTCATTTTTTTTCTTGTTAAATTACCCTACTTAAATTTTCAATATAAACAACTCCCTAAATCCTTTCTTTCTCTCTTCTACTATTTAATGCTACAGTTATTTCGTCCAACTTACTTTGTGTTAATGGATAAATAGTCATCAGAACTGCCGCCAGCAATGCTACTAAAGCAGGAATCCAGCTCATCAACATTTTTATGGCAGGCACTGCTCCTTCAATAGAGCTGGCATCCAATCCATCATAATGGTATATGGATAAAATCAATCCTATAATAGCCCCTGCCAGTCCTCCTCCAAATTTCGTCACAAAGGAGCCAGCTGAATATATCAATCCGGTTGCCCTGCGTCCGTTTTTATATTCAGAATAGTCTGCTGCATCTCCCAGCATGGCAAAAAACAAAGTAGGAAAAATAGCAGAGGCAAATTCAGAAACAATTCCAATAACAAAAATGGCACTTACATCTTGGGGTCCACAAAATACAATCAAGGCATTCACACCTCCAGAAAACAACAAAGCATATATGAACAGTTTTCTTTTTCCTAATCTTTTACCCAACGGTGCAGTAACCATAGCTCCAAATATGGAGGCAATCATAAGTCCTACGAGAAAAGAAGCGGCTAGTAATTGGTTGTGCAAATAATGGGTAAAATAGATAATGACAATACCTTGCTTAATGGAATTATAAATAGTAAACAATAAACCTATTCCCAACAATACTAACCACGGCTTATTGTGTACTAAATCTTTCAAATCTTTTCCCAAGTTACTTTTTTGAGATGGGGAAGGCTGAACCCTTTCCTTTGTACTTAAAAAGGTGATCACCATAAAAATGGCCAGAAAAAAAGACAGTACATAAATAGAATAACTATAACCTTTTTTTTGGTTGATTAATCTGATCTTCTCAGGCTTCACTCCTTCTTCACCTTCCACAATAAACGTGTAGGCTGTATTAGGTTCCATGGAAAAACTTTTATAATTAGATGGATGATTGGCCGTATCCACCTCTGCACTTGCCCAAGTAAACAAAGCAATACCATCTACTGTTTTGATATTGGCATTTTCAACCGTCTCTGGTGTTGAGACAGTGACTTCATATTTACTGGGGGCCAACTCATTCACTTCGATACTCGGGTTCACGTTGCCAAAATAGGCTACTAAAAACAGCAAAGCACCCTGAACCAACATTCCTCCGGCAAAAGCGCCTACCATACGATAAGAACCAATACTCGTCCGCTCCTTATTATCACCGGTCATTACCGCCATCAAAGCACCATAGGGTATATTGTTAGCTGTATAAATGAGTGTAAACAAGATATAAGTTGTATATGCATATACAACCTTACCGGTTTCACTTAAATCTGGACTTGTAAATAATAAGGACAAGATAGCTGCCAACGGAAATGCTGTCCACAAAACCCATGGACGGAATTTTCCGTATTTGGTATTTGTTCTATCCCCCACAATCCCCATTAACACATCACTAAAACCATCACTTGACCTGGCTATTAAGAGCAACAATCCGGCTGTAGCAGGTGTAATTCCAAAAACATCGGTATAAAAGAATAACAGAAAGGTAGACACACCACGCCATGCTATGTTGGCTGCACCGTCTCCCAATGCATATCCTATTTTTTCTTTAATTGAAACTTTATGTATTAAATTATTTTTCATGCTCGTTTCATATTTGACAATGTGGGCTTACACCCAAAAATCAATGAGTTCTTTTTTAGTTTTTTCATACACATCACGACTAAACATATATAGTCTAGCTGGCTTATGCGCCACTCCTGTCTGTTTTTCATCCAGCGGAATTAAATATTTCATTCTCGAAACTTTCTTTCTAAAATTCCGCTTATCGAATTCTGTACCTAATATAATCTCGTAAACCCGTTGTAATTGTGTCAGTGTAAATTTTTCGGGCAACAGCTCAAAACCAATGGGCTCATGTTTTACCTTTTCGCGCAATGCAACAACCGCCTTCTCCAATATTTCATTATGATCAAAAGCCAATTCACCAATTTCATGATATGGAACCCATTTTACATTCCGACCTTTCCACTGCAGCGTGACATCTCGTTTTGACAGTAATGCAAAATGACCGATAGACACAATTCTTTTGTCTGGATTTCTACCATCATGAAGCAACCATTTCCTATCGTTCTCTTTTTTTAATCTATCAGGATGTGCAAATGTTTTAAACTGCTCCAGATAAATTCCTGTTAACCCCGTCAGGTCAAACAGTACCCTATTAGCCGCATCATTGATGGTCTCGTCCTCATAAATATGATTCCCGGTGAGTGTTAAGTCCGAAAACTCCTCCACGCCATTTTCATCCCTTAGTGTTCTTTCTACAACTAGAACATTCAGATTTTCAAAATCAAACCCAAATATCACACAGTCAACCGATATGTAATCATTATACTTCATGCAAAAATCATTATATCCACCTACTAATTTTATGCTTAGTGTATATTATACACTTTATTAATTTTTGGCAATATAAGTAATTAAAAAACATGTGTCAACATATTTTAACAATAAAATACATAAAAAATCAAAGCTTATTGTACTTCATACACTTTCCTTGCTTGATTCATCAAGGTTTGGAGGTGGTAGAAAACCTGTTCGATAAAGCTATTTTAGAATACATCTAAATAATAATGGCAACAATAATGATCTTATGCTGGATTATTCTTCGTAACAAAAGAAACCTCAATAGTCCTGAAATACAATAAAAGTAGTGATATACTAAAAGGAGGACCAATAGTACTTAACCATTCAATATAAAAAAATAGGATTTTAAGAATCATTTAAGGAGTGATGTCTATGAAAACCTGCACAAACAGATTAACAACCATCAACCTGATTGATACCGTGGTTTTGAAACGACCAACAGATATCGGATCAGTGCCAAAAGTTGAGTATTTAACTAGATATTATCCACTAATTAAATCATGTTGAATGCTGTTTTGCAAGTTGTAACTTCTTGTGTTTTACTTGAACTCATTTTTTAAAATTAATATTTTCGATAGGTTCTACTTGGATTTGTTTTCAAAATTGAATAACAACACCCTTAACTTCAAACCCTTCCACCTTTTACCCGAAACCTCTTAACGCGCGAACTTAACAACTCATCACTTTAATATCCCTTCTGGTGAAAACAAAGCCAGTAGCTCCGATGATACATCATGCAGAGCAAACAAAAAAAGGTATAGTTATGCATCTGCATACTTATACCTTTATATTTTTAGCCATCGCACCTAAGTGCTTACAACAATATTAACAATGAAACCAGGAGGACGACTCCTTATAATCTTCAACGGGTTGAATGGCAGATGTAAACTGATAAGAACTAACCAACATAGCTACTTCGTGTTTCAGATTTTCGATACAATTCGCAACCAAATCCTGTCTAAACCCTTTCGTCTCCATCATAAAAACATGATTAGCAGAAACAATTCGGCTCAATATTTTACCCATATCCACACTTTTTCGCTGTGGCATCTTTGGGGTAATCACAAAATCTACCAAGCTATCAAAACGCTCGGCTACCTGTTGGGTTAATTTAAATCCCTTTAAAAATGACAATAGGTTCATATTTTTTTGACGCACCATCAACTTACTCACCATCTCAAAGATCTGCGTATAGAGCATATCATTAGATCCCTCAAAAATTCTGAAAGGACGTGAATCAATAATACCACGTGCACTAACACTCTCGGCTTTATAACCGTTGGCTCCTTTAAGTTGTGTAAGTACTTGCGCTGCCATTTGCATCAGATCAGTCACATAAGCCTTCATACTATTTGCTTCGATGGCATCTGGCGACAAGTTTTTTTCCACTCCTGCATAAGCCGCACTGCGGGCACACATAGCAGAACAAACAGTAAATGCACTCTGTATTTTATTGATTTGATGCTGAACCTGATCCAATTGGATAAGTGGTTTACCGCTCACCATTCTCGATTTACAATGAGCAATGGCTTCGTCCAACATTCTACGAATAAAACCCATACCCATACCTGGGAATTGATAACGGCTGCGATGTAATAGATCCATCATCAAATTAAGGCCCGACGATTCAGGTATCAGCTTATAGCTTTGTGGTATAATAACATCAATTTTATTTTTTCCATATGGGATAGGAAAAAGTCCCAGGTTATTATAATACTCTTCTACGATGATACGTTGCTGAGACTGCTGCACATCACAAACAAAAAAATCTATATCTCTGGCCAGATCCCCATTATCCAATTTTTTCCTTGAGGTAATCAACCAATAATCAGCCATACCTGTCAGCCCTTGCCAATGCTTTGTTCCTTTAACATGATAATTAGTTCCATCCTGTTCACAGTAGGTCTGCATGCTCAATGCATCACTACCAAAATCAGGTTCTGTGATCATTAACCCGCCCATATTTTGTTGAGTCATAAATCTATTAAAGATACTCTTTCGAGCTTCCTCACTTCCATATTTACCGACAGGCTCAAGAAATAAGGCGATGTTAATTCCAAAAGTCAACGACAAAGGAAGAGACTCATAAGATGCTGCATCAAGCATAGCCAAACACTCTCTCATGATCACTCCTCTCCCTCCATATTCTTTTGGAATACCTACTGACAAAGGATTTTTTGCCATTATATCTCGTAGTACCAACGCCGGGAATCCTCTTTTTTGAATAAACTGTTCAATATTGTCTCGCTGGTAAAAAACACTCTTAAGTGTTTCTTTAAATGACTCTAAGTACTGTGAAAAAGGCAACAGTTCTGTATCCATTAGTAATTTCATTTATATTTAACTTCCTATACCTATAAAAATAGTAACATTTTATAACGCTTGCAAGTCCCCATCTCCACTGAAGAGATATACTCCATAAACACGACTATGGACTTCGCTATAACTAGCATATAATACCACCCAATAGCGTAAATGTTCATTAAACGCAACTATTTTAAACATATAGTTATAATCGTCGAAAAATATAAGTCAGTAATATTTTACAAAAGCAAGGCGGATAGATGAGGTATCATTCTGAATCCAACTTGCTTTACATTACGAATAAATTACTTCCATTTAAATATAAAGGATTGCAAAGGAGCAATATGAACTGGCATACTTGCATTTGTTTGGTTCACAACCAGCTTTGCTTTTTCCTGCAGGAACAGCTGATCAACAGCCATATATTCACCTTCTTTCAAATCCATTTGAGCAACAATACCGGCAGGTATCTTCAAATCTAAATCATACGTTTCCTGCTCACTAAAATTAGAGATAATTACCAGCTTTTCATCTTGACTCCAACGAACACAGGAATACACTTTATGATTATAGCCTTCGGTATATTTTCGATTATAGGCATGAATATCGGCATAGCTCCCCATTAAGGCACTACTCTGCGTTGTAAAATTCAATAAGCGTTGATAAAAATGACGCAACTCTTTTTCTTCTTCGGTCAATTGTCCTCCATCAAACTTACCCTCATTCATCCACCTTTGGTGATGAGGGACTCCAATATAATCGAAAATAGAAGTTCGTGACGATTTTCCAAAGCCTGCATTTTCAGCACCAGGCTCCCCCACTTCCTGACCAAAATAAAGCATCGTAGGTGAGGTACTCAGTGTAGCCGAAACCACCATGGCCGGCATTCCTTTACGAGCATCACCTGCAAATTCAGGAGAGGCAATGCGCTGCTCATCATGATTCTCTAAGAAATGGAGCATATGATGTTCTATGTCGACTAACTTATGCTGAATAGGTGCAATATAATCAGTAGAACCACCACCTTGCATGATATGCTTTAGGGTATCATACAAATCCACCTTGTCGTATAGATAGTCCATCTTTCCCTTAAAAATATAATCGCGGTATAAATCTGGTTGATAGACCTCAGCTAACAAAAAAGCATCAGGATTTTTCATTTTAACAGATGAGTTCATAAAACTCCAAAACTCAACAGGTACCATTTCGGCCATATCATACCTAAAACCATCCACCCCTTTATCCAACCAAAAAAAAGCAATATCCCTAAACTTCACCCAAGAATCTGGAACATCTTTCCCTTTCCAGAAAGCATAATGCTCCTTATAATCCAAGGTATCAAAACCTGCCGGTAACAAATCAAAATCATAACTCCCATCCGGTTTAACACCATAATTCACCTTAACAGTTTCGTACCAATCGTAATGACTTGGCTGAGCCAAACGTGAACCGTTACCTGTCCATTTTGCAGGACGCTCTGAAAATTGTCCATCCACCAAGCTATTCTTCTCTCCACCCAATGGTTCATAACCATCCATGGGAATGGGCACCTTAAAAGTTTCATGAGGGATATAGTAAAAATTATTGTTTCGGGCATACACCACACTGGTATCATCATTGGCTCCAAAATCAACAATGCCTTTAGGATTGTTCAACCCCTGGTATCGGCGTGCCACATGATTGGGAACAATATCTATGATCACTTTCATTCCATGCCGATGCGTTCTATCTACCAGTTCCTGAAACTCATCCAATCGCTTAGCAGGGTCAAGCGCCAAATCAGGATCAACCTGATAATAATCCTTCACAGCATAGGGTGAACCTGCACGCCCCTTCACTACATCCGGATCATCACAGGAAATACCATAATGACTATAATCTGTTCCTGTTGCATGGTGTGGCACTCCTGTGTACCATATATGCGTAACTCCCAACTTCTTTACTTCAGTCAAGGCCTTATCACTGAAATCATTGAACTTACCTACTCCATTTTCTTCAATTGTACCCCATGGTTTATTATGCGTATTCGTATTCCCAAACAAGCGTGTAAACACCTGATACACCACTACTTTTCTTTGCTTTGAAACTGTTTGAACTTGACTTTGCCGAGGGTTTGAACAAGCTAGCACCCATGTCGATATAACAACTAAATAAAGGTAGTTTTTCATATATTTTTATTTTAATTTTTATTTATCACATCCATCAATTGCTACATTAAACCATAAAGAAGTCAACCTCATTGTATGCGCAGTGCCATAGAATCAAGATCCATGGTAAAATCCAATTGTAATAACTGTTTTTCCTTGTCCCATGAAAAATCATGCTTCTCCTTATTAATAATTACTCGTTGCGGTTCTTTCTTCAGTTGATGAACCAACAACGAAAAATCTCTACGCTCAGGCTTCCCTTTGTAATCAAAGGCTTCCCTCCTAATATCAATACGTAAGCCATCGTCCTCCTTAGATGCATTAAAATACAATTTCTCATACAGCTTATTTTTCCAGCTACCACTGGTTCTACCATCATCCTCATACATAAAATCATGTGACTGTTTTACGCTGGAATCATCATAATAATGCAATAAGAGCTTTTGGGTATTATATGCTTCCATATTGCTAAAAACAGGAACCATCGGTACAAAAGATCCTCCTTTTACAAAAACTGGAATATTATTGATATCAACCTTTATAGATTTAATCTGTCCCCCCTCTACTTTTTCATCTGTAAAAAAATTATACCAATTACTTCCCTGAGGGAATTGTACGCTCCACTCTTTAACTTCTTTTTCAGTCACTGGAGCCACCAATAAATTATCACCCCATAAGTAAGTATTTTTCTCCTTTAACAAAGCGCTATCATCATCCATATAGATTAAAGGGCGCATTAAAGGAGTTCCTTTTGTGCTGTTCACATAAGCCATCGTATATAAATATGGTGTCAGTGCATAACGCAATTTAATGTACCTACGAGTAATATCCTGGGTACGTTTATCCCAAAAAACAGGTTCAGGAGGCACATCTTCCTGCGCATGCGTACGATATACAGGTTGAAAAACACCATACTGCAACCAACGCGTATATAATTCGGCATCTTTATAATCACCCGCAAAACCACCCAAGTCAGAATGCATATAAGCCAGCCCCTGCATTCCCATTTGTAAAGAAATCTCGACCTGCGACTGTAAGCCTTCCCATGACCTGCTAACATCACCGGACCATGGTATCATTCCGTAACGCTGCGATCCCGCAAATCCCGATCGCATCAATATCACTGGACGCGTGTTGGAGAAATCACGCTGATAGCCTTCATAAACCGTTTTAGCCCACTCATGTCCATAAACATTATGCAATAAATTTGCTGGTCCATTAACGTGTTGAAGCGCATCCGGATGTACCTCCGGCTCCCCCAAATCACCCCACCATCCGTCCACTCCACTTAAGGTATGCTTTTTGTAAACACTCCAAAACCAATCTTTTGTCGCTGGTTTAAAAATATCTAAGAGAGCAGTAGTGCCAAAGTAAAAATCATAAATATATGGTTGCCCCAGAGAGTCAGTCCCCAATAGATTCTGGACAGCACATTCTTTAAATTTAGCACTCTTCTCAAGAACAAAAGGTTCGGTAATCAAGATGGTCTTAACCCCTTTATTATGCAAACGCTGCATCATTTGCTCAGGCATTGGAAAAGCATTTTTATCCCATTCCAGGTTACCCATATGACCTTTCAAATCGGGACCAAACCAATATAAATCCAAAACTATACCATCCAACGGAAAATCATGTTTCTGATATAAATCCACCACGTCTTCCACTTGTTTCTGAGAACGATATCCCATTCGAGAACTAATATTACCTAAGGCCCAACGAGGAGGCATTGGCTGCTTTCCTGTTATGCAAATATAATTCTCAGTCAAAGTCTGCCAGCTGTCAGAAGCTGTCACCACGTAGCTCAACCTTCCACCTACCGATTCAAACTGTAAGATGTCGTGTTCTGTTTTACCCAAGTCCATATAACCATCCGTCGTATTATCAAATAGTAACATATATTTATGCGAAGACATAACAATGGGCATTGAATAATACATCAGTTCGGCTTTGGTACCATAGCCATAACTGGCCTGATTATATAGGCGAAGGCGATTACCACGGCGATCCATGCCCAACACACGTTCACCACCCCCCATCAGCTTCTCATCATCCTCGAGCCTCATTCTAAAGCCCTTCACTGAATCATTCATCACGAGCCCTTGTTCTTCAGCAAAAAGAAGTCTTCCATCGCGGTAATAGGAAATATGCAATGGGCTTTTTTGAATTTTAACAGTAATACTTCCTGTACCATAACTGACAATATCCTCGTCGTTATGAAAAAAGGTAGAAATATGCGCTTTTTTATCATGCACAAGAGCATAAGACGGCGGATTTATATGTCCGTCTATCAAATATTCCACTTCAATAGCATGATTAGATAAAGGCCTAAAACAAATTCCAAATTCATTCGTCTGAAGATAAAGGCAAGAATCACGTTGTTCCACTTCGGTAACATACCTCTCTTCTTGATGACAATGGCAGCCGGCTAGGACTAATATGGAAACAATGAAGGTTCCCCAGAAGAATTTTTGTTGCATATTTTGATCTTTTTTATGATGGGGTGCAAGATCGAAAGATTTATTGAATCCTAAAAAAAATATAAATACACAATATCATATAACACTGATTACATGATAGATACACATCAATACTACAAGATTAATATAGATACACAAAAATAAATAATCGGTCATAATACAGGTGTAACAGTCATACCTATGAAACCAGTGCCAGAAGTTGGGGATAAAGTTGTTTATAGCAGTCTTGCAAATATTTTTGCCATTCTGAACAAGAAGAACTTTACATCAAAAACACCTCTGAATTACCTTCTGAAATCCTTTACTATTGCATTCCAGATGATGTATTAGAACTTCATCATGAGCGTTGAAATGGCAATAAAAGAAGACTTTTCTGAGACGGGACATAGTACCTACCATGGTGAGTTGAAGAAAAGTAACGTCGTGACTTCTTTTGAAGCCATTTAAAGGCGTAATAGATTTTCTAATGCATTTTCCGGGTTACAGCTCTCGCCACCGCCGTCCACGGCTATTGTCCTGGCCAACCCAGCGGTCGTTTTATTGATAGTTTAGTTTCTAAATGGAAGATATCTATTAATAGAGAGGTCTGAATATGGATTTATATAACTGAAAACTTCTATGTTCTACTTGGATTTATATTTTAAACCTAGATTTCCAATATCTCAAAAACACAACTCACAACTCATCAACTTAAACAACTACGACAACTCACAATCTTATAAGCTCTCGCCAACTTCATAACCCTACTGGTAAAAATAAAGCCAGTAGCACCGATGATAATTCTTCTTGCACAATATATTTTATCCGTTTCTATGTAACAGCTAAATACTTTTTTAACATACCCAACTTTAGTGCGTGATCCGACCTATGCAAACGAAAATAAAAAACTCCGAGCACGACATATTATCGTACACGGAGTTCTTTTCAAAGGGCAGACCAGCTAAGCCTACCCTATTTGCATTATTAAACCTTATTTAAGATTATTTCTATCTATTAATAATCAACGATTTAGACAATAAATTTATTCATCGCCTGCTAATCCAGTATAACGATATCCCGCAACTCTATATGAATCAAAACCGTAGGTAGCAGGATTAGTATCATCATCAAATTCAACAAAAAAAGAAATACTGTCAGCCGGCATTCCAGAAGGAGTAGTAGCTTGATTAGGTAGTATTACACCCAAAATACTGACCTTACTATCGTAAGCCACATTTTGTCCATCAACAACAGTAAACAACATTTCTTCATCATCTAATATATCGACTTTAACCTTAAAATCCCAGAAATTTCCATTATCGCTAATCCACATTTCATTGGAAACATTGTCAGCAGTATTGTAAGTATCTAAATGGAAAGACCCAAGGTTATAAAGATCTTCATCCTCATAGACAACTTCTCCATCAGCATCAATCGCTACAGCTGTAACATACCATTCTCCAGCCATAGATTCTGTAGCCGTTCCTCCAATATCTTCTTTATCACAGGAAACAACCAAAAAGGAGCTAACCAGAAATAATATATATATATAAATATTTTTCATAATTTAATCTGCTTTACATTAATCAAAAATAATATTAAACTCAAGAATGCCAGCATAATCAATCGTCCAAGCTATGTTACCTGTAGATGGATCATAGAAGCCATTTCTCATACCATCTGCACTGTCACCCCAAGATGGCACAGAACTACTAATTAAAGAAATCGTATTATCCTCATTTAATTTAAAATATCCATTCATTGCATAACCCGATCCATAACCAGCTCTTTGATCATAATAGCCACCTAATAAATCAGAACAATAGAAAACGCCTGGTTCTGTCTGTAAAAACAGAACTTCATAACCCGCAAAATCAGTTCTTGCATCGTCAGAATCATGATTAATACGATGCGTATCAGTTAGTACAGAGTGCATACTTGTAGAAATAACGGAAGGTGTAGTATCTGCTACATAAACAGTTCTGCTCTTACTAACTGGATAACCATCTGAATTAGTAATCTCGTATGTTACTAAATAAACACCAGGAACATTTACATCAACATTAGAAGTTACGATAACCTCATCTGAAACATCTTCACCAGATAAGAAAGAAGTATATCCAGGATCCTCGAAATCAACTCCCTTTTCTATAATTACAGAAGACTCTCCAATCAAATCAAGTGTAGGGTAAACAGTTAAACCGGTCTCCCCACCTGTCGAATCATCATCACAACTTAAACTAATTAAAGAAATAAGCGTAATTATAAATATTTTTAATATTAATTTATCTTTCATATTTCGTAAATTTTAACCATTTAAAATCTATTCGGCCCAAAATACGGGGCTATCATCACCTTTGTATTCGGGGGTATTACTATTCCTACTAGAAGAGCTTTCTGCATAAGGAAACCGTTGAAGAATTTCATTATCGCCTAAACTTGTATTCATTTTTATTGGCGTATATAATGAGCCTGGAACATAAAGATCTTGCTGGAAAACATCGCTGCCTTCATCATAAATTGCATCACCGGTTACTGTACCAAATGCTGGGTAATTTAATCGACGCATCTCGCACCACGCTTCAAAGTTATTTGTTCCTCCCAACGCAATCCATTTTTGAATTCCAATCAACTCTTTATAGTTAGCTTGGTCATATGGATACGTGTCTGAATAAATATTTTCAGCCATTCCGCTCACTCCTGCAGATTCAAAGGAAGCCTTTATAGCATTTTCATAGTGCATTTTGGCATTCGCTTCAGTTCCAAAACGTGCATGATATTCTGCTAAGAAGAACTCTATTTCCGAAACAGAAATTAAGTAAACGGGCATATCATAAGTAAATACAGGACGGCAGAAATAATCAGATTTATACTGTGTAGATGTGCCAAAATTAGTTCCAGAAACACCTCCTTTATATTCTCCCTTGTCACTTTTTTCAAAAAATTGACTCAAACGTCCGTCATTACTATCAATCATAGTTTGCATAAGTGCAATATTTCCTATAACATTAATTTGAGTTGATCCGAAATAATTGGCATACTCTTCTTGGTAAAACGGGCTAGCCTTACCTGTTTCATCTGTCCAACAATCATCATAAGACACATCACTTGTTGGGAAATCATCCTCAGCAATTAGAGCAGCTAACTCACTACTAACGTCTGAAGTACTACTCATCCTCATCAACAATTTAAGTTTTAGCGCCTTTGCAAATGAGATCCATTCTTTAGCAGTTGTTGTACCAAAAAGAAAATTAGTTGCCACAGCATCTGTAGGGCTAACTAATGACAAAGCATTATCCAATTCTGCAAGTATCGCTTTATAAACATCAATGCCCTCATCGTAATTTGGAGAGAGATTAGTAATATCCAAAGCTTCTGTATAAGGAACTTCACCATAACAATCTACCAACACCTGATAGGTAAAAACTCTCAAAGTAGTTGCAGCAAGATAAGTACCCCATTCCTCATTTTCCTCAGACAATTTTAGAATAGTTTTTATATTATTAAGCACACGTGCAGTCAACTGAGTATAAGTCCCACTTGACCTTGTCGCAGACATTTTAAACTCAGAATAGTCAAGATAATTACTTGTCCCAAAGTTATGTGCATAATGTTGTGCATAATACCCACCTACAATACGAAGAAAGTTACCATAACTGGATGCCAAGTTCATTTCAACACCCGGCAATACCATATCAGAAGTAATATTCTCTTCAGTCGGAGAGTTAGGATCCTGATTAATATCAAGATAATCATCACAGGCTGTGATACCTAATGTAAAAATTAATAAGAATATAATATTTTTCATGTGTCCTAAATTTAATAAGTTATTTTTAGGTTAAAGCCATAGATACGGTTTGCGGGATTCACGTATAATTCACCGAACTGTCCTTCTAAATCCGTCCCTGTTGTGCTACTTTCAGGATCAACGTAATAATTGTCATCAGCAGTCCAAATGAAAGCATTATTACAAAAAGCAGAGACTGAAACATCACTCAAAGGAGTTGACATCAACCATTTCTTAGGAACATTATAAGATAGTGTAATGTTTCTAATTTTCGCATATGTTCTATCCACTAAATAGGCCTCGCCTCCATTTCCATAACCAAATTTATTATAGTAATCTTGAATACTACTATCGCTTAGCTTAAGAACTTCCGTATTTTCACTATATGACATTGTTCCATCCCCATTATCGGTAGCTTGAACCGAATTAGGTATGATAAATGGATTCCTATTGTTGTATGTTGTAGCTATCCCGTTCCCAGTAAACTGCATCAAATTTTTAGTACGTGAAAACATAGTACCTCCATAACGAACATCCAATGCTGCACTCAAAGAAAATCCATAGGCTGATAATGTTGTATTAACACCTCCAGTCCAATCATGGTTCATATCGCGTCCAGTATCTTCAACATCCTCACCTAAAACTGGCTGACCATGACTATCTACGATAGGACTACCAAAAAATTCACTTTCATCATCAGTAACATATTGAGGCAAGTATGTATAGTACTGTCCCATTGGTTTACCTTCCTCTGCATACATATAAACTGCATCATCTCCTGCAGCAAATCGATATATTTGCACTTTACCTCCTTCTACGCTTTCAGGTAAACTAAGTACCTTGTTTTTATTAACTGAAAAGTTAACATCAACATCCCATCTAAAATTATTAGTCCTAATAGGTGTAGTACTCAACAATAATTCGAAACCTTTATTTTCTACCTCTCCAAAGTTTAAAACATTATATGAATATCCAGTTGATGGATCAACTGGCAACTCAAAAATTTGCTTATCAGTTTTTCTATTGTAATAAGATGCATCTAGACCAAGACGACCATTTAAGAATTGTAAATTCATTCCGATTTCGGATTCGGTAGTCATTTCAGGACTTAAAGTAGCACTCCCTGCAATCGTTGATGCAATAAATGAGTTACTACTATTCATAGGAAATGAAGCAATATTAGAACCATAATATCCATGAGCATATCCTTGTACATAACGAGTACCCGTTTGATACACATCTGCATCATTTCCCGTTTTACCATATGCCAATCTAATTTTCCCGAAAGACAGGACATTATTTCTAGGCAATAATTCTGTGAATAACCAACTTAGTGTTGTTCCATAATAGAAATAACTATTATCATCAATCGGTAAGGTAGATGACCAATCATTACGGGCACTTAAATTAAGGAATAACATTTCATTGTAACCAAATGTAGCATCCCCAAATAATCCTATTACACGTTTTTTTTGTTGAGCTTCCCCCAATGTTGATTTAGTAGAACCATTACTTAAATCCCAAAAACCTGTATCGAAAGTCAAAACATCTGTTTGCCCAATTAAAGCTGTGGCACTCGTTTCATTTATATTAACACCTCCAATAGCTGCAAATGATATATTATTAAATTTAGTATCATAATTAGCTAAAAAGTCATGATTCAACTCATAAGAACGACGATACCTCGCATACACATTACCATCTTGGTTCATATTCACTGGCGAATAACCATAATCTTCATTGATCAACTCATCGTCAACAGCAATTTGAGGCGTTCCAATTTTCAAATCATAATCACTATAATCAAAACCAAACCTATAAGTAAGTGTCAAATCTTTTATTGGATTAATATCCAACTGCAACTTACCATATATCTGTTTAGAATCAAGATGGTTATAATTATTCTCTAACGACCAATATGGATTCGTAACACCATAAGGCGTAAAATAAGCCTGAGGCTGATTAAAAGGACTAGAAGTATCCTCCATATCTACAATTGAAATATCACGTGGCATTTCATAAAGACCATCAATAACTGATGTTCCTTGATAGCTACTCACTAAATCTGTTTCAGAACGAGCAAAATTCACTGAAGATGAAATCTTCAACCATTCTGTCGCTTTATAATTAGTACGATAGGCAATCGTATTCCGTTTATATGAGTCAGCATCTGAAGGCATAATACCATCATCGTTTGAATACGCATAAGATAGGTAGTAATCCATCTTTTCATCTTCAGAGATCCCACTAATAGACAAACTGTGACTTTGGGAAACTCCTATTTCAAAGAAATCTTTCACATTATCATTCTTTGCTGAATAAGTATGAATTAATTGTTCATTATTGTAGATAGGTCCGTAAACCTGAGTGGATCCATCCAAAGCTGGTCCCCAAGAACCATTTTCTATATAGGTCTGCTTGCCATTCCATCCTTGTCCAAAGTCATTTTGAAAATCAGGTAATAATGACACTTCACGAAACTGAAGACCTCCATTATAAGTAACCGTAAAGTTCTTTTCCTTACCTTTCTTACCCGTTTTGGTTGTAATAATAATCACTCCATTAGAAGCGCGACTACCATACAAGGCTGTTGCAGCTGCACCTTTAAGAACGGTCATAGATTCAATATCATCAGCAGACACATTAGACAATCCACTCGTGCTAACAGCTTGACCTGATTTATCTAATTCATTCAAGTTTAGAGTACTACTTTGTAAAGGTATACCATCCACAACATACAATGGCTGATTACTTCCATTAATCGAACTAAAGCCCCTAATAACAACAGATGAAGCAGCACCTGGATCTGAAGAATTAGTCTGTACTTGAACTCCTGCTACTTTTCCAGACAAGGAACTCGAAACATTCGTATTACGAGCCTTAATTAATTCTTCATTATTAACAGTCGTTGCAGCATATCCCAAGGTTTTTTCACTTCTCTTAATCCCCATAGCCGTAACCACTACCTCATCGATATCTTCTGAATCAGACTCCATGGTTACATTAATAGTAGACTGGCCGGTTAATGCAACTTCCTGCGTTGCCATTCCAACAAAAGTAAAAACGATGCTCGCTGCATCTTCTGGTACATTTAACTGATAAGTACCATCCGGACGGGAAATAGTCCCGATTGTTGTGCCCTTCACTACAATAGATACTCCAGGAATTGCTTCGCCAAAATTGTCGACAACTTTTCCTGCAATAGCTTTTGTTTGGGCTGTCAAAGTCTGTGATCCTACAAAAAGAATCAACGACAGAAATAATGCTAATTTCCGCATAAAACAAAAGGTTTAAATTAATAATTGTGTATTTATTAAAAGACAATGCTATTTAGAACTACAGCATACAAAAAAAACTGTACGCGACATTTCTCAACCAGACACAGCGATTGTGTCAGATAACTCTTCAAGGAGCATTTGAATATCTCCTAAGTAGTAAATTGTTTTGAGATTATTTTTTCGACTTCCATACGACTAAAGGTTTTTGTAATTAGTATTTTCATTATGTGAGTTAAATTATTTACGAAAGTGGGGGAACACTTATAATTCGTAAATATATTGGCAAATATATAATTAATTTTGATACCATGTAACAATTTAGCAAATGGAATATACAAGTTGTTTCAATTCGTTATTAAAATTAGCCTTTTTATCACTATCCATCGCACACATCCAATTTCACTATTTTCGAACAAACAACACTATTATTTCAAGGGTCAAAGCTAAAACATTTATATTATTTTTCCAAATACCCCTACTTATAACACCTGTTAAAAAAATATTCATTTTTAATAAGTGAAAAAACACATTTTAGGGGGGTATAGATTTAAATAAACGTTTTTTTTAAACTTTTTACGCCATATATCATACTTTGACAAAACTCATACAAAATTAAAATAAAATTTCACATATGCAAATTTTTATTTCTTTTTGTTAATTTTTGTAAATTAATGCAAGCGCTAAAAAAAAGCAAAACACCTTCTCCCCCTTAACAGTATACAAAACAATAGGTAGCGCACCCTCGTTGAAACTCATCCAAGTAATTAACGAAAAAAAAGGCTGTCCGGAAAAGGACAGCCTTAAAAAATAAAATACTGATATATCTTTTACAATAGAAAACTTAACATGATACCAGCCGCAACTGCAGAACCAATCACCCCCGAAACGTTGGGAGCCATGGCATGCATTAACAGATGGTTATTAGGATCGGTCTTTAAACCCTCATGCTGAACCACACGAGCCGAATCCGGCACTGCAGAAACTCCAGCGGCACCGATCAAAGGATTTATTTTATTATCCTTTCTGAGGAATAAATTAAGCAATCTGGCAAACAACAAACCACCAGCAGTAGCAACCATAAACGACAAGGCACCTAATGCAAATATCTTCAAAGAATCGGTTGTTAAAAAATAATCCGCTTGCGTAGATGCCCCTACGGTTAAGCCCAACAATATGGTAACAATATTAATCATAGAATTACGGGCTGTATCAGCCAACCGCTCAGTCACTCCCGATTCCTTCAATAAATTACCAAAAAAGAGCATACCTAGGAGAGGTAACGCAGAAGGCGATATAAAAGTCGTAAGCAACAATCCTATCAGAGGAAATAACACTTTTTCTGTTTTAGAAACTGCTCGGGGAGGTTTCATCTTTATGGCTCGTTCTTTTTTAGGAACGATTAAGCGCATAATAGGAGGCTGTATTACAGGCACCAGTGCCATATAGGAATAGGCGGCAATTGCAATAGCCCCCATTAAACTTGGAGCTAATTTGGACGAAAGAAAGATAGCCGTAGGACCATCTGCACCTCCAATAATACCAATAGCACCAGCCTCTTGAGGCGTAAAACCAAGTGCGGATGCTCCTAAGAATGTCGCAAAAATACCAATTTGTGCAGCTGCACCTAAAATCATTAATTTTGGATTAGAAATAAGCGAAGAAAAATCTGTCATGGCCCCAATTCCCAAAAATATCAGTGGCGGATACACACCTTGCTTAACCCCAAAGTAGAGGTAGCTCAACACTGAGCCCTCTTCATACAAACCAATTTTATACCCCTCTACAAAAGGTATATTTCCAAGTAATATACCTGTTCCAATAGGAATCAGCAATAGTGGTTCATAATTATACTTAATACCCAAAAAAATAAAGAACAGACCCACAGCGATCATAACCAAATGCCCTAACTGAACATTGGCAAAACCAGTAAATTCCCACAATTTACGCAGACCATTTAACGCACCACTATCTGCACCCTCAGGTACATTACCAATGGCTGCCATAACATCAGATCCAAATATCATTTGAATTCCAAAAACCACAGCCAATACTATAAATAGAATAACTAGCTTCCTCATACTATTCAAATTCTATTAAAATATCATTTTGTAGCACAGCATCACCCAATCCCACTTTAATAGACTTAATCACACCATCTTTTTCTGCCAACACGTTATTCTCCATCTTCATGGCTTCCATTACCATCAACACATCACCTTTCTTAACAGAGTCTCCCACAGCCACTCCAATTTTAAATACATTACCCGGAAGTGGCGCCTTTACAGATCCAGCCCCAGTAGATTTTTGAGGCACAGCACCCTCACCAGGTTTTCGCTCAACAGGTTTACGAACCAACTTAGGCGTTTTACTTTTTTTCACTTCTTGATGAACTTCTACTTCGTATGTAGTCCCGTTCACACTAATGGTAGCCACAGAATCCTCAAAATCCTTGATATCTACATTATATCGGTTACCAGCTATTGTAAATTCAAATTTTCTCATTGCTTATTATCTCTTGTTTTTATCGTAAGCTACATTATTCATACCATACAATTTTGAGTTCCACGGCGAATAACGTCGTCGCACTTGTTTGATCGTTATAACGTTACTCTCTTCATCATGCATCTCGTTAAAGAACAAACACAAAGCAGTGGCAATAGCCGCATTTGTTTCACCTGTTATATCAAGGTGCTCTTCTGTATCCACAGCATTTCTTCCTTGATAACGCAAGTTTCTTTTTACGCCCCATTTAATAATTTTGGGAACCAATAAAAAGATGCCTACTAGGAACAATAAAGCCGCAAATACAATCAACCACCCCAAAAGCGTTATAGTCCAGGTATCGCTGGTTACTGCTAAAAAATTCATCTCAATATGTTTTTATTATTGTAAAACCGTCTAAGCATTAACGAAACCGGACACTAAAATGTTTCCGGTTTCGTTAGCAAATATATCTATTACAATGGAATATTACCATGCTTCTTAGGAGGCAAACTTAATTTTTTCGTTTGCAAACTTTGGAATCCCCTAATAATACGGAAACGAGAGTTTCTCGGTTCAATCACATCATCAATATAACCATAAGCTGCTGCCTGATAAGGGTTAGCAAACTTCTCTGTATATTCAGCTTCCTTATCCGCGGCATATTTAGCTTTTTCAGCAGAATCTTCTATTTTAGACATTGCACGTCCTTCAAGCACCTCGATAGCTCCTTTAGCACCCATCACCGCAATTTCAGCAGTAGGCCATGCGTAGTTCAAGTCGCCACGCAATTGTTTACAACTCATTACATCATGTGCACCACCATACGATTTACGAAGGGTAACTGTTATTTTTGGAACTGTAGCCTCACCATAAGCAAACATTAACTTGGCTCCATGCGTAATAATACCAGCATACTCTTGTCCACTTCCGGGCAAGAATCCAGGAACATCAACCAAGGTTAGAATAGGAATATTAAAGGCATCACAAAAACGCACGAAACGGGCTGCCTTGCGCGACGCATCACAATCAAGAACACCAGCAAGAAAACTTGGTTGATTAGCCACAACACCCACAGACATACCGCCCATACGACAGAATCCCACGATAATATTTTTAGCATAGTTGCGGTGCACTTCTAAAAACTCTGCATCATCAGCCATGGCATAAATCACCTCCTTCATATCGTAAGGCTGATTAGGATTATCTGGAATAATCTCATTTAGGGTATCCACCATACGATCAATAGGATCGTTCGTTTCAACCATAGGTGGTTCTTCCAGGTTATTTTGAGGCATGTAAGAAAGTAACTTTCTTATTAATAAGATACCTTCTTCCTCATTTTCTAACTGAAAATGAGACACACCTGATTTAGAAGCATGAACAGCTGCTCCCCCTAAATCCTCGGTCGTAATATCCTCTCCAGTAACAGTTTTAACAACCTTAGGTCCTGTCACAAACATGTAACTAGAATCCTCTGTCATCATAATAAAGTCCGTTAAAGCAGGAGAATACACCGCACCACCGGCGCATGGTCCAAAGATAGCAGAGATCTGGGGAATAACACCGGAAGCTTCAATGTTACGTTGGAATATTTCGGCATACCCGGCCAATGAGGTAACCCCCTCCTGAATACGAGCACCACCGCTATCGTTGATACCGATAAGAGGCGCCCCCACTTTCATGGCCATATCCATTACCTTACATATTTTTTGTGCAAAAGTCTCAGAAAGAGAACCTCCTAATACCGTAAAGTCCTGAGCAAACAAATAAACTACACGACCATCTATGGTACCATGACCTGTAACCACACCGTCACCTAGTATTTTATTTTTCTCCATTCCAAAATTGACACAACGATGCGTAACGAACATATCGAATTCTTCGAAACTACCATCATCCACAAGCGCTTCAATACGCTCGCGAGCAGTCATTTTTCCTTTTGCATGCTGGCTGTCAATTCTTTTTTGACCACCACCTAATTTAGCCTCTGTCCTGAGGTCTATTAACTTTTTTACTTTATCTTGACTTGACATGAAATATTATTTACTAATTCATATACCATTAGGCATCTTTTGCCTTGTGTACAGATTCATCATAAATTACAATAGCGCTCAAAACAGCTGTCTTCTCAGCTTAACTTCTCTACGCTATGTTACTTTATTTAGAAGGATCTTCGCACAACTCTGTTAATACACCAAAAGTTGATTTGGGATGCAAAAAACCAATATTTAATCCCTCAGCACCCTGGCGCGGCGTCTTATCAATCACTCTAACTCCAGCTTCCTGAATAGAAACTAATTTTTCTGCAAGGTTTTCAACCGCAAAAGCAACGTGATGAACACCTTCTCCTTTTTTCTCAATGAACTTACCCACCGGTCCTTCAGGATCTGTAGATTCCAACAACTCAATTTTTGTTTGTCCAACCTTAAAAAAAGCAGTCTTCACTTTCTGTTCTGCAACTTCCTCAACAGCGTAACATTCTAATCCGAATGCTTTCTCATAAAAAGGAATAGCCTCATCTAAACTCTTAACCGCAATTCCAATGTGCTCAATGTGCGATGGTTTCATATCTATAAAAATTTAAAATTTATTGTGTACTACAATTTTGAGCCACAAAAATAAAACTAATAAACGACCTATCGCATGATAAACACCTAAAAAAAATTGTTTTACAACATAAATTACGCCCGTGACAAGTTAATTATCAACATTTTAACCCCTCATTACATCGTAAACTAATTGTATCCCAAATAATTAGAGAATTTTTTCTTTATTTATACAAAAAGAGTTATTCTCCAACATATATAACAAAAGCTCCAACCCTTCATTGTGGCAAAAAAAATGAATCAACAAAAAAACTTCATAAAAAAATGCCCTAAGATTAACTATCTTTGCTATGAACTTTAAACAAATAAAGCATTATGCAAAAAATCACTTTTATTTTAATACTCGCACTCACTCTTACGAGCGCGTGCAAAACAGAGCCTTCCATGGATACAAACCCATTATTAGAAGCCTACAACACACCCTTTGAGATTGCGCCCTTTGAACAAATAAAACCGGCACATTTTATGCCCGCCTTTGAAGCCGGCATCAAACAACAACAACAGAACATCAAGGCCATCGCAGAAAATCCGGAAACACCCACTTTTGCGAATACCATTGAGGCCTTAGAATACAGCAATCCATTATTGACAAAAGTTAGCAGTGTTTTTTACAACCTTACAGGAGCGAACACCAATGACTCCTTAAAAGCAATTGCCCAACAAGTAGCACCTTTATTATCCAAATTAAACGACGATATTTATTTAAATGAATCACTATTTTCACGTATCAAAACTCTTTATAGCAACAAGGACCAACTAAACTTAACCTCAGAACAGGCAATGCTTTTAGAAAAGAAACATAAGGCATTCGTTCGAGGTGGGGCAAACCTTCCCGCTGAATCAAAAGATGAGTTCAGAAGAATCAACGAAGAACTTTCTATACTCACTTTACAGTTTGGTGATAATGTATTAAACGAGACCAACAACTACATAATGCTTGTCGATAACAAAGAAGAACTAGCAGGTTTAAGTAAAGGTCAGATAGATGCTGCGGCCAAAACAGCACAGGAAAATGGCCACGAAGGAAAATGGGCATTTACCACACAACGTCCAAGCATAACCCCGTTTCTACAGTATTCGACTAATAGGAAATTGAGAGAGAAATTATTTAAAGCATATATTAACAGGGGCGACAATAATAACCAATTCGACAACAAAGAAAACATCCAGAAAATAGTCTCGCTACGTGTTAAAAGAGCCCAATTACTGGGCTACAAGAACCATGCTGCCTATATCTTAGAACAAAACATGGCCAAAACACCGGAAACAGTCAACGAAAAACTAGCGGCCTTAATGAAAAAATCGCTTAAGGTAGCCAAACAAGAACTAGCTGACATGCAACGTTTAATAGATGCCGAGGGTGGAAATTTCAAACTACAACCTTGGGATTGGTGGTACTACGCTGAGAAGGTAAAAAAAGAAAAGTACGATTTAGACGAAAGCGAGATAAGACCATATTTTGAGCTAAATAATGTGGTAAAAGGAATATTTTATACGGCGAATAATCTCTACGGACTTAAATTCGAAAGAAGAACAGATCTTCCAACTCCCCATCCCGATGCCATCTCCTATGAAGTAAAAGAAGCCGACGGATCACACATCGGTATTTTATTCATGGACTTTCACCCACGCGCGAGCAAAAGAGGCGGTGCCTGGATGAGCTCTTACCGTAAACAAGAAATTAAAAACGGAGCCAGCATTACACCTATCATTACCATGGTTTGTAACTTCACTAAACCTACTAACGACACGCCTGCTCTCTTAAGCTTTGACGAAGTCACTACCCTATTTCACGAGTTTGGACACGCCCTCCACGGCTTACTTTCAAAATGTCACTACTACAGCCTGTCGGGCACATCGGTACCTAGAGACTTTGTAGAACTACCTTCGCAAGTAATGGAACATTGGGCAGCACAACCTGAGCTATTAAAAGTATACGGAAAGCATTACCAAACCGGCGAAGTTATCTCCGACGAACTCATTGCTAAAATTCAGAAAAGCGCCAAATTCAATCAGGGCTTTATGACAACAGAGTATTTAGCTGCAGCTATTTTGGATATGGATTACCACACACTCACAGAACCCTTAGCCATAGATCCCAACACATTTGAAAAGGAATCGCTGGATAAGATGAATTTGATCCCTGAAATAGTAAGTCGTTACAGAAGCACATATTTCAACCATGTCTTCTCAGGCGGCTATTCCGCAGGTTACTATGCCTACATTTGGTCAGCCATTTTAGATTCTGATGCATTTCAGGCTTTTAGAGAAAATGGTATTTTTGACAAAGAAACAGCCACTAAATTCAGAAAAAACATACTGGAAAGAGGGGGTACAGAAGACCCTATGGTACTATACAAAAAATTTAGAGGCGCAGAACCCGATGAGAAAGCTTTGTTAAAGGACCGAGGCTTGATTTAATCACACATAAGGAGCTCCGAAAGCAACATGCCCCAGACAAACAATCAACCACCTGCCATCATGATTGAAATAAAATAAGAAAGCTGTTATTTAAATATAACAGCTTTTTTATACCCTAATTTTTGTCATCTTTTATTTTCTGTATAACATTTAATTTTCAGCCATCAAAAGAAACGCGCAAATAAAGCTTCAATAAAGCCTTTGTTTATAAACATTGAAAGGTTGAAGTTCCCGGCTTGTTTCATTTGGTGATCCACTACAACATTTATTTAAATATTAAACCTGAGATGACGCAAGCAACTTCAAATATTTTATTGGTACGTCCTGCTAATTTTGGCTTCAACCCTCAAACAGCTATTTCCAATGCATTCCAGAACACTGTTGACATGGACGCTGCTGAAATCAAAAAACAAGTACTAAAAGAATTCGACACATTTGCAAATCGCCTAAAGGACAAAGGAGTAAATGTTATGGTGATACAAGATACGGACACTCCCATTAAACCAGACGCTATTTTTCCCAATAACTGGGGGTCCTTTCACGCAGATGGCACCGTCATATTATACCCCATGGCCACACCCAATCGTCAAGTGGAAAAAAGACCTGATATTATTGAGTGTATCAAAAAACACTTTGATATCAAGGAGATAATAGACTTCTCAAGGTATGAAGAGGAAGGCTTCGCACTAGAAGGGACAGGTAGTATTATATTCGACCATCTTCACAAAATAGCTTACGCCGGTTTATCACCCCGAACAAACAAGGATCTTTTCATAAAACTATGTGATTCGATACATTACAAACCCATATCTTTCACTGCCACAGACAAAACAGGTCAGGAAATATATCATACCAACGTTATGATGTGCGTAAGCGAAAAGTTCTCCGTAATCTGCCTAGAAAGCATTCACAACCAAGAAGAGAGAAACACCGTCATCCACTCTTTGGAGCACACAGGTCACCAGATCATAGACATTTCGCTTGAACAGGTCAATCATTTTGCCGGCAATATGCTATCCTTAGTAACACGAAAAGGAGAAGAAATATTGGTAATGTCGCAAAGTGCTTATCAAGTGTTAACAAAAAAGCAAAGATCAGCACTAGAAAACTACTGTGAGCCATTTCCCATGCATATACAAACCATTGAGAAAATTGGAGGCGGGAGTGCCAGATGTATGATATCCGAAATATTTCTCCCCCAAAAACACCATTGCCATGTTTAAACCCGCAAAGTGTATTAGAAACCAAATTACAAAGTTCTAATACATCCATCAGGTTTCGGAAAAAAGTATATTTTTTGACAAACCAAGATGAAATGATTACCAAATGAAGGGTAGGTTCATTAATTATCCGTATTTTTGAATATAAAAATTAATGGTAATCATTTTCGGTAGCCTGTTCCAATGAAACCTGAATGAAATATACTGCATATATAGTATTACTTTCTGTATTGATACAGGGGTGTAAAAACAAATCCAATAAATCCGAATATCCCACTGCGGGTGTAATTAGCTACACCATTATTTATCCCGAAGAAATTACTAAGTCGCCAACGGGGAGTTTAATGCCTCGTATATTAAAGCTAAGCTTTAAAGATAACCAGACACGCTTTAGTTTTAAAGGTAGTTTTAACATCTTTTCTTTAGATTTTTATTCCCTATCAACCAAAGACTCATGTGCTACCGTCTTTCGATTTATGGATAACAACCTTTTACACACAGGCTCAACAGACTCCAATTTCTTTTTCTTTGGCAACAACACCAACCCCAACCATCACATATATAAACGATGAAAGCAAAGAAGTGGCAGGCATCCAATGCAAAAAAGCGATGGTGCAATTTGATTCAGGTGATCCATTTGAAGTATTCTACACCAACGACATACACATTGATCAACCCAACAGGCATACCCCTTTTAGAAAAGTCCCTGGCGTATTAATGGAATTTCATATTGACTTTAATGGTATACGCTTTTTATTTAAAGCCTCCGACATCAGCTATGATAGCCCCAAGAAATCGACCTTCAACATCCCGGAGGACGCTACACCTACTCCTGAAAAAGAAATAGAAGCACTCATATTGACCATGATTGAAAGCTTTCAATAAAATTAACAAGACCAAACCTCTGTGTAAATAGCTATAAAATACCAAAAACAGATACTGTTGCGTATGTAAATAATTGAGGAAAGCCTTCAATTGTGAAAGAACTATTTCAACTTACCTCAAGGAGACGACTATTAACAAACACCTTAGCCACATTTACCTTGTCTATTATCTAAAATATAACAATCTATTGTAATTTAGAATCTACATTTATTATTTTTGCCTACGCATCAACACATCTAATTAACAAAATATTGAAATGGGAGTAAAAAGTAAACGACCTAAATCAAAAAATAAAAATAATATCATAGCCGATTTCAAAAATAAGATCAGTGACTTCAGAGTACGTTTTTTTATTGGCTTGTTTTTAATCGTCTATTCATTATTTTTACTGATCGCCTTTATTTCATTTGTCTTTACAGGTGGAGCAGATCACAGCAAATTCAACATCAACTTTTTTGAATTTATATTCAATTCTGATATCAACGTAGAGAATCGAACAGGTAAACTAGGGGCATATTTTGCCGATCTATTTATCAATTCCGGCATCGGCATTTCTGCTGTGGTAATCATTGCAGCGCTCATCGTACTGGCATTTAAACTACTAAATATTAACATTGCTTCCCTAAAAAAAACCATATTACACTGTTTTTACACTGGAGTCTGGTTTTCGATCCTATTAGGATACCTAAGTATGAATGCTGTAAATGACCATTATATATTATTAGGAGGAGAAATGGGCTACTTCATGAGCAAGTGGTTCATATCAGCCATCGGTCACATCGGAATTATTCTATTCCTATTTTTCACACTTATCATTTATTTGACCTTCACATTTGACAATTTTCTTCCTTTTATAAAACAAGCATTTGCTTCTGGAGGTGCAAAAGTAACTATACCAGTAAAAAGCGAAGACACACAAAGCGAAGACACCTCACTACTAAATGTTCCTGAAACAGACAATGAGGATAGCCACATCCCTCACGAAAAACCAAATCCAACACCAGAGGTAGAGAAGGCAGAGCCCGAACAAGAATTCATAGTCAAAAAGAAAACTCCCGATCCTGTCATCCACGAAAACGTGCAGAACGAGGCCATCGAGTTGGACATTTCTGACAACGAAGGCTCAGCGCATTTGCATGAAGACGATAAATTCACCATCGAAAAAATAGAGGAAGAAGAAGACTTTGAAGTTAAATCACACATGCCTCAGGGTGATTACGACCCAACCTTAGACCTTTCTTCTTACCAACTTCCAACCATAGATCTATTAGAAGATCATCATGCAGGTAACGAACCCGTTACAGATCAGGAGCTCAATTCCAATAAAGATAAAATTGTAAATACACTGATTGACTACAAAATTGAGATCAAAAGTATTAAAGCAACTGTTGGTCCCACTGTTACATTATACGAAATTGTTCCAGCCCCAGGTGTTCGGATATCTAAAATCAAAAACTTAGAAGACGACATTGCCCTATCGCTAGCAGCGCTAGGCATACGTATTATTGCACCAATACCAGGAAAAGGAACCATTGGTATCGAAGTTCCCAACAGCGAGCCCGAAGTAGTTTCCATGAAAACTATCATTGCAGCCAAGAAGTTTCAAACCACAAAATACGAGCTTCCCATCGCATTGGGAAAAACCATATCCAATGAGACCTTTGTTATCGATTTAACAAAGGCACCTCATATGCTGGTAGCAGGTGCCACTGGGCAAGGAAAATCAGTGGGATTAAATGCCATCATCACCTCTCTTCTGTATAAAAAACATCCATCTCAGTTAAAGTTCGTTTTAGTAGACCCGAAAAAAGTAGAACTTAACATCTACAGCAAGATTGAACGTCATTTCTTGGCTAAGTTACCAGATGATGATGACGAAGCTATCATCACCGACGTGCAAAAGGTTGTGGCCACATTAAATTCGCTTACCATTGAAATGGATACGAGATATGATCTACTAAAGAAAGCACACGCTCGTAACATTAAAGAATATAACCATAAGTTTGTAAAGCGCACCTTGAATCCAGAAAATGGGCACCGCTTTTTGCCTTATATTGTAGTCATCATTGACGAATTTGCCGACCTCATAATGACAGCAGGCAAGGAGGTAGAAATGCCCATCGCACGAATAGCTCAACTTGCCCGTGCGGTAGGAATACATATGATTGTAGCCACCCAACGTCCATCAACCAATATCATTACGGGCGTTATCAAAGCCAACTTCCCTACCAGAGTAGCTTTTAAAGTCGCCTCTATGATAGACTCCAGGACCATCCTTGATTCTCCTGGAGCCAACCAGCTTATAGGTAGAGGTGATATGCTAATCTCACAAGGAGGTGATCTAGTGCGCGTACAATGTGCTTTCGTTGATACGCCCGAGGTAGAAAAAATAAATGATTTTATTGGCTCACAAAAAGGATACGCCAGCGCATTGCTTTTGCCCGAATATATTGGCGAGAGTTCTTCAAATGAACCAGGTGAAGTAGACCTGGGCAACAAAGATGCCTTTTTTGAAGAAGCTGCACGGGTGGTAGTTGCGAACCAGTCGGGTTCCACATCATTGATTCAACGAAGATTCTCCATCGGCTATAACAGAGCCGGAAGAATCATAGACCAACTGGAAGCTGCCGGAATAGTTGGACCCTTTGAAGGCAGTAAGGCACGTCAGGTTCTTATACCTGATGAACTATCGTTGGAACACCTTTTAAAAAGCTTATAAAATTTTTGGTACTGTTTTTGAAAACCTTACTCCTCAATATATCGTACATAAGTTCAAATAATTTATACAAAATGAAAAAAATACTTTTACTAGTGGCTTTAATTCCCGGATTCGTGTTTGCTCAAAACCCGGAACAAGCAAAGAAGATCTTGGATCAAGTGACAGCAAAAACAAAAACATACAAAACGATTAAAGCCAGCTTTTCATTCAAACTGGAAAATCTTCAAGAAAATATTCAGGAAGAATACGCAGGCACCATCTCCATCAAAGGCGATAAATACAAAGCCAACTTAATGGATGTAGATACCTATTTTGATGGAAAAACACTTTGGACACACATGATTGACGCCGAAGAGGTAAACATTGATGAGCCAGACCCAGATGATGAAGAAACCCTAAATCCGGCTTCTATTTTTACCATTTACCAAACTGGTTTTAAATATGCTTATTTAGGAGAAAAGGAAATTAATGGCACGGCCATATACTCCATAGACCTTTATCCACTCAACCGCGATAAACCATATTCTCGCATTCGCTTGGATATTAAAAAAGAGGCTCTACAAATCAACAAAATCCAACAGATTGGAAAGGATGGAAACAATTACACTATTTCCATCGATCAACTAGAAAGTAATACTCCCATGGATGATAGTATGTTTGTGTATGACGAGAATGCTAACCCCAATGTGGATATTATAGATATGAGATAACTTCATTGTATTAAATAAAGTGAATCTGGAGTTTTTGTATAGGTGGCATAAAAAATACCGATTACTATATCCGAGAACAAAAATCTACCCACATACCAAAGGAAACTTACATTCGTCCAGAAATAGATTTTCGAATACAACTTTTGGGCAGATTGCTTTGTTTGTATTGGATATGGATTAGGACAAGATAATTCTAGCTTAGATTTACATAAGCCTTTCATTGGTAATATTGACGAATTTCCATTAGTCCTAACCATGGGAATACGGAATGGATGAAATTTCTAAAAATAAGACTACCTTTAGAAATAGACCAATTAATAATTATATTTTTACAGGCGCATTGAATTTTTCATTGCGCCTTTCTATTTTTTTTTAATATCGTCACATATGGAATTCAATATTCAAGCATTAAAATCAGAACTCTCAGAAAAAATAACACATAAAATCAATACCAAAACCAAACCGCTAGGTTCACTGGGAAAACTGGAAAGTATTGCATTAAAAATAAGTGAAATTCAAAATACCTTAACTCCCAAACTAATAAATCCTACCATTATCGTTTGTGCAGGAGATCACGGCGTAACAGAAGAAGGCATTAGCCCCTTTCCTCAAGAAGTAACCTTTCAGATGGTGATGAACTACCTCAGTGGAGGAGCTGCCATCAACGTTTTTACAAAGCAGAATAATATAGATTTATTATTGGTAGATACTGGTGTAAATTTTGATTTTGAAAGCCACCCTCACCTAATAGATAAAAAAATTGCTTACGGAACTAAAAACTTCACCAAAGGACCGGCAATGACACAAAAACAATGCGACAAAGCATTGAACAACGGCGCTGGCCTCGTAGATGAGCTCCAAAAGAAAGGTACCAATATTATTGGGTTTGGAGAGATGGGTATCGGCAATACCACTGCCGCAGCTGCACTATTATGTGCATACACTGGATGTACACCGAATAAAGCAGCAGGTGCAGGAACTGGTCTGGATGAAAAAGGTATTGCCCACAAAGCCTCCGTTATTGAAATAGCACTCCAACTCCACAAAGAGTTAAAAGACCCAATGCATATACTAGCTGCACTGGGAGGCTTTGAAATGGCAACCATAACAGGGGCTATGCTTCAGGCAGCCAAATATAAAATGACAATCATGATAGATGGTTTCATTGTTACATCTGCTCTGCTGGCCGCTTATAAAATTAACAATAATATACTTGACTATTGCATATTCTCACATAAATCACACGAAAACGGACACGACCTAATGTTAAATTACCTACAAGCAGAACCTATCTTAGATTTAGATATGCGCCTTGGTGAAGGAACTGGTAGTGCTGTGGCATATCCCATCATCGAAAGTGCCATCCAGTTCCTAAATAGGATGAGCAGTTTTGAAGATGCAGGAGTTAGTAACCGATAATCAATAGAATACAACAAAAGAGAACGATCATCTTAAATAGTATATCTTGGAACACAAACCATGAAGCAAATAAAACTTTTTTTTACAGCCCTCATGTTCATAACCCGCATACCCGTTCCTAAATGGGTTGGTTACTCAGAGGATCGATTAAATAAATGCAACCGATATTTTCCATTGGTAGGAATAATCATAGGCGCCATGGGAGGATTGGTATTCTGGCTCGCCAATCTAATTTTTACGCCTCCTATTGCCATCATATTATCAATGATAGCAACCATTCTATTAACTGGCGCCTTTCACGAAGACGGATTTGCCGATGTATGTGATGGCTTTGGCGGCGGTTGGAACAAAGAAAAAATTCTGGAGATCATGAAAGATTCCAGAGTAGGTGCCTATGGTATGATTGGCATGATTTTGCTTTTAATGCTAAAATTCCTTGCTCTCAACGCATTACCAAATTCTTTGGTGATACCCTCGCTCATTGTTGCACACAGCATTAGTCGTACCTTTGCTGTTTCTACAATGTACAGTCTATCCTATGTGCGCGAAGATGAATTAAGTAAATCGAAACCTGTGACAAAAAATTTACATATCACAGATTTGTGGATAGCCATAATAATGGGTCTCATATCGCTTTTAATTTTTAGAAATTGGGAAGTCTACCTTACCTTAATACCTCTTTTGATCGCAAAATACTGGCTCGAAAGATACTTTAATAAATGGATAGGTGGTTATGTTGGCGATTGCTTAGGTACGATGCAACAGGTTACCGAAGTGATTTTTTATTTAAGTTTACTTGCCTTAGGAACTTTACTACAGTTCTTTTGATCAGGATACAGTTCCACAAGTCCTTACTCATAAAAGGAGCACCCCAAACAAAAAAAATGGGTTATGCCACAATTTTTCCAACACGACAAGCTAATACACATGAGAAATTCAATGTGTCCTTAAAAAAACAAATCGTATGAAAGAGTTATATATAATCAGACATACCACCCCAAACATTGAACCTGGTATATGTTATGGAGATTCTGATCTGGACGTGGCGGACAGCTTTAAAGAGGAGGCTGAAAAAATCAAAAACTTGCTCATCAACCTCACCCCTGCATATATCTTCTCCAGTCCATTGATCAGATGTCGGAAATTAGGCGAAGCCTTATTTCCAGGTTCAGTGATTCATTACGATAACAGACTAAAGGAATTAAATTTTGGAGATTGGGAGATGAAACCTTGGAAAGACATAGATAAGGAAGTGCTAAAAATATGGAGTGATGATTTTGTTCATAAGTCCACTCCAAACGGCGAAAACTTTAACCAACTCTTCTCCAGAGCCAGCCATTTTATCGACAACGACATTCTTCCTTTGAAAGAGCATTCGAAGATAGCGATGGTTACCCATTCAGGTATTATGCGATGCCTTATATCTCGGTATTTGCATATTCCTATGGATAAGATATTTAGCCTAAAACTAAATTATGGAGCAGTGATTAAAATTACCCTTCATGAAAGCTTTGAGGAGGTCGATTTCATAAAATAAAACATCATCAGGAATATAAAAAACATGGCTCAATTAACATTAATAACAGGAGGACAACGTTCAGGTAAGAGCTCCTACGCTCAAAAATACGCAACACAATTAAGCAGTCAGCCCATTTATCTAGCAACCTCCAGAATATGGGATGAAGAACACAGAAAGCGCATTGAGAGACACAAGGCAGATAGGGATGAACGTTGGGTAAACATAGAAGAGGAAAAATTTATTTCCACCCATAACTTCAAAGGGAAAGTAGTACTAATTGATTGCATTACACTATGGCTTACCAACTTTTTCTTTGATAACAAAAGCGACATTGACCTATCGCTGTCTCAGGCACAAAAAGAATTTGATGCTCTCCTGAAACAAGATGCCCATTTCATCATTGTCACCAACGAGATCGGGCTAGGTGGCATGCCTGAAAATGAGATACAAAGGAAGTTTACGGACTTACAAGGATGGATGAACCAGTACATAGCACAGAAAGCCAACGAGGTTATACTAATGGTAAGTGGTATTGATGTAAAAATAAAGTGACGAAATACAAACAAAGACCAAACACAAATCCATTAAAAAGAATACCATAAAAAAAAATAAGGGCAGACCCCATTGGATCTGCCCCACTCACACAACTAAACCTTTAGTCTGCTGTGTCCCACCACAGCCTTAGTTGTTTTATTTATCTTTCTCATATTTCACGGCTTGTGAATAAGAGAAAGTGATTGAATTTTCATCATCGCCAATAACAGTAGAAGTAACTTCAGAAACAGTCAATACTCCATACATCACATTGCCCATATAATCAAACTTATAGGCATACATCTCTCCAATAACTACATTATCTACAGAAGAAACCAAGCTAGCAGCTTCCACTACATCTACCACTTTCGACAAATTATAAACATCTTCCTCAGTTTCAAACTCATCTCCTATTTCAACCTTCACAAACGCTACATCTGAAGATGTAAAACCCCTGCTTATATCAGTAGATGTAAATGTAATTTCACCCGCGTCTTTCACTAATTCAAATGAATCCTTTGAATCAGATAAGACACCTGGATCTTCAACTACTAAAGACTGAGCGCCCACCGGAATCTCAATCATCTTCGTTTCCATATAAGCACCCGACATGGCGGTAATCTTATAAACGATAGTATCCTCCAAATTAAAGTCCACCCCATACACAGAGTCTTTAAACATATATGTCATCATTGCTGACTTGCTTTCCATCTCTACAAACGCAGGATCTGCATCAACACTTGTGATTACTTTTTTCTCAACAACGATAGACTCTATATCATTAAACATTGTTTCAACATCAAAAGAAACACGACTATAAACAGAATCATATTCATAAATCATATCACCTCCAGTTGCTGCAATAGCATCCACCACATCAATAGAGTGCTGCGAAGTGCTCATGTAAGAATCGAAGTCAATAGTAGTAGTCAACACAAGAGATGAATCTGCCTTCCAATATCCTCCAAAATCGAGTGCAGAAAGACTCTTTGAAGCAGACATATCCTCAACGCTCAGCTCCTCACTCACCAATTCTCCTCCCGTTAAAGTCAACATATCAACGCCAGGGTTCGACACTGTTAACTCAATATCAAAAGGACTATCAAATATAGTAACCTCTGACACATCAATAGAAACCGTTGCGGATTCAAAAAACTCGTTACTATCGTCATCGTCGCATGCAGCCAACAAGAACACCAAAGAAAACAAGCCGTATATTAATTTATTTTTCATATTATCAATATTTAATAAACACATTAATTTTGCCACCACATTTTAGTAGTGATTTCATCTCCGCCCATAGAAGATTTTGCAGCTTCAACATTCGCTTTATTTACACTGTATTCGTTGAGCAAGTAACTAACCCTATTGGGCACATCTGATGATAAACTCCCCACACCATAAGTATACTTTTCTGTTACCTCACTTACAATACCAAGGTCATCTTTCACCAGATAAGTATAATCGTATGTTTCATTGGGCTTAATAAGCGTGTTAGGATAACCAGTTCTTCTGTATTCACTCCATGCCTCCATTGGTTGCATATAAAGGGCAATATACTTTTGAGTTAAGACTGTTTCTTCACTCGCTGGAGGTAAAGCAGCTACATAAGCATCGATTGCAGCAGCATCAACTCCCCATCTCGACATGGAGGCTTTTACTCCCATTTCATACCAAGTTTGATCCCAACCATTATATTCACTCAGAATAAAACAAACTTCGGCATACTCCATATAAATTTCAGTGTAATCTGCAGCTAGAATGGCAGCTCCAGGAAGCGACTCTTTTACAAAACCACCTACTTCTCCGTTATTACTCGTCAAAGGAATACCTACTTTAAATCCATCTTCATTATCATCCACAAAGATATCCAAGCGCGGATCAGCCACAAACGGACCTCTTTCCCCTTGCAACAACTCAACAAAAGACCAGGAAGGAGCAAAATCTATTCTGTTTTCCACATAAAAGGCACGATACATAGGCGCCCCATTTAATGAAGTATTTTCATAAGCCACTCCGGCATTATCCGCATTACTCTCCATTACACCTGCTGCAATAGCTGATGACATATGGTTTAATGCGTCCGGATACACATCCTTCACACGGTTCGCAATTCTCAATCTTAATGAGTTTGCAAACTTTTTCCATTGAACAGCATCACCACCATAGAAATTATCACCATCAATCATATTTTCATCAAGCATAATCATTGCCTGAGCCTCATCCAACTCTTTAAGCATATCAGCATAGATAGCAGACTGCTTAGCATAGGCCGGTGTTGTAATGCCAGCATCCTTGATTGAGTTTGCCTGAAATGTTTCATCATCATTTCCATAAGAATAATAGGGTACATCGCCCCACATCTCTGTGGCTATTTGATAAATATAAACAAGCATTATACGAGCAGCCGCAATCTGATTTTCATTAGGTCCGTATGCTGCCATAGCATCTTTTGTCGCCTCGCTCGTATTCAGCTCAATAATATCCCTTAAATCCTGCGCGTTTTTATACAAGTCTTCCCAACCTGCTTTATTAACCGTTTCTCTATACTGATATCGATCCTCCTCGGTATAAGCTGTTTGGTTCCAATACTGAACCCATAACAAAGACATTCTGCCGGAAAACCATTCATCACGGGTATCATCCATCAATCTTTTCTGCACCCTATTCATTATTCCATAGGTAGGTGCTACTTCTGGTTCGTTCGGACTTCCATAGTAATCCACATCGCAAGAAAATGTTACTATAGCCACCAGAATAACAATGATATATTTTATTTTATTCATAGTTGTTGCTTTATAATTAAAATTTAATTTGAACATTGAAACCATACGATTTGCTTCCAGGAACGATACCTCCTTCTAGTCCTTGAATATTTCCATTACCTCCAACAATGGTCTCTGGATCTATACCTTTATTATCTAATCCCCAAATCGCAAGATTTCTTCCATAGGCAGAAACCCTGATTGATTTAATAACATCAACAACTTTAGGCAAAGTATAACCAATAGTCACCTCACGAAGTTTCACATAATCTGCATCAAATACACTTGTTGCACTAGGTGTATCATAGCCATGATAATGATATTCACCATAATCAATGGCACTTAAATGCATATCATTTTCTTCATATCCATTACCCTTATCAACAACTCCATCCAACACAAGTCCATCCTCACGAATCGTGTTTCCATTTGAGGTAGCTGTTGCAGTCGCCTCGGCCATACCCGAGTACATAGACCACATATTTGTTAAAGAGTAATATTTTCCTCCTTTAGACATATCGATCAACACACCCAAATCTATATTCTTATATCGGAATGTACTTTTAAGACCAGCTGTATAATCAGGCAATACCGATCCCATGGATTGTAAATCACCCATTTCATAAAATCCGGTTTCAGAATTAATTACTTTATTGCCATTATCATCATAAACAAAGTCATAAGCATATAATTCCTGGAATGTTTTTCCTTCTACCGAATTAATGTAGGCGCCTCCAAAAGGAGCACTTGCCAACTGTAATTTACCACCTAATGATGCAGGAAGTTCTTTTACCTCATTGGTATTTTTAGCGTAGTTGATACCCAACTCCCAACTAAAGTCTCCAACTTTAAGCGGCGTACCATAAACCATTAATTCAATACCTCTATTATTTATCAAACCAGCATTAATCACCTGCTCAATATAACCTGTAGACCCAGAAACTTCTACTGGAACAATTTGGTTTTCTGTATCCCTAGTATAGTAGGTAAAATCAAACCCGGCTCTATTATGCAAGAAAGAACCTTCAACACCGAATTCCACCTCTTGTGTTAACTCTGGTTTCAAGTTCTCATTTTTTAAACGATCCAGATTTGTAAACTGTGGATTCCCTTGAAAAGGATCACTTATTTCATAAGTATTATATACTTGATAAGGGTCAGTACCATTACCTGTTTCACCATAGTTCAATCGTACTTTAAGATTATTCATCCAGCTATATTTCAATAACTGAGACAAGATAACACTTCCGGAAACTGATGCATAACTATATTCATTATGTTCCTCCGGCAATGTAGAATCATAATCGGTACGATAGGTTGCTTCTAGGTAAGCAAAACTTTTATAGCCCACACTGGCCATTCCAAACCAACTATTCACTCGCTTCTCTCTATCGTAATCATCCAAGATAGGCTGATTCGCAGAGTTATTCAGGTTATACAGACCATCAATTACCAGACCACCGTCTGTTTCTCCTTCGAAACGAGAATAATTTTCTTTCCGGATATTGCCTCCTACAAATCCTAAAACATCCAAGTCTCCAAATCTTTTTTGGAAATTTAATTTTCCTTCATAATTTGTTTCTATGGCCTGGCGTTGAACTTGTTTAAACATAGATTGTGCCTGAGAACCAATAGCAACTCTTTCGCGCGCGTTAAACGTATAAGTATCTAAGTAAACATTACCAGAAGCTGATAAATAATCAGTCAAGTTAATTTTACCACCTACCGTTCCAAAAATACGAGTTCTATCATCGTCCTGATAATTCTTATAGGCTGTCCAATAGGGGTTATCAGAATATTTAGGTGTTGCATCACTCGCAGAAGTACGGTTCCATGTTCTATTGGTTCCATCAGGGTTCGCATAGTTTTTCAACTTATCCATGTCCAACTGACGTTGTCCCCATTGAAAGAATTTTTGCGATTGAGAATTATCTCCATAACCAAACTGTGGACGACCTTTGGTATCTGTATGAACAAATGTAACATTGGAATTAAGTTCCACGAATCCATCTAACACAGAAGTATTTCCATTAATATTGAAGGTGTTTTTATTCTGTTTAGAATTTGGAACAATTCCTTCCATCGAAATATTGGTATAACCAATACGTAATGCCGAATTTTCGGAAGTACTAACAACGTTAATACTATTTTGATAAGTAATGCCTGTTTCGTAAAAATCTTCCACATCATTTTTCGAAGCCTCCCATTTCCCGGTGACAGGAGCACTCGTAAGACCTTGCTCATAATCAGCAATACCCCACCAATGCAGAACATCCTGGCCTTCGAATTTAGGCCCCCAGCTTTCATCGACAGCATAACTTACTGTTTGATACTCCACGCCATCGATTGTTGTTGAACCAAAACCACCGTAACCACCACCATATTTATCTTGTAGTTCGGGCAAAATACTTACCCTATCAATGGTAACGCCAGAATTAATGTCCACAGAAAAAGTTTTTTTACCTTTTCTGCCTGACTTGGTTGTAATCATGATCACACCATTCTGCCCCCTACTACCGTAAAGAGCAGATGCCGCACTTCCCTTAAGCACCTCAACATTGGCAATGTCATATGAGTTCAAGTCAGCGACCATTGAACCATAGTCATATCCACCGCCACCACTTTGTGTTTCAACATCATTAAAACCCTCATTACTGATAGGCACCCCATCAACTACAAATAAAGGTTGGTTGTTTCCACTAAAGGAGCTAGCTCCCCTAATCAATATATTCTGCGATCCAGCAAAATTTTGACCAGAAACACTTAAACCCGCTACTTTACCAGATAAAGAAGCGATGGCATTTACATCATTCGCAGCCATCAAATCATCTTCAGACACACCTTGTGATGCATACCCCAATGATTTCTTTTCTCGGGATATTCCCAGCGCAGTTACAACTACTTCATCTACATCAATAGCACTCGATGCGAGCATTACATTAATACTAGACCGATCACCAATCATGATCTCCTTGGTTTCCATCCCAACGAATGTGAATACAATGATTTCGGCATCCTGAGGCACATTCAATAAGTAAGATCCATCTGGACGAGAAACTGTCCCTGAGGTTGTTCCCTTAACAATAATAGATACTCCCGGAATCGGGTCGCCGTAATTGTCGACAACTTTTCCGGAAATAGCTTTTGTTTGGGCATTTAAAGTCTGTAGGCCTAAAAAAAGAACCATAGACAGAAATAATGCTAATTTCCGCATAAAACAAAAGGTTAAATTAATAAATGTATATTTAAAAAAGACAATGCAATTTTTGAAATAGTAATAAAATACTCTATTGCTATTTTTCTAAAAATCTATTTTACATAGAAAAAGCAATGGACTGTTCATTCCATAAACGACCAATCTATTACTTAAGTATCTTCATTCTCATCACGCATCGATTAAACGGTTTTTGTTGATTATTTTCAATTATTTTACTTTAAAGGTTAGCTACTTACACCAGTGGGGGAACACTCTTCTTACACAAATAGCCAATATTTATTGCAATTAATAATTCATCTACTTTTTAGGATTATTTTTTAATAATTAAAACTTACAGATACATTCAAATAATAATCTATTATACTCAAATCGTCATAATCCAAAATCAAAAATACAATATTTTTCAATGGAAACAAAATAGACCTCTATTTTTTAGATCCATTTCGTATCAGTTTGTATTTTCTCAGAACCATACCCCTTATTTTTTATACTATTATTTGCATAATAAATACCAAACAAAATCATTACATATTTTAACACAAATCACACCACAGCTACATTCCTGACACTTGTCATATATAGTCTTTGCAAGAAAACTCCAAATACTGCGTTATTCTCATTTTTGAAACAGTCATTTACAATCAGTAAACTCCTTGGTTTCAAAAATATCGAAAGCCTTGTCTTTGAAGCTTTCTTATCAAAGACAGAAAAAACAGTAGTTTTCTTGCAGCCACTATATAACAAGTGTCAGGAATGTACAACAAAACATATTACAATAATTCTAGTATGTCATCCTAGCAAAAACACGGATTGAGATGTTGAAATTGACAAACAGGAATAATCCCAAGGAGGTATTAGCGATCAGATTTGATAGCCTTAAGTCTTTCGAAAAACAATTCAGCAGAGAGGGCAGACTTATTTCTCGCTTTGGTTTTATAAGTATAGATGGTATTGATGGATACACCAAGTACTTGCGACATGGTTTCATTGTCCTCGACCCCAAGCCGGATCAAAGCCAAAATTCTTAATTCAGTATTTAGGAGCTGGCCGGATCGTAAAACATAGTTATTTTTGGCTTCTACCAATTCATTCACCTCCTGAATAAAAGAGGGAAAGAGTTTTAAAAAGACCTCATCAAAGTTATGAAACAGTTCATCTCGCTCTTTTTTGGGGTTAATTGTTTTTAGTATGGCTTTAAGTTTATGGGGATCATTTGAAACCAGTAAGGTATTTAAGGACTTGGAAACATCTTCCAACTTACCAACAAACAGCGATCCCATATTAAAAAAGTGACCAATATACCGCTCCTTTATTTTATTGGCCTCCTTAAGTCGAACATTCAAAACCTTTAGCTCCTTATTATTTTGTTGGATCACCATCCATATTTTTCGGAGATTAAACAATTGACGATAGACAAACAATAAAAAAATCAACACAACAATAACCAAGGCGGAAACAATCCAAATGTACCTGACCGCCTTTTGTCGTTTTTTTTCCTCCTGTAACAACCTAGCCACTTCAATGACCGGAAATATTTCAGCAACCTGTAACATTCTTTGCTTAGACCCAAAGAATGCAGCATCCTCCTTTGCCTTTTGAATGTATTCATAAGCACGTTCTATTTCGCCATGCTCCATTAGAAAATCGGCCAACACCATTAATGATATGGCTTCTTTGGTGGCCGTTTTAATATCAGCCATGGTCGACTTTATTAGATGCTCTTTTCCCAAAGCATCTTTTCCTTGCCTTATACAAATATATCCCAGACAGGAATGAACTACAGCCTGCTCGTGCATGCTTAGCGGCATTCTCCCGGCCATGGTATAATAGTAGGCTGCAGAATCGGGCTGCCACTTAGCTAAAAACCTCAAAGCTTTGGTTATCAAAGGCTGAACAGAGTTTGGCATCCGATATTCTAAAACCGAATCCACATAACCCTCTGCTATTTCCCTATAAACAGGGGAATAAAAATCATCATTGATATAATCCGCCAAATCATAATAAGCTCTCACTTTATAACTAAAATAATCCTGACGCTCTCCCTCTGGTAACTGATCAACACTGACCTTATTTAAGGTATCAATGGCCTCCTTATAGTATCCTACCGAAACCAACAAGTGACCAAAGCTCGACTGACACTGGGCAATAGCCTTTTGATGATTCATGCGATAAGCTAAATCGATGGCACCTCGAAAATAAAACATGGCCGAATCAAAAACATAAGTAGCATATTCATCCGCCACCTTTTTATAAAGTTGGTAGCATTCCCATTCCTTTCCCTTGACCTGTCTCTCCAAAATTTCTGACTTAAGCGAATCTAACCTTCGTTCCTTCTTGCCATTAAAGAAATTTTCATTTTCTATCAGCCTATCCAGTTCAGCATACCTGTCCATTGCATTAATAGTAGATACAGTGGAGAAAAACAATAAAAATAGAAAACAAAAATACTTTATCATGAACACACCCTATAATACATCTGGTAAAATGACTTAAACTTCGTTTAACATGTAAAGTAATTAAATACTAATGGCATTTCTCATCATTTTTTATTTTTTTTGTAAAAAAACGAGTCCCATGGAAGTAAAAATAGAAGCAGGTTGGAAAAATCTGTTAAAAGAAGAATTTAACAAAGCCTATTTTATCAATCTCAGTAAATTTGTCAGAGAAGAATATGACAAACAAACTATCTTCCCACCTGCAACTAAAATATTCAATGCTTTTAACTTATGCCCACTCAACAAGACCAGAGTGGTCATATTAGGCCAGGATCCTTACCATGGTGAAAATCAGGCACACGGCCTCTGCTTTTCAGTTAACGAGGGCGTTAAAACACCTCCATCATTGGTAAACATATTTAAAGAAATAAAAAACGACTACGGCACCCCTCCTCCTTCCAGTGGAAATTTGGAACGATGGGCCAAACAAGGCGTATTACTTCTAAATGCCACATTAACAGTCAGAGCCCACCAAGCCGGATCGCACCAAAAACAAGGCTGGGAAAAATTTACCGATAGCGTCATAAAATTATTGGCCCAAGAAAAAGAAAACCTAGTTTTTATTCTATGGGGTGCCTATGCCGGCAAGAAATCGGCCTACATTAACCCTACAAAACATTACATTTTAACATCCGCACATCCTTCTCCCTTGTCTGCCCACCGTGGCTTTATAGGCAACAAGCATTTTAGTAAAACAAATGCCTACTTAAGGAGCAAAGGCTTACAAGAAATTATCTGGTAAAAAAATAATGCTTCACAAATGTGGGTGATTCTTCCCCATTCACATTATAAAAACCTTCCAGATAATCATTAAATATTTTCCGGTCTGTACCCACTGCCCTCTGTCTACATTCTGAAGTAATATCCTCAAACACCATGGAAACATGCCGTTTAGGACAAAAAAACAATAAGTTAGCCAGTGCATACCCGATGCCTTTCCCTATGGAAGAAACAAAATCAGGCGATTTACCTGTCCATGCCTTAGACCACATACTTCCCCACAGGCCATTAATCCTAACCCCCACAATTTGAACATCCTCAGGCAAGTCTTTAACAATTTCATAGGCCGCCTTTTTATTAAGAATTCTCTCAAATCCCTGAGAAGCAATCTGTCCTGAAGGATAAATCACCAGACTGCGTTTAGAGTCAAAGGCAAGCATTGCCGATTGGGTTATATCATTTAAAACATGAAGATTCCTGCTTCCTGCCCCAAGATCGCTTACTCGAACGGCGCCCCATTTTTTAAAGAACTTATTAATAATAGGCAAATCATAATAAGTTGCCGTCACCACAGGCACAATATTTTTATGCGGATACACAAAACTGACCAACAGCATAGGATCAACCACCGCCTGATGATTAGGTAAAAACAACACAGGCTTGTCTTTATCTACCATATCCATATTCAACAACCTCACCCTGTATCGTAACGACAACATAAGTCGTCCCAACCAAAAAATAAATTGAGCCATTGCCTTGACTATCGGATGTTTTTCTTTCATAAGTATATTCGTTGCTTACATAATTCAAAAAACAAAAATAACACCGTACACTACCATTTTGACAATTGTAAATAACACTCAGGCGCGCATACCTGCTCCTGGTATTTTTAAAAATGCAATAATGGTAGTTAAAATTGTTATAAACAAAATAGCCACAAAAACCATGGCTGCATCAAATTGTCCTTCAATCACAGAAAAAATACCAGCTGAAAACAAAATAGCAACAAATACCATTTGATTATTATAAGCCAGCACAGGTCCAAGTTCCCTTCCTTTAACCCTATCTTGCATAAAAGCATTTAGAGGTATTTTAAACAATCCGGCAAAAAATGCAAAAACAACAATCAGAATAGTAAAAACAGTAACATCCGGTTTCATTACAAAAATCCCCAACATAGCAATGGTCATACCCACTCCCCCGATGGTCACCAGTTTTGTTTTCACTTGATGGTTCGATATAACTCCGGCAACATAGCACCCCACACCAATACCGACAGCCACCAAAGCCATGATAAATCCCGTAGCAGTATTAGACAAATTTAGAAAATCTTCACAATAAATATAAAGATTCATCTGCACCATAGAACCTATCAACCAAAACATAGACAAGCCCAAAACAGTATAATTTAATCCTGAAATTTGCTTACTCCACCGATACCATTTCACCGGAAACAAAAAGGGATTTAAGGTATCATCAGAGTCATCTTCCGGAGCTGTTTCTTGCGGATGAATGCCTAAACTAGCGAACCATCCTACCACTGCCAACAATATAAGCACAGCACACAACACCAAAAGGACATATATGGGTTTAGAAAAATAACGATCTAAATCAGAAATAAAACCTCCCAAGAAAGTCCCTAACAAAACCGCCACAAAAGTAATCATTTCCATAGCTCCCGTACCAAAGGAAATACCACCTCTACCCCCAATATCACGAATAATACCGTACTTACTAGGTGAATAAAGGCAACTCTGCAAGCCCATTAAAAACATACTGATCATCACCACATAAATGTTACTCAGCATAAAGCCTAATGCTGCAATCACCATAATGGGAATCTCTGACAACTTTGCCCACTGAATAATTTTAGCTTTGGGATATTCTTTGGCGAGCTTTCCTGCCCATGGTGATAAAAAAATATAGGGTAGCACCAACAAAGCAGCAGCAACAGAAACCAAGGTCGCCTTGCTGTCTGGACTGAGCCATGACACACATACAAAACCAATAAGTGTTTTCAATAAATTATCATTTAATACACCCATAAAATTGGTACTAAACAATGGAAACCATTTTAATCTTTTATTCATTACTTTCAATTTAACACCTAAAAAGACTTTCAAACGCCACATTCTCACACTTAAAAAACCATCTAATGACATTCATTCATTGCCAATAATCTATATTAAACAAAAGCTCTAACATACAATTTTATTTCTATCTATGTTGAATTACACATGTTAAGTTTGATTTTCTAGCGTAGGAATTATAGATTTGTCCTGCAAAAAAGTTAAAGGCAGAAATAAAATATAAACAATGGGACGCGCATTTGAATACAGAAAAGCCACCAAAATGAAGCGGTGGGCTGGCATGGCTAAAACATTTACCAAGCTAGGACGACAAATAACAATGGCAGCAAAGGATAGCGGGCCTGATCCGGAATCTAACCCACGCCTGAGAATGCTTATACAAAATGCCAAGGCTGCTAATATGCCCAAGGACAATGTAGAAAGAGCCATTAAAAAAGCCACTGAAAAAAATACAGACGACTGGAAAGAAATTGTTTATGAAGGATATGGACCCTTTGGCATCGCCGTTTTAGTTGAAACGACTACCAACAACAATACCCGAACAGTGGGTGCTGTACGCAGTTATTTCAGTAAGGCAGGTGGTTCTTTAGGAACTACAGGAAGTGTAGAGTATATGTTTGAACGCAAATGTCACTTCAAGGTTGAATCAAAAGAAGGGCTCGATCTAGAAGAATTAGAACTGGAAATGATTGATGCCGGTGCCAATGAAATATTTGAAGAGGACGGTAAAATAATTATTTATGGCGAATTTGAGAGCTATGGATCCATCCAAAGTTTCTTAGAAGAAAATGACTTCGAAATTATAAGCTCTGAATTCGAACGCTTCCCTACTACAACAAAAAAGCTAAGCGAAGAAGAGGTGGCTGTGTTTGAAAAAATGTTGGGTAAATTTGATGAAGACGATGATGTAACCAACGTATATCATACAGCTGAAGGACTGTAATAAAAATATCCCTTACATAAAAGCCATACCTAAAAAAGGTATGGCTTTTTTTTGCCCCTCCCCATCCTACACAAACTGAAATTTTAGTTTAAAAAATTGTAGAACTAAAATATTAGTTGTAAGTTTGAACTAATATTTTAGTTTTATAGAAAAATGAAAGAACTCACAAAAGCGGAAGAACAAGTAATGCAGCAACTTTGGGAACTAAAAGAAACCAATGTTAAAGGCATTATAGAAAAACTACCAGAACCTAAACCAGCATACAATACCATATCAACTATTGTTAGAATTTTAGAGAACAAAGGCTTTGTTGATCACCAGAAGGCTGGCAAGGGGTACATATATTTTCCGTTGGTATCCAAAGAACAGTACAAAAAGAAATTTATGAAACGGCTCATATCTAACTACTTCCAAGGTTCATTCAAAGAGATGGTATCCTTTTTCGCCAAAGAAGGTAAGATGGACATTTCAGAATTTGAAGAATTAATGAATGATGTGAAAGAAGAACTAGATCAAAACACAGAGAAACCATCATAGCCGTTACTAAGATCCCAATGATCAAAACTAAATGAATCAAATTTAATCAATGGAAAATTTCATCAGTTACCTAATAGAGGCCTCGATAATATTGGGAATATTAACCCTATTTTATCGCTTTGTACTACACTACGAACCTCTTTTTAAATTCAATAGATTTTTCTTATTATTCTCATTACTATTGGCATCTACCATTCCCTTAGTTCATATCTCTTTTTACACGGTAAATACAGAAACATCTAATATTGTAGTACTACTCGATTCAGTAAACGTATTTTCAGAGGACATGCGTAAAATGGTTGTTCCGGTAATTGCCGAAAATAAATCTTTCGCCTGGCTGTATTGGATAGGTTCCATTTTCCTTGTAACCAGATTACTATGGAGCATCATTCAATTGGGTGGATTATCACAAAAAGCAACTTGGCATAAATATAAAGGACTAAGAATAGCCGACTTATCTGGCAAATTCAATCCTTTTTCGTTTTTTCATATCATTTTCATCAACCGATCACGCTATTCCGATGACGATCTGAATAAAATTATGGTTCATGAAATGGCACACATCAAACATCGACATTCATTGGATGTACTACTGTTTGAGACTCTTCTCATTGTTCAATGGTTCAACCCCTTTGCCTGGTTAATAAAGATTTTGCTAAAGGAGTTGCACGAATTTCAAGCCGACCATTCTGTATTACAAAAAGGAACAACAATCGGCTCTTACAAAAAACTGTTGTTATGTCAGGCCACTGGGGCCCAATTACTGCCTGTCAACAACTTTAATCAATCAATTACTAAAAAACGATTCAAAATGATGACAAATAAAATTCTTACAAACAAAGCATTGGTAAAAACCATTACAGCCATATTAATGATCGCTGGCGTAGGGTTCTTTTTTGCATGTGACAACGAACTAAGCTCCGACATAGAAAATACTGAAGATATCCTGAGCTTAAAATCAACATCCAACAATAACAGTTATATACTGGGAGATTCCACCCGCGTATACTTTATTACTGACTCCATACCAAAATTTCCAGGTGGCGATCAGGCGATTAGAGAATTCATAGCCCAAAAAGTGAAATACCCGGTGTATGCCCAGGAAAATAATATACAGGGTAACGTTTATGTTAAGTTTATTGTTGATGAAGAAGGCTATGTTACAGATGTCAATATAGCCCGAGGGGTCCATCAGTCCATAGATGAAGAAGCACTCAGAGTCGTCAGCTCAATGCCTCAGTGGAAGCCTGGAATCCACAAGGGAAAAGCAGTGAAAGTATCATATACCATCCCTATTAATTTTAAATTACAAATAAATGACAATAGCGAAAGTAATTTAATGGATGAAAACACTTTAAAAGACATAGATCCATTAGTTATTTTAGATGGAAAAAAAATAACAAAAGCTGAGTTGATCAAAATTTCCAACGAAAACATTGCATCCATTAACATACTTAAAGACAAACAAGCCACACAAAAATATGGTGTAGAAGGCAAAAATGGCGTCATACTTATTCAGTCAAAAGAATCTTCCTCCAACAAATCTACACCTGTAAAGACAGAAGAAGTTCACGCAACTGGATATGAAAAATAAAAGACAAACCATATAAAATAACGATCGTACAGAAAACGCCCAAAACAATACGTGTGGCATAAAACAATAAAACTCATCGGTTAGTAACTACACTAACCGGTGAGAAAATCACCTCTTCTCATCCTTTTTTCAATAATCAACAAACAAATAAGCCCTGTAATAGCACTTTATCGGCAAAAGACCTTAATTTTGCACCAGTTAACCGCGAACGCAAAAACATGTCTATAATTTACCATCCCCAAGAATATAAAATCAAAGATGAGTCGATGAAGAATTTTATCGATCACGACGAAATCATTGAGATATTAGAAGCCACAAGAAATCCCACCCAAGAACAAGTAAAAACTATCATTCAGAAGTCATTGAACAAGCAACGACTCTCTCTATTCGACACAGCCCTTTTGGTGAATGCCAATGACCCCACATTGGTCGCAGAAATTAAGGACGCAGCCAAAACCTTAAAGCAAAACATTTACGGAAAAAGAATCGTTCTTTTTGCACCGCTTTACATAGGTAACCTGTGCATCAACAACTGCACCTACTGTGGCTTTAAAGCCGAGAATACAGCCCAAAAAAGAACAACTCTCACTAGTGATGATCTAAAACAAGAGGTAACTGCATTGGAAGATGCCGGCCACAAACGCCTCATCCTCGTATATGGAGAACACCCCAAATACAATGCACATTTCATAGCAGAATCGGTTCAAACGGTATATTCGGTTAAGCATAAAAACGGAGAAATAAGACGTGTTAATATCAACGCAGCTCCTTTGGATATTGATGGATTTAGAATCGTTCAAGAAGCAGGCATTGGAACCTATCAGATATTTCAAGAGACCTACCATCGTGAAACCTACTTAAAGGTACATAAAAGTGGGCTCAAACGAGATTACGACTGGCGCATTACAGGCTTGGACCGAGCCATGGAAGGAGGCATTGATGATCTGGGCATTGGAGCATTGCTCGGACTTTATGATTGGCGTTACGAAATAATGGGTTTGATTCGTCATGTAAACCACTTTGAAGCGGTGTTTAATGTGGGTCCACACACCATCTCTTTCCCAAGAATACAAGATGCATCTGGTATTGAAATGGATCCGCGGTGGATCGTTTCTGATGAAGACTTCACCAAATTAGTGGCCATACTACGGCTGGCCGTTCCTTATACCGGACTCATACTCACTGCTCGGGAACCGGCGCATATCCGGGACGAAGTGCTTCAATATGGTGTTTCACAAATTGATGGTGGTACAAATATTGAAATGAGAGGATATTCTAAGGACGATGAACAACAAAACATTGACAAAGAACAATTTGAAATAAAAGACAAGCGCTCCCTCAATGAAATAATGGAAGAGCTGGTAGACAACGGTTTTATTCCGTCATTCTGCACCGCTTGCTACCGACTAAACAGAACCGGAGAACATTTTATGGAATTTTCAGTTCCCGGTTTTATAAAACGTTTTTGTCAACCTAATGCCATCCTCACTCTGGCAGAGTATTTAGAGGATTACGCACCCCAAAAAACCAAAACAAAAGGATATCAACTCATCGAAAAAGAACTCGAGGCCTATGAAGATATTCACTTCAAAGAAAAACTAATAAAACGTTTGGAAAAGATAAAAAAAGGAAAACGTGATTTATACTTTTAACACATCAGGCTAACTTCACATTCCCATCATAATCGGCATATAGCACAAAAATAGTCACTAAGGAAACCTAAAATATAATTCTTCGTAGAACTTGCATTAATAATTTCTTTAGAATGAAGACAAAACTATTGTTAAGTACGGTTGCCATAGGATTAAGTGTATATAATTGCGACCAGATAGAAACCGAAAATGCATCCATTAGCACGGTGGAAGCAATTGATGCAATGACCGACTACACACAGGCAGCCCGCCATTTCCAAGGAGTTAATAACGCTTGTGATTATGTAGTTTCATATTCTGAGAACAAAGAAGACAATAATACAAAATCCATTACAGGTCCGGATATTATCTATTCACCAAGTGACTTAGCTACCTTCCCATTATCCATAACGGTAGACTACGGTACCAATGGAACACTAGGGCTTGATGGAAGGGTACGAAAAGGGAAAATACATATTCAACTTGAAAACACATGGTTCAATCAACAGGGATCGAAGTACATTGCCACTTTCGAGAATTACTTTCAAAATGATCATCAGATTGAAGGTATCCATACCGTTAATAACCTAGGAAAAGATAGCAACGGACATTTAGTTTTTAAAGTAGAAGTGAGTAACGGCCAAGTGACCAATGAACAAGGACAGGTACTTCATTTTGAACAACAAACCACACGCACCTGCATAACAGGTGACGATACACCTTTGAATATTTGGGATGATTCATATTTAATAGAAGGGGTTCAATCCGGAATATGCTCTAACGGCATTACTTACCTACTTACCATACGCGATAACAACCCTTTGGAAGTAGCACCCATCTGCCCCTATATCAAAAGTGGCATTGTTGATGTCTATATTGACAACAGTCCAGATATAAATATCAACTATTTTGTAGACGAAAATGAGGATCAAATTGCCGACTGTTCCTCATCATCCACCGTAACAATTGGCAATTACGAATATAAAATAGGAAATGCAGGAACACAAAATTAAATAAGTATCTCAAAAACATTGTGACACAAAAGCAAATACGCAAATGGTTTTCAAACCATCCCTGTTTCATACCCAAATGATGCATTAGAACTTCGTAATAAATTTTCTGATTAACAATATAATAGCTAAATCCACTCGTTTATAAGCAATTATTGAAAAGTGTTTATTCTAAACCTTTATTAAATTCTATTGTTTTGGTATGGAAAACAATTGATCTTACTCATTGAATACCTGAAGTAAAATCTTTATTTTTAATTTCATATCTAAAACAACTACTATGGCCGACTCAAAAATCAGAATCCAAGATGCATTGGACTACCATACCAAAGGTACACCTGGAAAGATTGAAGTCATTCCCACAAAAGCAACCAAGACACAGCGAGACTTGGCGCTGGCTTATTCGCCGGGAGTAGCCGAGCCCTGCCGAAAGATTGCTGCTAATGTGGATGATGTATATAAATATACGGCCAAGGGAAATTTAGTAGCCGTCATTTCAAACGGAACAGCAGTTTTAGGACTTGGAGATATTGGTCCCGAAGCATCCAAACCTGTAATGGAAGGAAAAGGGCTGCTCTTTAAAATATTTGCAGGAATAGACGTATTCGATCTGGAAATAAACTCCACCAATATCGAAGAATTCATTACCGTTGTAAAAGCTTTGGAACCTACCTTTGGCGGCATCAATCTGGAGGATATAAAAGCCCCGGACTGCTTTGAAATTGAAAGAAGGTTAAAAGCAGAGCTTAATATACCGATTATGCACGACGACCAGCACGGAACAGCCATCATATCCGGAGCAGCCATGCTGAACGCTTTAAAACTGGTAAACAAAAAATCACATGAAGTAAGGGTCGTTGTATCGGGAGCAGGTGCTTCTGCTATTTCATGCACCAAAATATTAATAGAACTGGGAGTTCGTAAGAAGAACATTGTAATTTGCGATTCCAAGGGAGTTATCCGTTCCGACAGGGCAGACTTAGTATCCTCAAAAAAGGAATTTGCAACCGACCAGGACCTATGGCAACTAGAAGATGCACTTGTGAATGCCGATGTATTTCTCGGATTATCCAAAGGAAATGTAATGAAACCTGAGATGCTTAAATCCATGGCACCCAATCCCATTGTTTTTGCCCTGGCCAATCCGGATCCTGAGATTGCCTACGACCTGGCCATGGCTACCCGCGATGATGTACTCATGGCTACTGGCCGCTCCGACCATCCTAATCAGGTGAACAATGTATTGGGTTTTCCTTTTATATTTAGAGGTGCCTTGGATGTGAGAGCTACCGAAATTAACGAGGCCATGAAGCTAGCTGCCGTAAAAGCATTAGCTGAGCTAGCTCGCGAACCAGTACCCGAGGTGGTCATAAAAGCGTATAACAAAGACAATATTACTTTTGGGCGTGACTACATCATCCCCAAGCCGCTTGACCCAAGACTATTAACCGTTGTTGCACCTGCAGTTGCAAAAGCCGCAATGGACAGTGGAGTAGCAAAAAATCCTATTACAGATTGGGATGCATACAAAGTCAGCTTAGTTAAGCGGCTAGGACATGACGACATGATCATACGTCGTTTAACCAACAAAGCCAAACAGCACCCCAAAAGAATTGTTTTTGCCGAAGCCGAAGATTACCGGGTTTTAAAAGCTGCCCAAATTGCCATGGATGAAGGCATTGCCCATCCTATTTTATTGGGTGATGAAGATAAAATTAAAGCCTTGATAGAAAAACACCAGTTAGAACTACATGACACAGCAATAATCAATCCTCAAAGCAAAGAATCAGCTCACATAGTGGAGCGCTACGGAAAATTCTTTTTCGACAAACGACAAAGAAGAGGATACAACCCGTACGAAGCCTACAATGAGATGAAGAAACGCAACTACTTTGGTTGTATGATGGTGGAAACCGGAGAGGCCGATGCTATTATTTCAGGTATCAGCAGAAAATACACCCAAACAATCAAACCTGCACTCCAGATTATTGGCACCAATGGCCCTGGGCAAAAAGTATCCAGCATGTACCTGATGCTTACCAAACGTGGTCCTCTTTTCTTCACTGACACAACCATGATCCCCAAGCCTACATCAGAAGAACTGGTTGACATTGCCTACCAGGCAGCCAAAGCCGTCAAACAAATGATGAACATAGAGCCTAAAGTAGCATTCTTAGCCTACTCAAACTTTGGCTCATCAGACGATGCAGAACCCACATTGGTCCGCAAAGCTGCAGCTTTGATGAAACAAAACTATCCCGAGATTATATCCGACGGAGAAATACAAGCCAACTTTGCATTTAATCAGGACGAATTAAAGGAAAACTACCCCTTTTCTGATTTAATAGGAAACGAACCCAATGTACTGGTTTTCCCAACACTCACATCCGCTAACATCGCCTACAAATTATTACAGGTAATGAAGAGTGGTGAAGCGATAGGTCCTATCATTCTTGGCATGAAACGACCTGTGCATATTTTACAAATGGGCAGTTCTGTACGTGAGATACTCAATATGATTACCATTGCCACCGTTGATGCACAAATTAAATCAACATTGGATAGCTCACAATAAAGCGCCACCTATCGTTTGCTGCATAAAGCTAAACTAAACCATTTTTTTTCGTCCATAAAAATATTTTCTAGATGGAGACATCCAAGCTCTGCAATTACTTTAATGGATTCCTTGGTGAATTTATGCGAGTTTTCTGTATGAATGGTTTCTCCTTCTTTAAATTGAACCCTTTTATTTAACAAAGGAAAATCCATGCACATGCTTACTTTCGCCTCCAAATGCATTTCAATACGACTCATTTTTTCATTAAAAAAAGCCTTATGCTTAAATTGATGGCTACACAAATCGCTTCCGGTAAGCTTGTTTATCACACGTAACACGTTTTTATTAAATTTTGCTGTTATCTCCTTAGAATCATTGTAGGCCTTCTCAAGTACAGAAATATCTTTCACCAAATCCATACCCATTAATAAATAATCACCTGGCTGCATTATGGAGGATATATCTTCCATAAATGCCTTCATTTCAGACGGCAGAAGATTACCTATTGTACTCCCAAAAAACAAAAACAAGCTACGTCCGGGAAAGGACAGTTGTGGCAACTGATGTATAAAATCAGCCACCACTCCGGATACTTTCAAATCTGGCAATTGCAAACTTAAATGACTCGTTGCTCGAATAATGGCCGTTTTACTGATATCAATGGGATAATACCTTATGGTCGGCAATATCTTCTTTGGTACTTGACTCAACAAAAGATTTATTTTGGAATGATCTCCACTACCCAGCTCAATCACATTTAAACCACGAAAATCAATACCTAGATCAGGATAAAGTCCTGATATAATTTTTTTCTCCGTAAGGGTTGGATAATACTCTTGAAGGTGAGTAATCTCTTCAAATAACTCAGAGCCTATCTCATCATAAAAAAACTTAGGTGCTATATATTTTTGGGGAGCACTTAAACCTTCGCGTATTTCTTCAATGACTTGTTGCCTGGCATCCTTATGCAGGACTTTAATATTCTCAACAAACTCATGAATTAACAAAACCTCATCATTAACACTCATAACCAATCTCCTTTTTAAGCTATATTACATGGGGGTACAATTATAATATCGACACTTCCTTGGGCACACCCGTTTCATAAGGATTAGCAGGATCATTGCTCCACTCAAACCATCCACCATCATAAACGGATACCCTAGGCCACCCCATCAGCCAAGCATTAAAAAAGGCTTCACTACCTCGCCAGCCTGTTCCACAATAGAAAGCCAAATGCTTATCCGGCGTAATACCTAACTCTTTCCACTGCTCTTCCACTTCATGATATTCACGTGTGGTATGATCAACATTACGGTAGTTTTCCATGTGATATGCATCCGAACCGCAATTACCAAATATAGCCCCGGGAATACGGCCCTTTTTTTTGATATAATTGTAACCACTTACCTGACCTATATACTCAGGATAACTTCGCACACAAACAACATCTGCATCATCCGCTTCGATCATCTTTTTGGCTTCAGGCACATCAACAGCCAATTGTGGTTGAGCAGGAATATCAACCCCAAAATCTACCACTTTCTTCTTGGGTTCATCCACTCTACTTATTTCGAAACCAGCATCCTTCCAGCTTTGAAAACCTCCATTGAGCACACGCACATCTTTAACTCCTGCATACAACATAATAAAGGCATTCCGAATTGCTCCAATATGCCCTGCTGCACTTCCCGGGAACTCATCACCATTATCCGGCCACATGAATTTACCATACAAAATAACTGTCGTTTCAGAAGTAATACCATGTTCCTCTAAGGCCTTTTTCAATTCATCCGGAGATCGCCGATTCCATGTTTCAGGTGCTTCCAAAGACAAAGTATCGATATCAATAGCGCCAAGAATATGACCACTCAGGTAGGCTTCTCTGTTTCTGTAATGCGAATGACAGATAACGGTATTGCCTCCGGGATGTGTGTGTGGCACTTTACCGTCCACCACTTCCTTTACCCACTCCGCAGAAACCAGTTGCTGATATCTGGCAAGATGTTGCATAGGAAGCTGGGCGTTACGAACCCATTGCGATAGAAAATGTGAATAGATACTGACATCATCATAACCAGCTTTTTGAAACAAAGACGCCACCTTCTCACATTCTTCATCGGAGTAACCATAAATAATTATTCGCTGATCCCAACGGATCTGTTTTGCATGAACCACTTCAATCCAATCCATATAACTGATCCATTTAAAAGGTAGAGACTTGGCGTTTTTTATGTGTCCTCCTCTTTCTTCGTCCATAAGCCGCCAACCATTATAGGCATCTACAGGACGGATATCGATAAGTTTAATATTAGGATCATCTAGACTCTGACTGAGCTGTTCTGTAGAAACAAATTGAATGGGATTCATAAAATAGAAGTTTTAATGTTCCTCTTCAATGTAAGAAAAAAAACCACTATAAGTCAATTATTTAATCCATTAAACTAAAAAAAGCACTAGAAAAATCATTACGATGTTCCAATGCATCATCCGGATTAAAACAGAAATTCCAAACACACCCCCTCTACGTAATAACCAGAAAACGCCCCAAAAAAAAATGGCATACACTGATGATTCTCAGCATATGCCATTATATATCCATTGTAAATTCACTCTACACAGAAAACTGCAGCTCTCAATCCTTCACCCTACTGAATAAAAGCGTCTTAATCATCCAGTTAGGCAATGATTTTTTGGGATTTCTTCCTTTAAGATTCATATACCATCCCAATTTTTCCACTATGGGCAACTTATGGGTTTCAACAAATTCAATGGGTGTTCCATCCGGGTCTGATATATAGGAGAAGTGCCCAGCGGCCACTCCCATATCAAAGCTATCGGCACTATTAACCGTAAAAGGAAATCCTTTTACTTTACATTCTTCCTTTAAAGCCTCCATGCCCATGATATCAAAACACAAATGAATAAAACCCAACTCACCCCAGATACGGTTTTGAAATATCTTTCGCGGTCTTCGCTCCAGTGCCTGAACAAGCTCTATTTGTGTAGGTCCCAACAACTTACTAAAAGGACCTGTTCTTGGTTTATGTTTTAACAGTACCCGACGATATTTTTGATCTCCACCTGGCAGCTCCTTAAAATCTTCAAAAACACCCGACTTATCATAAATCACTTCATTATATTGAAGAATATCCAGGTACACCTTTTTAGCTTCTTCAATATCAGACACCCCAATCACAGCACCTGCATTTCCTCCGGTTAATGATTTCTGATTCATATAATTATCTGTATCATGCACCACCTCAAAGATATTATCATAAGGATCCTTCATAAAATAATGGAGTTGCCCCACGGGGTTTTCTGATAAAGCACCCAATATGTTCACACCCATTTCGCGATGTTTTTCAAAAGCCCGATGCACATTTCTACATTTCATTTTCGCTATAAAAATACCACAATCACCTAACTGCACATCAAATACCGGTTTCTTAGGTTCAATACCCGTATGTTGCCATATTTCGAATCCTCCGCCCCCTTCCATATTCATGGCCAATGCAGCATAACGCTCACATTGTTGACCATTGGTGTACGGAAGCATTAATTTTGCAACAGCCGTATCTTCAAAAACATTAATATCCATTCCAAAAGCGCTCCGATACCATTTCCAAGCTTCTTTGGCATTCTTAACACCTACTCCAATTTGCTGGATTCCACATATATTTTTTTCCATATGTTTAAAAATTAACAACCCATACACCCCATATCAATATGAACCGGATATGCAGGTTTTTTTATATTACGTTCTTGTTCTACTATCAGTTCTTTATTTTTAAAACCAAACGATGATATAATGACGGCCATAATTTACGTATATATACCATCCCCAATTCCTGACGTCCCACCAATATATCTTTTCGATTTTTTTTAATCGCCTTCACAATCTGCCTGGCACAGGCATCAGCTCCCATTCCATTGAGCTGTCCCTTATCCATTATATTATACGCTTGTCCATTCTCGGTCAGCGCCTTTAATGAAATATCTGTTTTAATTCTTCCTGGGGAAACAATAGTAACATGAATATGATCCTGATTAAGTTCAGCTCTCAACGACTCAAAGAAACCTTGCACCGCATGTTTTGAGGCTGCATAAGCGGTACGCCAAGGAAATCCAAACTTTCCCGTTATACTACTCACCGCCACTATATGTCCACTTCCGTGATGCAACATCGATGGCAAAACAGACTTTGTTAAAGCCACCATACTAAAGAAGTTGAGCTCCATAATACTTCTGTCAATACCCAGTGGTGTGTGTTTGGCCAGCGAACGCTGACTTCTGCCTGCATTATTAATCAATACATCTATCTTTCCTGTCTGTTCAAGCACTTCTTTCACGGCACTATCTATTTGCTCTACCTTTGACAAATCCATCAACTGTATCCAACAATAAGAAGTATGCAACAAACATTTGCTTTTTACTTTTTCAATTTGCGCTTTATTACGAGCCGTTAACACCAGACGTGCTCCCTCTCGTGCCAAAGCATAAGCCAGCTCCTCACCTATTCCTGAAGATGCCCCTGTAATCCATACTACTTTATCTTTTAGATCTTTCATTTTTGGCTCTATTGCTATTCGCTATTAAAAACTCATTTCAGCTCTAAAGAATATCCCATTTTTATCCGTATAACTTTTCCCCTCATATGCACTTCCCACCAATCGCGCATACTCTACTCGCAACACTTTAAATATATTGGTTAAGCCGAATCCTATTTCGGCATAAGGTGTGTTCGAATCATTTGAATAATACCCTGGCAAATCAAAAACCCCCGAATAAGAGTCAGTTATTCTTCCATAATGACCTTTAAAAGAAACCACTTCTCTCAGCTTTAACTTTCGGATAAGAGGTATCCGGTTCAAAATGAGCCCCCCACCATTAATATGAAAATGCGTATTCGCATAGATATTATGTGCAAAGGCAGCGTGGTGCAGCAAGTTAAAACGATATTTGGCATAGCCCAAAGACATAGAACCAACCGGTTGATCCAGTAAGTCATATGGTGCATCTCCAAACAAATAACCACCATTGAGCATATAGTTCATAAACACCTGTCCCATTATCAAACGGCCTTGTACTGAACCATGAATCTGCCCATACCATCCTGCTTTACTCATCTTTCCACCAGGCAACAAAGCTTGTCCCAGATCGAAACCCAAATTGACGATAGGTATGGGCGTTGCATAGTACACACGATTAAAGAAATACAAATCATAATCCTGTCCAAAAGCATATCTAAAATTAGTCAGTACACCGTAGTTACTATAATTGTCAAACATCACTCCATTCTTTTGAAATGTAACCGCTGGTGTATGATAACTTTTTAGATAATATGGAGATATCTCCACATGAAAATCATTTTCGGCATTATACTCCACACGCAGCTCAACACTCTTTTCTTCTTTAAGATATGGATTTTTCTCCTTTGTCGTAAAAGCAGCAATAAAGTTACTATTGCCTTTTGTATTTGGATTATTTTTGACAAAACGTAAAAACTTATCCTGAGAAACCAAATTATAATCATTACTATAAGCCAACCGAAGAATAAACTTGTCATCAAGAAGTGGTCTATAAGCCACATTCACACCATGCTTCACTTCCTTATTTTTAGTTCCATAACCTAAAAAACCACCCACATAAAAATCTTCCCACATCTTTTCACTGGTTCTAAGAGGAACCGTTAAACGCGTTCCTTCTATGGTATTGGTACTGTAAATATCAAAGACTGGACCTATATCTAGTTTGCCCACATTCATATAACCCGACAATGCCATACCTCCAATGGCATCGACAGCTTTCACATAGCTGTTATCCTTTAAATTCTCAACTCTCTTATAGGTACTCTCAGCCAACTGATTGGATTTAAACGCCGTTTGGTCCTTCCACTCACTTGCCTTTACATGATCCAACTGTGCTGAAGTAGAATAGACAGTTGATTTGTTAATCAACCAATTACCACTAGACACTTCATTCACACGTTGCGAATCATAAACAGTGGCAGTATCTTTATTGAGCGTCAAGGACATATTAATATCCACCTGTCGGGCACCATAAAACCATTTTCCATTGGGCAGACGTTGGTAACGCACATGCCCCTTGAAACCATTAATAAAATTCAGATTGGCCTCTCCTGGAATATGTGCCACAATATCCGTGAGAGCATAACTACCTTCCTCAACAGTAAACTGACCAGAAAACAAAGAGTTATACCTATTTTTAGGCGCAAAAGTAAAGTGATAATACTTCTTGTTGTTGACCCTGGTACTATCATTAAAATACAAATTATAGTACATCATTGCAGCGCTACTTATGGGCGAGATAAAACCTCTATCCATAATAAAAATTTGTTCTTTATAGAAATCTAAATCCACTGCAACATTCTGAAGAACATAAGTCTCAATAGCCTGATTTATACGTGGAAATATACCATCCTTCTTACTATAAATAACGCTATCTTTATTATTTTCAACACTCAAGGCCTGTTCATACAAGTAAATAGGAGAAAATCTTAATTGCTGATGATCCATTTTCACAGTCACCTCATTGATATCATCAAAAATACGTGTTACGCCAGCTGTCGAATCAATAGCCACATAAACGGTTGTATTTTCGAGAGACTTATAATCTTTTACCTCATTGATTTGCTCCCTATTTTCCTTCTTATGCGCTTGGATCCTTTTAAAGATTACCTTTACAATGGGCATCTTGGCGTTAATAGTAACATCATCAATTAACTGTACATCCTTTTTAAGATAGATATTTTTTGTACGGTCCACATTCCGCTTAAACAATACTTCATTTGAAACAAACCCAACAGACGAAGCACATAATGTATCATTCGTTGGGTTTTCAATGGCAAAATATCCATTCTCATCTGTCAAGATTCCTTCTGTGGTACCTTTAATCCATACATTGGCAAATGGAATAGCCTCATCACTTCCCTGCTCCTTTACAAAACCGGAAATATTTTGCGCAAAGATACCCGTAAAAGAAATAAGGCATAAAATAACCACTGAAACCCTCGACTTCATACAAAACAATTACTGATTATTTTTTTCTTTTTTTATAATCCAATAAAGTCCTTTAACACCAATTTCGATGTCCTTCAACTTAAAAAGAACCAATATCTTTTCCATATAAGCAATGGCACCCCAACCTACTGCCAGATAATACATCCAAGGATAAAAGCCAAACACAAAAAGCACAAAGAAAAAGATACTTTGTATATACCCAGCCGACACTGCTGAGTACAAATGCAATCCAGGTATTTTTCCAAAACGAAAAAAAGACACAAAATAACTCAACACAAAAAAGCTTAAAAAGATATATAGAATCAGTGCATGCGGTTCTATCTCTGTCCATTTAAACAGAAATAATCCTAACAAAGCCATGGCATAGGTGCATATATCGGCCAAGTTATCCAGCGCTGCGCCAAAATGCGTTTGCAACTTAAAAAAGCGCGCAATATTACCGTCTAACACATCACTAACCAAGCTTATACACAGCAAAATAACAAACCAATTCTCTTGCTCCGTAAGCGCCATGTACATAATGACTGGAAATACAAGAAGACGATAAAGACTGATTAAATTGGGGACATTCAATATGTTTTCCCCTTTCACTAATATTTGTTTCATATGATAATAATTTTTCTTTCAGAGGCCATATGGAACTCACCAAAATAAATCATTTCCTTATGTGCGAAACAATTCCATACTGTCAAGATTCATCGACCATACTTTGAATAAAACAAGGTATAATATTAACTTGCTACGCTAATGGACTTCTCTTTTTTATGAACCGATAATTTACCCACAAAATGCGACAACATCTTTGTAATTGATTCTTCATCGGTAATATGATCATCCACTGCAACAATAGACTCCAGGTTACTGGTATCAAAAGAAAGACGCGTATCCACATAACGCCCAGTAAAAGACATCCCTACAGAAACCAATCGTTCAATGGAAGTCATTTCTTCTTTTTTCAGCTCCACTACCGGCACTATATTAATGGGCATTAGTTCAGTTACACAACCAATAATATGACTATTCTTAACGGATTGTTTGGCAATAAAATTCATAATACCAGGCACCTCTTCCAACTGCACCGTTTTCATTAAATAACGAACCACTGTATTAATGGGAATCAAATTTTGCGTAGCTTGAGGGTCTACCTTCAATCGAACTGTCTCGTTGGGATAGCGATGAGCCAGACCGTACATCCTCTTTGCAAAATCAAAAATACCATAATCGGTATTTGTAACACCTGTATCACTATTACCAACCACTTGAGAAAGTCGGATTATATGCGCCTTTACACCCTCTTTTTCAATGGAATCCTTAATAACATTTTCGGCAAATCTTTTTGATTGCTCGTAGTAATTTCTAAAACCCGAAATTTCCTCATTATCATAGAATTTCTCCTGAAACAACCCTTCGCGATTACCGCAAGAATAAGCTGTGCTGATAAAGAAAAAACGCGAATTATCATTGGAATATTTCCTATATACCTTCAACGAATTCTTAACACCATCAATGTTGGTAGCAAATATCTGATCCCTTGATTTAAAATCATACTTTAAGCTCGCTGCAAAATGATAATAATCAAACACACCATTAAAAATTTCTTGTAGTTGCTCATTGGTTAAGGCAAAATTTTCATCCGTTAAAGAATATGAACAGACTTTAAGCCTTTCTCCCTTATCAAACACGCCTCCATTTATCTCAGAGAGAGCTGCATGCACCCTATCTTCAGCCGACATTTTAGCACTGCCCCTAACCAATGCTACCACCTCATAATCATCCATTAACAATTGATTGATGAAATTAGAGGCTACATACCCATTGGCTCCATTAACGATTATTCTTTTCATCTGTTTAAAAATTAGCGAAACTCCACTAGCCAATACAAAATTTAATCATTTGCGCTGACCATGCCTGTTTCATCTGTTTAAATTTATTTTTCAATGATCATATAAAACTCGCCATACTTAGTCATCTACCTATGCTCTAAACAATTCCAACGGCTCGCTTCATATATTTATATTATTTACTATTTTCCATTATCAAACCGAATATCATTTACAGTAACACAACCAAAACAATAACAATAAACAATGGTATAGATAAATTATCCGAACCTCTCCAGCTTAAAAACTCGCCCGTAGTACCTGCCAAAGCCACACTCAAAGCCAAATAGATTGTTTTAAAATCGAATACATCTCGAACGTAATACAAGGCAACTAACCCTATAATGAAACTCATAAGAAAAAAAGCACCTGATCCAAACCACGTTTTATCAAACTGCCTACTAAAAATTCGTATCTTCCTGTTATTCTTTTTCACACTCATGCCTACAATAGCGGCCATTGGGTCACATACAGCTAAAATTAGCATGGGTAAAATATAAACGAACTTATTATCTAACAAACTAGCTATGAGAAATATAACATATATAGAAAGGGGCAATAAATAACTCCCAATGGATTTACGCTCTATATCATGAATAGAATTTAACTGTTTGCTAAATTGGGTTATATACAATGCTGCAAAAAATATAATTGCCAGACCCAATATGTACCAATGAGAACTAAACAAATAAGGAAGTGGAATGGTAGCTATGATTGATAAAAAATGAGCAATTTTTCGAGTTACCTCTCCTTTTATACTATATTTTCTATACCCTAATTCATTGGCTATTAAGAGCAAGGCTATCCCAACAAAATAGATCGCCGACATTACCATTATATTTCCCATTATCATTCAATATTTATCCCATTAAAAACTAAATACATAAAAAAAGAAGCCAACCCAGGCTCCCCCAACTATTAAACTATCAAACCGATCCAAAAAACCACCGTGGCCGGGTATGATATGATTATAATCTTTTACATGAAACTTTCGCTTATAGAATGAAGCGGCCAAGTCACCCACTAATGCAAACACCACAATACCAAAGGCTAATAAGATTGTTTGAAAAAAAGAAGCACTATAAAGATTATTGAGCAACAAAGAACTACCCATAGCGATGACACCACCACCAACCATACCTCCCACTGTTTTATTCGGACTGATAGCAGGAAATGGCTTTGTTTTCCCCCAAATCTGTCCAGTTATCTGGCTGAAACTATCAAAAATAGACAAGATGAGAAACGCGAACAAAATAATCTCTTTAGACAAAACACTAAAAAAGAACATCCCCAATGCTAAAACACAATATATTAAACACGAGAACAAATAGAATAAAATATACTTCCTTTGGTTGACATAAAAAACATACAACAATTCAAAAAAGCCCACCCCCACAATCACAAAACTTAAATACCTAAAATACAAAGTATTGACAACAATGCTAAAAAACAGAATATGGATAATCACAAAATAAGAGGCAAATTTCACATAACTCTTACGCGCCACTTCTGGCTCCTTATTGCGGTTGATAAAATAAAAACCTACACCTCCTAAAATGAAATAACTAATTATTATTATATATATAACCTCTATCATCTTATCATTTATTTTATGACCATGAGCAATCCTATCACCACCAAAACAAGTGCATAAATATACCGTGCTATACCTTCCTTATTATCGGTATGGGCTTGAGATATAAGTCTTGGCCCCATGAGGGAACCTATCAACGAACCTACTGTTAAAAAAACGATTAATGTCAAATCGATATATCCAACCAACACATGCGCCGTTATAGCCGACAGCGCATTAATGGTCACAATGAATAAAGAAGTACCAATCACCATTTTCAAAGGTATCCGCATAGATAACAAACCCGCTAAAACCGGGCCGGTACCACTGGTGCCAAAACTCCCAGAAATAGTTCCTCCAAAGAAACCGAACAATGCAGATTTTATATTTCTTGTATAGTCGTTGCGATTCATTACACCCACGTCATTATTTTTAACTTTCTTAAGCGAGCCATATATTATATTAATTGCTAAAAACCAAGTATATATTCCAAAGCAATGTTGAAGAAGCTCCGTATCAATTTTACTGGTATAATAGGCACCCGCGAAGGCGCCCACGACACCAAAAATTGAAAAAACAGCCCCCATTCTAAAATCTACGTTTCCCTTTTTATGGTGTCCCAACACCCCTACGAATCCTATGGGTAGGGTAGCAACCAACGAAGTTATAACCGCCGTTTGGGCCGGAACATCCAACACCAAAGTTAACACCGGGAGAAAGAAAAATCCGCCTCCTCCACCCAGCACTGTTGCAAATAAACCAACCACCAGACCAATGACTGGCAGTAAAAAATAGATAGGTTCTATAGCTGAATGAAAAATCATATTTCCTGGTCTATTGACAATATTCTAAATGTATATCTGCCAGCGGATACTTAATCTTGGCATATACCATTATTCCATCTTTAAAAGTATATTCGTGCGTTGTTTTTCCTTCATCATTGACCAATGCGTATTTATGCTCCCCAATGACTCTTACTCCCCGCTTCTCTCCACTTTTTTCTTTATACAAAAACTTAGCATGTACCGGTTCATTGAAATACAGTAAACTTCCAGTATAACTAATATCATCATGAATCAAGGAGGTATCACCCTCCTGAATAAGGATATAATTATTTGTATCGGCAATTAACCAAGTGTCGGAGTTAACCTTTCCATTCTTCATAGTTTGCAGATGAGAACTCACCAACCGACCATCTTCATGAATTGTTTTTTGAATATACTTCACCTGATATGTAAAAAACAATTTCACTTCCACATCCGTAACTCCCTCTATACTTACCCTTCCGCCCTGACTATTTTGCAGTACAGAAAACTGCCCTAGATTCATACCTAAAGCCTTGATATTATACTTTATTGACCTCTTATTACCTTGTGCCCAAATCTGATTCACCATTATAAAACAGCACAGCAAAGTCAAACATTTTTTCACTTGATTCATATTACCCAGTGTCATATACAAATACATCGGTTATTATTAAAAATACCACAGTAAAAACAAATGAAGTACTCAAATAATGTTTTACCAAATCGACTGTTAACAATAACTTAATATACAACAAATGTAATATTGAGCATATTTTATTTATAGAAATTAAGGACGAAATGGTAAAATCCATCACCGAAATAGTCAATAACAATCATGATTAATGGCTATTCTTCTATTGGCAGAATAACATCACAGAATAATTCCCGCAGATATGAGACACAAAATCAAACTTTTTAGTATATATTCGTTTCTAATATTTTTCACCTATCAAAACAATCGAATGGAGTCAAAACATGTAATCATCAAACTAAAAGCCATTATACACGATGATGGAAAAATAATCCTTCACTTAAAAGACAATGAAGGACATATACACGAAAAATCAATCACATCAGAAGTAAACCCAGGAAGCAAGATCACCTGGACGTTAGACAAAGACAGTGATATTATTCAAATTGTTGATATTTATAAAAAAGTAGGCAGCCCTAATATTTATTCTGAAAAGCCACATAGTATTGAGGGCACAACAGATTGGGAAGCAATAGTCTCTAACCAAGCCTTTGAAAAAGCTTCGTATAATGTTGATTTCAGATATAAAGACGGAGTTGTATATACGGATGATCCTCAAGTGAAAGTTAAACCACCTACCCATTAATTGTTTCGCACATGACTTAGCCATTGTCCATGTCATTTATACCATACAATCATTAGAACCACATTATACATATTTATTATTTGGATGCTGCAAACCAATGTTTGGGGAGAAAGTCGTTATGTAGATAGTTTAATTTACAAATACGAAAGAACTTCTTGGAATAATAAAAACGACTCCTTGGCTTACCAGTTATGTTATAACATTTCATATGCTGCGAACCATCCACAAACAGCTTTAAAATACGCTATTTTAGCCTATCAACACAGTATTAAATTCGGAGATTTACAAAATCAAGCAGCATCTAAATTTTTAGAGTCATATCCGTATGCAGCAATGGGCAAATTAGATAAAGCTATCGCTTCCCTATTAGAGGCAAAAAAGCTTTACACCCAATCAAATAGTAAAAGTGGAATAGCCACCTGCCTATTAAAACTAGCAGGCATTTATGAGAACAATCGCGATTTCCAACTATCTGAGCATTCCTACTTAAAAGCCATTGCTCGATTAAAAGTGCTAGAAGACTCTTTAAAAATAAGCATTGCGCATATAAACCTAGGCGAACTATATCGCCATACAAATAAATTAAATGATGCATTACATCATTTTAATTTGGCTGCACATTACCAAAATGACTCACTCACGAACAGCACTCTCGCCTACATTCAAGGTAACATTGGTCTTGTATATACCGCACAAAACAAACTGGACAGTGCCAAACTCCTCCTAAACAAAGCTATTGAAATATTAGCACTTCAAAACGATAACTATGCCACTTCTTCTTATTTGGATGGTTTAGCCCATATCTACTTAAAAAAAGGACAATACAATAAGGCAGAACAAATAGCTCACAAAAGTCTTCATTTGGCAGAAGAGTATGGGCTAATAGAACAAATGCGTGATGCCTGTCTGCGCTTATCTGATATTTACCAAGTAAAAAAAAATTATAAAAAGGCCTACCTCCACCACAAACAATACGTAAGGTACCGCGACAGCATTAATAATGAAGAAACCATACGTAAAATAGCCCAATTCAATACCAAATACTTAGTTGCCCAAAAGCAAAAAGAGGTAGACAAAGAAAAAGAAGAAAAGGAACGATACATTACAGTCACAGCTTTATCTGTTTCTGTATTGAGTTTATTATTGGTACTTAGTTTCTTTGGTATCAAAACTAACAAAGAACGCAAACGTACCAATCTAAAATTAGAAGAACAACGTAAAGAACTCGAAATAGCCAACGCTACAAAAAATAGGTTTTTCTCCATATTATCACACGATTTAAGGAGCCCTTTGGCTACCTTTCACAGCTACTCTGAGATAATCGAAATTTGTGCAAAAAACAACGAAGTAGAACAGCTTATAATGATTTCTCAGGAAATGTTATCATCCTCTGCTAACCTATTGGATTTACTGGACAATTTATTACAATGGGGAGTATACCAAATGGAAACGGTAAGAATATTACCAACAGCCATCAACCTGAAGGAGGCCGTTCTCACAGAAATTCAACACCTACATCATGTGGCTTCCAAAAAACAAATCGATATTCGCACCCACATCGATCCAGAGTTAACTACAATTAATGACCAAGCCAAGCTGGGCATCACCATCCGAAACCTGATCAACAATGCCATTAAATTCACGGCGCCACAAGGTACGGTAACCATTTCTACCGCAGTTATAAATAATAAAGTGGCACTAAAAATTGCGGACTCAGGCAAAGGTATGACGCCAGAACAAAAAGATAGCTTCCTTAATTCCAGGATAATAAATAGCACCTATGGCACCCAAAACGAAAAAGGTGTAGGTTTAGGACTTCAGTTGGTTTGTGAATTTATTAAAAACAGTGGAGCCTCCATATCCGTTGACAGTAAACTTAACAAAGGAACTTGTTTCACCATCATCTTCGAGAATAACAAAAAATAATAATAAATACCACACCTCACACAACAGACTCCATCTTTCTTATTGGCTCCATGACATCACTTGCCCATACACTTTCTTAATGTTTCTGAAACCTGATGAATACTCTCCGTCACATTTTCCATACCCTCTAACACCTGTGCCGTTTGGTTGTTACCTCCTGCTTTTAATTTCTGATTTTTACGGAATGTGGCTTTTATGTCTTCCCACCGCTTTGCTTCTTCCTCCGACAGCTTACCCACAATTTCTTTAAATTTCAACATATTAGCTTCGGCTCCTGCAGTCAAGGTTTGCGACTCTCCCTCATAATGTGACATAATCAAAGTTTCCAACTCCTCATCATTCATGATGGTTACCACCTTTTCGGTGATCTTATTCATATTACGATAAGAACCCTGCAACTTAAATGGAGGCTCTGTTCTATATTCTTCAGCCTGTGCTGCCGATGCAATATATTGCTGATTCACCTTTGAGATCACATCCCGAATGATCATCAACTTTTTCAGGATATTCACATAATCATTGATTTGTCCTTGGCTATGACTGGCTTCCAATTCTAACCCATCCATACTTCCTGAGTCGGCTAATTTAAGCAATGGATAAATATCATTATGACTCTTGGCTGCCAGTTGATTCAACACCTTATTGGAGGTAAGAGAATTCTCTATATAACTCATATTAAACACATCAGCCGTATCTCCTAAAATATCTCCCAGATTATAAATGTCAGCACGGTTGGCCAACATATCCGGAATCTGAAATTTATCTCCACTTTCTGTATATGGATTTCCAGCCATCACCACACACACCTTTCTTCCCCGAAAATCGTAAGTTTTGCTTCGCCCTTTATATACCCCTTCAATTTTACGTTGAGCATCACAAAGAGAAATGAACTTCTGCAAAAATTCCGGATTACAATGTTGTATATCATCCAGATAAATCATCACATTGTCTCCCATTTCAAAGGATAGATTTAGCTTTTTTAGTTCCTCACGAGCACTGGCATTACCTGCCTCATCCGGATCCAAGGAAGTGACTTCATGACCTATGGCGGGACCATTAATCTTCATAAAGATGATACCCAGTCTACTGGCAATGTACTCCATCAAGGTAGTTTTTCCGTATCCCGGAGGAGAAATCAACAAGAGCATTCCCATCAAGTCGGTACGTTTACCTTCTCCAGCTGTCCCCAATTGCTTGGCCAGATTATCACCTATCAAAGGCAAGTAAACCCGATCTATTAATTTATTACGTACAAAGGAAGACAGCACCTTTGGTTTAAACTCTTGCAAACGCAATTCTTCTTCAAAGTCTCGAATCAATTGTTTTTTCACCTCCGTGAAGGTCACAAAACGAGAAGCCGTATTTATTTCATAAGCCTTCAATTTCGCAATAAATTGATTATAATCAAATGCATATTTTCCTTCGTTCAAAACACCATGTGTTCCCTGCATTCCCATCAACTCTTTTCGTAATGTAGCCTTAATCACATTATTTTTATCAAAACAATGAAGCATTAACAACACCGCCACTTCATCCACGTACTGGTATTTTCCATCGTGACTGGAATTTTCCACAAAAGCCCGCAACCATTTCTGTATCAACTTAAATTGAGCAACAGGCTCTTTATCTAACTCTTCCACTGACTGCTGATAATTCGCAACGGCCTTTTTATCTTTCAAGAAGGAAAGAAAAGATTGATACAAACCTGCAGCCTCACTATCTATAACAAAATTTTCATCTACAATTACCTCATAAAAAAAATACTCAGCAGCTTCCTGCACATAAATAGGGTTAAACAAAGCTGTTTCTTCAACAAAATCACGAATATGCCTAGTTAAGCCATCCACAATATACTTAAATTCCTGTGCATCGGGGAACACCTCTAACAAGGCACCTACACCCTTTAACTGCTTATAATAGCTTTCCTTCATTTCTGCCAAAGCAAATTTATTCCAGAACAGAACAGCACAAGCACGCGCCTGAGTTGAATACTTCAACAAACCGGCTGTTTTAATTAGCTCTATTAGCTCTTTTACAATAATAAGAGCATCCATATCATGCACCCCTTTTACATAGCCCTCATTATAACGCTGTCCCATGAACTCACGGATATAGCTAAGTATCTCCTCTTCTCTAAGGGAAATCAAATTACCATTAAATTCCTGCTGACATTTTTCAAACACCTTGTAAGCAAGATATTCGCCCCGATAAACTTCTTTATTCTCAGAAGGAATACTCTGATCCCACAGATCTTTAAAATCATAGAACTGCTTATCATCAACATGCTCATAAAAGTTAGTTCCTGTGAGGTGAAAAAACATTTCGTCGCCCTTATACACCATGGTTAATTCACAAGGTTGTGTATTCACCGAAAAATGGTGCTCTCCAAAACGAATAATATTTTCTCCATCCACAAACAGTTCTGTTTTGTCTTTTAACTGACGAATGGCCTCTTCCCTAATGGTTTTCAACTGACTCTGAATAGAATCTGCTTTTACTGAGTCCTCCAGTTCAATCAATTCGCTGACCACTGTCCGAATCTTTTCGATCATTAAATCGGAAGCATAGTAACCATTAATTTCATTTACATCAGTAAACTTACTCACCCTATTTTGTATGGCCTTTAATATCCGTTCGGACGATTGAAATAAAGTATTAGCTCGTTTATTACGGGCTTCTACCAAACTAATTTTTTTCGATTCAAAAGAGTTATATATTTCGTCGCGCTTAGTTGCTATTTTATCAATAAACTCATCAAACTCAGAGAACTTACCTTCCAACTCTTCAATCTGAACCATGAGCTTCGTTTGAAATTCCACACACTTTTCCGGAGAATCTGAAAGCTCCAAGTAATTAGTAAGACCTTGACTAATCAGCTTTATTTGCGCATTGAACTCAGCGGTTCCTTCCAAACTCAGTAGTTCTTTCCGCTTACGCTTCAATGCTGCATTTACCTGATTAAAGCTAGAATAAATAGTTGAAATATTATCAATGATACGAGTGGTTTCTGTGGCATCATCAATTTTTAGATTACTGACAATCTCAATGAGCATTTCCAACTCAGCCGAAGTTTGAGTCAACTTTTCTTCAATCTCATTGGCCTTCACCACTTTCTTCACTTCCTGAATTTTTGTTTTCAGCTCTTCAACCTTACTATCATAAGGCCGCAAGGCTTCCGGTTTCAGTAGAAACTGAACACAGTCATTGGAAATATCATGATTAAACACTTCCAATTTTTCTTCTTCACTTTCAATACGAGCTACATCAACATAGCGCAGTTCTTTGAGTGAGATAGTTTCTCCACGCAAGGTACGAAGCGAAGCCAACACATCCACATACGCATTGATAGAAGAAAAAGATGTCAGCTTAATTTTTTTCGTAACAGAATCAATCAGCTCCATCACTCGAGCCACTTCCCCTGCCGAATTTTTCTTGATACTAACTACCTTTTCATATTCTTCGATAGCATTATGAGCAGTCTCTTTAATACCTTCCAAAGGATCCTGAAGACTAAACATCTCCTTGTTGCCAATCCAATAATAGGTATCCAAAATATCACCAGCTGCCTTCTGAATATCAAAATAAAGATTCGCGTAACTATCTTCTTTATGAATCAGTTTCAACACTTCATTACATTCCGACATCCCCCGAACAATATCCTTATTTCCCACTTTGTAAAGAAAGGATGTTTCATTAGATTCTAACTCTGATTGATAGTTACTGTCCAGGTAAGGCGTTTTCCATATTTGCAAAACATGATGCTTTTTAGGAGTACCATCTGTCTTAAAATAACACAGTTCACCATTTTCAAACAAAGAATAACCATTACAGATGATAGGCGTTTCAACTTGCTGTGAAATTAAATTATATGACAACATCACATACTTACCCAATAATTGACTGTAAAAAACATACAAATAACCCTCTCCATTGGGCGAAGGAATTCGACGCAAATAGGTCATCCCTCTCAAATCGCTATCAAATATCTTTATTTCACCTGTTTGCAAATAATATCCATTAGCAAAAATCAAACCATGGTTATCAGGTAATAATACACACGAGTCTTCCAAAGAATCAATTCTCACAGCCTCTTGTACTTTCTTATTATAAACGATATAGCGGAATTTTTCTTCTTGATATGGCTTTATCTTTAAAACAATCAAGTTATCGATAATAGCATAATAAAACTCAGCATCATCCAGTGTCTGGGTTTTATTCTCCACTTCCTCGGCATAAATACCTAAACCAGAATCCGTGTTATTTTCTATTTTAATAGTCAGGTCTCCATCTGTTGTTTCCACAAAGATTTGGTCTTCAATTGAAATATGAGAAAACGCCCCCTTCACATGCATATCCCGGGTGGTTCGGATCCAAGAAAACTCATGCTGATCGGGAAAAACAAACTCGTGATCACTACGATTATCCACATACGTTAAAGTATCCCCCTTTACCAAAAACTTAAATGTTTTAATATCAAACTTTCCTTTACCAGTCCGAAATACAAAAAACAAGGAAGTTCCTCTTCTACCAAATTTTACAAAACGAGTTTCCTTATAATATTTATATAAATTTTTAAAATCCTTGACAAACTCATCGGACACAATCAGGTCGATAGATCCTTGTTTAAAATTATGCTCCTTTGAATTGTATTCATATACACTGAACACATCCGCTATATCCACCTCACTTTTTAAACCTATCAGTACATTATAACCAAAGATAAAAGAACTACCTACCGAAACCATATCTGAAGGAATACAGTTATTCACAGTAGAGATTCGCGAGCTACCTATCAGGGCAGTCTCTATGGAACCAAAGACACTTTTCCTTTCTTCATTCAGCTGTAAAAGCCGTTTTTCAAGTTCCTGACCATGCTGATTTAATCGGTTTCGTATTATCTCATATGTTCCTTGTTCCAACTGAGGTTCGTTGGATACATTTTCGGTATCGTTAGGAATAGTTGCCATCATTAATGTTTTAACCACAAATAGAAATTACTATACTTTCAAGCATATCTCCATCGCATCACACCTTTCTCCCCTTCAAAAATAAGGGGAGAGAGGTGAGGCGTAATATCCATTCGTATTTGTTCGTTGATTATTCTTACCTAAGGTATATTAGAATTTATCGATCCCTATTTCGGCAGCAGACTTATTAGACAAGCCCATATTTTTAGCTATATCCAAAAGATTAAAGATAGAAGTCTTATCTCCTTCATCATTGGCCATACTTCCAATTTTAAACAATAGATTCGATAAAGAAAGATTTTTTAATTCATCGGATGAGATCCCAAACTGATCAATAAACTTGCGCATATTCACCTTAAAAGACTGTCCATCCTCACTGGAAAAGAAAGTATCTTTTATTTGTTTTAACACCTCACTATTGTCCACTACTTTATCGATACTCTTTCCGTTTGATATGGCCCCCATTATCTGGTTAAAAAACATGGTTTCACCACCTACAATATCAATATTGGCAGCCTTCAATGCTTCACTAATAACTTTAGCCTGCGCTTCTGCAATATCTTTTTGAATATGTATTTTAGCCAGTTGAATCTCTTTTTCTTTACCCAGTTTCAACTTAAACTCTTCATGTTCTTTACCAACACCGTCTAATTTCTTCATGGCAGCCGCTTTCATCTCAATCCCTTGAGCTTCCACACTAAACTTCTCGCTATTAACACGATTTACTGCCATTCCTTCTTTTTCAGTGGCTGCGGCTTTGGCTTCCACCACAGTTGCTTCTGCCATTCCTTTTTGTTGTATGGCTTCGGCTTGAGCTTTTGATGTGGCTTGAATAATTTTAGCTTCTGCTTCTCCTTCTTTTTCTTTGGCTTGGGCTTTGGCTTCAATCACCTGCGCTTCCGAAATACCAAATGCTGCTGCTTCTGCAGCTTTAGCTTCTGCTAATATCTTAGTTGCATTGGCTTCCTTATCAGCAGCCTCTTGTGCAGCCTTAGCTTCCATAATACGCTGCTCAGTTCTAAATTCAGCTGCTTTCCTATTCGCCTCCGCACTTTTGATCTCTGTCACAAGGTTTGTTTCCGCTTCTTTCTCTGCCTCTTTAATGGCTACTAACTTGTTACGTTCTGCTTCAGCTTGTGCCTGTGTATCTTTTATTTTCTCCTCTTCTACTACTACTGACTTCTGAACTTCAATACGATCACGAATCACTTCCTGCATTTTCTTCTGTTCTGCTTCCAGCGCCTTTTCTTTTTCCAAACGAGCCATACTTACTACTCTTTCTCGCTCATTCTCTTCGATTTGCTGATCTTTTAATACAGCTTCATTTTCAATAGCTTCGGTACGCTCTTTATTTTTTCGTGCTACAATAATCTGGCGCTGTTTATTTTCTTCAGCCACCAAAACTTCTTCCTCCGTAGCAATGCGGGCATTCTCACTTATTAACTTCTGCTCCTGCTCTACTTTAGCAATCTCAGCTTCCTCTCTTGATTTGATATTGGCAATCTCTCTTTTTTGCTTTTCTTCTGTTTCAGCCAGTTGTTTTTGAAGTTGCAACACTGTTTCCTTTGCTTCCACATCCTGCTTGGTAACCGTCTTTTCCTTATCTCTTCTAATCTGATTGGAAAGAATTTGTTGTTCAGCTGTTATACGAGTGATTTTTTTAATACCCTCCACATCCAGGATATTATCCGGAGATAATACTTCAATCGATGTCTGTTCTAGATAGTCAATGGCACAATCATCCAAAACGTAACCATTCAAATCTGTACCTATGGTTCTCAGTATCTCCAACTTAAATTTTTCACGAGAATTATAGAGTTCCACAAAATCGAATTGTTTACCCACCGTTTTCAATGCTTCAGAAAATTTGGCATCAAACAAATCAACCAACGACTCCTTATCAGAAGCTCTATCACAACCAATAGCCTGTGCCACCTGAATCACATCCTCCGCTGTTTTATTCACACGAACAAAGAAATTTACTTTGATATCTGCTCTCAGATTATCTTTGCAAATCAAGCCCTCCTTACCTTGACGAGCAATGGTCACTGTTTTTAAGGTGATATCCATCACTTCCATCTGGTGAAGAATGGGTATCACAAATATGCCACTAAAAGACACTTTTGCACCACCTTGACCTGTACGTACCAACGCCTGACCTTGTGTTGCTTTTCGGTAAGTTTTAATTACCAAAATGATAAATCCAACAGCAATTATAACTAATGCTATTATTACAAATTGAGGTAATCCATTCATTTTGTTTAGTTTTTATAAGGTTCTATTAAATAAATTTTCTGTTCGGATAGATAGTCGATCACCAGACACTGATCTCCTTTTAATAATGAATACTGTTCCTCAGTAGACATCACATTGATCATAAATGAAGAACCATCTATCTTAATTTCGGCCTGCCCCATTTTATTATGTGTAGCATCTAGGGTAACAATACATAATTTCCCAGTTAGTTTTTTATTGCTTTCGATATCGCTGTCTGCTTTTTTAAAAAGCTTAACAAAAGGGCGCGTTAAAAACTTAGTAACAAAGGCACTGACAAATATATTAGGAATCAAATATACAATGGAAAGTAAGAACGAATCATCATTCAAATGGTAATTCATTAACATGGAAATCACCCAAAGTGACAAAGAAAAAAAACTGAGAATCAGCATCAAAGGTATTTTACCTAAATTGAAAAATGACAAAGCAGAGTTTACCCAAAGAATGGAATCTGTAGCACTGATATCTACATCCGCATCTATATCGGCATCTGCGTCAATATCAAAGGAATCCACATTAAAAACACCAACGATCACGGTCAACCAATACACCAAAACCAGCAAGAGAAGTGAAGTTGGGATGATATTCATCATCGAAAAAGCTGCATTAAATGTTTCGCTCATATAGGCTTGAAATTAGGTCGGCTATTTACCATGCTTTTAGGCATCGTACGTCCATTTTATTAAAAACATACCAAAAATAATAAAAAATATTTTTTTTCGATACACCAAGGTACTTTACATATAAAATTTAAGAAAAATGATTTAATAAAACCTCATTATAAACGAAGTCAAACCCCTATCAATCGGTAATTTATCAATATAAGAATTCACAGCAAAGCTAAAAAAACAAAACTCAATGACTATATTTGTACACTATATCATTGAACTAACAGATACACAATGCCCATAAAAACCAATAGCCTTCATTCCATCAAGAAGGAGCTACAACTGCTTCCCAAAGAGGTCGTTATAGAATATTGCTTAAGAATGACTAAATATAAAAAGGAAAATAAAGAGCTATTAAACTACCTATTATTCGAAGCAGACTCAGAAGATGACTATATTGCAGCATTAAAAGAGGATATCAGCAAGGCCTTTGAAGAAATTAATCAGCAAACATTTTACTATACAAAAAAAAACATCCGGCGCATCCTTAAGATGACAACCAAACATATCAAGTATTCTTCCAAAAAAGAAACGGAAATAGAGCTACTTATCTTTTTCTGTCAGCAAATGCAAAATTGCGGTGTTTCCTTTAGGGATAGCCCTGTAATGCAGAACCTTTACAAACGACAAGTAAATAACATAGAAAAAGCGCTCCATAAACTTCACGAGGACATTCGAATTGATTATGAAGATGATATAGAAGAAATTCAAAAAGGATGTTGCCTTTCATAGGAAAACGATAACAAATATTTAATATCTATCAAAAGATATATACGATGGGAATACTAAGAACGATTAAAAGTGACTACGAGATATATGAAAACCACAAAAAAGAATGCTTGGTAGCCATAGAAAGAGAGGATGCGAAAAAAATAAAAATATATTACAAGAAACACAAAGGCAAACAAAACATGCCCGACGATATCATTCCAGGCTTTAAGTTTGTAAAAGATGAAGAATTTGATTCACTAAAGATTGATTTTGCCCACCCTCTCACTTTTAAAATTAGAGACCTATCTAAAGTGAAGTAAGGTAGGAAACAATAAATACAAACAAAAATACAGAGACTACACTCCCATTATTAACTTTATACCAAGTGCGTTTTCTGAAAGCTATTTATTATTTTCTAAAACATTTTCTATCCTTTTGATGAAATCCATTGAATAGTCTTTGTCTTTTGATACGTGAACCAAAAAATGAAAATATGGTTTACGTTTAACCGAATTCTTTTTTTGTTTTTGTTGGGCTGATACATCAGCAAGTGTCAGAAAGCATATAATTAATAAGTTGTTCACTTAAACAAGTCGATTTACTCAATTCATCACTATGAATCAATTTAATGAAGGAATAAGATCGTGCGAGATAATCCTTTAAAAACTGATACGAACTTTCAGCAATATGGCGGTCATCTTCAGGAAACTGATTGTAAACAATAGTGGTAAGATGGAGCTGATTATTGATACAAAAATCGATACTCAATAAAGTATGATTTATACTTCCTAAGCGAGAGGAACTCACCAAAACAAGAGGTAACGCACTGGTTTGAAGAAAATCAGATAATAGCAAATTGTTACTTAAAGGGACTGCTAACCCTCCTGCCCCCTCGGTTAACAACAATTCATATTGTTTTTGTAGCCGAACAAATGCCTTTTCTACTTTTTTTACCTCAAAAGGTCGTTGATCAATTTCTGCCGCCAGATGAGGTGAAGCCGGAAATGAATACAGAACAGGGCAGGTTTCGCCTTTCTTATCAACTGGCAATAAATCCATCTCCATCATGTTTCGGTGTGCTATTATATCCTCCGCAAGCTCCTCACATCCTGTTTGTACCATTTTTGTGGTAATACAATTAATACCAGCCTTTCTAAAGTGATAAGCCAATAAGCCTGTAATATGGGTCTTTCCGCAATCGGTATCGATTCCACTAATAAAAATTTGCTTATGCATAGTTATTTCTTTTTTGCAATAATGATCATTGGATGATAGGTTAATGTTACCTTTTGGTCTTGATTGGTAAAAAGCAACCCATAATTGCGGATAAAATCATTTAGCTTCATTATACCCAAAGGTGTTTTTCTGACACCATTTACGCCCGTATGTTTCATATGCCGCAACACTTCAAGTGGGTGACTAAACTCTTTTACTTCGGTCCACTCCTGACTAAAAAGAATAGTATACTTAGGGCGCAGTAAAGTACATATTTCGCTCATACACAAATAGTCAAGTCCAACACCTGTTAGTGCTTTTATTTCTTTATAATTATGGCAACCGAAAGTACTAAAAGCCAATAGACCATTTGGCTGAAGGCTATGAGCCACTTTGTTAAAAAAAGCAGGAATATTTTTAAACCACTGTATCGTAGATCCTGAGATAACTGCATCCAGCTGATGTGGAAAATCAACATCCTCGGCATCGCCTTCAATAAAAGGTATAGTCATTTTGTAAACCTTTTCTAACTCCTGCACCTTTTGCTTAGAAGTTTTGGCAATATCATTGACCGTTAAGTTATCAAATTGCAACTTTTCGATAATACGATAGGTCAGAAAACCTGTTCCTGAACCGACTTCAAATATATGCCCAAACGGTCTATCGCAAGCTACGCAAAGTTCATCCATCAGCTTTTGGGCCATATATTCTTGAACGCTGGCTTCATTTGCATAACTCTCCAGTCCCTTATTAAACTGTACTTTCACAAAGTTTTTATCAATAAGATTCATCATTTATAAACGTAAAATAACATCCCAACTTAGGAGTTGTAAAAAAGGATAGTGAGGCAAATCCATAAACTTACAATAGGTTTTACTTTGCCAATAATTAACTTGATTTTGGGCTGTAAATATGGCATCATCATTTCCAATAATTGCAGTATTGAACTTGAATTCAAAGTCTTTGTGCACGTTGATTTGCTTGTAAAGTGAGGCCAGTTCTTCTTTCTGATTTTCGATTGTTCTTTTACCAAAGATAGTAGCATGGGCCTCATATTTGCTTTTCGCTCCAATGGTACGCATCAAAAAAAGTTCTCTATTTGATTTATTCCATCCCTTTAAAGTTCCTTCAAAAACAGAAGGACGAATACCCTCCTTTGCATTGATAGGATGGGGTGTTCCATTGATTGCAACAGCTTTGGAGATAGCTAAACTACTTCTATTAAAAATAAAAGAAGCCACCCAAACACCCAAGGACCAAGCCACAACATATATCTTTTCGTAATGAGAATATTCACACTCATTAAAATCTATAGTGCGGTAATCATTAAATTCAACAAGGTCATAATGATCTGATTGCATATGATCAACAGCTGAATGATCCATCCCCCATCCATTGAAAAACAATATCACATTTTCATACTTATTTCTTATTCTCCATTTTTTAGTCATCACTGGCTGATCTTAATAGTTGTTGTAAAGGTTTTAAATCGTCAATCAACATATGAGCACACAATGAAAAACGTAAACGTGCCCTACCTTGGGGTACTGTAGGGTAACGAATTGGCAGTACATGATATCCATGCTGTTTTAATTGGAGTGACTTACTAATGGCGTCTTCATTAGAACCTATTATAAAGGGAATAATATGGGAGTGCGATGTCGTATTTAGTAAATCAGAAAACTGCACAGAAAGACACTTGAGATCTTCCCTTTCTTTAGTCATGTCTTGCATTTTTTCAAAAACAAAACTACTCCAGGCCATATTAATAGGAGGTAGCGCAGTGCTAAAAATAAAAGCTCGCGAATGGTTTATGAGGAAATCTTTGAATATCTGCTTACAAGCTACAAAAGCACCCACCGATGCCATGGCTTTCCCCATGGTACCGACGATAAAATCAACTTCTGAAGCACAAGCCAACTCCTCTGCACATCCTAAACCCCTCGCACCTCGAACTCCCAAAGCATGAGCCTCGTCAATATATAATAAACAATCGTAGCGTTCTTTTATATCAACTAAGCGAATCAAATCTGCTACATCGCCATCCATGCTAAAAACACTTTCACTAATAATAAAAACATGTTCGTAACAGCTTCGATACCTCTTCAGTATTTGCTCCAAATGAATATAATCTAAATGCTTGTAACGTATAAAATCCGCCTGACTCAGTTTAGCTCCATCAATGACACTTGCGTGGATAAACTTATCTGCCACAATTAAATCTTTCTTACCAGGCAAGGCTGATAAAACACCCATATTAGCATGGTATCCGCTGTTAAAAACCAACGCAGACTCCATTTGATAACTATGGGCAATCTGCTGCTCCAAATTCAAATGCTGTTTTAAACTTTTACTTAACAAACGAGATGAAGATGCACTAAATTCAAAGTTCTCATTGTATTTTTCCAAAAACTCTTCTCGAAGTTTAACATGGGTATTAATCCCCAAATAATCATTGGAGCATAAATCGTACAAACCAAGAGTCTCCTCGGTGGGTAAAACACGATCATTACTCTTCGCCTTTAAAAGTTGTAATTCTCTAATATATCTATCCATTCTATGCGTATATTTTTCTTATTACATTTCGGATACCTAGTATCAAAGCACTTAACTCATCTGTAGAAATAATAAAAGGAGGCATTGTATAAACCAATTTTCCAAAAGGCCGTAACCATATACCTTGCCTCATACATTCCTTTTGTATAGCTCCCATATCAACATTTTCTTTCATCTCAACAACACCAATAGCCCCCAGACATCGCACATCAGCAACAGCCTCCATATTACTTAAAGAAGAAAGTCCTTGTTTTAATTGTTGCTCAATATGAGCAGTATTGTATCTATTCTTTTTAAGTAGTTGAATGCTGGCCAAGGCAGTAGCACAAGCCAATGGGTTTCCCATAAATGTGGGACCGTGCATAAAAACGCCCGGCTCACCTTTTGAAATAGTTTGAGCAATCTCATCGCTACACAAAGTGGCAGCAAATGACATATAGCCACCGGTCAAAGCTTTACCAATACACATAATATCAGGACTAATTTCAGCGTGTTCACAAGCAAATAACTTCCCTGTTCGGCCAAAACCTGTTGCAATTTCATCAGCAATAAGTAACACATTAAATTGCTTACACAAAAGATACAATTGCTTCAAATATTCGGGATGATAAAAGCGCATTCCTCCAGCGCCCTGCACGATAGGCTCCAGTATGAAAGCAGCCAGGTGCGAATGGTTTTCTTGAAGAAATTCACTTACAGGAACCATCTCGCTTTGATCAAAGGCTTTTCCATAAACAGATTTAGGAGAAGACAAAAAATGTTGAACAGACAATCTATTGTTAAAAATATGATGCATTCCGGTAACAGGATCACACACCGACATAGCGTGCCAAGTGTCACCGTGATAACCATTTTTAATGGTCACAAACTGATTCTTCCCGGACTTATGTTGCGATTGCCAATACTGCATCGCCATTTTCAACGCCACTTCAACTGCTACCGAACCCGAGTCGGAATAAAAAACATATTTTAAACCTTTAGGAACGATCTCTAATAAAGCATTTGCCAGATTCACTGCTGGACGATGTGTTAGACCTCCAAACATAAGGTGAGCCATTTGACTACACTGCTCTGTTATGGCTCTATTTAATGCTGGGTGATTATATCCGTGTATGACTGACCACCAGCTAGACATTCCATCTATCAACCGTTCACCACTCTCCAACTCTATAAAAACACCTTCAGCTTTTTCTACCAAAAGACAATCTTCTTCAGATGTAGCAGAAGTATAAGGATGCCAAACGTGTGCTTTATCGAACGCTAAAATCTGCTTACTATCCATCATGAAATTTCAAATCCTGCGTTTTTAAAATCAACTCTATCCTCCTGTATATTTGAACCTACTGATGTAAGATAATCACCCGTGAGAGCCGCATTCACACCGGCTTTCAAAGCCTTATCCTGATAATGTTTAATCTGTACTCGTCCTCCGGCAAATCGTAAATAAGCATCCGGATGGATAAAACGAAACACCGCAATCGTCGTCAACACTTCCTCCTCTTTCAATGGCGGAACATTTTCTAAAGCAGTACCTTTAATGGGCTGTAAAATATTAATTGGAATGGACTTAACACCTAGGTCGCGAAGTAAAAACGCCATTTCAATACGTTGCTCCATTGTTTCTCCCATCCCCATTATACCACCTGAGCAAACCTTTAAGCCAACTTTCTGCGCCATTTTGATGGTCTCTATTTTTTCTTCAAGCGTATGCGTACTCATCAGCTTGGAAAAAAAAGAAGGAGCTGTTTCAATGTTACAATGATAGTGTTCCACCTGAGCTTCATTCTTTAAACGGAGCATTTGTTCCTCATTAATCAAGCCCATCGAAGCACAAAGTTTCATCTTGCTTTTTTTAGCAATCTCCTTAAAAACAGGTATTAATTCATCAAGGGTTCGATTGCTTACTCGGCGACCACTAGTTACCAATGAATGTCGTAATACCCCTTGTTCTGCATTATCAAGCGCTTCTTGGAGGGCTTGATCTTTATCTACCATCTCATATTCTTCAATATTGGTATGATGGTGCCTGGACTGTGAACACCATTTACAGTCCTCACTACACTTCCCCGATTTTGCGTTGGTTATAGAACAGAGGTCAAAAGTATTGCTACAAAAGTGTTTTCGAATTTCATTGGCTGCTTCATATAGCTCTCTCTTGTGCTCTGTACGACTTAGTTGCAAGGCCTCTTGCGAACTGATCAAATGCCCATCTAACACCTTCTTCTTTAAAAGTTCAATCATATCATTTCACTATTACAATTGTTAAAAAAACAAAAGCCTATACTTTGCTCCGGGCAAAATATAGGCTTTTTATATACATCATTATTTATTCTATTGTCACGATAACAATCACTACTGTCAGTCACCACTGGTAAAGTTGCCGCAATATATATTGGATTTTCAAGTGGCTCTTTGCCGCCTAAATCAACTTCTTCATCATCGTCCAAGTAAAACTGACTATCAAGCTGAAAGGCTGCATAGCTCTTCAACAAGGCTAAATCACACAAGTCAATAGACAAGTGAGCTATCTTTACAACCTGCTTCAAACTAGAAAACACAGCATATCCTTTCCTACTCCATCGAGAGAAAACGACTATATTATGCTTTTTTTGTTGGCTTTTTAACATGATTATAAAAAATATTATTACGCCTTGAAATAAACTTACTGAACAAAACTACAAACAAAATTATTGAATTAAAAATCGTTGAATCTAGAACTCATTATTTGCTTTTATTTCTGATCGTCAAAAACAAAGGCAAGTTTAAATGACACATAAGGCTGGTAATCTGTATCAGTTTTGATTACAAAGTGTTCCCCGGTTTGCGTTACAGTATATGCCTCGCTTGAAAATATATCTGAACAAACCACCGTAGCTGTCCATTTACCATCTTTCATTTCTTTTTTGAGAGCCAAGTTAGAAACAAAATAAGCATCTCGTTTTGTTTGGGCATTTTTATAAGGACTATTATATTTAAGATCCCATTTCAGCGTATAGGATTTGGGCAACATAAAGGTGTTATTCCAACGCGTATCAGCTTTTAACTGTTTACGAGTGTACTTATAATCCTCAAAATCAACATCCAGCTTATAGGCATAAATACTGGTACTCAAGTTGCTATTCCACCATGAAAAAACGTCGACTCCACCCATTATCTCAATGCCAGTACTCCACGACTGCCCGACATTTTCGGGTGATTCAATCAACGTATTCCCTTCTGAAATTTTCGAATAGCGTTGGATTACATTGTCGGTTTTACGAGTAAACAATTCTGCCGAAAGAAAATTCTTCTTCCATGACTTTTTCCATCCAACTTCCCATGCATCAGTATAGGTAGGCTTCACGTTTCCATTGCCTTTGTAATACACATAAGCTGACTGATATTGTAACAACGGTACCAGTTTCCAATAATTCGGCCGTTCTATACGTTTTGAATAACTGAGGTAAAGTTGATTTGTTTCCGTAAAATTATAGGTAATATGAGCGGAAGGAAAAAAGTCGTTAAAGCGCTTACGTTTGCGATTGTAAGTACGGGTACCATCTCCATTATCATAACTATAATCTGAGCGGCGATCTGTAAACTCCATCCTGGCTCCTGCTTGTGCTGCCATTTTTTCACCTTCACGCTTTAGCAAAAAATAAAGTGCATATACATCCTGAATGAAATCAACCTCTTGGTTAAGAGGGGAATTGTCATATTTCGTGATAATATTATTTTCGTCAAAAGTCCCACTCACCGAAGCAATCCGAGGAATATGATCGGTATTTATCTCAGCACCAGTTTCCATCATCACTTCCTCTCGCAAAGGCATTTTATAGTTGAACTTCCCTTCAATCATGGTTTCTTGGTGTTCTGAACCGACAAATCCCTCCCTTTCTATAAAAGCCTTATAGATCTGTTCGTCGTACTGACGCTCGAACAAATCTATAAGGTTAGCAGAGTAATCAACATAAGCCGAGAGCAGGTGGGAACGATCCTTATCAAACGCATGCTCATAAGTCAGCGTACCTCCCACGTATTGATAATCGCAATTATACAGGCTATTAAGATAATAAGTTGAATCAATGGATGATCCGCTTACCAATATCATTTGTTCAGTAACCCAACCTTTCGATCTGTTTTTTTGTTTCGTTGCAGCAGGATTGATATAAGCCGAAAAATCGATAAAATCTTTATTGGATAAATCGTAATTAAAACCAAGTTCAATAGTTGAACTCTTTTGTCCGTGTTTAGAGTCGACATGAGAATTGGTCAAATAACTATTTGTCTCATCCATAACATGCTGAACACTTGCCTCACTATATTTACTCCATACGTCGTCTAACCAGTAAGCATTAATATACCACCCGCTTTTATCCGTTTTTTTATCTGTAGAGAACATCCAACGATGAGTGCCCAATGTTGATAGGTTCACACTACTGTTAATGGTATAACCTTCTAAACGAGATTTCTTCAGAATAACCTGAATGATACCAGCCGATCCTTCCGCATCATATTTAGCCGAAGGATTGGTAATAATTTCAACTTTATCAATACGTGAAACAGGTAACTGACGCAGTTTCTCTACACCATTGGCCACAGGATGTCCATTGATGTATACCTTAAAAGTTCCGTCACCTCGGTAGGTAAGGTTCCCGTCCAGATCCAACTGAACCGATGGCACATTTTCCAATAAATCAATGGCAACATCTGCACTGGGAAAACTTCCTGCATCAATCACCTTTCGATCTACTTTATAGCTCATAGCTGTCTTCCTACTTTTAATGACTACTTCATCAATTTTTTCAGAAAGCATCTGAAGTGTAGTTTCACCCAAGTCGCGAATACCGGGTTGTAGAAAAACATCGTTAATGATCACAGACTGATATCCAATAAAACTCATTTTTACCTGATAAGTTCCAGTCTTTATGTTTTGTATTAAAAATTTGCCACTATCATCGGTCATCACCCCACTTATGAACGACGAATCCTTGGTCGAAAAAAGAGCTACATTGGCGTAGGCAATCGGAACATGCGAAGTGTTGTCAATGATTCTTCCACTTACATCGCATTTTTGTGCAAAAACTTGCATATTGATCAAAAGAAGTGTAATCAGAAACAATTTTTTATCATAGTCTTTTATCTCCATTATGGCTAAAATATGTAATGCAATTGGCATTTTTTGTTTAAAAATCTTACTTTGAGCTCGTCGCACATCAACTTAACTGATCCTCCAGAACGATTCTAATCATCGATAAATATCCGATTCGCCATATGAATTACATATAACAATATGGTTCAGGTTTGATTAAACAACAATAGTATAGCCTAAGAATAATGTATTCTGAGCTATAATGCAAAAATAAATATAATGTAGTAAATATAATATTTAAAATATTAATTCATCATAATAAATGACAAAAAGCTTCGCAGACACCATCACAGGTTAATTTGACTTCCTTAGTAATTTAACGATACGATTATACATTACTTCTGACATATTCCAATTATATCCATCAAAATTTACTGTGTTTGTAAATTGTATTACAACCGCATCAATATCCGGATGGTATTTAGCGATTGTTTGGTATCCGGGTATCAAGCCAGTATGTCCATACTTATAAATGGATGCGTATATTTCTTGTTCATTTTTATCTCTAAATACCGAACCGTCGTTTAACGCTCTAATAAATATACTCAAATCCTCTGCACTCGCTAATACAGAACTTACATTATTCCCTTTTAAATCAAAATCATAACCCACATAATAACCACTCATCACATCATCTAAATTAACATCATTTATAGAGCCAAAAGTATGCTGTAGATTCAATGGGCTTAGTATCTCCTCTTGAATGTATTGGAACGTACCATATCCAAGAGTTTGGTTGATGACTCTATCAAGTAACAAATAATTGGTATTAGAATATTCTTCATCTTCATCGGGTTTAAAGTTGGCAGGTAAGTCCAAAACCAAGTCAAGATTTTCTTCTGCCGTCTCTTTCGGCGCAACCCAATACATATATGTGTCTGTATAATTAGGAATACCACTCCTATGTTTAACTAACATACGCAATGTAATTTTATTGGCATATTCTATCCTTCCCTTCAATTCGGGCAAATATCCTGCTAGTGTGCTATCCAATGACAACTTTCCCTCTGAGACTAATTTGGCGACAGCTACTGCTATATACAATTTGCTTACACTGGCAATCTTAAACAATGCATCAGGTTCAGATGGAGTTTTGTTTGCCCTATCCTTGTAACCTGAAGTATAAAATACACATTGATTCCCCTTTTTATTTACACATACAATGATACCATCAAATCCGTAATCCGAGGCTTTATCAACCTGATCTTGAACGGTGCTTGGAAGTGGTAAAATCCAGGCTTGAACAATCGGCCATGGTACAAAATATAAAGATATTATGGTACCCAAAAACAATAAAACCCTAATTATTCGCCTTGTTGTTTTTTTATTCATTACTTAGTTATTCTATTTTGGATGCTATACTGCATATTTTAAAGCATGACTAAATATAATTTCATTGCTGAATATAGCAAATAGAGCGTTTAAACACAAATGAGGGATTAGAGATTTTCTAATGCATTTTCCAGGGCCATAGCCTCTCGCCAGCGCGGGCCACGGCTATTGTTCTGGCCACCCCTGCGGTCTTTTTACTGATAATTTTGTATATAAATAGAAGATATCCTTTGTATGAGAGAGCTTAAACATAGATTTTTATAATTGAGAACTTCTATGCTGTACTTGAAGTTCTATTAAAAAAGAAGGCTTGCACAACTCAACAACTACACGACTTTACCAGCTCACCAACCTAACAAGCTAACAAACTAACATCTTTTCCAGCTCGCCAATTCCATCAACTTAACAACTATAACAACTCGCCACCATCAAGCTTCTCGCCAGCGCCGGCCCCCGGGCTATTGTTCTGGCCAACCCTGCAGTCGATTTGTTGGTAATTGGGTATTTATATGAAACGAGCCATGAGAGTGATCTCTCACACAGGTGAATGATTATCACGGCGAGTTCCATATGACCATTAAGAAACAAATTATAAACATATGAAAGATATCTTTAGATCAGAGTTCTTGAATATGGATTTTAATAAGTTGAGAACTTTTATGTTTTACTTGAAATTGTTCATAAATTGAAAATATTGTTTCTGTATGAAAGAGGATAACTTTATTCTTTTGATACATACCTTGCTTTTGTTTCTTATGTATATGTCCTTTTTATCATTGCCATAAAAAGGACCAAAAAGGTCTAGAACAATAGATCACTATCAGCCCTACATCAACTTCCCTTTCCGTCCGGCGCACTACCACCTCAAGTGCGCCCAGGGAAGCCTCTCGCCAGCGCCGGCCCCGGGGCTATTGTTCTGGCCTGCCCTGCGGTCTTTTACTGATAGTTTCATATACGAATGGAAGATATCTATTAAATGAGAAATACAACTCAGCCACTCCACGACTTTACCGGCTCGCCAACCTAACAAGCTAAAAACTGAGAATAGGAAATTAGTACCATCAAAATTTCGCAATAGAACATCACCAGTTGTAGAAATAAAAAATAGCCTCCATTTTTAGGTTGTGAAATCTAAAAAAACAAAGGCTATGAATAAAAACCAAAAAGTTTTTATGTGGTACAAAGTTAATGAATTATGGAAACAAGGACTCAATAAGAGTCAAATAAGTAGAGAGCTTGAGATAGATAGATAGATAGATAGAGGCACTGTCCGTAAATATTTAGCAATGGATGAACAGACTTTTATGTTGTGGATAAATAAGCAGCATCGCCTGTCAAAAAAGCTCTCTGGTTATTATAAATATGTAAAAACACTTCTCGAAAGCACGCCTCACTTGTCAGCCGCCCAGGTAGAAGATCGTTTAAAAGAATCATTTGAAGATTTACCGAAAGTAGATAGCAAAACGGTCTATAACTTCGTAAAAACGATTCGGGAGAAGCATGCCATCAATAAGTACAAAGAAGTGGGTTCCCGTCAATATCAAAAGCTGCCTGAGGTAGCTTATGGTAGCGAGGCTCAGGTTGATTTTGGCGAGATTACTATGCAGAGTGGAGAAGGTCATCGTATCAAAGTGTATTTCTTCGCCATGGTACTTTCGCGTTCTCGCTACAAGTACGTTTATTGTCAACGCTGCCCTTTTACCACCCAAACTGCGGTATATGCTCACGAGTTAGCTTTTAATTACTTTAACGGTATACCAAGTAAGATCATTTACGATCAGGATAAAGTATTTATAAAGGGGGAAAATCTTGGTGATGTTTTATTAACAGAAGGATTTCGAAGTTTTTGCCAGCAATACTCTTTTGAAACTATTTTTTGCAGGAAAGCAGATCCTGAATCCAAGGGAAAGGTTGAGAATGTGGTGAAATATGTCAAATATAACTTCCTGAAAGGTCGTACATTTCAGGATCAAAACACCCTTCAGGAAGATTGCCTGGCATGGCTTAAACGTACAGCAAATGCCAAGCTTCACGGAACCACCAGGAAAGTCCCTTATGAACAATGGTTGATTGAACAATCACATCTGGAACCTTACCGCGACACCCCTGAAAAACCATTAATATTACTGCCTGGTTACAAGGTTCGAAAAGACAACACCGTTGCCTACAAGGGAAATTTTTACAGTTTACCAATAGGGACTTACAAAGATGCCGATACAACCGTGCTTCTTGATGACAAAGGGAATACCCTGGACTTGTTATCTGATGTAAATACGCTTGTTGCGTCTCATAAGATTCCGCTGGGAAAGGGTGTTTTGGTGCGCAACACGGATCACTGCCGCGAAAAATCAAAGACACTACAACAGAGATATGAACTTTTATTAAACGCTTTTGGCAATACACCAGAATCACAAAGCTATTTGGCTGACCTGGAAAATGACAAACCGCGTTATTTTCATGATAATATAAGGGAAATTTTAAAAGCTATAAACAATGCGAACGATCGGGTAAAAACAGAAACTTTAAACTTCTGCATCGAAAACAAAGTGTTTAATGGGTATCGATTTGCGGAGGTACTTGCCCATCTTCAAAACGAAGAAAAACAAATATCGGAGGCGAGTAAAATAAATATCAGTAAAGTGAATGTGGAACCCCCTAAGGAGTCGATTGCTCCTGCCCAAAGTAGTATCGAAATTTATGAAACATTATTGAGATAGATCATGAAGCAAATAGAACAAATCAAGCAGTATGCCGAATTGTTGCGGCTTACCCAGACAAAGAAGTCCCCAGAAGAAATCTTGCATCAGGCGCAAATAGATAAGCTTTCATATACGGAATTCACCCTGGAGTTATTGAAAAAAGAAGTCCTTCACAGGCAAAATACCGATCTGGAGCGAAGACTCAAACTAGCCAGATTACCGAAGAAACATCAGCTGGATAACTACGATTTTAATGTTGCCAACGGTATTACAAAACCCCAACTAAAACAACTGCGTGAGTTGATGTGGCTGGAACAAAACTACAATCTGGTTTTAATGGGACCATCCGGAACCGGTAAAACCTATATTGCGGCGGGCCTTGTGCATGATGCTGTAGTTGCCGGGTACAAATCTTATTTCATCACAATGGAAGAACTTGTTACCATATTAAAAATGAAAGAAATGACATCTTCTGCTTTAAATGCTTACAACCGACTGACAAAAGCTCATTTAATTGCGATTGATGATATAATGCTTTTTCCTATTAAGAAACATGAAGCTGTGGCATTTTTCAACCTTGTAAATCACCTACATGAACAGACCTCTGTGATTATTACAACAAATAAATCGCCTAAACAATGGGCTGAAACCCTCGAGGATGAAGTCCTGGCCACGGCACTGTTAGATCGCTTGCTTTATCGATGTGAAGTCTTGAAATTGGAAGGGAAAAGCTATCGGATAGAAAACAGAAAAACAATCTTTTCTCATGAACACTAATCCCTTGCATGCTTCGTTCGCTACGCTCTCTTTGCATGCAAGGGATTAGCAATATATTTTTTAATCATAAGTGATGGAATACTATTGCGAAAAATTGCTGATGTATAATTTGCTATTCTCAGGCCTGCCCTGCGGTTCATTAATTGATAGCTTTGTACATTAATGGAAGATATTTATTAAATGAGAAACACAACTATAACAACTTCAACAACTCCACGACTTTAACAACTCCGCAACTTTACCAGCTCACCAACCTAACAAGCTAACATCTTTACCAGCTCGCCAACTATAACAACTCGCCACCTCATGCGTCTTGCGCCTTGCAACACCCATAAAGCAAAAAAAAAAGAGCAACTGGATAAAATCCAATTGCTCTCTTTTAAGATGGGCGGCGACCTACTCTCCCACTGTACGCAGTACCATCGGCGCTAACGGGCTTAACTTCTCTGTTCGGAATGGGAAGAGGTGGAGCCCCGTCGCTATAACCACCTGAATATTGTTATATTCCTTTATATTTTTTTATTGTCACATCGGCTACAATCAAAATCACATTTCGGCGCTTAATGCTCCAACTAAAAGTTTCGGGCAATTAGTACCGCTCGGCTTTGGTGTTACCACCTTTACACCTACGGCCTATCAACGTCGTAGTCTACAACGTCCCTAATAAGGATATCTCATCTTGAAGCAGGCTTCGTGCTTAGATGCTTTCAGCACTTATCCCTTCCACACATAGCTACCCAGCGATGCTCCTGGCGGAACAACTGGTGCACCAGAGGTATGTCCAACGCGGTCCTCTCGTACTAACGTCAGGTCTTCTCAAATATCCTACGCCCACAACAGATAGGGACCGAACTGTCTCACGACGTTCTGAACCCAGCTCGCGTGCCACTTTAATGGGCGAACAGCCCAACCCTTGGGACCTTCTCCAGCCCCAGGATGTGACGAGCCGACATCGAGGTGCCAAACCGCTCCGTCGATATGAGCTCTTGGGAGCGATCAGCCTGTTATCCCCGGAGTACCTTTTATCCTTTGAGCGATGGCCCTTCCATGCGGAACCACCGGATCACTATGTCCTACTTTCGTACCTGGTCGGCTTGTCGGCCTCACAGTCAAGCTTCCTTGTGCCATTACACTCCACGGACGGTTACCAATCGTCCTGAGGAAACCTTTGAAAGCCTCCGTTACTCTTTTGGAGGCGACCACCCCAGTCAAACTACCCACCAAACAATGTCCGGATTAATCCGTTAGGCCACAGATAAGCAAAGGGACGTATTTCAAGGGCGGCTAAACTACACCTGGCGATGCAGCATCAAAGCCTCCGTCCTATCCTACACATTACTTACCCACAACCAATGTTAAGTTGCAGTAAAGGTTCACGGGGTCTTTCCGTCCCGTTGCGGGTAATCGGCATCTTCACCGATACTACAATTTCACCGAGCTCATGGCCGAGACAGTGCGCACATCGTTACACCATTCGTGCAGGTCGGAACTTACCCGACAAGGAATTTCGCTACCTTAGGACCGTTATAGTTACGGCCGCCGTTTACTGGGGCTTCAATTCAATGCTTCGTCGAAACTAACATCTCCTCTTAACCTTCCAGCACCGGGCAGGTGTCAGGCCTTATACCTCTTCTTTCGAATTTGCAAAGCCATGTGTTTTTGATAAACAGTCGCATGCGCCATTTCTCTGCGGCCAGCCTAAACTGGCGCCCCTTTTCCCGAAGTTACGGGGCTAATTTGCCGAGTTCCTTAGCCATGAATCACTCGAGCGCCTCAGTATACTCAACCCAACTACGTGTGTCCGTTTACGGTACGGGTCCCTGTACTCGCTTTTCTCGGTACCGTTTGCTCTGCTTCGCTTCGGCCGAAGCCTAGGCTCTACGTACTATTCCGTCAGTACCTAGCAGTCTCAACAATACGTCACTTTTATTGTACAGGAAGTGCAGGAATATTAACCTGCTATCCATCCACTACCCCTTTCGGGTTCGCGTTAGGTCCCGACTAACCCTGATCCGATTAGCGTTGATCAGGAAACCTGAGTCTTTCGGCGTGCGGGTTTCTCGCCCGCATTATCGTTACTTATGCCTACATTTGCTTTTCCAATTACTCCACCGGACATCGCCATCCGGCTTCTGCGTCATTGGAATGCTCCCCTACCACTGTTAATAAATTAACAATCCATAGCTTCGGTAATATGCTTATGCCCGATTATTATCCATGCTCGATCGCTCGACTAGTGAGCTGTTACGCACTCTTTAAATGAATGGCTGCTTCCAAGCCAACATCCTAGCTGTCTCTGCAATCAAACCGCGTTTGTTCAACTTAGCATATATTTGGGGACCTTAGCTGATGGTCTGGGTTCTTTCCCTTTCGGACACGGACCTTAGCACCCATGCCCTCACTCCTGTTCATCATTATACAGCATTCGGAGTTTATCAGGAGTTGATAGGCGGTGAAGCCCTCTCGTCCAATCAGTAGCTCTACCTCTGTATAACTAAAACAAGGCTGCACCTAAATGCATTTCGGGGAGTACGAGCTATTTCCAGGTTTGATTGGCCTTTCACCCCTACCCACAGTTCATCCGAAGACTTTTCAACGTCTGGCGGTTCGGTCCTCCATTCCGTGTTACCGGAACTTCAACCTGACCATGGGTAGATCACCTGGTTTCGCGTCTAGCGCAGCTGACTTATTCGCCCTATTAAGACTCGCTTTCGCTTCGGCTCCGGGACTGAGGCCCTTAACCTTGCCAACTACGACTAACTCGTAGGCTCATTATGCAAAAGGCACGCCGTCACTGATTAATCAGCTCCGACCGCTTGTAAGCGCACGGTTTCAGGTACTATTTCACTCCCCTGTTAGGGGTACTTTTCACCTTTCCCTCACGGTACTGGTTCACTATCGGTCTTTCAGGAGTATTTAGCCTTACCGGATGGGCCCGGCAAATTCAGACAGGATTTCACGTGTCCCGACCTACTCAGGATACCACTATCCTATAAAATATTACGTGTACTGGACTATCACCTTCTTTGGTCGTTCTTTCCAAAACGTTCTACTTCTATTTTATATTCATGTTGTGGTCCTATAACCCCTACAATGCCTAAACATTGTAGGTTTGGGCTAATCCCCGTTCGCTCGCCGCTACTAGGGGAATCATTATTATTTTCTTCTCCTCCAGGTACTTAGATGTTTCAGTTCCCTGGGTTTGCCCTCCTTGCGGAGTGACCGGTCATCAACCGGACGGGTTGCCCCATTCAGAAATCCACGGATCAACAAATATTTGCTTCTCCCCGTGGCTTATCGCAGCTTATCACGTCTTTCGTCGCCTCTGAAAGCCTAGGCATCCACCGTGCGCCCTTGCTTACTTTCTTGTTGGTTGATCCTTAACGATCTGCGTTAAGGCCAACTTATGATTTTGATTGTTTTGCCAATATGTCAATGTACGTTTTGTCCCGTTTTGGACAACGTGGAATACACAAAATTTGATAACTGTTCATCTTTAATAATTGTAAGTCTCTCTCCAGAAAGGAGGTGTTCCAGCCACACCTTCCGGTACGGCTACCTTGTTACGACTTAACCCTAGTTACCAGTTTTACCCTAGGCCGCTCCTTGCGGTAACGGACTTCAGGTACCCTCGGCTTCCATGGTTTGACGGGCGGTGTGTACAAGGCCCGGGAACGTATTCACCGCATCATGGCTGATATGCGATTACTAGCGAATCCAGCTTCACGGAGTCGAGTTGCAGACTCCGATCCGAACTGAGACCGGGTTTAGGGATTAGCATCATGTCGCCATGTAGCTGCCCTTTGTACCGGCCATTGTAACACGTGTGTAGCCCTGGACGTAAGGGCCGTGCTGATTTGACGTCATCCCCACCTTCCTCGCGGTTTACACCGGCAGTCTTGTTAGAGTCCCCACCTTTACGTGCTGGTAACTAACAATAGGGGTTGCGCTCGTTATGGGACTTAACCCGACACCTCACGGCACGAGCTGACGACAACCATGCAGCACCTTGTAAGCAGTCCGAAGAAAAGAATATCTCTACTCTATGCAGCCTACATTTAAGTCCAGGTAAGGTTCCTCGCGTATCATCGAATTAAACCACATGTTCCTCCGCTTGTGCGGGCCCCCGTCAATTCCTTTGAGTTTCATTGTTGCCAACGTACTCCCCAGGTGGATTACTTAATGCTTTCGCTCAGTCGCTGACCATGTATTGCCAACAACGAGTAATCATCGTTTACGGCGTGGACTACCAGGGTATCTAATCCTGTTCGCTACCCACGCTTTCGTGCATCAGCGTCAATTATAGCTTAGTAAGCTGCCTTCGCAATCGGTGTTCTGTGTTATATCTATGCATTTCACCGCTACACAACACATTCCGCCTACCTCAACTAAATTCAAGACTAACAGTATCAATGGCAGTTTTACGGTTGAGCCGCAAGATTTCACCACTGACTTATTAGTCCGCCTACGCACCCTTTAAACCCAATAAATCCGGATAACGCTCGCATCCTCCGTATTACCGCGGCTGCTGGCACGGAGTTAGCCGATGCTTATTCGTACGGTACCGGCAAATATCTACTCGTAGATACGTTTCTTCCCGTACAAAAGCAGTTTACAACCCATAGGGCCGTCTTCCTGCACGCGACATGGCTGGTTCAGCCTTGCGGCCATTGACCAATATTCCTCACTGCTGCCTCCCGTAGGAGTCTGGTCCGTGTCTCAGTACCAGTGTGGGGGACCTTCCTCTCAGAACCCCTAGACATCGTCGCCTTGGTAAGCCGTTACCTTACCAACTAGCTAATGTCACGCATGACCATCTTTTACCGCCGAAGCTTTATATAATTTACCATGCGGTAAAGTATAACCATGGGGCATTAATCCAAATTTCTCCGGGCTATTCCCCTGTAAAAGGTAGGTTTCATACGCGTTACGCACCCGTGCGCCGGTCGTCATCTGTAGCAAGCTACAATGTTACCCCTCGACTTGCATGTGTTAGGCCTGTCGCTAGCGTTCATCCTGAGCCAGGATCAAACTCTTCGTTGTATAAAAATTATCTGTATAGATCTAGTAAACTATTTCTATAACTATTATTCTTTACAAGAGCCTTACTCAAAGAATCACTCTGTTATTTTTCCTTTTGTGCATTCCAATATTTTCAAAGAACGTCGATAAGTCTCCTTATCGTCTTTATATCTTTTAGGTCTAAAACCTAAGTTCAATCTGTTTGTTAAAACTAACCGATGTTAGTTTATCGCTGTAAAAGCGGATGCAAAGATAACAACTTTATTCCCTTAATTCCAAATGTTTTTTGAGAAAAATTGAAAATTAATTTTTTCGCTTTATTCCTTTCCAAACTCCTGTATTTAAACAGTTTTAAAGACTTCATTCTTATCAGTTTTTTATCCTTTTTTGCTACCGTTTTAGCGGCTGCAAAGATAAAGGTTTTTATTGAATCTGCAAAATAAAATTTAAAAATATTTTTTAGACTCTTTTTTAACTCCTCATCCGTCCTTAAAACACCTTATTATCAATGTTTTTTAATCCCTTCTTTTACCTCAATATCTCAGTTACTTCTCTCGCCTTTCGTTCAAAGCGGGTGCAAAGAAAGAGACTTTATTTCGTAATTCCTAACCTTTCCCTTCTCTTTTTTTTAATCGAACTTGAAAGATAATACCTAAGCAATATATTGTCAAGTATTTACAGCTAAATGTTTTTTTATTCTTTTTTCCTTAATCCATAAATATCCTATTTACACTTCGTCTAATGCGAATATCACAATCAATAGCATTCAATGGACAGACAACAATAGAGAAGCTATTCGTTTCGAAACATTCTTGTCAATATTTAATACACCTATTAAATACTCTTCCACTGCTTTTGTCCATGCTTTAAAGCAGTCTTTTGACTCCCCATAGTAATCAAAAGCCTGGTTAGCGATATCTTCAGTACAAGGACCAAAACACCGGAACAATCTTCGAAACGACTTTGCTGAAATATGCGTATGCTTATATTGATCGAATAGTAGATCCATAAAATCTATCACTTGTCCTTCGCTATAAGAAGGCCCAAGTTTTACACGTAGATACGTAGCCGTAGGACTTTCTATGAAACCATCCGGATGTACACCCTGATCATTGAAATGAAGAAACAATAATACCTGCAGCAACAAACTAACATTGTCACAAGCATACGATTTCAGTTCTATCTGCTTTGAAGCATTAATACTAAAAATAATTCCCAATAAATTCAGTTTCGACCGATTAACATATGTTGCCTTGTAATTCGTGGTTGTTTTATCTGGAAGAAATAAGATCGGGAAGAGGGCCTTCCATTTTTTATGCAATTTAAAGGTTGTTTTCAAAGCAAAAACACTCCAGACAGATGGATAACACAGTTCTATGCGCTCAATCTCAACTACGGTACTTAAAACCTGTTTTAAGTAAACACTACACCTATTCGTTGAGGTTTCCATCAACTTAAAAATATAATGCACATCCATTCCATTTGGACCACGAGAGTTTTCCATACGTCTACCCAATAAAACTCAATTACAAATTTTCTTTAATCCTCTTAAAAAGTTCAGATGCAAAAACAAAGTCGTTTAATTTCTCTTCCTTAGCCAACAAAATATCATTTTTATTACCTTCCCATAGCTTTCGTCCCTGATAGATATAAATAATCTTTTCACCAATAGCCATCACGGAATTCATATCATGTGTATTTATAATGGTTGTTATTCCATACTCTTTGGTAATTTCATAGATAAGCTCATCAATAACAATGGCTGTTTTAGGATCTAGTCCGGAATTCGGTTCATCACAAAAAAGATATTGGGGATTAAGGGCAATAGCTCTGGCAATAGCCACTCGTTTTTGCATACCACCACTAATCTCCGAAGGATAAAGGTGGTTCACATTTTCAAGATTCACTCTATTGAGACAGAAATTAACCCTATCCGATTTTTCTTCCAATGATTTATCCGAGAACATATCCAGTGGGAACCTCACATTTTCTTCAACAGTTAAAGAGTCGAAGAGTGCTGAACCTTGAAACAACATTCCTATTTTCTTTCTAATCAACTTCTGCTCAGAAAAGGGCATTTCCGAAAAAACTTCATCATCATATACGATCTGTCCCGAATCAATTTGGTGCAGACCAACAATTGATTTAAGCAAAACAGTTTTTCCATGTCCACTTTGTCCAATAATTAGATTTGTTTGGCCTGTTTCAAATGTAGCAGACACATCGAACAAAATTTGCTTTCCATGAAAGGATTTATTAACATTTTTTACCTCTATCATGCCAACAACAACTGAGTTAGTAAAAGATTGAATAACAAAATTTGTATACTGCTAATAACTACAGCACGCGTACTGGCCACCCCCACTTCGAGCGAACCTCCTTGAACATGATAACCCTGATAAGCAGAAATAGTTGAAATCAAAAAGGCAAAAACCACAGACTTAATTCTACTTTAACAGATTAAAATGATCACTGAAAAAACGATAATTTAGTATTGTTTTTCTTTCGTAATAAACAGTAAATTAGTATATTGCAATTGAAACAAAGAACAAAACTCAAGTTTGCAATGGGTAACGGGCGAAAAACTTAAAAAAATATACGAATAATGGTAAAACACTGCTAGCGGTCAACAACCGACTTGAAGTGTATTTATCTGAATTTCAGCACCATTTTAAAAATAGAACAAAATCCAACTTCGACAAAGCTACTCAATACGTCGAAGGTCTAGCTTTAAGCGATTTGAAAAACATCGAACGCATCACTGAGACATTAAACGCAGACTACCATAAGATGCAGCATTTTATCACCGAATCCAATTGGGATGCAAGAGCTGTCATCGACCAAATAGCAAATCAGGTAGACCAATCACTCCCAAACCAAAAATTAAAAGGATTACTCATAGACGAAAGCGGATGGGTGAAAAAAGGTGACAAAAGCATTGGTGTTGATCACCAGTATTGCGGGAACGTTGGGAAGACTGCAAACTCGCAGGTTGCAGTTTTTGGTTGCTTGTGCACGGACAAATATGCAGCGTTGGTCGACACGAGACTGTACCTTCCAAGGTCATGGTGTACTAACAACGCCAGGTGTGAAACTGCTGGCATCCCCAAAGAGGACAGGGTTTTCAAGACAAAACCGGAGCTGGCTACAGATATTGTGAAGCACCAACTGGAAATGGGTATCGAGTTCGATTACGTTGGGGGGGATGGACTTTATGGCAATGACCTTGCGTTTACCCGTTCGGTTGAGGATATGGGTTTGGTGTACATGCTTGACATTCATAGCGATCAAAAAATCCACCTTGAAAAACCAGAACTACATATTCCAGAGCGAAAGAGCAATCGTGGGCGCCCACCCAAAAGGCCGAAGGCAAGCACCCCATCGGTAAACGCTAACGAATATATAGAAACGCTTACAAACAAGGACTGGAAAAAGCTTGACATTCGTGATTCTGCCAAGGGAAAGCTGAAGGGATTGTTCCATTTTAAGACAGTTTACATTTGGGATAAGGTTCAGAACATTGTTGAGAAACGGTTGCTGGTCATTTCGAAAAGAAAGACAAAGCAGGGAGTAGAAATAAAATATTCGTTCACTAACGCAGAACTTGCTCAATACACGCATCAGGCGCTGGCATACATGCAGGCACAACGCTTTTTCATTGAGCATAGCTTCAAAGAGCAAAAACAGACAGTAGGCTTGGATCAGTTCCAAACCCGCAAATGGCTGTCATGGCATCACCAAGTAGCCCTCAACTTAATGGTGGGCAGCTTTATGCTGAAAGAAAAACTATTGAATCAAGACGAAGTCCCATTGTTGTCGGCAAGAGACATTATGGATTTTATGGTATACAAATTTTATCGTGAAATGACCGATGAACGGATGCTGGAAAAACTGCAGCAGCGACATGAAAAGCGACAGCGTGACATAGACCTCTGTTATTCAAAGCAATAAATCTGTTAAAGTAGAATTAATGAGCGCATAGATAACATGAAAGGGAATAAAATCAAGCCTTGCACCATATATAAAATCAGCAGAAAGCACTTCACCTGACAAAACACCAGAGAGCCATCCGCCCATCACACCTACACCCATACTTATCACAGTTATAAAAGGAATCATAAGAACCATACCCAAGATCTTAGGTAACACAAGAAAGCTAGCTGAATTGATACCCATTATTTCAATCGCATCAATCTGCTCTGTCACTCGCATACTACCAATCTCGGAAGCAATATTAGAGCCCACCTTACCTGCCAATATAAGACCAACAATTGTTGAAGAAAATTCTAATACAACAGACTGCCGGGCAGCATAACCTATTGTATATTTAGGAATAAAAGCCGAATCGAGGTTATACGCCGTTTGCAAGGTAATAACGGCTCCCATGAATACAGAAATAATAGAAACGATACCAAGAGAGTTAACGCCCAGACTTTCCGCTTCCTTAATGATCTGCTTAAAAAGTATCTTATATTTTTCCGGTCTGGAGAACACTCTTTTTAAGAACATAACATACCTCCCGAAATGAAATAGAAATCCCATATATTTTGATTTGCGATAAAAATACTAACTTAATTCAGGGTAAAAAAATTTTAATTCTAAAGAACAATGGTTTTTATTGTGGCTGTTTTTAGGTATTTTCACCAACATATTACAAATGATGTTGAAATATAAAAAATATACGATGACAAACAACACCTACTGCGTAATTATGGCAGGGGGAATCGGAAGCAGATTTTGGCCAATCAGCCGAGAAGAAACCCCTAAACAGTTCTTAGATATTCTAGGAACCGGTAGAACCCTGATTCAGCAAACATTTGAAAGGTTTACCCCCATTTGTCCTGCTGAAAATTTTTTAGTAGTAACAAGTATTGAATACAAGGCAATGGTACTTGAACAGCTTCCTGCTTTAAAAGCAGAACAAGTGCTAACAGAACCTTATAGAAGAAATACAGCCCCATGCATTGCCTATGCCAACGCATGGATTAAAAAACGCAATTCTGAGGCATCTATCATAGTAACCCCTGCCGACCATTTAATTCTTAAGCCGGAAGAATTTGTCAAGGTAATTTCAAAAGGAGTGGACTTTGTACAGAACTTTGACGCTTTGCTCACCTTAGGCATCAAACCTCACCGTCCGGAAACTGGTTATGGCTATATACAAGTCAGCGATGATTCACCTACAGAATTGGGCGTCATTGAACCTGTAAAAACATTTACAGAGAAGCCCAATTTAGAATTAGCCAAGGTATTTTTTGAGAGCGGGGAATTTTTCTGGAACTCAGGCATATTTATTTGGACGTTAAGAGCCATAGAGAATGCCTTCGATAAACACTTACCCGAAGTAAAACGTTTGTTTGACAATATTAATGATCAAATAAACACAGATCAACAAGAGAACGCCATCAAGGAAATCTACCATGAATGCGACAATATCTCTATAGACTATGGCATAATGGAAAAAGCCACGAATGTATATGTATTAACTGCTGATTTTGGGTGGAGCGATTTGGGTACCTGGTCATCACTATATGAGCACTCTGACAAGGACGACAACCAGAATGCGATCAATACAGGCAAAGTACTTACCTATGATTCTAAAAACTGCATTATCAATCTCCCTAACAAAAAAATGGCGGTAATACAAGGGCTTGATAATTATATCGTTGCCGAATCACACGATTGCTTACTCATTTGTCCTAAATCCAACGAACAACAAATTCGTCAGTTTTCTGCAGATATTCTTGCAGAATATGGTCAAGAGAAATAATAAACCCTCTATATAACAAACAAAAAAAGGAGTGCAAGTGCACTCCTTTTTTTTTATGGTTGAATTTGTTGTTCTTCTTAAAACTCCCACAAGTCATGTTCAAAATTAAAAATATCCATCTTGATTCTTTCTGATTCCAACATGGCTTCCATTCCAACAGCGTACTGGTCGATTGTACGGTTGTTGTATACATTTGACTCACGCACAATATAACTTCCAAAATATCTTTTCATAAAAATATCATCAAATGTTCTACGTTGAGCATCGTTCCTAGGATTAAACACTTCGTTACGTGCAAATAAATCTCTGGCCTGTGGAAAATAAATCCAGAATGTTTGCTTTTTAGCCACCTGTTCTTCACCGTCACCACTACTTTTGGTATACTCACGTATAGGACACAGTCCTATAATACGAACGTCTAATCTCGAATAATTACGATCAAAGAACCATACTTCCTTCACCAAAATCTGCTTAATTTCTTCCGGTCTTAAATCTCCAGCTACTACCCTTTCAACATAAGTACCATCATCTTGTCTCACCTCCATCGTATCACCAACGGCTCCCATTTCATACATTACTTGATCCAAAGTCATCTCCACTTTAAACTCATCTTCATACTTAGTTGAGTAAGCAGTTAAACCTTCATATTGAATACCATGCATTAATAGTTGAATTAGACTAAATCTTCCGTCCATCGTATTAATTGGATAAAAAAGAGGTAAATTAATCTTCTCCCTTAGATCAACAATACGCCAAACCTTTTTGGCCCACATCACATCCGCTTCCCTCACATGAGGATAAGGAATCGGTTTACGGTTTTGAACATGTTCAGGCGGATATATTCCATCCAAAACATTTTGCGCCTTCACTGTAGAACTACCTACCGTGGCCACCAATATTATTAACAAGAAGAACAACTTTTTCATGATCGTATTTTTATTTTATCTAACTTTTTCCCTATGAATTATCAATCTAATACAAATGTAATTGTACCTAGGTCACGCGTACCACTAGGACCTTTGGCACGAATACCTTCTATTGATACTTTAGCACCTCTGGACATACCCTTTATCAGTTCTTTTTGTTGCGCAGTAAACTTACTACTTTTAGACGGTTCGTCCACTATATAACCACCCTTTAGAACAGATACAGTAAAACGAGTCACCTTATATTCCAGCTCAAAATCAAAATCTTTCATTTCGGCAAAAACACCTGATTGAGCCAGCAATACATTCTTCCGAATTTTTCCACCTGATTCACCAGCTACTGTAGGAACCGGATCAGGTACTCTTTTAATCCTAAATTCTTGTTTCCCTATAAATTTTGTTTTTCCACCTATTTCAGCACTTACACTGACAATAGACTTTCTTCCCGCAGTTCCGGCTTTAGGTCGTACAATAAAATTAGCTCCAGATCTTTTTTGAACCACATTTGTCATACTAATTTTTAAAGCGTTACTTGCAACTCCAGGTACTGAAATAGCAACAGGGTTATCAACTCCCTCATAAAAAACATTCATTTTTATTGGAGAGATTACTGCACTTGGTTTAACAACCTGATATTCTCCCTCAACAGGATAATCATTAAAACCAGTACCATCCGGTGTCGGCATTTTTATATTACCTGTCCATTTATATTCTCCAACACCTTTGGTTTGTTCCAAAAGGCCTTTTCCATCTCCAACTTTTAACTTTTGTCCGTCTACTACAATCTCAGGCACAACAGTTGGGTCATATGCAGCAATATATACCTCTGCTTTGTAGGTTTCACCCTCTAATACAGTTGTTTTAAAAGGTTTTACTACGGTCAATAATTCATCAAATTTGTATGAATCCTTATTGATATCACTCATTAAGTTAGCCACAACATCCGCTTCTGCGTTTCTGACATCACCCTGAATTTTACTTAACATGGCCATCGATGCTGCTAAAGGAACATGTTCAAACTTTGTGGATTCCCAAGTCTTTATTTCTTCATCTTTAACGTCATCTGTATTAAAAACAGTTTCGTAGGCATGAATATATGCAGTATCTTTAACATCATTTGGATCCAGCATACTCACTAACAAATCTTTAAACTCAGTCATTCGACGTTTAAGCTCCTTACTTCTAGCGCCAGCTTTTTCCACTATCATTACCTGCGCAGCCACATCTTGATTATCAATACCCGCATAACTTTCAGGTGTTGCTTCAGGACCGGATACCGTTTGAGCTAAAACAAGCTTAATATCTTGTATATGATTTACTAAAGAATCCGAAGCAGCTTGTACTTTCTGTGCTTTATCCCATTCTTCCTGTGCTTTACTTCTATTGGTTTCGAAAGCAGTTTTAAATTGAGTATAAAGGGATTCATTTTTACGTTCTACCGTTTCTCTGGTTTGATTAAAACCTTCATCCAGCGATACAAAAGCTAATAGCAACTCTCCCGACACATTCAATGCAAGCATTGCTGTCAAAAAGAGGTACATCATACCGATCATTTTCTGCCGGGGGGTTTCTGGACAATTTCCGCCACTCATACTTTGGTTTTTCTAAAAATTAATACAAAAAGTAAATTAACGGCCTCCCACATTCATGGCGCTCAACATATTTCCATAGATGGTATTCAATTCACCTACGGTTTTATTTAGGTGAGCCACCTGATCCCTATAGCTCTTCGCACCCTCAACAGACTGCTTTAAATACTCACTTATTTCACCCAATCCACTATTCACACTCTCCGTTGCTTCCACTTGGTTTTTAGAACCTTTCAGCTGCATCTCATATATTGAATTAATAGATGCCAATTTACCATTCAGTGCAGATAATTGATCGTTATATTTTTTATTATTATCAGCAATACCGCCCATTTCCTTTTCCATAGTATTGGACAAATTAGCGTATGTAGCTATTAATTGCTTACCCGAGTTGGACATATCAGTGGCCACTTTATTACCAGCCTCCGATATAGCACTTGCAGTTGCATTATACGACTGCGTCAATGCCTGCGTAGATTCTTCAATGGCTTTCGATGTTTTCTCCTGTACATTTCCAAACTTACCAACAGACTCAGAAGCATTCTGGATATTCTGCAAGTAACTTTGGGTAGCCAATGACGCATCACTAAGATCTGCCAATTGAGAAGAAGTAGCACTTAATTTTTTTATTCCTTCCGATAGCTCTGCTACTGTTTTCTCATCGATATTTCCTGTTTGAATCAGGGCCTGCAATTCTCCACCGCCTTCACCACCACCTTTTCCATGATGGGCAGCATTAGGTTCCAACCCTACTAGTTCGGGATATACCAAACTCCAATCTGGCATTTCGTGAGGTGGTTCAAAAGCCGACAATGCAAAGATTATAATCTCTGTACCCATCCCAATAAGTAACATAATTCCTGCACCTGGGTAGTGCATAATTTTAAATAAAGCTCCTGCTAAAACGATTGCTGCACCAAAACCATATACTTTACCCATGATTTTTTTATATCCGGGACTTTCAACAAATTCGGTTATAGTCATAATTAAATTGTGTTAATCTGTTATTTACTCAATAGTTTAAAAACAATGATGTTTTATAATTACATTTAGTCCCCAATATAATCCCTTACGCAACGAAATCCTATATAAGACTTAGCTGAATCCTGATACTCGTACGTTCTGGTACCGCACTGCAGGTAATAACCAACATCCTTCCAAGAACCACCACGAATTACTTTTCTTTTCATCACATGTGGATCGTCAGGCAAAGCATTATATTTATAAGTTGGGTTAAAATCGTGTGTAAAACTATAAGCAGACTCATCAAAAGCACTAGAAGTCCATTCCGCCACATTACCTGCCATATCATACAATCCAAAATCGTTAGGTGCATAGGATGCCACAGCCATAGCAGTATTACCACCATCGTCGGCGTAACGACCTCTTAAAGGTTTAAAGTTAGCCAAAAAGCATCCTTTATCGTTTCTGGTATACATTCCACCCCAAGGATACATTTGATTTTCCAAACCTCCTCTGGATGCATATTCCCATTCTGCCTCTGTAGGTAAACGGTACTCCATCACTTCTGCCTCACCTTTACTCACAAGATAATTGTTCATATAACGCGATCTCCAGATAGTAAATGCAGTAGCTTGCTGATGAGTGATACCTACCACAGGGTATTCATAAAAACCCACATGCCAAAAATACTTTTCGGTCCAAGGTTCATTAAAAGAATACGTAAAATCAGCAATCCAACACAAGGTATCAGGATAAACATTCACATTATCTTTCATGATAAAGGCAGAACGATCACTAATACTCTCTTCCTCACCTACTTGATTATATACAGTACCTTCATACTGCTTAGTGTCGAAATTATAACGATTCGTTTTTTTAGCAGCCTGTTGCATATCTACCCATTCATACTCGTAGATTAGTTTTCTAGAGTCTATTTCTTTTCTTCTGAAAAACCTTTCATTTTCAGGCAAAAACAACTCATCCAAAATCTCGGCATACTCTTCATTATCCCATTCAATGGGTTCATCCCAGTTTAAAAACGGAGGATCTATTTCATTTCCAAACTCATCCTCAGCAATCACAAACTCTTCAAACTGTTCTCCCAAAAGCTTTCTAGCTATGGAATCCCTCACCCAATTCATATACTGACGGTATTCTGTATTGGTAATTTCCGTTTCGTCCATCCAAAAAGAACGAATGGAAACAGTTTTAGACTGCGCAGTTAACGACCAAGCAGCATCCTGATCGTTAGGGCCCATATTAAAACTTCCCTGGGGGATAAATAACATTCCATATGGATCCGGCTCATAAAAGGTACCCCTTTCAATTACTCCGGTAAGTTCCCCTCCACCGGAGTTACTACATCCGCTTAAGATAGTGACTATAATTACACTAAGAGCTAATACTTTCTTCATAATATTTAAGACTATCGGTATTTTAAAATTTTATTGCCTATTATAAATATCTAACGCTTTTATAGCGTTTAGTTCGTTGATCAAAATTTATATCCAAATTGTAGCCCACCATCAATTCATGTGTCCCCCCATGGCCTGATGATGCAATTGCTGATGTTGTTATATCATAACTATACCCAAGTCGTACTCCGTTTTTCATTTCTATCCCCCCTAGTAAAACAATAGCATCTTGAAAACGATAGCTGAGTCCTCCCCAATATCTCTTTTTATATCTCACCAAAGTATTTACATCTATCTGAAAACTCCTGCCATCCGTTTTATAGAAAAAAGAAGGCAACCATTCATACGAAGTATCTTCAATTTTATAGTTATACCCTCCTAAGAGGTAAAATGTTCCACTTGTTTTAAAATTAAATTCTTCCTTAAAGTTTGCTTTCGGACTATTAAGATGTGATAATGAAGCACCTAGGTAATATTTTTTTTCCTTATAATATACACCTATTCCTGCATCAAAGGTAGAACCATTCACATCAGAAGTCGGAACATTAGGATCATTCGCATTGTAATAGTCACCCTCAACAGCATCCAAGGTCCATAATGCTTTCAAACTTTGATTTAACAAACCGAAATTAATTCCAAAAGACAATGTCCCTTTTTCCATTTCAAACTTTAAAGCATAATTCAAATTCATGGTAAGATTAGTAAAATTACCTATTTCATCATTTATGAAATTCAATCCTATCCCAGAATTCAAATTAAAAAACTTGACTCGCATATCACCACTAAAAACCGTTGTTTTTATGGCCAAATTTCCAGTCCACTGGTTTCTGTTTAGAGCCACCAAGTTCACATCTCCAGTAGCTCCCGCAAAACCCGGATTAACGGCCAGTTTATTAAACATATTCTGGCTAAACTGTGGATCATATTGCGCCTCAACACTTTCAGCGACCGCACAAAATATAACAAAAATCAGAATTCTCCTAAACATTTACTTCAGTTATAAAAAACCCAAAGAACTCTAGTTTTTTTTGCTTATCACTATATCTTATTATAGCATTGAAACTTATCAATTAAGCTTCATCTTTTTTGCGGTTAAAAACCAAGTTCGTATACTTTAATTCAACAATAAAGGTTTCGTTTTTATAAGTTAAACATGTTAATTTTTTTGTAATGCCAACAGACTACTAAATATCTTTTTGAAAGAATCTCCACCATTTATCGGGCAATTCACCATTCTTAGCAAAAAGATAATCTTTTTCTTCACAAGCCAACATTTTAACACCATTCTTCCATGGCACTTCAATCCACCATCTGTTAGTAACTCTATTTGAATAGAAACGTAAGTCTATGTCAAAATCTTGTAAATGAACCACAGAAATTTTACACTGTTCTGCTTCCAACGAGGATAGCTGTCTCATATTCTGAGACATACCATCTAATAAATGCCAAATTATTTGTGCACATAACATTGCCCCCTTGCCTGATTTATCCATTTGTGGATTATATTCATGAAGACAAAACGCTTTTAAACGGTCACCTACACCAGCATACCATGCTAAACGGCAGGCATCATATCCAGTGAGACCATTCACATTCATATTTGAAAAATAGGGCATATACTCTTTTTGTATGGCACCCACATCGAAACTAACCAAATCAGCATCTCTCAACAACGGCTCGGCTGCAAGAATATTTTCATTTCTAATATCTTTCAAACGGATATATTCCCAATGTAAATCATCTAATTGTATTTCCTGACTTTCACCCACCAAATATTTTTGTATTCCTAACAAATTTAACTGAAAAATATTATCTACAAAATCGTTCCCCAGCTGAGTCAAAAAAGTTTGTGCGTTAAAGTCACCCCTACCTAAATCAAAATCTAATTTAGCATCTATGACTGAGATGGCCAACTCTTTCTGATATCCGGACAATCCTTTCACTAATGGTAAAAAATAATCTTGCCCTCCTCCAATAACAACAACTACAATATCTAGAGAAGAAAGAATGGCGAACACCTCGCGAAGAGCAAAATACTTATCGTTTAAGGATTTTCCCTTTATATTTCCCAAATCAATCATTTGCAGAGGCTTTGATATACTTCGCAGTGATCTCAAATTTCTTCGAATTTCACTACTGGCATATGCACACCCTTCATTACCAGGGGAATTTTTACCATCCGAAATCCCAACAAGAGCTACTTCAAAGGTAGAGAGTAACTCTTTATCGAAGTCCTCAACTGCACTATATTTAATTTGACTAAGGAGACTATCCTCCCCGGACATATAATTATTATATGTCTTTGTTTCCATGATCGGGTCAAAAAAATCGCTCAGTTGCACTATAAATATTTTCTGAATTATTTTTTTGTACTCTTTTTGGCGCTTGTCTTTTTTGCCGCAACTTTAGTGGCTGTTTTTTTTGTTGCCGTTTTCTTTGTTGCTGCTTTTTTTACAGGTTTCTTACCACCGTTCTTTATAAGCTTTTGACAATCATCAAACGAAAGTTTCGTAGGATCAGTATCCTTAGGTATCTTATAATTCTTTTTTTGGTAAGAAATATACGGTCCCCAACGGCCATTTAAAATTTGCACTTCCGGATCTTCATCAAAACTCTTGATAAACTTTTCTTTATCTGCTTTTCTTTTTTCTTCAATCAGAACAATTGCTCTGTCCAATTCTATTTCCAGAGGATCATCCACTCCCTTCTTCAGAGAAACAAATTTTCCATCATGACGGACATAAGGACCAAAACGACCAATACCAACCACTACTTTTTTATCCTCATAAAGACCCAGGTCTCGGGGCAAATCAAACAACCTGATGGCCTCCTCCAATGTAATTGTTTCCAGGTGTTGACCTCTTTGCAAAGATGCAAACTTCGGTTTTTCAACCTCCTCATCCTCACTACTCTCACCCAATTGAGCCATTGGACCATAGCGACCAATTTTAACTATGACGGGCTTACCCGTTTTAGGATCTTCACCTAAATGCCGTTCTCCAGTATTTCGTTCCGATGTTTCCAATGTTTCCTCCACCTGTTGATGAAAACTCTTATAAAACTCATCAATAGATTCATTCCACACTATTTTTCCCAACGAAATTTCATCAAATTGCATCTCCACTTTTGCAGTGAAATCATAGCTTACGATATTGGGAAAATAACGCATCAAAAAATCATTTACCACCATTCCCACATCCGTTGGAAATAACTTATTTCTTTCGGCTCCTGTTATCTCTGTCTTTTGTTCAGAAAAAATCTCATCATTTTTCAATGCCAGATAACGATAAGCTCTTTCCTTTCCTTCACGTTCTTCTTTCACAACATAACCTCTGTTCTGAACGGTAGAAATAGTTGGTGCATAAGTAGACGGACGGCCAATACCTAAGTCTTCTAATTTCTTTACGAGTGCCGCTTCTGAATACCTGGCAGGTTTCTGACTCCATCTCTCCCGCGCCTCAATCATCTCATACATTAATTGATCGCCAACATTCATTGGGGGCAATAATCCAGCATCTTCTTCGCCCTCAGTCTCCCCATCATGCTCCGAAGACTGTAAATACACCTTTAAGAAACCATCAAACTGAATTACTTCACCACTTGCCACAAAATGCTCACTTACACCGTCAGCTTTAATCTGCACGGTTGTTTTCTCCAGGCGGGCATCACTCATTTGCGAAGCAATCGTACGTTTCCATATAAGTTCATATAACTTTTGTTCCTGTTGCGAACCAGAGACAGTTGGTTTATTCAGCTCTGTGGGACGGATGGCCTCATGAGCCTCCTGCGCGCCCTTACTTTTGGTCTGATACTTTCTTATCTTCAGGTACTCCTCACCCATTACACCAGTAATCTGCTCACTGGCCATTTTAAGAGCCGTATCTGCCAAGTTTACCGAGTCGGTACGCATATAGGTAATCTTACCTGCTTCATACAATTTTTGAGCAACCGACATGGTTTGTCCAACCGAAAAACCCAATTTCCTACTGGCTTCTTGTTGCAAAGTAGATGTTGTAAAAGGTGCAGCTGGCGTTTTCTTTAAAGGCTTTTTAGTTATATCCGAAACTTTAAACTGAGCCCCCTTACATTTATTTAAAAAGACTTCTGTCTCCTCTAAGGTTGCAAAACGCTTAGACAACTCTGCTTTCATCTCAGAAACCCGACCATCAGCATTTGTTACATTAAAAACAGCTGTAACCCGATAAGATGATTTGGGATTAAAAGCAAATATTTCTCTTTCCCTTTCTACAATCAGCCGCACAGTCACAGACTGAACCCTACCTGCAGACAAAGAAGGTTTCACTTTCTTCCAAAGCACTGGAGATAACTCAAAACCCACTAGACGATCCAGTACTCGACGTGCCTGCTGCGCATTAACCAAATCAATATTTATATCTCTTGGATTTTCAACTGCATTTAAAATGGCTGACTTTGTAATCTCATGAAAAACAATTCTTTTTGTATTTTCAGGAGTCAGTCCCAACTCGTCATACAAATGCCATGCAATAGCCTCCCCCTCACGGTCTTCATCGGAAGCGAGCCATACAGTCTTCACACTCTTAGCCAACTTCTTTAGCTCCCTGACCACCTCTTTTTTGTCGTCTGAAACCACATAATTAGGTAAGTAGTTATTGGCTATGTCAATGCCAAAATCCTTTTTTGCTAGATCTCGAATATGTCCATAGCTCGACTTCACCAAGAAATTATTGCCTAAAAATTTCTCAATAGTTTTTGCTTTGGCAGGAGACTCAACAATCACCAAGTTCTCTTCACTAATACTACTTTTTTTAGCCATTTACTATAATATATTAACGCTCAATTATATCTATATATAACTTTACAAGGTTTCACCGGCTCCACAAAACTATGAATTTGATAACCTAAGCCATTTTACCGTTAACCTTTATAAAAGTGTCAAATTTAAAAAATTATCCTTACAATACTCAATAGATCGCCCGTTCAAAAAACAAAAGACATCATAAAAGGCCTTAAAGTTCTCATAAGCTACAGCCTAACCACACCACAAGTAAAATACATTAATATCTATCATTCAATCACATAAGAATATCAAACATATAACTTTTTGCGTAAATTAGCGTTTAAAAGAATAAATTTACATTAAAAACCAGTATATAAGTAAAATTGCTAATTTTACGCCAAATTTTCAACAAACAACAATTATGTGCACAAACAACAAAGGAATTAAAAGACTGCTCAAATGGTTTTGGGGAAGCATCATAGCAGGCTTGCTTTCAATATTTCTTTTATTTTTTCTGATATCCATGGGATTTTTGGGAGTCATGCCTTCATTCGAGGAATTGGAGAACCCCAAAAGCAGTCTTGCCACTGAGATTATTTCAGAGGACCATGAGGTACTGGGCAACTTTGCGATAGAAAACAGGACCTTTGTAGATTTTGATGAGCTTTCACCTTACATCGTGAATGCACTCATTGCCACTGAAGATTTACGTTTTTATGATCACTCAGGAGTTGACCCCAGAGGTTTGGCAAGGGTTGCCATAAGAACAGTTCTTCTGGGAGATAAAGGATCAGGAGGTGGTAGTACAATCACCCAACAATTGGCGAAACTTTTGTTTCACGAGCCAGCTAAAAATATTTGGGAACGAGGACTACAAAAGCTTAACGAGTGGGTCATTGCCGTCAAACTGGAACGAAGCTACACCAAAAACGAGATATTAACGATGTACCTCAACAAAGTAGGTTACATATACGATGCATACGGAATACAGTCGGCCGCACAAACATTTTTTGGTGTCACCACAGATTCCATCAAAATAGAGGAAGCTGCTGTATTAATTGGGATGCTCAAAAATCCGGCCTTATTCAATCCCGTAAGACGTAGAGACACCACCGAATTCAGACGTAATGTTGTTTTAAATCAGATGCGCAAAGCACAATTTATTAAACAAGAAGAGTATGACTCCTTGAAAAACATTCCTCTCACCCTCAAATTTAGAAGACGAGATCATAAAGAAGGGGTTGCCCCTTATTTTCGCGAATACATCCGATTAACGTTAAACGCAGGTAAACCGGAAAGAAAAAACTACCCACCATATTTGCACAATAAATTCATTGCAGACAGTGTCGAATGGGAAAATAATCCTATGTACGGATTTATCAACAAAAACCTAAAACCAGATGGTACCAAGTACAACATATACCGGGATGGTTTGAAAATTTACACCACTGTAAATTATAAAATGCAAACCTATGCTGAAAGTGCGGTACACGATCATCTGGCCAACAACCTGCAAAAGGCATTCTTTAAAGAAAAAAAAGGTAGAAGCAGGGCTCCATTTACCCATAAAATTAGCGAGGAACAATACGAAAATATTATCAACAAAGCTATTCGTAATTCAGAGCGATACAGAACCTTGCGTAAAGAGGGTATTCACAAAGATTCCATCATGAAATCCTTTCGGAAGCCTGTTAACATGCAAATATTTACTTGGGAAGGAGAGAAAGACACCATCTTGACTCCATTGGATTCCATCATACATATCAAGCACTATTTACGGGCAAGTTTATTTTCTATTGACCCACGAAATGGACATGTGAAGGCCTATGTTGGTGGTCCCAACTTTAAATATTTTATGTACGACATGGCTACCAAAGGAAAGCGACAGGTAGGTTCAACCATCAAACCCCTTGTATATACTTTGGCCATGCAAGAAGGACACACTCCTTGCGACCTGGTTCCTAACATACCTCAAACATTTGTTTTACCAGATGGAAAAACCTGGACTCCCCGTGATGCAGGTAAGCGTAAAAAAGGAGAGATGGTTACTTTAAAATGGGGTTTAGCCAATTCTAACAACAACATATCGGCATGGGTAATGAAGCAATACAATCCAGAAGCTGTCAGAGATATGATTCATGAGCTGGGAATCCTCAGTCCTATGGACGCTGTACCTTCGCTGTGTCTGGGCATTCCTGACTTCTCATTAAATGAGATGGTAAGTGCATACAGCACCTTCGCTAACAAAGGAGTACGTATTGAGCCTATGATGATTTCAAGAATAGTAGATCGTTATGGCAATGTCATTGGTCAATTCACCCCTAAAAAGAAAGAAGTAATCAGCGAACAGACAGCCTATCTAATGTTAAACCTACTTCAAGGAGTGGTCAATAATGGAACGGGAAAACGACTACGCTACACCTACCATTTCAGCGGACAAATTGGAGGCAAAACAGGCACCACCCAGAACCACTCAGATGGCTGGTTCATAGGTGTCACTCCAAACCTCACCACCGGTATTTGGGTAGGGGGCGAAGATAGAGATATTCACTTTGATGGTATCAGGCTTGGACAAGGCGCCAATATGGCACTGCCTATCTGGGCCTTATATATGAAAAAAGTATACGCTGACGAGACGCTACAAGTCAGCGAAGAAGATATTTTCGAAGAACCTATCAACTTCAACCTCACACTGGACTGCGATGACAATAACGGTACCAATAATGAAGAGGACATAGATGAAAATACATATACCAACGGCGACGAATCAGAATTCTTTTAACAGATGATTCATCAGAACTTCGACATAAGCGTTAACAGTGGATTAAACACGCTAGCGACATGCTGGCCAGCATGTTTAATCCATAATACATCTTCTAATGTATTCTTCAGGTTTAAACAAGCCTATTCATGAATCATAAAAAAAAAGAGGCAATTTCACTGGAGAAATCGCCTCTTTTTTTTTATGATTACAACCAAAATCTGCTTCCTTCTCATTACGCAAATAGTAATTTAAAGGCTTCTTCAAGTTTACTTACCTGCGTAACTTGTATATCATATTTCACTAAATCTAATCCTTTGGTAAATTTTGGGATAATAATTTGTTCGAACCCTAGTTTAGAAGCTTCGCCAATCCGCTGTTCTATTCGTGTCACCGGTCTAATCTCTCCAGACAAACCAACTTCACCAGCCATGCAAACACTAGAAGTCACAGGTATATCAATATTAGAAGATAGAATAGCAGATACCACCGCCAAGTCAATGGAAGGATCATTCACCTTGATTCCCCCCGCAATATTCAAGAAAACATCCTTGACGGCCAACTTAAAACCTGCCCTTTTCTCCAAAACAGCCAAAAGCATATTCAAGCGCCGCAAGTCAAAACCTGTTGCAGAGCGCTGAGGTGTTCCATAGGCTGCTGTACTCACCAAGGCTTGTGTTTCTATCAAAAAAGGACGCATGCCTTCAATCGCGGCTGAAATAGCAACACCACTCAAATTGTCATGATGATGAGAAAGCAATAACTCTGATGGGTTCGTTACCTCACGAAGTCCGTTCCCTAACATTTCAAAGATGCCAATCTCTGCAGTGGAACCAAAACGATTTTTGATAGAGCGCAGAATGCGATACATATGGTTTCTATCGCCTTCAAACTGGAGCACCACATCCACCATATGCTCCAAAACCTTTGGTCCTGCGAGATTTCCTTCCTTGTTAATATGTCCAATCAAAACGACCGGCAAATTCGTTTCTTTGGCGACCCTCAATATAGAACCAGTGCACTCACGTATTTGAGAAACACTTCCAGGCAATGACTCCACACTTTCGCTACTAAGCGTTTGTATAGAATCAATCACCAATAAATCGGGGTTAATATTTTTTACATGTCCCAATATTTTCTCCATGGATGTTTCACTGACCACCAGGCAATTTTCACTTCCCTGATGAATCCTATCAGCCCTCAGCTTAATTTGTTGCGGACTCTCCTCTCCTGAGACATACAGTACTTTTTGAGATCCAATGCGCAATGCCATCTGCAACACCAACGTAGATTTTCCTATTCCAGGTTCCCCTCCCACCAGGATGAGGGAGCCAGGAACCATACCTCCACCCAATACGCGGTCCAATTCCATATTGGAAGTATTTATTCTGGGTAATTCAGAAATAGGAACATCTTTTATCAAAGCAGGTTTGGCTGTAACCGTTTCAAAGAAATTCTGGCTTGCAGAAGCCTTGGTACTGGATTTTACCACTACCTCTTCCACATAAGTATTCCATTGTCCACACGAGTTACACTTACCCACCCACTTAGGTGACTCAGTCCCGCAATTCTGACAAACAAATACTGATTTTGTTTTGGCCATGGAAAAAATATTTAATCATTAGCAAAGCATCAACCCTGTTATTCCGAACTTCAAACAAACAGGCACAGGAAGACACCATCATTGAAATACCCTACAAGCAAGAAGACAGAGCTTTAAAGCCCTATCATTTCAGTTCATGTGCAATTTTATCAATTATTTGGGTAGTGGAAAAACCATCCACAAAAGATATTGTTTCAACAGATCCTCCTCTTTCACAAACAATATCGTAGCCCACAATATCCTCCACTTTATAATCGGCACCTTTCACTAATACATCGGGCTGAACAGTTTTGATGAGTTCATAAGGAGTATCCTCATCAAACAACACTATTAAATCAACAAAGCCGAGTGCAGCAAGCACAATCGCCCTACTTTCCTGATCAACAATCGGGCGTGTAGGACCTTTAATTCTGCGCACTGAACTGTCGGTATTTAGCCCCAACAACAGACGGCTACCCTTTTCTGCTGCTTTTGCTAAATATTCCACATGTCCACGATGTAGAATATCGAAACAACCATTGGTAAAAACCACCCTTTCATGCTCACCTTGCCATTGTTGAACCATTTCTGCAGCCTTAGCTGCTTCTACAATCTTTGACTTAAATGATATAAGAGCCATAGTATTAAATATACAAAAAACCCCGGAAGAACCGGGGCTTGTCAGACATAAAAATATTTTACACTAACCTGTTGGTTTCCGTATCCGGAAATACAAACTTAGGTTTAAATTCTTTTGCTTCATCCAGATCCATCATGGCATAGGTAATAATAATCACCACATCTCCAACAGCTACTTTTCTAGCAGCAGCACCATTCAGACAAATAACACCAGAACCTCTTTCTCCCTTAATAACATAGGTTTCTAAACGTTCCCCATTGTTATTATTTACCACCTGAACCTTTTCATTTTCAATTATGTTAGCCTCATCCATCAAATCTTCATCGATGGTAATGCTACCCACATAATTAAGGTTTGCTTCGGTTACCGAAACATTGTGTAGTTTAGACTTTACAACTTCAACGTACATCCTGAAAGTTTTTGTAAATCAAATTATCAATCAATCTTACTTTATCTGCAAATACAGCAATACAACCTACAATATACTCACTTTCATTCCAATCATCAACAGGTTGTAGTGTGTCACCATCTACAATATTAAAATACTCAATGTTTAACAATGCAGAACTGTTTATCTTATCGACCACAAAATTAATAACTTCTTTTATATTTTTTGTATCCATCTGCTGTTTTGACTCAAATAATGTTTTTGAAATCAATACTGACTCCCTCCTTTGCTCCTCACTTAAGCGCTCATTGCGAGAGCTCATAGCCAATCCATCTTTTTCACGAACTATTTTCACCGGCACAATTTCAATTTCATAATTAAGCATCTTGGTCATGGCTTTTATAACCGCCAACTGTTGAAAATCCTTTTCACCAAAGAAAGCTTTATGGGGCTGCACCAGATCAAAAAAACGGCTTACCACTTGTGCCACACCATTAAAGTGTCCCGGACGAAACTTGCCCTCCATCACCTTATCCAACATACCAAAATCAAAAACTCTATTATCCTCTTGGGGATATACATCTTCAACCGTGGGATGATAAAGAATAGTACATGCCGTACTACTTAATAACGCCTTATCATGATCAATAGTTCGAGGATAGTTTAATAAATCTTCCTGATTATTAAATTGGTTTGGGTTTACAAAGATGCTGACAACAACCACATCAGTGCATTGCCCAGCTGTTTCCACCAAACTTAAATGCCCCTTATGCAAGGCTCCCATGGTAGGTACAAAACCGATCTTTTGGCCGCTATCCTTATGGGCCGAAATTAATGATTTAAGTTCCTCAGAATTAGTAACAATATTCATATCATTTTTTCAAAAAACCCCGCAAAGTAAATAATAAATTCTTAACTATAAAAGCATAAAATCCACAACTTTCACTAAGTCACAAGCTAAAACACGCATCAATTAATAATTACCCTTGTTTTTAGCTGAAATACAGCACTTACAACAAATCAAATAGTAACAATAAAATTCCTTGTTTTTGCTTGAGAACTTTATTTTTGTTAATTTTGCGTCTTGTTACAATTTTCATAAAGCAATTATCACCAACAAATAAGATGGAAAAAACAAAGGTTTTATTTATTTCCCAAGAAATCACACCCTATCTTCCCGAATCACAGATGTCCAAAATAGGTCGCTATTTACCACAAGGCATACAGGAAAAAGGAAAAGAAATCAGAACATTCATGCCTCGTTTTGGCTGTATTAACGAACGAAGAAACCAATTACACGAAGTAATCCGTTTGTCAGGAATGAACTTAATCATTGACGACACGGATCACCCTTTAATTATTAAAGTAGCTTCTATTCAAGCCGCGCGTATGCAGGTATATTTCATCGACAACGAAGACTACTTTCATCGCAAGGCCACATTAGCCAACAAAGAAGGGGTAGAGTACGAAGACAATGACGAAAGAGCTATCTTTTTCGCCAGAGGTGTTTTAGAAACTACCAAAAAATTGAGATGGGCTCCGGATGTTATTCATTGTCATGGATGGTTTACCGGACTGGTTCCTTTATACATCAAAAAAGCGATGAATGAAGATCCACATTTTGCCAATTCAAAATTGGTTTATAGCGTATATAACGACGGATTCACAAGCACTTTTCCTGATTCTTTTGCTGAGAAATTTATGCTAGAAGGCGTCAGTAAAGATGATTTTGCCGGATTAGCACCATTCAACTTCGAGAATCTCAGTAAATTAGCCATCAATTTCAGCGACGGTATTATACAAGGTGATCCCGAAGCCAATCAAAACATTATAGACTATGCAAAAGGAAGTGGAAAACCATTCCTTGATTTTCAAGACGAAGAAACATATGTAGATGCATTCAACAAATTCTATGATGATTTATTAGATAAGTAATTTCTGTTAACAACAGCTATCTGGAGAATAAATAAACAACACATAAAAAAAGCTGCCTCCCCATTATTGGGATGGCAGCTTTTTTTATGCTATAGCGTCAATATAAATATGACATAATCACTCTTACCCTAATGCATATAGAACTTAATTTTCTTATTTTCGTCCCGTAACATCAACTTATATTATTGAGCTATGTCGTACAGAAGCCTAACATCAAAAGAGATCACCACCCTTGAAAGTAACCATTGCACAGCAATAGACGGTTGGGATAAGGTTCAGGTAGCTGCTAACTTTGTCAGCAAGCATCTGAAAAACGTCACTTTCTCAGGTTATAATTATTTGGGCGTATTTTCCGATAAAATAAAACTGCCTTCCACCGCCCTTGATTATAGTGGAATTTACAATGCACATCTTCACAACTGCACCATAAAAGATAAGTGCTATATTAAAAATATCGGCACCTCTATATCTAATTATATTATTGAAGAAAATTGTATTATACAAGATGTAAGCACCTTGATGGTCGACCGTGTGTCATCCTTTGGAAACGGCACCACAGTAAAGCCAATAAACGAAGCCGGAGGTAGAGAAGTTATTATTTACGATGCACTTTCGGCCCACACAGCCTACTTGATGGCTTTTTACAGACACAACCCAACTTTTACCGAAAACATACAAAAGTCTATATTAAATCATGTAAAAAACCTTCAATCTCCAACAGGATACATTGGGACAAATACGGTGATAATAAATTGCGCTAGCCTTAAAAACATCAAAGTGGGTCCACATGCCCTATTGGAAGGGGTACAAAACCTAAACAACGGTTCTATTAATAGCTCTTACCTTGCCCCTAGCCACATTGGTCCTGGCGTAGACGCTGCAGATTTTATTATCTCCTCCGGATCTACAATCAGTGGTAACACCTACTTAAGAAACTGCTTTGTGGGACAAGGATGCGAAATGAGCCATTCATACAGCGCCGAAAACTCCTTATTCTTTGCCAACAGTCAGTGTATGCAAGGAGAAGCATGCAGCATTTTCGGCGGCCCTTATACTGTAACCCACCACAAATCGACTCTATTAATTGCCGGATACTACTCCTTTTACAATGCAGGCAGTGGCACCAACCAAAGCAACCACATGTATAAACTAGGCCCGGTTCATCAAGGCATTATAGAACGAGGCGGCAAAACCGGAAGCGACTCTTACATTATGTGGCCGGCACAGATTGGTGCCTTCACCATGATTTTAGGACGCCATTACAACAATCCGGACACTGCATCCCTTCCTTTTTCTTATTTGATAGAAGTGGAGGGAAAAAGCGTTTTGATGCCCGCTCAAAATATTTTTAATGTGGGTATTACCCGCGACGCACAAAAATGGATCAAAAGAGATAAAAGAAAAGGAAATAAGCACCTAGATTATATCATAAGTGAAGTCTTAAATCCACATACTATTCATAAAATACTAGATGCTATCAAAACGCTAAGGCAACTCCAACAAAAAGCATCTCCACAGAGCAAAAACATAATGTACAAAAACGTTCAGCTCTCATTGGCCTCCATAAACCGTGGAATTAAATTGTACGAACAAGCATTGGTCAAATATGTTGGAGATGAATTGCTTTCTGTTCTAAAACATACGAATTTTGATCATATTAAAAAATCATTTGTATTTCCCCAACACAACCAATGGGTTGATTTGTCCGGGTTAATATGCAAAACATCCAGATTAAATAAATTCATTGAACAAATTGAGAATAACAGCCTTAATATCGATGAATGGAATTTGTTTTACAAGGAACAATTCGACGACTATAAAATGCTAAAACAAGCACACGTATTCTTCGTCTTAAAGCAATATTTTAAAATAGACATTACTCATTGTACAACAACTGAACTCGTAAATTTTATCAAAGAGTGGAGTGCCAATAACACACAAATTATGCATTCTATAATCATGGATGCTAAAAAAGAATTTAATGCAAAAAGCAAAATAGGATTTGGTATAGACGGAAATCAAGACTGCAGAAATATTGATTTTAATATAGTTAGAGGAAGTGCAGATAACAATTCTTTTATACAGGAATTAGAATTAGAGTACAAAAACAAAGACGAAGAAGCAGCACGAATAATAAAACAATTAGCATAGCAATACGTGTTTAACAAACTCGCATTGTCATAATAAGTAACGAAACAAAACAATCAAGATATATGTGCGGAATAGTTGCCTATGTGGGTGATAAAGTAGCCTACCCCATTTTAATAAAAGGACTACAGCGATTAGAGTATAGAGGATACGACTCAGCAGGTGTGGCCTTGATCAACTCAGACATACACACCTACAAATGTTTAGGAAAGGTAAAAGACCTGGAAACCCATGCCAAAGGAAAACATTTATCCGGAACTATAGGAATGGGACACACCCGTTGGGCTACACATGGAGAACCTAACGATACCAACGCCCATCCCCATACATCCATGAACGGAAAATTCACATTGGTACACAACGGCATTATTGAGAACTACGCCCACCTAAAGAAAGAATTAGAACTTAGAGGCTATGTATTTCAAAGCGAAACAGACACTGAAGTATTGGTGAATCTAATAGAAAATATTTACCAGGAACAAAAAGTAGATGCTGAGATTGCTGTCAGACTAGCTCTTTCAAAGGTCATTGGGGCCTATGGACTTGTGATATCCTGTACCGAAGAAAAAGAGCAATTGATTGCCGCTCGTAAAGGGAGTCCTTTGGTAATTGGAGTTGGTGACCATGAGTATTACCTAGCATCAGATGCTTCACCCATAGTTGAATATACCGATCAGGTCATATACATGAATGACGAGGACGTTGCCATTATCACCAAAGATGATTTAATATTAAAAAACATCCAAAACGACGCCCAAAAACCTAAGATACAAAAGGTTGAACTAACCATCGATGAGATTGACAAAGGTGAATACGAACACTTTATGCTCAAAGAAATTCACGAGCAACCCTCATCAATAGGTGATACTTTCAGAGGACGAATTTCCATTGACAAAACAAAAATATTCTTGGGTGGAATTATTGATGTAATGCCCAAACTAACACAAGCCAAAAGAATTATCATTGTAGCCTGTGGTACATCTTGGCATGCAGCCATGGTTGGCGAGTACTTATTTGAAGAATACGCCCGGATACCAGTGGAAGTAGAATATGCTTCAGAATTCAGATATAGAAATCCTGTAATTAATGCCGACGATGTTTTAATAGCAATTTCACAAAGTGGAGAGACCGCAGATACCTTGGCAGCTATTAAAATGGCAAAAAAACAAGGAGCCACTATTGTAGGAATATGTAACGTGGTTGGCTCATCTATACCTCGAGAAACCCATGCCGGAGTATACACACACGCAGGCCCAGAGATTGGTGTCGCCTCTACCAAAGCATTTACATCTCAGGTAACTGTATTAACAATGATGGCCTTCATGCTAGGACGAAAACGAGGTTCTTTGTACGACGAGTTATACAAACAATTAATACAGGAATTAACCCTTGTGCCAGAAAAGATAAAGCACATTTTAAGATCAGAACAGTACATCAAAGACATTGCCGAAACCTACAAAGATGCTAGCAACTCGCTCTATCTTGGAAGAGGCGTCTTGTTCCCCGTAGCTCTAGAAGGAGCGCTTAAACTGAAAGAAATTTCATATATACATGCAGAAGGATACCCTGCGGCAGAAATGAAACACGGCCCCATAGCCCTTATTGATGAGAACATGCCTGTATTTGTTTTGGCCACTAAGGATAAATCATACGAAAAAATTGTCAGCAATATACAAGAGGTAAAAGCACGTAATGGAAAAGTGATCGCTGTCGTTACCGAGGGCGACCAAACCATAAAGAAGCTAGCTGATCACGTCATTGAAGTTCCCGATTGCCATGAATCTGTTGCACCCTTATTAACCGTTATTCCCCTACAAATAGTATCGTACTACATAGCTGTTATGAGAGGTTGTAATGTGGATCAACCAAGAAATTTAGCTAAGTCGGTAACTGTTGAATAGTATAAAAAAGAAGACCTCAACATCATGAAACTATAAAAACTATTTCCCCAATTCTATGGAATAAGGGGAAATAGTTAACATAGTCCTAAGAACAGGAATTTACATCCCGTCCTTTTTCATTTGTTTTTTTACTGTCTACTTCATCGATCTTCATATTGCTTCTGGTAATATTTCTCATAGCTACCATCCGTTATATTTCTCATCCACTCTTCATTATCCAGATACCAGTCGATGGTTTTTTCTATTCCTTCTTCAAATTGCAACGATGGCTTCCAACCCAGTTCATTCATGAGCTTAGATGAGTCAATTGCATAACGCATATCATGACCTGCTCTATCCTTTACAAAAGTTATTAGATTAGCACATGTTCCTGCTGGCCGATTCAGTTTTCGATCCAACACCTCACACATCTTTCTGATCAGATCAATATTAGTCCACTCATTAATGCCTCCAATATTATAGGTCTCGCCATTGTTACCCCGATGATAAATCATATCAATAGCGCGGGCATGATCCATAACAAATAGCCAATCCCGCACATTTTCACCCTTTCCATAAACAGGAATTGGCTTATTATTTTTGATGTTATGAATAGCCAGAGGGATTAACTTCTCAGGAAACTGATTGGGACCGTAATTATTGGAACAATTGGAGATAACAACCGGCATACCATAAGTATGATGATAAGCCCGTACCAAATGATCACTACTGGCCTTTGACGAAGAATACGGACTTCGTGGGTCGTAAGCTGTAGTTTCAGTAAACAATCCCGTCTTGCCTAAAGAACCATAGACTTCATCAGTAGAGATGTGATAAAATAATTTTCCCTCGTAATTATCATGCCAAGTATTTTTAGCTGCGTTCAACAAATTAACCGTACCTAAAATATTGGTTTTAATAAAAGAGAGAGGGTCCGAAATGGAGCGATCGACATGCGACTCAGCAGCCAGATGAATAACCCCATCAAACTGATGCTTCTCAAAAAGACTATTCATTGCCTGTTCAGAAACAATATCACCTTTGATAAAGGTATAGTTAGGTTCATTTTCGATATCCTTCAGGTTTTCCAGATTTCCGGCATAGGTTAACGCATCCAAATTAAAAATATGATATTGTGGATATTGCAGAACAAACAAACGAACTACATGCGAACCAATAAAACCTGCACCCCCAGTAATAAGAATTTTTTTCATACGATTAAATTTATTTTTCAATGGCCATATGGAACTCATCACTCATCCATAAATTTATTCTGCAATATATGACTTCAACAGCTAAAAAAAAGGTTATTCACAAGTGAACAACCTTTCTATTTTATAAATAATGAATTAGCAAGCCTTAAACTACTTAGTATCAACATCTGGTTTAGTCGAAACAAGCAAATCTATTTAAGACCACAAGCATTCAAATCTATGCTATTGAATACCTCTCACATTTTTCTCCCATTTCCATGCAGAAGCCAAAGTCTCTTCCAATGTTTTTTCTGATTTCCAACCTAACTCATTATTGGCATATGAAGTATCCGCCCATATCTTCTCGATATCACCCTCTCTTCTACCAACAACCTTATATTTTAAATCAACATGATTCACTTCAATAAAAGCTTTCACCAATTGCATTACCGAATATCCCTCTCCGGTACCTATGTTAAAAAATTCGTAGTTGGCTTTCTTTTTATCATCAATAAGCCTATTGATTGCAACAACATGGGCTTTAGACAAATCCACCACATTAATATAATCCCTCACAGCTGTTCCATCCGGGGTATCATAATCATCGCCAAACACACTTAACTCATCACGAAGTCCGGCTGCTGTTTGTGTAATAAAAGGCACCAGGTTATTGGGTACTCCAACCGGAAATTCACCAATCAAACCAGACTCATGTGCTCCAATAGGATTAAAATAACGCAAGGCAATACAATTTACAGCTTCGTTCACCTTACAAAAATCACGCATAATATCTTCACAAATTGCCTTAGTGTTTCCGTAGGGAGACTCAGCTTCCTTTCGAGGTGTAGCTTCGGTTACAGGCAAAACATCAGGCTGACCATAAACCGTACACGATGAAGAAAAAACCAAATTAGCAATGTCATATTTTTTCATGCCAGCCAACAGGTTCATCAAGGAATTTAAGTTGTTACGATAATATTCCAAAGGTTTTTGAACCGACTCTCCCACTGCTTTAAATGCAGCAAAATGAATGATGGCGTCAAGATTATTATACTTCTGAAAAAATGCATCAGTTAAAACACTATCCGCCAAATCGAATTGTTCAAAAGCCGGACGAATGCCTGTAATTTTTTCGATATTATCCAACACCTCAATTTGAGAATTTGACAAATTATCCACAACAACAACATCAAAACCAGCATTCTGTAATTCAACAACAGTATGTGAACCAATATATCCGGTTCCGCCTGTAACTAATATTTGCTTACTCATATCCTTTATTAAATAAATATAACTTCTAAAGATTGATCCCGTAAAATTAACAAATAAACCGTCATTTCAAACAATTATTTTTATTGAATTTCAACTAAAACCCTGTAATTAAATTAATTAAACAAGTGGGTACTTGTTGGTAATTCTTAGTTTTCAACAGGTTATTAACAGATGTTTATAACAGTAGTATACATCCACGTTTTTTTTTATTATTTTTGCATCATGCTTAATCTAGAAAAACATATCAACGACTTACTTTATTTATACGATTGCGTAATTGTTCCAGGCTTGGGAGGCTTTGTGGCAAACAGAAAAAACGCCGAGTTAAATGAAAAAACCGGTGTTTTCAGTCCTCCCTGTAGAAAAATAGGTTTTAACAAAAGCCTATCGCATAACGATGGTTTATTAATCAATCATATTGCGAATGCCGAAGGAATCAGCTACGAAGAATGTAATAATAAGTTGAGTCAATACATCAGCATCCTTAAGTTTCAACTTACCAGAGGAGAAATTATATCTATTGGCTCTGCCGGGGAGCTAAAGAATGACGTTGTGGGTAATACCATATTTATCCCTGCGCGTGAAGAATCATTTTCAACAGATTCGTTTGGGCTAAGTACTTTTCATTTTAAAACACTGGAACAAATTAAAGAGCAAAATGAACCAGCACGAAGACTTGTTCGTAGAACGCTCAATGCCAAAAGCACACGCCAAATTGCAGCCAGTGTAGCACTCATTTTAGGATTTCTAATGGTTACACCCGACTTTGGTAACCAAACACAGTACAGTAACTTTTCGGATATATTCCCCCGGATGGAACAAGTTTCCGTTAGTACAAACGACGACGAATTGCTAACTACTGAGCCATATACAGCGACGCCAGTTAGCGCTATAGAAACAAAGACGGAAGCTGAACCGATGCTAATTAATAATAAATATTTTATTATTGCCGGCAGCTTTAAAGCCAAGCAACCGGCGCAACAGTTTCTAGATAAACTAAAAAAGAAAGGCATTGAGAGTGCAGAGCTAATATCTTCCAATGGACGTTTCAGAGTTTCAGTAGAGGGTTTTGCTGATAAGCAAGAGGCCGTTGAAGCGCTTGACATCCATCGAAAAAGCAATGGATTCAGCTCTGCTTGGTTATTGTCGCTCCAATAATATTTATACAGATATCACCAACACATTCCTCTATATGCAACACTTAAGGAATGTGCTTACAAAAACATAAAAACTACGAACTCATAAAAAAAGCTGCTCCATTTATGAACAGCTTTTTTTTTATTTATTTAAAAGTATATTTAAATACTATCTCTGTATCAAACCTTCGGCAATCATGTACTCGGCAATTTGAACCGCATTCAGGGCAGCTCCTTTTTTTATCTGATCACTCACACACCAAAACGATATCCCATTGGGGTTTGACAAGTCTTTTCGAATCCTTCCTACAAAAACATCATCCTCACCTGCTAAATTAAAAGGCATCGGATATTCATTCTCATCCGGATTATCAACCACAGTAATCCCTTTCATTTTTTCACATTCTGCCCGGAATTCTTCTGGCGTAACTTCTCTATCTGTCTCCGCCCAGATAGCTTCGGAATGCGCTCGCATAACTGGTACACGAACACAAGTGGCACTTACTTCCACATCAGAATGCATAATTTTTTTTGTTTCATTATACATTTTCATTTCCTCTTTCGTATATCCGTTATCTGTAAACACATCCACATGAGGTATCACATTAAACAGCAATTGATGAGCAAATTTCTCAACAGTTAAATCTTTATTTTCTGCAAATTCTTTCACTTGTTTTTCCAGCTCAGCCATCCCCATAGCCCCTGCGCCGCTGGCAGATTGATACGATGAAATATGAACCCTTTTTATATGAGAAATATTTTCCAAAGCCTTTAAAGCCACCACCATTTGAATAGTAGTACAATTGGGATTTGCAATAATATTTCGAGGGATATTCTTACAATCATTCGGGTTCACCTCCGGAACCACCAAGGGCACATCATCATCCATACGAAAGGCACTGGAATTATCAATCATGATAGCTCCGTATCTGGTAATTGTGTCTGCATACTCTTTAGAAATACCACCTCCAGCTGACGTTAGTGCAATATCAACATCTTTAAAATCATCATTATGCTTTAACTCCTTTACCGTAATATTCTCCCCCTTAAAAGCATATACTTTTCCAGCACTACGTGCCGAACCAAATAAAACCAATTCGCTTAGAGGAAAATTCCGTTCCTCCAAAACTTTTAGGAACTCTTGTCCCACTGCGCCACTCGCACCAACGACTGCTACTTTCATTGAACTTTGTTTAAGAATTAAATAACTAACTTTATGCGTAAATAAAACAATTTAACTAAATTGTTGGTGATGATGATTTATATCATACAAAAATATTTAAATTCCTACAATCCGTGCACCATGAAGCATATTTTTTTTCTTTTCTTCTTGATATTCTCCCCTATTACAGCCCAAGTAGTGGAAACATGGAACGACGGGGACTTTTCTTCTACCCCTTTATGGCAAGGAGATGTGCATAAGTTTAGCATCAATACTGCAGCGTCCACCCTTCAGTTGAATGCACCAGCCGCAGCTTCTCAAGCCTATATAACAACCTCAAGTAAGGCCATCAACAATGCAACATGGGAATTTTCTGTTCATCTGGATTTTAATCCTTCCAGCTCAAATTATGCAATTATTTATTTAGCATCCAATCAAGTAAGCTTCAACAACAACATGGAAGGCTACTATGTGATGATTGGCAATACGCAGGACGAGGTGTCTTTATACAAGCAAACATCTGAGAATAAAATAAAGATAATTGATGGTACCGACAAAATATTAGACAGCTCACCAACATCAGTTTGGGTACGCGTCTTACGCGACGATAAGGGCAACTGGCAATTATATACCAAAACAGAATCAGAAAATTATCAACTGGAAGGGGAGGCATTTAACAATGATATCGTAGCATCCTCCTACTTTGGAATTTATTGTAACTACACCTCAACACGTAGCAACAAATTTAGCTTTGGCCCCATCCATATATCCGGATCAGCCTATTTAGATACAGAAAAACCCCAGGTTACTTCACATCACCTAATAGCCGGAAATAAATTCGAGATACAATTCAGCGAAAAGATTGATATTTCTAGTATTAGATTAAAGGACTTTTCGCTGTTAAACCAATCTTATAGTATTGCAAAAATTAAAATCAATAATCCATCAACAATAACCATTCAATTCGAGGACTTTTTAAACGATACCAAGTTAGGACAATTATTCATTAAAAACATCAAAGACACCATAGGCAATACAATAAGAGACACCACCTTAACCTATCGTTTTGAACGGATAAAGATAACCAATGCCACAGTTCCGGTATCCGATCAGCTTCAACTTACTTTTAATAAAAATATAGATAACGCCACTCTAAACACAGCTAGTGCTCTTGGAGAACTGAATTTTGATGCGGTCACTTTAAAGAATGATTCCACCTTACTATTTATAGCAGACAGCTCATTTATTACCGACCGCACCTATCAGTTACATATCTCAGGAATACAAGCTGAATTTGGAGATATGTTAAAAGACACTAGCATCCACATCACCTATCGCAGGCCACAAAGATATGATATTGTTTTTTCAGAATTTATGCTTGACCCAACTCCAAGCGTTGGACTGTACAATTCCGAATACATCGAAATATACAATCGTAGAGAGTATCCCATTAACTTGGGCGGCATGCAAATAGTGATTAACGACAAAGAAAGCTACCTACCAGCCTATGAACTTCCTGGAAACAGCTACGTACTCATCATTGACGATCATGAAGAACAAAACTGGCCCAAGGATTTACCGATAATCAAGATCCAAGACCTGCCTACCTTGAACAACAATAAAGGAACTTTGGTTTTATATTATGCCAACAAGCTAGTTAGCGATGTGTTTCAATATCCATTAGTAATGGATGACGCTGGATTTAAATCGGAAGGCGGATGGTCTCTTGAACGCATCGATACAAATAATCATCAACCTGAATTCAACTGGGAATACGCTACAAATTTAGACGGAGGAACACCTGGAACGGAAAATTCGGTCACTAATTTTAACCCTGATATTATTTCCCCCTACCTTAAATATATATCCTACCTCAGTCCCAACTCTTTTGAATGGGTCTTTAGCGAATCTTTAAAAATACCTGATAATTTTGACTTATCAGCCATATCAATTAAAGGAGCTACCATTACAAATCTTACATGGGAGCCTATATTTTTAAAGAGTGTTCAGATTTCTTTTGCAAATAATCTACCAACAGGTCACACCTTCACAGCGAATATACTTTCTTCTATATCAGATTTTTCAGACAACCAACTAAGTAGCAATCGTGCACTAAGACTGGGAGTCCCGGAAGAAATAGACAGTTTTGACGTGATCATCAATGAGGTGCTATTTAATCCAATTCCTACAGGAGTTGATTTTGTGGAACTCTATAATCGCTCAAATAAAATACTTAACCAAAGTGACATCTACCTCTCTTCGTTTAAAGATATGGTCTTAGACGAACTAGAACCTGTGGATGATAAAAATCAACTTTTGTTTCCCAACGATTACTTGGTGATAACCGAAGACAGCTTAATTTTGTCTGAATTAAACTCCTCCGCGAAAAACGAATTTATAAATCAATCTCACCTTCCCTCACTAAATGATGACCTGGGAAATATTGCTGTTACAAAAAAAACAGGACAACTTATCGATTACTTTGAATACACCAATGATATGCATTTTGAACTATTAAGAGACCAGGAAGGTGTTTCTCTGGAACGCATCAGCCCACATTCTACCACCAACAGTATTCACAACTGGCAATCTGCCTCAAAGGCAAGTGGGTATGCCACACCAACCCTACAAAACTCGCAATATATTGAAAATGCATTAAGAACGGACCTCCAATGGCTAAGTCTTGACAAAAAAGAATTCAGCCCCAACGCGGATGGCACAGACGACAATCTACTCATTAATTACAAACTGGACGAAACAGGCTGGTCAGGAAGCGTTAAAATTTACAACCGCTATGGCATCGTGATAAAAACACTGGCACACAATGAGTTATTAGGCACACAAGGTTTTTTTACCTGGGATGGAACTACAGACCACAACGATAGGGCACCCTTGGGAATATATATTATTTATGGTGATTTCTTCTCTTCAAACGGAAAAACGAAACAAGAAAAGATGACGGTAGTATTAACCGCGGGAAGTAAGCAACATTAAACCCGGAAAATGCATTAAAAATTTATTACGCCTTTCAATGCTAACTGGGATTAATCATCCCCCTGTATGTCCAATCATTTGTACTGGGCATGCCAGTTTCTCTGAAATAAAAAATCCCCCTTGCCTGGGCAGGAGGGATTTATATACTGGACATTGCATAAAAAACTATAGGGAACCCACCAATTCTTTTATTACCAAGGTCATGGTTGGCTCAGCCTTGGCAGCTACTTCCTGCACTTCTTTGTGCGAAACTTCCACGATCTCTCCCGGCACTCCTGAATCCGTTACAATAGAAACTCCAAAGCAAGTCATATTCATATGACGAGCAACAATAACTTCTGGAACTGTTGACATGCCGACTACATCTGCGCCTAAAATACGGAACATCTTATATTCCGCCGGCGTTTCGAAAGTAGGTCCGGAAGTACCCACATACACACCTCTTTTAAGTGTGATGTTATGACGCTGGGCTATAGAGAATGCCCTATCAATCAAATCCTTAGAATAACACTGACTCATATCCGGAAAACGAGGTCCAAGCTCATCATAATTTTTACCCATTAAAGGATTATTTCCAAACATATTGATATGGTCATCGATAATCATTACATCACCAACCACAAAGTCCGGATTAAGTCCACCACTAGCATTGCTCACCAATAAAGTATCTATTCCTATACATTTCATTACGCGCACAGGAAAAGTAAGCTCTTGCATTGAGTACCCCTCATAATAATGAAACCGTCCTTGCATAGCTACCACCTCTTTTCCACCTATGGTACCAAAGATCAATCGACCATGATGCCCCTCCACTGTAGAAGTCGGAAAATTAGGTATAGCATCATATTCCAACGTACTTTTAATATTTATCTCCTGCACTAAACCACCCAAACCGGTACCTAAAATGATACCAATACGCGCCTCAGTCTTAGACTGCTCCAATATAAAATTAGCGGTTTCTCTTATTTTGCTTAACATAGGTAATGATTTTATCTTTAAATTCTTCTTGTTGATTGCTTAAAACTTTTATTTCAATTGGGATATAATACAAACACTTACGCAGGTTCGAGCTACTGGGCAACACTTGCCGAAATCTGACCGCATCCTTTTCTGTTGTTAATACCCATTTATTTTCATTCGATATTTCACTAAATCGCAACGCTATTTTTTCAATATCGTTCTCATTGAAGAGGTGATGATCAGGGAATCTCATGACTGACATTTCACCAACAAGCCTTGCTATATGATCCTCAAAAGGAACAGGGTTGGCAATGCCTGTTACAGAAAGCACCGAGTGATCGCATAACTTTTCCGAATCCAACGCTAGGGCGTCCTCAAAGACAGGCCTTACTTTTTGGTACCCTATCGTTGAAAAATAAACACCCTGCATATCAGAAGGTTTCATTCTTCGTACAAATTTATCCTGCTCATCCGCAGACATATTCTCCGGGCATTTACTAATCAAAATGATATCAGCTCTTTTCTTACCATTCATTGGCTCCCGCAGCTCTCCTGCAGGCAGCATGCAATCGCGCCAAGGAGGACGATGATAATCAACCACCAAAATATTCAAACCCGGATTTACATATCTGTGCTGATAAGCATCATCCAACACAATGATATCGGGTCTATCTTCCATAGCCAGTAAGCTACAAATTCCATCCACCCTTTTCTCAGCGACACATACTGTCACGTCTGGGAATTTATCCAGAATCTGCTTAGGCTCATCACCTATCTCAGCAGCAGTGGACAAACCATGAGCCACAATCACCCCCTGGCTTTCCCTTTTATACCCTCTACTTAACAAAGCTAGCTTACCATCATCCTTCAACAACCGAATAACATATTCAGTAACAGGCGTTTTTCCCGTACCCCCTACAGTAATATTACCCACTGAAATTACGGGCAGAGAGAAACGTTCTGACTTTAATACATTTATATTAAACAATAAATTACGAATACGAATCACAAAACCATATAGCAAAGCTATAGGCCACAGCAGCATCCGTATGTAATTTATTACTTTCATTTGTTAAAATTTAATGGTCAGATGGAGCTCACCGAAACTATTCATCCCACTGTGTACAAAGCTATTTCCTAGGCTCATTTCTTATTCGCAAAAAAAAGGCTGTCTTTATCAGACCAGCCTTTCTATTATAACAAAGATATATAAACTTTAATTCAGCTCCAATTCATACGGTAATCTTGCCTGAATAGGATGCAATTCTTTAATTGAATTTAGCTGTTGCACCTTTTGATAATCCACTCCAAGCAAAGACTCTGTCATAAATGCTTTTGCTTCGCTTTTCATATCCTTTAAAATCTCTTCTATTGGCGACAACATCTCAGGCATTTCTTTAATTCTTGCGCTTTCCAGACCCGCTTTCTCCTTTGCGATACGGATAGCTGTCTGCAGACCACCTAACACATCCACCAAATTTCTATCCATTGCATTTTCCCCACTCCACACTCTACCTTGTCCTATCTCATCAATAGCCTCTTTGGTGGTATTTCTTCCATCGGCACACCTCCCTTTAAACACATCATAAAACCGATCCACATATCCTTGGAACAAGGCTTTTTCATCGTTCGTAAAAGGTCTTGTCAAAGAAGGAACATCGGCATATTTATTTGTTTTCACGCCATCAAAAGTAAAGCCCCATCTATTAGCTACCGGTTTCACATTCGCCATCATACCAAACACACCGATGGATCCTGTTAAAGTAGCAGGATTGGCAACAATAGTATCGGCGACACAGGCTATATAATAACCACCCGAAGCAGCCAAGTCGCCCATAGACACAATCACGGGTTTCACTTCCTTACAAAGCTTTACTTCTCTCCATATAATATCAGAGCCGGCACCCGATCCTCCGGGAGAATTAACCCGCAACACCACGGCCTTAATAGATTTATCTCTTCGTGCATCCCGAATGGTTTTACTGAGTTTTTCTGAATTAATACCATCCTCATCGGAACCATCAATTTCACCTTCAGCATAAATCACCGCTATTTTATCTTTTAAGAGTCCCTTAGATTCTCTCGGAACATAAACCGATTTATAATCGGCAAGGTTAACTTGCTCTATATCCTCATCTTCGTCGGTTCCAGTCAGTTCCTTCAGTTCTGCAATAACCTCATCTTTGTATCTAAGTCCGTCCAATAACTTACCTTCCACAAAAACATCATTACTGGAAAACATTCCTCCATTATCGGCCAATAGATTTATTTCAGTAGTTGAAACACCTCTGGCTTCCGAGATACCACTGACAATAAAATTCCATATGGAGTTTACATAAGTGATGGTTTGCTCCTTGGACGGTTCACTCATATGATCAAGCATATAAGGTTCCACAGCCGATTTAAACTTTCCATGTTTAAATATCTGCATCTCCACACCTATCTTTTCCAATGCTCCCTTGAAGAAAGTACGTTGAGAGCTAAGTCCTTTAAGCTCCATCATACCATGAGGAGGAAGATAGACTTTAGACGCTACGGAAGCCAAATAATATCCTTTTTGAGAATACATAGGCGAAAAAGCATAAATAAATTTACCTGAATCTTTAAAAGCCCTTAGTTCATCTCTTATTTCGCTAAGTGTAGCATATCCAGTCTGTGGGTTTCCACATTTTAGATATATACCTGTAATTTTATCATCACGCTGTGCTTTTTTTATATTTTTTAGAATATCGTTTAATCCCAACTGCGATTGAGAAAAGGGGGATTCACCCAATAAATCAGACAATGGATCATCCACACTCCTGTCTTTAATTACCTTATCCAGATCAATCGTTAATAAAGTACCCTCTTTTATCTTCGTTTCTTTCTCTCCAGAAGAGGCAATGGATGCTATCACTCCAAAAAATATCAATATGATAAATAATGCAGTAACTATAGAACCAATAACTGTTAATAGTAATGATTTAAAAAATTTTGCCATAATTTGAGTTATTTTTGTGATTTGTAACAAATATATAAAACAATTGTTATCGTTTCATCAAGTCGATAATAATTTCAACAAATTTGAATCATGCACAAGGTAATATTACTGATAGGAGGCAACGAAGGTCAGCGTATTGAAAACATACAAGAAGTCAAAAATAAAATTGACACGCAGATAGGTTCAATCATTCAAGAGTCGTCTCTATACGAAAGCGAACCCTGGGGTTTTGAGCACCATCAAAACTTCATCAACCAAGTTCTAGAGGTTTCCACCCAGCTATCACCCAGCGAAGTTCTACAGCGAGGACAAAGCATAGAAAAAGAATTAGGTAGAAGGCCAAAGAAAAAGCTCACGTACGAAGCCCGAACCATGGACATAGACATCTTATTTTATGACGATGTAAGGCAAGAAGCTGTTGCTTTAACGATTCCCCATCCCAAACTACAGGAACGCTTATTTACACTATTACCTTTGAATGAAAAATGGGGAAAATACACTCATCCAGTCTTGAACAAAACAATAGAACAATTACTGGACGAATGTGATGATGTTGGATGGGTGAAGAAAATAATATAAGCTATAATTTTCTACCAAAAGCCAAATCACCGGCGTCTCCTAAACCAGGGATAATATATTTTTTCTCATTGAGTTCCTTATCCACAGCGCCAATCCACAAGGAAATATTATCAGAAGCCATATTTCTTTGCACATAATCAACACCTTCTTCACTGGCAATGATAGAAGCAATATGAATATGCTTTGGCGTACCTTTGGTTAAGATCGCTTTATAGGCCAGCTCCATTGATGCGCCACTTGCCAACATTGGATCGGTAAGTATAACAATCTTATCATCCAGGGAGGGTGATGAAATATATTCGATATGGATATCAAAATCACCCTTCTCGTTATACTTTCTATAAGCCGATACAAAGCAATTTTCAGCACCATCAAAATAATTCAGGACACCTTGATGCAAGGGTAATCCTGCACGCAAAATAGTAGCAATCACAACATTCTCGTCGTGAACAAACTCATGAGACACTCCAAGTGGGGTTTGGATATCAATGCTTCTGTAGTTTAGCTCCTTGCTAATTTCGTAGGCCAGAATCTCACCCATACGCTCTATATTCCTGCGGAATCTAAGGGGGTCAGTTTGAATTTCCTTGTCACGAATCTCTGCAATAAACTGATTAAACAAGGAATTTTGTTTGTTGAAAATGTGGGTGTTCATTCTTCTTGTATTTAATATTCAATGGGGTAAATAAAATAATGCATATATTTGAGCGTTGGCAAAGATAAAAAAACCATGTATTATAACGAGGTTAAAGAGATAGAACTTCCGAAAATTAAAGATTTAAGGGGAAACTTAACCTTTTTGGAACAGAACAATCATATTCCATTTCCCATCAAACGTGTGTATTGGATTTATGATGTGCCGGGTGGCGAAAATCGCGGGGGACATGCCTTTAAAAACACTTCAGAATTTATTATTCCCTTATCCGGAGGATTTACTGTGGATATTAAGAGAGGTGAGAAGAAATCATTTTTTCAACTTACCCAAACCAACAAAGGATTATATGTACCAGCAATGACCTGGCGCAAAATTGGAAGCTTTATATCCAATAGCGTTTGCCTGGTCATAACCGATACCGAATTCAAAGATAACATATACATCCGCGATTTTATGGAATATATAAAAATCTACAATACACTCTAAAGATGGCCTCCATTGACGACTGCAACATCATTGAACTAACTAAAATAGGCTCCGACAGAGGTTCACTAACATACACCGAGTCTGAGATATCTACTCCATTTGATATAAAGAGAGTATATTACACCTACGACATTCCTACGGCTGCTGAAAGAGGTGGCCATGCCCACAAAGCGCAACATGAGCTGGTCATTGCAGCCAGCGGGAGCTTTGAAGTAATTATTGACGACGGAAAAAACAAAAAAACCGTCTTTTTAAACAATCCACAAAAAGGATTGCACATCGTTCCCGGCATATGGAGAGAACTCAAATCCTTTAGTACTGCCAGCGTAGTACTGGTAATGGCCTCTGATGTATTTATAGACTCTGACTATATCAAAAATTACAAAGAATTTGTACATGATTGAGATTATTAAATACCACTCCGAACTCAAAGATGAATGGAACAGCTTTGTAGAAAAAGCAGATAATTTTTCTTTTCTCTTTTATCGGGATTATATGGAATACCACAGCGATCGTTTTACGGATTTTTCGCTGATGTTATACGACAAAAGAAAATTAAAAGCGCTGTTACCAGGCAGCATTAACAACAGTCATTTCTCAAGTCATCCAGGACTTACCTATGGAGGCATGATACATCAACCTGCCTTTACTTTTGATAAGGCTCAACTATATTATGCTCATTTTTTCGACTTCTTAAAAAGACAAGCCATCACATCAACGACCATCAAGTTACAACCTTTCTTTTACCCATCTTCATATACACAAGTACAACCTTTTCTACTGAACAACATCCACCACGCCACAAGTTCTAAAGATATTGGTGCTTTTATCCATTGCAAAAACCATACATTTCCCAAATCTACTATCGAAAAAAGAAAACTTCAATTGGATCAGTTCTACGTGGAAGAAAATGCTTCACTAGAAGAATATTGGCAAATGCTCAAGCAAAATTTAGCTACATATCACCAGTCAAAACCCGTTCATACCCTGGCAGAAATTGAAAACCTACAACGCACATACCCAGATCATATTAAATTATTCTGTATACGAAATAGAACAAGTCATCACATCGACGCCGGGACTCTCTATTTTGATCAAGGAGAAATAGCCAAAATGCAATATATCGCTTCATCGATCCAAGGACGCACCAACAGAGCTACCCATGCGCTTTATTACTTATTTATCAAACACTTAAAAAGCAGAAGTGAAATTATTGATATGGGAACATGTATGAAAAACAACGAAGTAAACACGAGCCTACTATATTTAAAGCAACGCTTTGGTGCGGAAGTCTATTTCACCCAAAAATACTCATTCTCTATTTGAAACCATTGTAACACAAAAATACTTGTTGGTACAATTCATTACTTCGTAAAATACGTCTCTATGCTCCGCTTGTAAAATAAACACGGATATAATACTACTCGACACATCCTTGAGATCTACCGTATCTCCCACTTGCTTTATGGGATAACTTTGTAAAATCCTAAAAAAACGATTCGGTCGTACTTCCACTGACTTAAAAACACCTTCCTTGTAGGATCTAAGAATAAACTGAAACACATTTTTGTCCATACGATATGAAGGAATAGACACCTGACGCCCAACCGCAATATCAAAAGCATATTTTACTACATTCAAATTACAAAGACACTCGATTGCCATAGGAATGTAATTACCTCCGAATCTAGGCGCCAGTTCAATAAAATAAACATTTTCATATTGATCTATTTTAAGTTCAATATTAATACCCCCATTACGATATGATGACACATCGATAAAACGTTGCAACTCGTTTTTCACTTTCTCTAAAAGGTGTTCCGGAAGAGAGCTAGGAAACAAAGTACCAATAGGAGAAAACCTTAGTAGCCCATCACCAAAATACTGGTCTCCCAAACAACAAAACAACAATTTCCCATTCTGAACCATCGCATCGCCGTGTATCTGTGTCATTTCTGAGACAATAAACTCTTCCACAATTACTTTATGTTCCAGAGAAAAATCAAGAGAAATTGCGATTTTTTCCTGAATTTCACATTTATTTTTTAAAATAAAAACACCCTTACTTCCTGCCCTATCTGTAGGTTTTATAATAATTGGAAAACGAAAATCATCTAAACTTAACTCATTCGCAGAAGCAACAGCCTGAAAGAAAGGACTATTAAAACCATGTTCATATAAAAACAATCTAAATTCCTTTTTATTGGCCATCATTTTCACGGCCTTAACCGGATTTCCCACAAGATTCAAGTTGTCTGCGACGAAAGCTGCTGCAACAGCTCCAATATCAGTACTGAAAGCCGCCACGGCATCCACTTTGCCCCTCTCTACATAATTCGCTAATTCCTCGAAATCAAGCAAGTTGATATTCACCGATTGATCAGCGTATTTATGTCCAATATTATTCGGATTATTATCACAAGTAATTACCTGGTAATTATTTTCTCTTGCTGTTTGAATAAAACTAACATGATCAAATAAGGCCGGCATGACCAATATTTTTTTACAATATTTCATTCCCTAAATAAAAAGTAAGATACTACTTTTGCATAAGTACCGTTTAATTTCAAAATTAATGGTTTATTACATCATTAAAAACAAAATACATTCTTATATGAAAGTTTTACTTTTGGGAGATTATAGCGGATTACATTTAAATTTAGCACAAGGTTTAAAAATGTTAAATATTGATGTAACTGTAGCTTCCAACGGAGATGGATGGAAAGATATCCCCCGCAATGTAGATTTAAAACAACCTGAAAAATTCAAAAGAATTCGTTTTTTAACTAAACTTAGCAAGGCATTACCTCAATTAAAAGGTTATGACATTGTACAATTAATCAACCCTATTTTTTTAGGTACGCACCCTTGGCTCAATGATTTAGTTTTCCAATTTATCAAAAAACACAATCAGTATATTTTTCTTGGCGCAAATGGGATGGATTATTACTATTGCAGCTACGCTATGCAAGGGAAACTGAAACACTCTGTCTTTCAAGTTCCAGACATTAAAGACGATCCGCTCATCAAACAACATAAACAAGCACTAAACAACAAAATGTGGGTACAAAGTAATATAAATGTCGCTAAATATGCACATGGAATTACTGCTTGTAATGTCGGGTATTTTATGGCATACAAAGCCATTTATCCAGACAAAACAACCCACATTCCTCTTCCCATTGATACGTCAAAATACGCTTTTATTAACAACATTAACAAAAACACAAAGGCAATTACTTTTTTCATTGGAAAAATAAAAGGACGTGAAAGACGAAAAGGCATAGATGTTATCGAACGTAATTTATTAAATCTAAAACAAAAATATCCTCATGACGTAATGATAAAAACGATTTCAAATTTACCTACAGCTCAATACACCAAAGAACTAAACGACTCACATGTTTTATGTGATCAAAAATACTCATATGGCATTGGAATGAATGCCCTGATAGGACTATCTAAAGGATTAATAACAGGCAGTGGAGCAGATGAAGAAATGTATCAACTCATCGGCGAAAACAAAAACCGACCCATCATTAATCTTAATGTATCAGATAATGACATGCTAAACTCATTTGAGAAACTTATTGCAAATAAATCAAAACTCAGAGAACAGGCAATCGCAAGTCGTAATTTTGCCATAAAACACCATGATACCATTAAAATAGCACAAGAATATATTGACTTCTGGAAATCAAAGATGTAATTACGCTTATGAACAATATTTAAAAAATTAAAATTGGACTTTCGTTTCTATAGACATTTCAGCAAAATTAAAGACAGTAAACTACTACGTATTTCTGCTCGTAACTCCATCCAGGTAGTGATTCAATTTATAATAGGAATACTTAAAATTAAGATCACATCCATCTGGCTAGGACCCACTGGCATGGCGCTTTTGAGCCAATTCATGAACTTTGTACAAATAGCATCAAATATTTCCGGCGCTGGCATTACAGGAGGAACAACAAAAATGTTAGCTGCTTACTCCTATTCTCCTAAACGAATTCGATATACGATTACTACTTCTACCACCATTACTATCGTATTTTCGTTTATCACCTCACTATGCATCTTCGTTTTAGCTCCCCATCTAAGCCAGAGTTTAATGCATTCTCAGGACTACACTACCACCTTTAGAATAGCAGGCTTCTTCCTATTCTTTCAAGCTTTGACAAATTTATCCTTAGCCATACTAAAAGGGAAAAAGAATTACAATACATTTATAAAATATAACATTTTCATCGTTATATCGTCAGTCGCCATACTCTTTCCCTTTACCGTAGCATGGGGGATAAAAGGCGCCATTTGGGCATTTCTATTGAGCTTCCTGTTCTCGGGAGTGTTTTTTATAAAATTACTTAAGCCAACATGGAGCTCATTTATATTTTTTAAACCGATTGCTAAAAGATTTTTTGGTTTTAGCTTAATGCTATTCATTCCAATCACCATAAGCCCCGTTATTCAGATTATCATCCGTGATACCATTATCCAACATTGTTCGATCACCCAAGCTGGGTGGTGGGATGGCATCAATCGAATTTCACTTACATATACCTCCATTATATTTTCTAGTCTAAGTTTATATTATCAACCCAGGATTACGGAACTAGTAAGTTTTTCAAAAATAAAAAAAGAAGTTTATGATACCATTAAAATAATTATGCCCATCGTTCTCGTGGGAAGTACAAGCATATTTTTAGCCAGAAAACTAATTATTCCACTCTTATTTTCAGCCGAATTTTATGAAATGCACAACTTATTTCTTTTTCAATGCATCGGAGACGTACTAAAGGTCATCTCGTGGCTTTTTGCTACAGTATTAGTGATGAAAGAAAATATAAAATACTACATACTATGCGAACTATTTATGGCATTATTCCGCCCTAGTATAGCATTAGCACTCATCCCCAAATATGGTATTAACAGCACTACCTTATGCTACCTAATATCTAATATTACATATCTCATTATAATATACTTAGCATTCAAATACCATGGTAAAAAAGAACATATCAAGTAATATTTTAATCACCTTTCGATCAAGATGTCCCCATACAGAACCTAAAAATAAACTACTTCAATCGTATCATTAGAACTTTGAAATCGGAACAAAACGAACCTTCTCTGCTACGAGACAAAGAACCACTCTACTTTACATACTTTTTAGGAACCCTAATTCTAATACCCAAACACTCCCATTTTTTCTTTATCCATTTCATTAACTTGAGTATAGAACCATCGATATTGAGAAGGATTTTTTGAAAGAACGTTAACTGTTTCGTATCAATCGCCGCTTTAAGTCTTAAATACGTAGACATATCTCCAGCTATCTTGAACTTGATAGAGTAATAAAAACGAATAAGATTCATGTACCTCTTAAAGGAAATATTATCTTCTTCCTCTGCTAGAAAGGCATCCACATCCATATGGCGTTTTTGTTTTGTAGGCCAGAGACTTAATCTATTTGAAGCGGTAAGCATATAGCAGGCTGAAATCTTATTTGTGAAATATATTTCAGCACTTAAAGCAGCTCTAATCCACAAATCAACATCTTGACCCGTATCATATAATACATTAAAACCACCCAACTGCAGAAAAAAATCTTTCCTCATACATACAGCTGAAGTCCATACCAAACAATCCTCCATCGAATATTTAAAAAAATCATTTATTCGTCCATACCAAGAATGGCTCCTTTGCATAATGGGGCTTCTCATAGGCAGAGTCAACCGATCATTATGTAACATTTCGTAAGCCGTAGCAAACCACTTCCCTTCAGGAAACTTAGAGATCAAGAATTCCAAATCTGACAAATGGGAAGAATACCATAAATCATCGGCATCAATAAAAACAATATACTCGCCATTTGCTTTTTCGACACCATAATTTCGGGCAGAAGAAACACCGTGGTTTTCTGTTTCGAAAAGTCTAATTCTGCGATCCTGAAAAGCTTTAACAATATCGACTCCTCGATCGGTAGAACCATCATTTACAACAATAAGTTCAAAATGAGTATATGACTGCTCAAGAACACTATTAATCGTATCTGCCACATTACGTTCTTTATTATAAAGCGGAATGACAACAGAAAAGAAAACCTTCATGAATCTAAAAGAATATGGTGTACTACAAATATAGCAAAAAAGATGAGTTAAAGATTTACAATTCGCCCTCATCCGCAAAACTAAAGAAGCCATGATCAGCAACTATAAGATGATCAAGAATTGGCACATCCATCACTTTGCCAGCTTCAACCAACTTTTGGGTATTAATTTTATCATGATGACTGGGTCTAAGGTTTCCGGAAGGATGATTATGGCACAGTATTATAGCTGAGGCCAATTGATCAACGGCGGCTTTCATAATCAGCTTACAATCAATGACCGTTCCAGCAATTCCGCCTTGACTAATCTTTTGTGTCGAGATGACTTTATTGGCTCTATTGAGTAATACAACCCAAAACTCTTCATGAGGCAGATCGGCCAGCAAGGGATGCATCAGGTCATACACATCTCGGCTTCCCGATATTCTTGGCTTCTCCACTGCTTCACTAAGCTTTCTGCGTCTACCTAACTCCATCGCCGCTACGATGGAGATAGCTTTTGCCTCACCAATACCACTATAATCACGTTTAAGTTTGTCGATAGTAAGTTTACCCAATTCATTTAAGTTATTACTGACATCATTCAATATGCGTTTGGAAAGGTCCACAGCTGATTCGTTCTTATTTCCCGAACCTATTAAAATAGCAATTAACTCAGCATTGGATAAGCTGGAAATTCCTTTGGTAAGTAATTTTTCTCTGGGCCTGTCTTCAACCGCCCAATTTTTGATACTCAGTTTCTGGCAAGCCATGGTCTTGGTTTCTAAATAACACAATCGACTGAAATCAACAAACGATTACAAAACCGAACCATTACAACATGAAACGATTTACCCTGTCAAAATCAGTTTCGCAAAAAGATAATAAATATCTCCATACCGATCAACCAGTGGCAACAAAAAAACCTCCATGAAAACTCATGAAGGTCTCTTTGTGTACTCCGTAGGGGAATCGAACCCCTGTTACCAGGATGAAAACCTGGCGTCCTAACCCCTAGACGAACGGAGCAGACTAAGCTTATATTAAAGCTTGTTAATATGCTTGGCTAACTTAGATTTTAAGTTAGACGCCTTATTCTTATGAATAATGTTTCTTTTGGCTAATTTATCAAGCATCGCAGCTACTTTAGGAAACATTTCCGAAGCGGCTTCTTTTTCACTTGTACTACGAAGCTTTTTCACAGCGTTACGGGCTGTTTTAGCGTAATACTTGTTGTGTACTCTTTTCTTCTCTGCTTGACGAATTCTTTTTAACGCCGATTTATGATTTGCCATTTTATATAACCCTAAAATTATCGAATCTTCTTATTACGTACTCCGTAGGGGAATCGAACCCCTGTTACCAGGATGAAAACCTGGCGTCCTAACCCCTAGACGAACGGAGCATTATAACACTTGAACGTTTCTTTGTTTCTCAAATGCGGATGCAAAGATATATCAAATTGTTTTTACTCCAAATATTTTTCGAAAAAAAATAAAATAATTTTACACTACGCTAACACACAAGCTCATACAAATCGCTAAAGCTTTAAGAAACAAGGCTTTTTATACCCCAATCAAAAAACACCTAAAATATATTGCATAATAAATAGAATCTTCTTTACCTTTGTGTGGTCAATTTATGGATAGTGGATGGATTTGACTGATTGCAACCACTCTAAAAAAGTGCTAAAACGCATTATCCCCTTCCATTTTAGCTATCCAAACATTTTTATATAAACTAAATGATAAATGTTATGGGGTATTTATTTACATCAGAATCCGTTTCAGAAGGGCACCCTGATAAAATAGCGGATCAAATTTCAGACGCTTTACTAGATGAGTTTCTACGTCAAGACCCACAATCAAAGGTTGCTGCAGAAACATTGGTTACAACAGGTTTAGTTGTTTTAAGTGGCGAAGTCAAAACCAATGGTTATGTGCCCGTTCAAAATATAGCACGTAAAGTTATTGAACGCATCGGATACACAAAATCAGAGTATATGTTTGATTCTGGTTCTTGCGGGGTAATATCTACCATCCATGAACAAAGCGAAGATATTAACAGAGGTGTAGAACGAGAAGAAGAAGAAAACCAGGGAGCTGGCGATCAGGGTATGATGTTTGGTTATGCTTGTAAGGAAACCGAAGAATTGATGCCTTTTCCACTACAGCTCTCCCACGAATTGCTCATAGAGTTATCTGCCATTCGAAGAGAAGGAAAAGAAATGACTTACTTACGTCCGGATTCTAAATCGCAAGTAACCATGGAGTATGACGACGACAATAAACCGGTTCGAGTACATACCATCGTTCTATCTACACAACACGACGATTTCGATGAAGAAACAGCGATGCTTGCAAAGATCAAGCAAGATGTAAAAGACATACTTATTCCACGGGTAAAAGAAAAACTAAGTACGAACGAACAGAAGTTCATCGATGACCATTTCATATTACATGTGAACCCGACAGGTAAATTTGTCATTGGAGGGCCACATGGAGATACCGGTTTAACTGGTCGGAAAATCATTGTTGATACATATGGAGGTAAGGGCGCTCATGGTGGAGGAGCTTTTTCCGGTAAAGACAGCTCTAAGGTAGACCGTTCGGCGGCCTATGCTGCACGCCATGTTGCTAAAAACATGGTGGCTGCTGGGATTTCCAACGAGGTATTGGTTCAAGTAGCATATGCCATTGGCGTTGCAGAGCCTGTGGGACTTTTCATTAACACTTATGGAACTTCAAATGTTGATTTAACAGATGGTGAGATTGCAGAAAAAATAAATACAATTTTCGACATGCGCCCTGCAGCCATCGTAAAACGTTTTGGCCTCAAAAATCCTATTTTTGAACCGACAGCTGCCTACGGTCACGTTGGACGGAAGCCATACACCCAAACTGTAACCATAAAAGAAAATGGTTCGGACGTAGAAAAAGAAGTTGAATTCTTCACATGGGAGAAGCTAGATTATTTAGATAAAATTAAAGCAGCCTTTGGCATTTAATTGTAAATAAACACTAATAGTAGAGAGGCTATTCGTTGGTTCGGATAGCTTCTCTTATTTTTACCATTCAACAATTCTATAGACCCAATTATTTTGCCTTCTTATTACCCCATGGAATCTGATAACCAACCACATAAGAAAAACCCAGATTAAAAGCATTAGAACCGTTACCATAACCAGGCACAGCATAAGGTTCCAATAATTCACTATTACCAGAACTTATCTTCAACTTTAAATGAATCATCCAACTCATATAAAAATTATTTAGCACCTCGCTTCGCAACCCAAATATAGCCTCAACCCAATGTGTACTGAAGGTATAAGGCGATACCGAAGAGTGATAATCACCCCAATAGCCATCCTCAATAGTAATTGAACCGGATTCATGTTCCTGTAGTGCATACCCATACCTCAGTCCAATCAAAATATTATCATTATTACCCGCATCTTCCACCACAAAAATATCGTAGTCGATACCTGCTCTAGCAAAGAAACCGGTGGACTCATAGGTATAAGACTTATCATCAAAAGAAACGGTTTCAGAACCTAAAGCGCCCGCAAAAAAGGTTCGCTTCCCAATATTTGTTCTAATATGAGCCTCCAATGCAAATCTATCTTCATCGAACACGGGTAGCAAGAACCTTGAAATATCAATTCCCAGTTCTGTTCCTCTTTTCTTATCCGGATAAGGAATCTTTTCCTTCTTTGCACGAGGTGTCCCTTCCTGATCCTCTATATTCTGTTGTTCACGCTCACTCTGAGATTGCGTATAATCCTGCGCAAACACAGGACTCAAAAGCGCCAAAAACAATAAGCTAGTACAGGTATATCTTAACATTCTCCAGATTTTCATTATACACAACCTCATCATAATCAATGGCCACAGAATCTATAAAAGAAACGTCTGAGTACATCACCGTATCCAAATAGAAAGAAAAGATAAAACCACACTCCCCAGATACAAAATTTAATTCTTTCTGATGAACAAATGAAATAGTATCTTTTAAATCATTTATTTCGATAATAAATTGCGAACTATCATTTTCCATACTCAAAGGCAAATAAACATCACTCACCGTCGCCTCGTCATAGAGAATACTATCCACTCCAGTACTATAAATAAGCACATTACTCACTGAAGAATCGGTATCAGATGACTGGTACGAAGAGTAAAATCCTACCTGTACCGACTGTTGGTTCGACAAACAGAAGTCGCTACTATCATCACCACAAGCATATGTCAAAAACATAAAAAGCAGCAAAAATACATATGTAAATATCTTCATCAAATATCGTATTAACACTATTCAAAATGCAATATTAACAAAAAAACAAAAGCAATAGAACAAGGCTTTAGCAATAATCTTTCCAAATAAATCGTGAAAATCAACGAATAACCTGAAAAATTCACTGCTGAATCTCAAATGCACACATGTCCGATATCGGGCATATTTCAAATAAAAATTGTACCAAACCGAACACTCTTTACAGCACCACAACCCCACATGCACCTATTAAACAGACTATTAAACAAAAAGGCACTATCCTTGTCAAAATCTTCAGGTTATAAAACTTATGTCATAAATAAAAATTAAAGTAAATGTTAAAAATCAAACAGACACTAACTCTGGCATGTCTTTGTGCATGCATAAGCATTACTGCTCAATCCAATAAAATAGAATACGAGGAGTTCGACCTGGACAATGGCCTGCATGTTATATTACATCAGGACAACACGACCCCTATTGTTAACATCTCGGTAATGTATCATGTGGGTTCAAAAAACGAAAACCCCAACCTAACCGGATTTGCCCATTTTTTCGAGCACCTAATGTTCGAAGGCACAAAAAACATAGCTCGCCATGAATACTCCAATTATGTAGAAAAAGCAGGCGGCACTTTAAATGCCAACACATCCAACGACCGCACCTATTATTATGAGATTCTCCCTTCCAACCAATTAGAGTTAGGACTGTGGTTAGAATCAGAGAGAATGTTACATGCGAAGGTAGATTCCATAGGTATTGCTACTCAAAAAAGAGTGGTCATTGAAGAAAAAAAACAAACGGTTGACAATCAACCATACGGAAACATACTAGAGATAACCTTTAAAAACGCTTATAAAGAACACCCCTATCGGTGGACTGTAATAGGAGATCCCGATCACATCATGAGCGCTCGTGATCAAGATTTTGTAGATTTTTACGACACCTATTACGTACCCAATAATGCATGTTTAGTAATCGCAGGTGACATCAACAAATCCAATGCAAAACAATTGGTTAATAAATATTTTTCTGAAATTCCTAAAGGTGAAAAGGAAATATACAGGCCTCACATAACAGAACCTCAGCAAACAGCAGAGATTAGAGACACTGTATACGGAGCCGTACAACTTCCGCTAATACTCCATGCTTATCACATACCAGCCATAGGTACCAACGACTATTACGCTGTTGACATGCTAAACAACCTCCTCTCAAAAGGCCAAAGCTCCAGGTTGTACAAGTCACTCGTCGACAAGCAACAAAAAGCACTTGAAGTAGGCTCTTTCTCCATGAGTCTGGAAGATCCGGGGATGACACTGGCTTTTGCACTACCTAACTCTGGCGTTGAAAACAAAGATCTCGAAGACGCGATGATCGAAGAAATAGCCAAGGTTCAAAATACTTTAATTTCGGAACGAGAGTTTGAAAAACTCAAAAACCAAATTGAAAATATGGTAATAAATAGCAACAGAAGGCTAGCTTCCATAGGAGAGAACTTAGCCACCAATTACACTTATTTCAAGAACACAAACCTCATTAACCAGGAGCTAGATAAGTATATGGCCGTTACAAGAGAAGATATTCAGCGAGTAGCCAACACCTATTTAAACGAAAACAACCGTGTGGTTATATATTACCTTCCCCAAACAGAACAAGCCAACTAATTTATTGCGCAACAATTTAAGTTAAAATAAAAATGAAGAAATTATCCATACTAATACTTTTAGCACTATCTTTTTCGATAAGCAATGCTCAACTAGATAGATCAAAAGCCCCCCAAGCAGGTCCTGCAACCCAACTAGAACTAGGCAAATTCACCAAGTTTGAATTAAAAAACGGACTCAAAGTTATTGTAGTTGAAAACCACAAACTTCCCACTGTCTCTTTCTCCCTCATACTTGATTTGGATCCTATTTATGAAGGTGACAAAGCAGGTTACACAAGTTTTGCCGGCGATTTATTAAGAGCAGGCACCACCTCCCGATCTAAAGACGCCATTGATGAAGAAATTGATTTTATAGGGGCATCCCTTTCCACCAGCAACAGAGGAATCAGAGCCAGTGCTTTAAAAAAGCATTCTGATGAACTTTTGGATTTAATGACTGACATTCTTTACAACCCCATTTTTCCGCAAGACGAACTGGACAAGATGGTAAAACAAACACTAACAGGAATAAAAAGTCAAAAAGACGACCCACAAGCTATTTCAAACAATATAGCATCAGCGCTCATGTTTGGAAAAGAGAGCCCTTACGGAGAAATCATGAGTGAAGCTACCATTCAAAACATCACCATTGCCGATTGCAAAAACTTTTACAACACCTATTTCAGACCCAACGTATCTTACCTGGTGATTGTAGGTGACATGTCGGCCAAGGAAGCAAAAAAAATCGCCAAAAAGAATTTTTCTCAATGGGAAAGAAAAGAAGTACCTAGCGAAAAATTCATTCAACCCAAAGGTTTCGATGAACCCATCTATGCCATGGGACACAAAGATGGATCTTCACAATCATATATTACTGTTTCTTACCCTATCGACCTAAAACCGGGAACACCCGATGCTTTAAAAGCCACGGTGATGAATAAGGTATTAGGAGGTGGTGGATTTAGCGCCCGTCTACTTAAAAATTTACGCGAAGACAAAGCTTGGACCTATGGTGCATACTCCAGTATTGAACCCGATGAACATATGGGGACCTTCAAAGCCTTTTCCAATGTAAGAGGAACAATCACCGACAGTGCATTTGTAGAAATACATAAGGAAATGGAAAAAATAGTGGCTGAAAAAGTGAATGAAGAAGACCTTCAACTGGTAAAAAATGCCATGGCCGGTAGTTTCGGTAGGGCTTTAGAAGACCCTGCCACCCTGGCACGTTTCGCTGTTAATATAGACAAATACCAGTTACCTGAAGATTATTACGAGACCTATCCAGAACGCCTGGAAGCCATAACAATTAATGACGTAAAAGAGGCTGCTCATCAATACATTAAACCAGACAATGCACTGTACTTGGCCATAGGCGATGTTTCTGTCATTGAACCCCTGATGAAGAAAATAGCACAAGGCAAAAAAGTAACTGAATATGATTTCTACGCAAAAAAAGTCATACGTACAGGAATTCCAGCAGGACTCAGTGCAGAAAAAGTGATCGCAGACTATGTGGCCGCTATTGGTGGAACAAAAAAAGTAAAAGAGATCAACGATATGGTCATGAAAGCATCCCTAAAGATTCAAGGCATGGAGTTAAGCTTAAATACTTTTCAGAAAGCACCCAATAAGGTAAAAATAGAAACATTAATGGGCGAAAATGTACTCAGCAAACAAGTTTATAATGGGCAAGAAGGAATGGCAGTAATGCAAGGGCAAGAACAAAAACTTGAAGGAGCTATGTTAGAGGAAATGAAATATGAAGCTATCTTATTTCCCGAGTTAAAATACAAAGAATTGGGTTTTCAACTGGAACTAAGCGGAAAAGATAAAATAGACGGTCAGGATGCGTACAAAATAAGCACTACCACACCTTCCGGAAAGACCACTATCCTGTATTTCGACGTAGCCAGTGGTCTTAAAGTAAAAGAAATATCAAGCTCCCCAATGGGTAATTCAACCACCACCTATTCCAACTACAAAGAAGTGGAAGGGGTTCAATTCCCTATGTCTATGACACAAAGCATGGGTCCCCAACAAATTGACATCACAGTAAATTCCATCGAAATTAACCAGGGAATTGACAACAGCGTTTTTGAGTAGTAGTTTATCCAACTTATGTACTACAAGGTGGTGTTGAAGCGAAATAACATTTACTCAGCAATGCTAGCATTAGTTGACAGCATCTTTATATTTTAATACAAATAAAAGGTGTAAATTTATTTACAAGCAGTATCTCCGGAAGTCTCTAGGTATCTTCCGGAGAAAACTGTTGTCCTTCCTGCATCTCCCCGACATTTTAAGGCGCAATAGATTTACTAATTCATTTTCTGGGTTTAACGTAGGAGAAACAATCTTTCAAAAAAGCCATATAAAGTGACGATGTCTTCCATATAGCAAACAGATTTATTCCGTTGACTGAACAAGCTCCAATTTTACATCAAATACACCCTCCAACAATCCACCTATTTGCTTTGCTGCACTCTGCGACAAATCAATAATACGACCTTTTACAAAAGGACCTCGGTCATTAATTTTAACAATCACAGTCTTATTATTCTCAACATTCGTTACCTTAACCAAGGTTCCAAAGGGTAAGGTTTTATGTGCTCCTGTTTTCAAATGATGTTGATACAGTTCACCACTTGCGGTTTTTCGCCCCTCAAACTTATTGGCATAATAAGAAGCCTTTCCCCTCTCCTGACCCAAAAGACATCCAGCACTAGTCATCAAAATGAGCAATACCACAAAACGTTTCATAAAAAAAGAAAATCCATAACTATACATTATAAATTTAAACGTTCATTTAACAAATTTTGTTGCTATCAGCTTCAATCTTTTTTATAATTTTGCACTATGATTTATATTGTATTACTTATTATTGTGGCGTTGATTTTTGCGTGGTTTGCCTCAAGGAGTAAACCTGACGAAATAGTTGAAGAAACCAGAGAAGTTCCTGATGATTGTTGTGGTGCGCATGAAGTTTGTGAAGCAGACAGTTTACTTAACTCCAGCGACAATATTGAATACTACGACGACGAAGAGTTAGATCGTTTTAAAGGAAAGGATGCCGATCAGTATAATGATGCAGAAATAGAAGAGTTTCGCGACATACTCTACACTTTGAAAGAACGAGAAGTGGCCAATTGGATTAAAAGCATACAACTACGCAACATTAAATTACCCACCATCATTCGAGAAGAGGCGCTTATGATCGTAGAAGAAAGAAGAGCCAGCTAGTACCTTACTCCCCATTTCATTACCCTTTTCTGGCCAGAGCTATTCATAAATTAGCTTAGGGCATAAAAAATGCCGGAAGCATTTATCTACCGGCATTCATCTATAATAACATTTCTCAATCATTTTACTCTACAATCGTGACCCAACCATATTTATCAGGTTCGTCACCATATTGGATTCCCCTTAATTTATGATACAATTTGGTACAAATTGGTCCTGCCTCCGACGGATCTCCAAATTTATACGATACATTTTCGTCTATGTCATCAATTTGTCCTATAGGACTGATAACTGCTGCAGTACCACAGGCACCTACCTCATCGAACTCAGAAAGTTCAGCCATTTCCACCTTTCTTCTTTCTACATTCAAGCCCATATCTTTTGCCAACTGAATCAAACTCATATTTGTAATACTAGGCAAAATAGAATTCGACAAAGGAGTAACATAGGTATTTCCTTTAATTGCAAAGAAATTTGCAGGCCCGGCTTCATCAATATACTTTTTCTCTCTACTATCCAAGTACAAGACCGAGGAATAGCCACCCTCATGAGCCACTTTTCCTGCACGCATACTAGCAGCATAATTCCCACCCACTTTCAAGTTTCCAGTTCCTTGCGGAGCCGCTCTATCAAATTTGCGGCTAATCATTTGTTTAGTAGGCTTAAATCCTTCTTTAAAATAAGCGCCCACAGGTGTAACAAAGACAACAAAGGTATATTCTTCAGCGGGAGACACACCAACTTTAGGGCCTGATCCAATCAATAAAGGACGAATATATAAAGTAGCACCCGATTCGTAAGGCGGCACATAATCCATATTAAGCTCGACGACACGCATGACTGCTTTCTTAAATAATTCAGCAGGCACTGGTTGCATTAAAATACCATCTGCCGAGTGCTGCATACGTTTTGCATTTTCATCCATTCGAAAAATACGGACTTTGCCGTCTTTTCCTTTAAATGCCTTCAGCCCTTCAAAAGCTTGCTGGCCGTAATGAAGACATGTAGCAGCCATATGCATGGATAATTGTTCAGAGGTACTTTCCTCTAAATCACTCCATTGGCCGTCTTTAAAATAGCTACGCACGTTATAGTCCGTCTTGATATAACTAAACGATAAGTTTGTCCAGTCGATTTTGCTCATGGAAATATGATTAAATAATGAACTAATATATATTTTGAAGATATAAAGCTATAACAATAAAATGAATTAACCCATGATAGATAGCAACTTTGCACACAGCACAAAGCTATTTTAACAAAAAGATACAATAATATGGGTACAAAGGCTTTATCTGAAAAATAAAGACCCACCATAAAAGACACAGGACCAACTCAAATCCATTTATCCATGAGTTTTGCCAAATCATCCAACTTAACAGGCTTGCCTATATAATCGTTCATACCGGCCTCTATACACACCTCTCTATCGCCTTTCATGGCATTGGCCGTCATGGCAATAATTGGAACCGTAATATTTTTTTCACGTAATGCAGATGTAGCATCCAAACCATTCATAACCGGCATCTGTACATCCATCAATACCAGGTCAAAGCTATATTCACCACTGGTAATCATCTCCACTGCTTCCTTACCATTGTTAGCGATGGCAGTTTTCAGTCCAATTTTATCCAACATCTTTTCTGCGATACGCTGATTAATCATATTATCTTCTACCAGTAGCACAATTTTATTCTTAATCCTCTCTTCAAAAGATACCTGATTATGCTGATTATTTTCTCCATTGTCCACATTGGCAAAAAACATAGCGTCAATAGTGGTATATAATTGGGTATGTTTAATGGGTTTATGAATAATTTGATCGATTCCATCAAAGCTATAATTCTCTTTCCATTTAAGGCTGGAAGTAAAGAGGATTATCTTAACCTTACTAATCTCCTTTTTAATAGTAAGGATAAAATTCCCATCCACCTTACTAAAAACGTGGGAATCGATAATGACCAAATTAAAATCCTTTTCTTTTTTAACCATATCCAATGCTGATTTTTCATCAGAACAACTTTCGGAATCAATTCCCCAGTTGTTTAACGTTTTCTTTAACAACAGCACATTGGTTTTATGATTATCAACCACCAGGGTTTTTATATTTTTAAACCTTTTACCTTGCAACTCTTCGGGCGATTGATTCTTATCTATTTTCAAGGGCACAATAAAGTGAAATACAGAACCCGGACTATCGGCGCTCCATGCAAAATTTGGATTAGGACTTTCTACCCAAATTTTACCCCCCATCAACTCTATCAGCATTTTTGAGATACTGGTACCCAATCCAGTTCCACCAAACTTACGCGTTGTAGAGCCATCAGCCTGGGTAAACGATTCAAATATTTTCTCCAACTTATCCTTAGGAATACCAATGCCAGAATCCTCCACCATAAAATGAAGAGATATTTGAGAACCAATTTGTTTACTCACTTCTACCTTAAGCACAACTTCCCCATCAGCTGTAAACTTAACTGAATTTCCCAAAAGATTAATCAACACCTGAATCAGGCGGCTCTCATCTCCAATCAATATACTCGGAATCGTTTGCTCTATGCTGCTGATCAGTTCCACCCCCTTCTCATTTGTTTTAAAGGACATCTGATCCATCAAATAATCGATCGTTGAGCGAATATTAAAGGGATAAAGTTCAATCTTCATCTTTCCTGCCTCTATCTTGGAGAAGTCGAGAATATCGTTAATGATATTCAACAAATTCTCACAGGAACGACTAATAATGGAAACCACATTTTCCTGTTCTGTCGTCATCTCAGTGTTACTCAATAACTCAGTAGCCCCGATAATGCCATTCATAGGCGTACGTATTTCGTGGCTCATATTAGCCAGAAATTCTGATTTGGCCTTATTGGATTCAGCCTCCTTCTTCTGAACCTCTTTCTGGGCACTGATATCCATAAAAGCTTCTAGGTAAACGTTCTCATTATTAAGACGTATGGGTATAATGTTTTTAAGGATAGATCGCGACCTGTTATTTTGCTTTACCTCCAATCGCTCTTCGAGCATGGACACCACCACCCGCGTAGAAGGATCAGATACATGTTCTTCTTTTTGAGTAATAAAGACCTCTCCATAATCAATACCCCGCATGGCTTCAATTACATCCTCCTGCTTTTTATACCCCATAATATTGGCCGCAGTATCATTGGCTTGAATAATCTCTTTATTACTATTCACAATCAGGATTCCCACAGGAAGATTCTCAATGATCGTCTTCATCGATTCAATGGACTCCTCCAGAGAATGTGTCAACATCCTTTTTTCGGTAATATCTTCCTTGATAGCAATAAAACTAGAAATAGTATTGGCTTTACTGAGCACCGGCGAAACAAGAACCTTTTCCCAATAAACCTCCCCATTTTTTTTGCGATTATTAATTTCTCCGGTCCATGTTTTACCCTCCTGAATGGTTTGCCAAAAAGCAGGAGGGGTACCCACGTTATTATTATGGAAAAAATCAATGTTATTTTTTAATACTTCTTCCTTATCATATCCCGTAATATCCTGAAACCCCTGATTCACATACTCCACATTCCCTTTGGTATCTGTTATCATAATAGAAATAGGACTTTGCTCCACAGCCTGCAATAACTTTTCGTTGTTCTCTTCGGCCTTTTTCCTATTAATAATTACATTTTTAATTTGAATGATCAAATAATAGGTTATTACACCGGCTATCAGGGTGAAAATAAAGAGACTCAGATATTTAAAGTTATTATATTTATTGATGATATTAATACTGGCATTACTGAGAGTAACCACATTTTTGTTAATATCATACGAGATTTTATTTTCAATTTCATTAATACGAGAAAAATGACTCTCCGACTGTTTGAGTAAAAATCCTATATTTTTCATATACGACTCATCATCCGGCTGTTCATTCTCAAGATGAGAAGCAATTATGGCTGATATTTTCACAGCCAGCACATTTATATCATTGACTTTAGGTGCCAATTCACGCACCTCCGGTATAGTACCTGTAAATTCATCAACTTTATGCACAATCACCTCGGTCACCAATTCTTGGTCTTGCAAATTAACAGGTTTCACTTCATTGAGTGTTCCTCCCCGATCCAGTATTTCAACAATATTTAAACATTCAGTCACCAAACTAGTAATACTATTTTGGGTATTGGTAAGCTTTTGGGGATGATCGATGCTAGAGAAATCTTTAAAGAGCAGATTTAATTTTAAAATATTCTTCTGCAGAACCTTCTCAACTTTTTTCTTTTGTTCCTGATTACGGATGACCTCCTGATATCGGACAATGTAAGTTTTATCGAAATAATTTTCAATAACCAAAATAGCGGCGATGGTAAGCAGAAAAATAGCGAGCAACAAGTACAGCTTAGCTATAATTGGCTCTCCAATATATGATTGTCTCTTTTGCGTATTAGAAGTTTTGACCACAGGGTTATATTTTCAGATCTTAATGTTCAGGGTATAAATTTAAAAAATTAATGTTTTCCTCCGATTAAAGCCATATTTTCTAAATATTGCCACAGCCTCATCACTCGTTGCATATTCCAGAAACTGTTTCGCCAATTCGGGATGCTCACTTGTGGATAGGATACCCGCATATATTTCAGCTGGATTTTGCTGAAAATCAGGGATATTAAACACTTCCACATGATTACGATTTCCATTCGCATAAATATCACTCTCCCAATTGAGCACTAACTGAGCCTCATCGTTTCTTAAGCTCTTTACCAAACCTCTACTATCGGTCGACAAGGCCACCACATTAATTAATACATCATCATACAGTCCCTTCTTTTTAAGATAGGCACGTGTATCATAACCCAATGAGCTACTTTCTGGGTTGGCGATAATGATGGCATGCTTTTTTAGGATAAGGGTATTGATGTCGCCATTATATCCGGTTGGATTACCTTTTAATGCCATAACTACCAATGAATTATATCCAACAAAGACCGAATCAACAATATAATTAAATTTTCTACTATTTAACTTCCTAAAACCGACCCTTGAAGCAGGTAGATATATATCACCTTTCTGCGTATATTGAATAAGGCTGCTCAAATTTTGAGAACCATCATTATGAAGTTTAATAACGCAAGTCCTTCCCTTCTCAAACTTATCTTTAAGTTCCATGAGCACTGGCACCATCGCATTTTCGCAATATATGGTAAGCTCCTTCTTATCTTCTGAAGCAGTCTCATTGTTTTTATTCTTCACCTCATCGCAAGCAATAAAAAACAACACTACAATTATCGTTATGAAATATCTCACTTTTAAATTTTCTTTGTCTTTTTTAGATACTTAACTATTTTTTTCAATTTACGCAGAAAGAACGGTTGATAAAGATTATTTGGTCTAATAATATTTTATGTTAGTCAAATATAACTATCGTTTTATGAAGTGTTTACGTATCCATCTTGGAACCAAGACACCCCCTATGAATAAATAGGGATAATAGCTTATTGCTCGCCAGACAAATGCCATAGCCACCCCTGTACCTACAGGTACGATACCAGCCAAAAATTCTTTAAATACATATTCTGCAAAGCCACTACCTCCCGGTGTTGGACTTATAATCATCATAATCCACATTACCAACTGTTTTCCAAAAACCAAGGCATGTCCATCGAAATCAATAAAAGAAAACCCAAAAAAAGAAATTATTATTGTATTAACAACCCAATATCTACTAATCCAGCTAACCGAAGTGGCCGCAAAAGCTTTAAACCATTTTTTCAGGGGCCATTGCTTAAACTCATTGGAAGTATTGATCAAGTCAGAACCTGATTCATTGGCATCCGGACGCCATTTACGTATAATAGGCAGCTTAAAAATCCATAACAAAAGAAATTTAAGACCTCTAGGATTCACAAACAAGCCATAGGTAAGAACCACAGTATACAAGAACTTAAGGCCATAGCCTGTCAACGCAAAAATCATGAATTGATTTTTATACCAAGGCAAGTTCTCTGCCGCATCCATACCAAACCCAAAAATATCTGTACGTCCAATGAATATCAAAACAGCTGGAAAAGCAATAATAAAAAACAACTCATCCAAAAAAGAAGTGACCATCACCAGTGCAGTGCTTCGTCCTATTCGTATTCCCTCTTTACTGAGAAAAAAGATAGCAACACTGGTTCCGCCAATGGCAGATGGTGTTATCGCAGAAGTAAATTCCCATAGCATAATCACAGAAAAAGCCTTTCGCCATGTGAGCTTATGGTTAGACAATAATCTAATACGATACATATAGCAAACATCACGCATGACCATAAGCATCAAAGAAACTGCGATCCAAAAAGCTGTTTTATAGCTGAGTTGCAAAACATTGAGACTCCCGGGCTGGTACTCGTGGTACAACATATACACAGAAAAACCTATACCAATAATTATAGGCCACACAATCCTTGAGGGTCGGATGCTTTTAATTATTTTGCCTGAGTTATCTTGAGTCTGCATTTAAAACTTACTTTGTAAAAGTAAAATTAAACAATAAAATGATATTATTATACAAAACAATAGGATAAGACAACAAATATCCGTCATTCATTTTCAGTCTAAAATACACAATAGTCATCACTTGAAGCAAGCACAAATAATTACATCAACGATCCAATCCTTCTTTTACATGTACAATTGATACATCATTGCCACTAGGTGCATTGTTATTTATACTTTAGCAATAAACTCCGTTAGGTTTTCTCCCTTATCTAACTTTAATTTCTGACGCAATCGATAACGCGAGGTATGAACACTTTCAATTGAAATACCTAAAAGAAGAGACATCTCCTTGCTTGAGAAATTGAGCTTGATTAAAGCGCAAAGCTTATGATCACGCTGTGTTAGATCAGGAAAACGTTCGCTCAATGATTTATAAAAACCTTGGTTGACTGCTGTAAACCGCGTATCAAACTCCTTCCAGTCATGCTTACTATTGGCATTTATTTTTGCAATCAAATCCCTCAAGTCCTTATTTTTTACGGCATTCAATCTGTTTTTAATTTCTATCAGAAGCTCATCTTTTTCAATCAGTTGTAAAGCCGAAGATGTCAACTCCTTATTCTTTACTTCTAAAATCTCCTTATTCTTTTCCTCCTTGGCCTTCTGCTCTGATTTAAGTATTTGCTCGGCTGTTTTATGACGGTGCTTTAAATATAAAAGCGCAAAGAAGGAAATCAAAACCAAAAAAATGAGCACAATGGTCAATACCGAGTTTCTAAGAAACAATATCCTTTTTTCATTTTCTAACTTAGTAAGTCTGGCCTTTTCTAACAACTTTTGCTGCTCTTCCTGCTCTCGCCTGAACTGATCCTTTATCTCAATAAATCTACGATTATTGTCACTCCTGGCACCAAATAAACTATCATTCGCATTAAAGGACTTGGTTAAATAGAAGTAAGCTTGTCGCGACTTATGAACAGACATATACAAATCGCCCAACTTTTTATAAACTTCGGGCACATAATTTTGATGCGATCTGTATTTCTTAGCCGCTTCTAATGATTGTAAATAATAGTATGAGCTCTTATCAAAGTCATTCATCTTATTATACAAATCGCCCATAAAAGAATATAAGATAACCAAATAAGATTCATTAGCAGATAAAAATGATTTTTCAACTTCAGTTAGTATCCGCTCTGCCTCTGGCAGCCTGTTCTGATAATAATACAAATACCCCTGTTCGGCATCGATATAAACCGTTTTACTCGGATATGCTTTTCTAATCTGATAACAAGTATCTAAATATTGTTGAGCAGTACTTATTTTTTGCTGTTCACGGAAATTGATGGCCATCAGATAATAAGTACCCAAGAGTTCGGTCAAGGCAATATCGCCCTGTTCAACCAACTTTTTTCTAATAGCTAAAGATTTACGATAGTAAGCCAAGGCCTTCTCATGTCTATAAAACAAACCATATAAAGTTCCCAAACCATCACATGCCGAAGCTGCTAACTCCTTTGAGCCAACACCTTCCGACAAGCTTAAAGCCTCCCAATATCCGTCATAAGACTTTGAATAATCTGCCTTTGTCGTATTAACTACAGAACTCTCCAAAAGACACTTTATAGCCATTAGAGTATCCCCTAATACCAGAAAATCCTGTCTAGACTTTTCAAAATAAAAAAGCGAGCTATCCATTTGCGAATATTTGATGTCTCTCGCTCTTGTGAAATTCTTTCGCACCTGATCGATACTTTGCGAAAATAAAAGCGCACTGAAATGAAGTAAAAACAGAACCATCAACACAAACATGCTGCATATGCGTTTCTTATTATCCATAGGTATTAAATTCGTTATTTGCCTAGTTGAATGTAATTCACAAAAATACAATGTTAGATTAATATTTTTGCAATCACATGATATATAATTTTTTACAATTTAATATAAACCAAGATATCTAGTCATTGTACATTTGATTATTCGCATTGTTTAGTTTTGATTGAGTAAGGAAAAGACGTAAATTAAAACAATTTTATCAAATTTGAACACACAATTGATAATAAATATTTTTACTGACAACACTTAACAATAAGTTATACATTTATGTCTATGAATCTTTTCAGAAATCTATTTTTGGTAAGCATTGCATTTTTGCTCATGGAAAGTTGCTGTAAGCAAAACGCAAATGATCAGAGTCCCGATCAAACAGAAGTCTCAGATGCATTAATCGAACGATATGGAATAACCGATAAAAAACACTTAAGCGCAGCGAGCAAAAGAGCACTTAAATGGCCAACCTACGGTAATGAATGGTTTATTCGTTTTTCGGAACAACCACTAAAGGGAGACTTGGCATACGAAGAAGGCGTTGTCCGTCGAGATCCCAGTGCCATCATTCAGCACCATGATCGCTATTACGTTTGGTATACCAAAAGTACAGGACCAACACAAGGTTTTGAGGGTGATATTGAAAAAGACAAAGTATTTCCATGGGACAGAAGCGACATATGGTATGCAACTTCCTTGGATGGTATCACTTGGAAAGAAGAAGGACTTGCCATTCCCCGTGGCAAAAAGGGTCAATATGATGATCGTTCCGTATTTACAGTGGAAATCATGCAATGGGAAGGCATGTACTATCTATGTTATCAAACCATAAAGTCGCCTTACACACATAGAACCAAAAATCAAGTCGGTCTGGCATGGTCAGACTCTCCTGACGGGCCATGGACAAAAAGCAAAGAACCAATATTAAGCCCTGCCGATAACGGAGAGTGGTTACCCGGCAAAAAAAACAGATTTGAGGTAATTAAGAAAGGAGACTTTGACAGTCATAAAGTTCACGATCCATGCATCATTCCATTTCAGGGAAAGTTTTACCTGTATTACAAAGGCGAACGCATGGGCGAAGAAATGTATTTCGGAGGTCGAGAAATAAGACATGGTGTAGCCATCGCCGACAACCCCAAGGGACCATATATTAAATCATCTTATAACCCAATCAGTAATAGTGGACACGAGATATGCGTGTGGAAATACAATGGAGGTATTGCCTCCTTAATCACTACCGATGGTCCTGAAAAAAACACCATCCAATGGTCACCCGATGGCATCAACTTCGAAATTATGTCATCCATCCCCAGTGCACCCCATGCCATTGGACTCAACCGCACTGTTGACAACGAGAAAGATCCTACAGAAGTAATGCGTTGGGGATTGACCCATGAATATGTCACTGGCGACTACCAGTGTATCAAACGATTTACATCTAGACGCAAGCAACGTCATGGCAACTTTGTAGATTTTGCACAATAAAAATAAAACAGAAAATGATACGAATCACATTATTAAAAATTTCATTGGTCCTCATGGCTTTTGTATGGATCACATCATGCACCACAGGGCATAAGGAGTCAGCGGAATCAAGCATTCCCACCAAAGGTTTTCCTTTCATCCTACCCAAAGAAAAACCCAATCGCCCATTAAGCAAGGCTATGGAACGCAATTATGACAGATACATGGCGCCACGACCTGAAGACAATGAATTGTACTCTCAATTTAAATACACAGAATTAAAAGGTTTTGATTACAACAACCATGATGGAACCATTTCGCGAAGAGATCCATCCAAAGTGATATTTGAAAATGGACAATACTATGTTTGGTATACATATAGGCATACACCCACCAAACCTATGGGGGCAAAAAAATGCAATGACACAATTCCTTCGGCCGACTGGGACTTATCAGAAATATGGTACGCCACCAGCAAGGACGGCATTAACTGGCATGAGCAGGGAGTGGCCGTTCCACGTCCACCAAAACCACAGGTAGGCTGGCGCTCAGTAACCACTTGTGACATTTTAAAGTTCAAAGGGAAATACTACTTATATTATCAGGGTTTTATGCAAGCCAGTGGCTTACGCGGCGACGATTGTCCCGTTGCAGTCTCCTACTCCGATTCACCGGATGGTCCATGGACAGCCTACAACAAAGTAGTGGTTGACAATGGCAACGAAGGGGAGTGGGATCAATATTCCATTCACGACCCAAACCCAATAGTGTACAACGATCAAATATACCTTTACTATAAATCAGATTTTGATGGGAATCCGCGTTTGGTTCGCATGACTGGATTAGCCATAGCAGACAACCCACTAGGGCCATTCAAAAAACACCCTTTAAATCCAGTGATCAATTCAGGCCACGAAACGTCCATGTTTCCATTTAAAGAAGGGATGGCAGCATTGGTCATCAAAGATGGAAACGAACATTTCACCATTCAATATGCACCTGACGGCGTGAACTTTGACATAGCGGCTATTACCAAACTAATGCCCACTGCAGCAGGACCTTTTATCCCTGATGCTTTTACCAACACCAAAGATGGTCGCGGAATTACTTGGGGTATTTCTCACATCACTGCAGCAACAGGTTGGGAAAACAATCATGCCATATTATTGCGTTTTGATTGCGATTTAAGCCTGGATGTAAATGATCAGGATATGAAAAACCACAACACCTATTACAGACCGGAACACTACTATAAACATAGCTTAAATGCTAAACAGAAAGAAAGAATTCGTGAAGAAAACAAACGGTTAACAGGGGAATAACAAAAGCTCCTATGAATGGGCGTTGTTCAATCGGGTAGATGGTCAGGGAGATAAATAAAGTATCTCTCTGATACACCTCCCTCCATTCCGCACCAAGGCGGTTCCTCAATCACACCATTACTGGCTCAGTGCCAAAAGTTGGGTATAAATGTTGCTTATAGTTGTCGTGCAAATATTTTTGTTAATCTGAACAAGAAGAACTTTACTTCAACAACACCGCTGAATTGCCATCTGAAATCCTTTACTTTTGTATTGAAAGACTCTGCTGCAGCATTGGTACTTCCGTTATCTAATTGAGAGCAATGTTTCTAACGTGTATGATGATTTTCTTTGCTTTTGAAACTTCCGTTAATGTCCTTTTTACTCGGGAAGGTAGATCTTAAAAGGTTCTCATGATCAGGCTTCGCCGAATTACTCGGGAAGGTAGATCTTAAAAGGCTCTCATGATCAGGCTTCGCCGAATTACTCGGGAAGGTATATTTTAAAAGGCCTTCATGATAACTTCGTTATTATCATTGCCATAAAAAGGACCCAAAAGGTCTAGAACAATAGATCACTACCTCCCCGGCATCGAGCTCCAATTCCGTCCGGCGCACAACCACCTCAAGTGCGCCCTTGAAACTCTCTCGCCACCGCCGGCCACGGCTATTGTTCTGGCCTACCCTGCAGTCGATTTGTTGGAGATTGGGTATTTAAATGGGGATTATTCATTCATTGAGAATTATTGAATATGGTTTTTATAATTGAAAACTTCTGTGTTTTACTTGAATGCATTTATTAAATTGAAAATATTGTTTCTGTATAGAGAGGATAGATTGATTCTTTTAATACACTCCTTGCTCTTGCTGCTTATTGATATGTTCTTTTTATTCGGTGTAAATAGAAACTTTGTACCATCAAATTTTCGCAATTGAAAATCATCATTTGTAAAGACAAAAATAGCCTTCATCTTTAAGTTGCAAAACAGAAACGAAGAAGGCTATGAATAAAAACAAAAAATTTTTTATGTGGTACAAAGTTAAAGAATTATCATCACAAGGACTAAACCAAAGTCAAATCAAATTAGAGTTAGGTATCGACAGGGGAACTGTACGTAAATACCTTTCCATGAGCGAAGCACAATTTCTAGCATGGATTAGTACTCCACGGCGAATGCCAAAAAAACTAAATGAGTATTATAATTTTGTCAAAGAATTACTGGAGAGAGGCCCCTATTTATCAGCAGCTCAGATTGAAGATAGATTAAAAGAACATTATTCTGATCTGCCGAATGTAAGTAGTAAAACAGTCTATAATTTTGTTCAAACAGTAAGAAAGGAACAAAATATACCCAAACATAAAGAGAAACTTCCACGCCAATACGAGAAGCTTCCCGAAACAGAATATGGAGAAGAGGCACAAGTAGATTTTGGATCATACCGAATGCTTAGTAGTGGAAGTGGCAGAATTAAGATTTACTTTTTTACAATGGTACTTTCCCGTTCCCGACAAAAGTTTGTTTACTGTCAACGAATACCATTTACTACAGAGACAGCAAATTATGCACATGAACTGGCATTCGAATATTTTGAGGGAATCCCCCGTCGAATAATCTACGATCAGGATCGTGTTTTTGTAAAAGATGAAAATCTTGGCGATGTTCTTCTTACTGATGGATTTATGCAGTTTACAAATGCACATCCCTTTGAGGTAATATTTTGCAGAAAAGCTGACCCTGAAAGCAAAGGAAAAGTTGAAAATGTAGTAAAATACGTAAAACACAATTATCTGAAAGGAAGAGTATTCCAAGATATTGACAGGTTGCAAAAAGAAGTTTTACAATGGCTTGATCGCACTGGAAATGCGAAGATACATGGTACAACCAGGCGTATTCCAAAGCAAGAGTGGGAAAAAGAAAAGCAATACCTGCTGACTTATAGTGGAAAACCGGAAAAACCATTTTTAAACTTGCCGATATATCCTGTGAGAAAAGATAACACGGTACTTTATCGAAGTAATTACTACAGCTTGCCTTTGGGTACATATCAAGACAGGGGTGCCAATGTTTTACTGGAAGAAAAAGAAATGAAGCGTTTCTTTTATACGATTGATAACCAGTTGCTGGCCACACATGAGCTGTCTTTAGATACAGGTCGGATTATTAAAAATAATGACCATGCAAGGGAAAAGTCAAAGACTCTGCAAAAAACCTATGAGCTGGTTTTTGAAAGCTTAAGATATATTCCTCAAGCCGAACAATATTTGGCAGCAATAGAGAAAGATAAACCCCGGTATTTTCATGATAATCTCCGAGTTATACAAAAGAACATTGAAAGTTCATCTCAGGAAATAATCAACTTAGCCCTGCTTTACTGTTATGAAAATCAGATACTAAATGCCAATCGTTTCGCCGAAGTTCTGAATTATTTTGAAAATGAGCAAGCTCTAAAGAATGTAAAACACAATGTTTGTATAGAAACCGGCAATCTGAATAAGCAACAAAATGCTGATATGCAACCTCAGAAAAGTGATATCAATGAATATGAATCAATAATGAATTAGAAAATGAAGCTATTAGATCAAATTAAAAACTATGCCGATATTTTACGGCTAACAAAGATGAAAAACGAACCAGAAGCAGTGCTTCATCAGGCACAGATAGATAAACCATCTTATCAGGAATTTGCATTACAGCTCTTGCAAAGAGAGGTGCAGCACAGAAAGAAAACAGATCTTGACAGGAGAATGAAATTAGCCCGATTACCCAAAGATCACAACCTGGACAAGTATGACTTTAACATGGCAAATGGTATGACTGTGCCTCAACTGAAACAATTACGGGAATTATTATGGATGGAACAAAATTATAACCTGATACTAATGGGCCCCTCAGGAACAGGAAAAACGTATGTGGCGGCAGGACTGATTAACGATGCTGTAAAATCTGGTCATAAAGCTTACTTTATCACAATGGAGGAACTAATAACGGTGTTAAAAATGAAAGAAATGATATCTGGTGCGCTTAACACTTATAATCGTCTTTTAAAGGCTCATTTAGTGGCTATAGACGATATAATGCTTTTTCCTATTAAGAAACATGAAGCAGTTGCATTTTTCAACCTGATAAATCATCTGCACGAACAAACGTCTGTAATAATCACAACAAACAAATCCCCTCAGCAATGGGCAGAAATGCTCGATGATGAAGTCTTGGCAACTGCTTTGTTAGATAGATTATTGTTTAAATGTGAAGTTGTAAAACTCGAAGGTAAAAGTTACAGAATGGAAAACAGAAAAACAATCTTCGAGCAGCAATCAACCCTCTGATTGCCTCGGTCGCTAAGCTCCCTCAACAATCAGAGGGTTGATTAATATATTTTTTATTGTAGAATGATGGTTTACTGTTACGAAAAATTGATGGTTTTAAATTTGCTATTTTCATGCTTGCTTTTAATATTTCTATATATGTTCTTTTTATCATTGCCATAAAAAGAACCAAAAAGGTCTAGAACAATAGATCACTACCTCCCCGGCATCGAGCTCCAATTCCGTCCGGCGCACAACCACCTCAAGTGCGCCCTTGAAACTCTCTCGCCACCGCCGGCCCCGGGACTATTGTTCTGGCCTGCCCTACGGTCTTTTAACTGATAATTTTGTATATAAATAGAAGATATCCTTTGGATGAAAGAGCTTAAATATAGATTTTATAATTGAGAACTTCTATGCTGTACTTGAAGTTCTATTAAAAAAGAAAGCTTGCAATACCTGAGAGACACAACTCAACAACTACACGACTTTACCAGCTCACCAACCTAATAAGCTAACAAGCTAACATCTTTACCAGCTCGCCAATTCCATCAACTTAACAACTATAACAACTCGCCACCCTCAAGATTCTCGCCGACGCCGGCCACGGGGCTATTGTTCTGGCCAACCCTGCAGACTTCTTACTGATTGCTGTGTGTTTAAATGGGGATTATTCATTGAGAGTTATTGAATATGGTTATGGATACGTTGTCACACTCTATGTTTTACTTGAATTTGTTTTCAAGATTAGAAATTATCGAATATGCTTATGGAAAATTATCACACTCTATATTTTCATTGAAGATACTCCATAGATTGAAAAACACCCCCAAGCTCACACTCTAAACCTTATACCCTTCAACTCGCCACCTTAACAACTCCACAACTTAATATCCCTTCTGGTAAGAATAGAGCCAGTAGCTCCGATGATAGTTCTTCTTTCTCAATTTATTTTAGCTATTTCTATTTAACAGCTAAATAAATACTTTTTTTAACAGCACCAACCTTTGGCGTGATCCGTTGGCTACTACAAACCCCCATAATGAACTTGCATCATCTAGTTATTTACCATGCACGGCACAAAAAAAAAGGATAGATGGAAACATCTATCCTTTTACCCTTAAAATCAGCTTTGTTAACCAAATCTAAATCTATGAAAAAAAATCTACATTGCAAATGTAGTATATATTTAAGTGAAGCGATACAAAAAAATATTAAACGGTGTTAAAAACGAATACTTTAATACATCACACCGACAGAACCGCTATCTCCCTTCTTCAATTCAAACGTATATTGGGCATCCAACCCTTCTTCTTTTCTGTGCGACACATATATGATTGCACTATCACTTTCTGCAGCAATTATATTAATCAACTCCACCATCAGAGATGCACTATAATCATCCAAGCCGGTAGAAGGTTCGTCCAAAATAAGCAAGGGAGGATGTTTTATCATGGCCCGCGCAATTAACACCAAACGCTGATCAACTTGCGACAAACTACCAAAAGACATTTCTTTCTTATCTGTCAAGTTCAATACTTCCAACCACTCTCGCGCCATATGCCTTTGCTGGTCGCTTGGTTTTAAATACAAACCAACACTATCCACCAGACCCGATATAATCATCTGTTCAACACTATGATTACCAGGAAAAAGAGTTGTCAGAGATGGGGTAAAATAACCCATCTTCTCCTTGATTTCCCATACACTCTCTCCACTACCTTTTTTGGCTCCAAACAAGTAAAGCTCCTGCCCAAAAGCCTTGGGATTATCACCATAAATCATACTTAACAGAGTAGTCTTACCAGAACCGTTGGGACCCTTCAAATGCCAAAACTCACCTCTTCGCACACACCAATTGATCTTATTCACTATCATTCTACCATCATAACTAACTTGCACATCCCTTAGCTCAACAAGTACATCGGGCACATTTTTATAAGCCTTTGGCGCAGCCGGGATTCCATTTCTCAGTCTGGCTTTTTTTCCAGAGGAAAACTGCAAAACATATTTATCAATGGCACATACCTCACTCAATTGGTCGTGATCAAGCATCAAAACATGCGTCACAAAAGGCAAAATATCTTTATGTCGCTTAAACACCTGGATGATTGGTAAAGACTGCGCTGCGACTGTCAACGCCTGTTTTAACTGATCCACAGACTCCACATCCAGACAGTCGAAAGGATTATCCAGGACCAAAAAATCTGGTTTCTGCTCCATTTGATATTTGAGCAATGCTTTGCGTTGCTCCCCACTACTATAAGTCCGAATACTCCTTCCTGAACCATCTGACAATAAATACTTATCGTGCCTGGTCTCCTCCTCTATGATTTTATCCAAGGTTATAGTCGAAAACAACAATCCGGATTTATTCCTCAGGGACTCTATTTCAGCTTTCCCCTTTAACAAGTTCTGCATCCAAACACCTTTCATATTTAGACACTCTATGGCATAATGTTTCAAAACGCGCTACTATTTTATTTCGGATTCAAATCTAACAAAAATCTAATTTTAAAACAGTTCTTACCACATCCATATTATTTTTATATTTTTTTAAGCTATTACCCCAACAAAAACACCCCCACATCAGCTATTTTTTAATATTTTTGAAATCACATACAACACAAATGAATTAAATCCTATGACTTATCTAGAAGCAGCCATTATTTTAAAGAAAATGGTAAAAAAAGCAAACCTTCTGTTGCTGGAAGAAAACATGAACGACCTGCACACCAAAAACAAATTACTTCTTCGTTCCAATTTTGGCAATGAAGTAGATTTAGAGATGGATGCTTTTACCAATGAATTTGTAACAACAACCTTAAAACAATATGAGTCAGAAGCCTTTGTAATAACCGACTTTGTAAGTAACCAGCAAAAAGATCAGGAAATACATTATTTTCTTTATAAAGGATATAGCAAATATTTCGATAAGGGATTGGTCTATTTTCAATTAGTCAATAAAGAAAATCTCCAACCCCTTGGAGGACTTGAATTCAGCAACTTAGAGGACAATATTTTTTACCTCACAGAAGCACCTGACTACGAAGAGAGTTCCTGTAATGCCATTGAAACAAAAGAGAACACAGCTAAAAAACCCAGCATCGCTTTTCTGATAGGTCATATGAATGAAGAACGACTATTGTTCGATATTCAGCGTTTAATTTATGACACCGCTAACAACGTTCAAAAGCATAAGAACCGCCAATTTAAATTTACGTTGCAAATAGATAAATTTGGTGGACAATTATCAGAAAATTTCATGCACGAATTAAACAAAATAAGAACAGTTCTTGAAAATAACTTTGCCATTGAATATCCCAATACCACCTTTCTATTTGAGATAGGACATTGACAACCTTTAAACCCACAAACAGCAAAAGATACTTATTAAAATATCAGTCAGCATACTTTCGTCACATATCAGTCAATCTGATTAGTTCTTAAATTATAGAAATAAAAATATAACAAGAAAAGAATAAAGACAAAGCAGTTTATATTCACAATAGATTTTTTATGAAAAGGTCAGACCAGTACGGCTATTTAATCCCTTGCCTAGGTGCATTAATTTTTGCATTTTAGCGTCCTAAAAAAAACAAAGCAATGGCAGATGTGATGAACCTAGAAGAATTACATTTTCTAGGAATTAAGGTGGTGTATAAAGACATGGTGGACAAAGGATACGAAGTTCTTAACGTGAGAAAAGAACTAGACGTGAACCCACAAATTCTGGCAAAAAAAGACGATCAATTCCATATGGTGGTAGTCAAATCAGGCTACTATCCCGACATGGGCATTATCTTACCTGAGGTAATCAACCAGGTACAAGAGCTTGGCAAGAAGCACAAAGCCACGTGTTGGTATGCCAGTGTGGGCATTGCCAACGCCAATGGTCAAACAGATGCAGAAATGGCCAAGCCTGTTTCTGGTGGTGAATTTTATATTAATTACAAAGGACTACTCCCATTCCCTCAAAAAATTGAGCCAAAAAAACAATGAACAAGCAAATAAAAGATTTTACCGCCTTTGTGAAGAAAAACAGGGTGGTTATATATGTATTACTGGGGACTGTATTAATGCTCCAGATCTGCAGTCGGGGAGCACTTCCGCCCCAACGCACTATTGAGTCACAGACAAAGGATCTCACTATCTCACCAGACGACAAAGACACTCCACAAGAAACATCACAGGGCGAACCCACGCCGAAACCCCAGACTGATTTCACCACTATACTACTGATGGCTGTCGTGATTCTTGGCTTTTTTGTAGCACAAAGATACGGCTGGTTAGAGAAGCTTTTTCCCAAAGTAGTCATTTTTAAAGTCGACTATGCTAAACAAAAAGCCACAGGTCATCTTGTTTTAAAGGTATTACTCATTAACCGCACGCGTGAATCCATTTCATTCAACAATCCAACTTTGGCTTTTTTTAACGGAAATCAAAAAAGAGAGTTTATTATTAAAAATATTGGTGGCCAAAATTATTTTCCCATCACACTCACTCCCGGAACAGGACATAAATTTAACATTGATGCTCAAAAATTCTATTCCAGCATTGCAGATCTGGAGAAATACAAAACCATACAAATGATCATTACCAGCACAACCGGACGTAGTTACAAAAGCATAAAATGGCCTGTTTGGTTAACATTCAGAAGAATTTAACCGACATCAATCATCCAGTATATAAACAATTTGGGCACAAAGAACGTTCGCTAACAATATAGACTCATGAAGAATTTCATACAATTGCAATGGAATAAATACAAAAGCAGAAAAAGTAAGGCAGGTATCGTCCTCGACTTTTTATTTTTGCTTTTATTGATTGCCATGATCAATCCAACAACACGAACAAGCATCAAATCATTTGTCATTCGCCATACCATGAGTTCTCCCAAGGAGTCGAAAAACAAGACACAATTAGGCCAACAGGACTACGATTGGCGCTATCGCGATTTACAGGGACAAACTCAGCACTTTGCAGACTTAAAAGGGAAGGTCATTTTTTTAAATCTATGGGCCACATGGTGTCCCCCTTGCGTTGCAGAGTTAGGCTCCATAGATGCACTTTACCAACAATATCACAATCAAGTTGAATTTGTGCTAATCAGCAACGAAAAAAGCAGTACGATACAGGCTTTTTTCGAAAAAAAAGGATATCACATACCGGCACACACATATATGGACGAAATTCCCAGGTTACTATACTCCAAAAGCATTCCGGCCACCTATATCATCTCTAAAAAAGGAGAAGTGGTTGTAAATAAAAAGGGTGCTGCACAATGGGACAGTGATAAATCAAAGGCATTGTTAGAAAAATTAATAGCAGAATAGTGAAGATAGGAAATTTAGAACTGAGAAAGGAACCCTTATTATTGGCACCAATGGAAGATGTTACAGATCCTTCATTTCGCTTGTTATGCAAAAAATATGGTGCTGATTTGATGTATACAGAATTTGTTTCTGCAGATGCACTGGTGCGCAGCATCGAGAAAACACAACGTAAACTTAAGATATTCGTTCAGGAACGCCCTGTAGGCATTCAACTATATGGTAAAGATATTGAAGCCATGGTAGAGGCAGCTAAGATAGCAGAACAAGCAGGTCCTGAACTAATAGATATTAACTTCGGCTGTCCAGTAAAAAAGATAGCCACCAAAGGAGCTGGATCCGGTATGCTCAGGGATATTCCCAAAATGATTGAGATGACCGCAAAAATTGTACGTGCTGTCAAACTGCCAGTGACCGTTAAAACGCGTTTAGGCTGGGACGAGGATTCAAAAATCATTGTTGAAGTTGCCGAGAGACTGCAAGACGCAGGTATCAAAGCACTCACCATCCATGGCAGAACACGCGCTCAGATGTATAATGGAGAAGCCGATTGGTCACTAATTGGGGATGTGAAAAACAACCCGCGAATGCATATCCCTATCATTGGGAACGGCGACCTTAGCAGTCCACAAAAAGCAAGACTATACCTAGATAGATATGGTGTTGATGGATTAATGATTGGTCGATCCTCCATTGGCAGACCTTGGATTTTCAGAGAGATACGCCATTTTCTGGATCATGGGCAACTACTAGATACCCCAGCAATACCTGAACATGTTGAGATGATTCGCGAACATCTTAACAACAGTACAGAATGGCTGGGAGAAAGAAGAGGTATACTTCATATGCGTCGTCACTTAGCCATTACCTTCAAGGGCTTACGTGATTTCAGAGATTTAAAAATAAAGATGCTCAGAGCCAATACAGCACAAGAAGTTCACGAATGTCTGGACACAATAAAAGAAAGATATGCTGATTGCACCTCACTCATAGAATAGCCAATAAAGAAGAGTGGGGCATATAGGATGACTAAATACGGCAAAAGAAACACATAATATACACGGAGATCAATTAACCTCATCAAAATATTTAGCCACAATCACTTTTACCGGATAGAGTGTTGCCATAAAACCAATAAATGTAACTGTAATAAAAGACAATATGATATCAGAGAAGATAAGTTTAACAGGGTAAGCATCCACCACAAAATTACCACCTCCGGCAAATTTTATGATACCCAGATGCTGCTGAGCCAAGATCAGGATTACCCCCAGCGTCACACCGGCAGCCACACCAATCAACGAAATCAACCACCCTTCTAACAAAAACACCCTTGTCACCATACTCTTATCAGCCCCTATGCTTTTTAAAGTTCGAATACCTTCTCTCTTATCAAAGATAAGCATTGACATGGTACCTATTAAATTAAAGGTAGCAATGATAAGTATAAAACAGAGTATCAAAAACGACATCAACTTCTCAACCCCCATCATCTTATAAAAGCTAGCGTGCTGCTGATGAATACTTTTAACGGTAAATCCACTTCCTAAAATATCTTTAATTTTGCCTTGTACCTGATCGATCGATGCTCCTTCTTCTAAGGCCACAGCCAGATAACTAACCTCAGAATCATTAAACTGAAAAAGCTTTCGAGCCAACTCAATATCGATCATTAAATACTGAGCGTCATATTCCTTTTGTTTTACCATAAAAATACCCTTAGGATGAACATAATGCGAATTAAAAGCATCATCCGGCCGCATGAGGTTGATTTTTTTATTCCGTTGTGGAACATAAATAACCAAAGGCGTCATAAAGGTAGGTCGAATGGCCAGTTGGTGTGCCAACTCATATCCAATTACACCACCATAGCCTTGCTTATCTCTCATATTAAATTTACCATCCACCATAATAGAATCCACTTGGCTCACCAATCTATAGCTAGAATCCACCCCTAATACAATGCCAGTCACCCTACGTTCGTTATATTTCAGTAAAGCATTATCTTCTACTGCAGGAGAAACTTGCCGTACATCATCCATATTGGCTATTTGTTGAATATCTAGTGAATCCACAGAGAAAAACTTACCCTCCACCGCCTCTATTTTAAGATCGGGATCAAACGAACCATAGAAACTACCAATTAAGCCATGTAAGCCATTAAAAACCGACAAAACAGCCAATAGGGCAAGCGACCCAACCCCTACCCCTACAATTGAGATAGTAGAGATCAGATTAATAATACCCTTGGATTTTTTTCCAAAGAGAAATTTTAATGCTATTTGAAATACAAGTTTCACAAGCCCAAAGAAGTCGTACTATTTAAATGCTTTAACAATCAATCCGGTACCTTTTTTATGATTTCCTCTCACATCCATTATATTTAACACAAAAGAAAAAGGAAAAGTAATAAGATAATAAAAAGGCAATAGAATAAAGAACACCTTGGTTGCATTTAGCATTACGATAGGGTACTTCATGGATAATTTCCAAGAAATTTTCCCCGGCCATCCATAAGAATAACGCGCATCCACATCCTTGAACCCAGCTTTTTTTAGTTTTTGAATGATTTCTTGCAGATTGTAACCGTCACGCACATGTTCATCAATAAATCCGGTAACCCCGTCATCATGCTCTGCCTCGTGGTGATGTGCATCAGAACCACCTTGATCGCTGGGCGTTGAAATAATAATCATTCCACCAGGGTTCATGGTCTGGTAAAGATTTTTGAGCACACCTTCATCATCCTCAATGTGCTCCATCACATCCACCGAAACAACCAGGTCATATCCACCCTCCACACTTAATTTTGTCAGGTCTCCATATTGAAATTGAACACGATCCTGTCGCTTTATCCGGCTAAAAAACTCATTACAATCCTTTACCTGCTCCTCTTTCACATCAACACCTGTAATATGCCATCCTTTATTTTTTGAGGACAAATAATACACATACTGACCAAATCCAGAACCAGCATCCAGCACACGTATATCACTGGCTACCTTTTTCGACCACTTTCTTATTTCCTTACGTATATGCCACGAGCGCAATAAGAGAAGATCTAACAGTTTGTAAAAAAATATTCGCAAAAAGGGCGCTTGGTTAAAAACCTTGCCCAGGCTCTTTTTTATAGGATCGTACTGCATGGCCACTATTCTTTTAACAAACGGTCTATATTATCAATGTAATCTAACGAATCATCCACAAAAAATTGCAAATTCGGTACCACCCTCAATTGTTTACCCACTCTCATACCCAGGTGTCTTCGTATTCCGGAGGTGCCCTTGTCTATTTCCTTATAAATATCATCCTTTTTATCGGTAGGGAAAATACTGATATAAGCTTTGGCTAACCCCAAGTCAGGAGACACCCTCACTTTTGAAACAGACACCATCGCGCCCAAGGTTAATGGTTTGGCTTCACGTAAAAATATTTCACTTAACTCACGCTGTAACAACCTCGATATCTTCTTTTGTCTGGTAGTTTCCATAGTTATCTAATTTAACACACGAAAATAATCTTTTTATAATTATTTTCAGTTACGATTTTAAAATAATACCTTGTATACTATGGCACAGGATCATGCCCATGACCTCCCCAAGGATTACAACTTAATATTCTTTTTATGGCCAGATAACTTCCTTTTATCGGCCCATGTTTTTTTAAAGCTTGTATACTATATGCTGAGCATGTTGGCGTATATCGACACGAAGCACCCAACAATGGCGATATAGTCCATTGATATATTTTAATAGGAATGATTAAAACAAAAACAAGAGTCATACGGATACAATCCCATAACTTACTCAGTAACTGGATGTTCATTATTATTTTTACTTAAATGATCCTTAAATTTTTTCAAGGCCTTTATCATCCCCTTACGAATAACCGCATAGGATAACTTTTCTCCAGATATATAAACCATTGCAAAGGCAATTTGTTGCTCCGATTCCTCCAAGTAATGTATAAAGCAACTTCTATTTAATCGATAGGCCTCTCGACACCTACGTTTTAACAAATTCCGATGTACAGCTCTTTTAAATCTTCTTTTGGATACACTAAACATAACTTGCGCCGATACATCTTCCGGCAATGTCATGGGTAAATAGATAATCCTAAACGGGAAACAAACAAAAGAAGTGCCCTGGGCAAACAACTCTTCAATTACCGAGTGGCTGCATAATTTATCTTTTTTAGGAAATTGAAACGATGGTTGGGGCATTCTTAAACTTAGTTATTGAGCGAAAAAAAGGGCATTTTTCAATGCCCTTTATATATGATATGAATATACCTGGTTTACTTTTGGGCTTTATTATATTTTTTAATAAACTGATCTAAAGCCATGGTCATAGATGGTGCCTGAGGCATAGGTGCCTGAATATCCAATCTATAGCCTGCTTCTTTGACGGCCTTAGCCGTAGCTGGACCAAAGGAAGCAATTTTAGTTTCCTTTTGATCCCATCCTGGGAAATTTTGAAGTAGACTCGCTATACCTGAAGGACTAAAAAATACCAAGATATCGTAGTTGATGTCCTTTAAGTCACTCAAATCACTACTCACTGTCCGGTAAAGAATAGCTTTGGAATAATTAATTTTATTTTTATCCAATAAATCAGGTATCTCCTGTTTATGAATATCAGAAAGAGGGACCAAGTAAGTTTCATCCTTGTGCTTCTTTATCACCTCGATCAAATCCTGGAACTTACCGGTAGAATGAAAAATCTTTCTTTTACGATAAACGATATACTTTTGCAAATAATAGGCAGTCGCCTCGGAAATACAAAAATACTTCATAGAGTCAGGAACAGTGATTCTCATCTCTTCAGCAACTCTAAAGTAGTTGTCGATAGCAGTTCTACTGGTAAAGATTACCGCACTGTGATCAAGTAAACTTACCTTTTGTGCGCGGAACTCTTTAGTAGGTACACTCTCTACCTGAATAAAAGGACGAAAATCAATTTTTACATTGTTTTTATCTGCCAATTCAAAGTAAGGAGACTTTTCTGTTTGAGGTTTTGGCTGGGAAACCAGTATTCTTTTTATTTTCAAAACGCTGTTTATTTTAATTTCACTGCTGCTAATACCTAATCAATTAGTATATTATACATAATAATTAAAGGTAAAATTTCTAGGGCACAAAGATACAAAAACATGTAAAATAATGATGCCACATTTTTTAAAATAATTGCAAAACCTCTAAATAATTGTACCAAATACAATAATACATAGATTCCTATCCCAAAATTAAACAGTGCTGGCAGCCCACTCACATCAATATATGGTATAACTAGGATAACAGGTATCATCACCAATCCAAAGATCTTATCATGGAGTCTCATATAGAAAATATATTCCGACGTTTCACTTTTACAGTCAAACACATAAGCCACAAGACGATACAAGAGCCCCTTCACCAAACCAAAGCCAAAAATCACTGCCATAGCCAAAGGAATCAACAGCAAACCTTTGTTAAGTATAGTACTTACTTGATGATAACTGACATATTCATAAATAAAAAGAGAGGTATTAAACAAAAAGAGTCCACTGAGGGCAAAAGCAGCTTTTTGGTTTCTAAGACTCTCTGATTTTATCATTTTACGTGCAAATTGACTAAATATTACGGAGGAAAACAGCTCTCGCATATATCTGTAATTAGCCAAACGTATCACACCTGCTATAGTCACCGACAATATCAACAGACCCGTTAGCACATCCTTGGCATATCCCTTCTCCCTAAAAAACTGGTGCTCGGTTTCTCGCACAGCCGTCTCTGTTACCAATTCCTTTTGATCAATGCGCTCCCCCGACACAACGTCATGTTCCTGCATGATCGTATCTGCGATGGCAAGAGGCTTCAAGCTATCTGCTTGCGACACACTAACTGTGTTATCAGTCGTGACATCCTCGTCGGCCAGTTTGGATTCCGTCACGCTCACTTGATAAGTAACAGAATCACGACGCACACCAGGCATCACCCACAACTTGTTGCTTTGAGGCATGGGATCCAGAAAATCACGAACCACCGTATTACTGAGTATCCCTTGTTCCTGTCTCACCCGGGTTTTTAAATTAAAGGCAATGGAATCCTCTACCGAGGGTATAAAAATCTTCTTCGAAGGCTGGTTTGTTTTTTGCGTTTTTTGAAAACGTTTCGGAACCGCAGGAATTTCGGCCACCGTCTGGGGAGCATCAACTTTAACCTGATTTTCGGTCGGTATCTCAATGGAAATAGTTTTACTATTCACTTTTGCCGAATCCTGGTATAGTATAATATGGTTGATACTTATGTTTTCCATTCAAAATTTTTGTCCAAAAATAATAATTTGTTTGGTTTAATGATAAATCCACAAACATTTAAAAAGTCGCTATTTTCATCGGATCATCTGGCCATTTTCTACTATTCTTTATTGCCTTCATCACATCTCCCGGCTCATTTATCACCGTCCAAAGCGTTCCGTGCTCCTCTCGCATAAAATTTTGGTCAATCATTTTGCGAATCATCTGTATGAGAGGATCAAAAAAGCCCTTGGTATTCAAAAGCACCACCGGCTTATTAAACAACCCTAATTTTTTACTAGATAACACTTCAAACAGTTCTTCCATCGTACCTGTGCCACCCGGAAGCGTAATAACAGCCTCCACCTCTTTGACCAAGAGCTCCTTTCGCTGTGCCATGGTATCCACATGCACCATATCTTTTACTCCCTTATGTTCCCACTCTACTTCAACCATAAAACGAGGAATAACACCCGTAACCTCACCACCACAAGCAAGCACGCTATCAGCTACAGCACCCATTAAGCCAAGGCCTCCACCACCATATTTGATACCCAAACCTTCTTTCACCAACACTTTCCCCAACTCAACTGCGGCATCCATATATACTCGATCTATCTTTGAACTGGACGCACAGAAAACACATACTTTTTTACCCATTTTATATTATTTTTTCTTCGCTTCACATACTATCGCCCACACACCATGCCGCAGCACCAAACAAAACAACATCCTTCAGTATGGTTTGCCCCACTTTAGATAGCTCCGGAAAACCATATCCTGTTTCCCATACCACCGATGAAGTAAGCAAAAAGGATATACTAAATAAAAACATGATGGCTGCCATCAAACCTCCCCAAAACGACAATGTTCGGAATATGGGTTTCATCAGAATAGACAAACCTACCAACATTTGAAAATAGGCCACAATATGATTTAAAACATAAGGCGTTAAATACTGAAGCACCACTGACAAATAACCTCCGGATATCAGCTGATGCGTATATTCGGCCTCTGCATTTTTAAATTTCAGGTATCCTAACCATATTAATACCAGCCCTAAACCATAACGCAATAAAAAAATGCCCACAGCCTTTAATTGTATGCTTATAAAGTTTTTCATCCATAGAAAATTAGTGTTTATATCTTACATCCCTTCCAAAAGGGGTTAATGCAACAGAGGCCAACTTAAAATGTTGTTTCCCAAACGGTATTCCTATAATAGTTATAAAGAGAACCAATCCCCAGAAAACATGCGAAAGCGCTATCCAAATGCCTCCGACCAATATCCAAATCACATTCATCAATACATACAGACATCCATTGGAGCGCTGTGCAGGAACCGCTTCCCGACCAAAGGGCCAAAAAGCCAGACTTGCGAGCTTGAGCGTTTGCAGACCAAAGGGAATACCAACAATAGTGATCATTAATATTACACTGGCCACCAGATATTCCAACGCAATCATAAACCCACCGAATATCAACCAGATTAAATTACCTAGAAAGTTCATTTATTTTTTAATGTCGAATATAGGAATAAATGCTATTATTTTATTCAACATGACAAGAAGAATTTATGAAGATTAAAAAAATAACATTCTTCATTTGACAATCTATTATTATATTCACAGCCTTAATATTTCAACATATTTTTCCATATTCTCTATTATCAAGCATATAAAACAAACCTTGAGAATATTGTTCGTTCATCGGTAGATGATAAATATTGCTGAACTCCACAAGGCCATTAAAAATAAATTAGAGTATATGAAAACGGGCCATGAGAGCAGATTCACACACAGAAGGGTGGTTAGATTCGGCAAGCTCCATATAACCCTTGAAAGAAAAATATAAACATATGAAGAAAAAATACTATATCTATTTTTCCATATTAACACTATTACTTATATTATTTGGGTTTTCTATTCGTTTTCCCTTATTTGAGGTAGACTATTCTACCGTGATATATGCACAAAACGATGAGCTAATAGGTGCTCACATAGCCACCGATGGACAATGGCGCTTTCCGCAAGGAGACTCGCTTCCTTCTAAATTCACAACAAGCCTATTGTTATTTGAAGACGAATATTTCTACTTTCATCCCGGGGTCAATCCCGTCTCTATTTCACGTGCGCTTATACAAAACATAAAACAGGGGGAAGTAGTTAGCGGAGGCAGTACCATAACCATGCAAGTAATTCGGCTGGCGACCCAACGAAACAGAACGCTGTGGAGCAAAGGAATTGAAACAATACAAGCATTGCGACTGGAACTCACCCACTCAAAAGAGGAGATACTACATCTTTATGCCACACATGCACCCTTTGGAGGAAATGTGATAGGACTTGAAGCCGCCGCCTGGCGATACTTTCAGCGACCTCCGCAGGCTCTTTCTTGGGCCGAGAGTGCGATGCTTGCAGTACTACCCAACGCTCCTGGGCTCATACATACCGGCAAAAACCGCTCTTTATTACTACAAAAACGAAACCGACTGCTAAAAAAACTGTACAACAAAGGAAAAATAGATTCAACCACCTATCAACTAGCACTACAAGAACCCATACCTGAGCACCCTTATGCCTTACCTCAACTAGCTCCTCATCTATTAGATTATTGCAGAAAACAAAAAGAGGGCAAAATATACCACCTCACAGTAAACTATCTTTTACAACAAAGAATAAACCAAACAATTGACCTACATCATCGAAAACTACGTTCAAACGAGATACACAATGCAGCAGCTATCGTTGTGGAGGTTAAGACAGGCAAAGTACTGGCATACTGCGGAAACACAACGCCCATAAAAAATAAAAACCATCAAAATCAGGTAGACATCATTCAAGCCCCCCGCAGCACGGGCAGCATACTAAAACCTTTTTTATATGCTGCATCCTTACAGGATGGCATTTTATTACCCCAACAACTGATTGCAGACATACCTACCTATTATGAGAATTTTGCACCCAAAAACTATCACCGCACATATTCGGGAGCAGTAAAAGCCGACGAAGCATTGAGTCGTTCGTTAAATGTCCCTGCTGTACGCATGCTCAAGGATTACGACATTGGTCGTTTTTGCTCTATTCTTCAAAAAACAGGATTAAACACTATCAAATCAGCTCCCGACTACTACGGGCTTTCACTAATACTGGGAGGGGCTGAAACCAAGCTCTTTGAGCTATCTGGCGCCTATGCCTCCATGGCCCGAAACTTAGTGAACTACACCAAGAACAATAGTCTATACTACTCCAAAGAATTTCATGCTCCTATTTTATTTCAAGACGAAAAAATAGATCCAGGCCAACTATCTGATTTTTATGAGGTTTATGGTGCAGGAGCCAGTTATGAAACATTTAAAGCACTAACCAGTGTGGTGCGCCCGGTGGAAGAAGCGGGGTGGCAAATGTTCTCCTCAAGCAGGAAAATAGCCTGGAAGACAGGTACCAGTTTTGGTTACCGCGATGCATGGGCTGTAGGTATAACACCTGAATATGTGGTGGGTGTATGGGTTGGCAACGCCACAGGAGAAGGTCGCCCCGGCATTGTTGGCGGAATGACAGCCGGACCAATCATGTTCGATATATTTCGACACCTACCCCCCACAAGCTGGTTTCAACCACCATACGACGACATGATAAAAACAACCATCTGCAAAGAGTCGGGCTACAAAGCAGGGCCTTATTGCAAAGCAGATACCGCTTATATACCATCACAAGGAAGCAAAGGGAAATTATGTCCATACCACCAACTTATACATCTGGACGAGACAAAGCACTTTCGGGTTCAATCAGCCTGCTACCCTATTAGTCAAATGAAACACGAGAAATGGTTTTCCTTGCCACCGGTAATGGAATGGTACTACCGTAGGAAGCACCCATTATACAAGCCAATACCCCCCTTACATCCTAGCTGTGCAGACACAGAAGACAGAGTCATGGAGTTTATTTACCCACAAAACACCAACAAACTGTACCTACCTATAGGTATGGATGGAAAAGTTCAGGCCGTGGTATTAAAAGTTGCACATCACCATTCCAACGCCACCATATATTGGCACATGGATCATGAATTTCTGGGAGAAACAAGCTTTGTTCACCAAATGACCATTCAACCTACTGTTGGCAAACATCGAATCACCTTAATAGATGAACAAGGAAATATCCTACAAAAAAATATATATTGTGCGGGAAGAAGTGACGAGTAACTTGCATCTTATGACATACACTAGGATTCCCCGCCATCTTCCATCTCTAAGTCATCGAAGCTAATGTTGGGATAAAGAAAATCATTATACGGAAAACGCGCTGTATGAATTTTTCTTACCTCATTATATATCAATTCCTTAAATTCATTTAAATTCTCTTTGTTTTTGGCAGAAATAAATACCGTATCCAGTCCTTTGGCCATCCAACTCTTCTTCAGATCTTCCAAAGAATAATTTTCCTGAGCCATAGGTGTAAGGTCGTCATCATCCTTAGGCGTATACGTAAAGGCATCCATTTTATTAAAGACCATTATCATCTTTTTCTCGGTCTTATCCAATTCCTGTAAAGTCTGATTAACAATATCCACCTGCTGCTCAAACCCTGCGTGAGAGATATCTACCACATGCACTAGGATATCAGCTTCTCTCACCTCGTCCAGAGTAGACTTAAATGAATCAACCAAATGGTGAGGTAACTTACGAATAAAACCCACAGTATCTGCCACCAGAAAAGGAAGGTTCCCCACCACCACTTTACGCACTGTGGTATCCAGTGTGGCAAACAACTTATTTTCGGCCAACACAGTCGATTTACTAATGGTATTCATCAGGGTAGACTTTCCCACGTTGGTATATCCCACCAAAGCCACACGCACCATTTTACCTCTATTTTTTCGTTGTGTGGACTTTTGCTTATCTATCTTTACCAAATCCAGCTTAAGCTTTGCTATCTTATCGCGTATAATCCTACGGTCAGTTTCAATCTCTTTTTCTCCGGGGCCACGCATCCCCATACCACCACGTTGCCGCTGAAGGTGGGTCCACATTCTGGTAAGCCTTGGCAATAGGTATTGATACTGGGCCAGCTCAACCTGCGTCTTAGCGGCCGCAGTCTTAGCGTTCTTGGCAAAAATGTCCAGAATCAGATTCGTCCTATCCAGAATTCTAATCTTCAATATACTTTCCAGGTTCCTTAGCTGAGACGGACTCAATTCGTCATCAAAAATAACACAGTCTGCCTCATATACTTTAACACCTTCCAGCACTTCCTCCAACTTACCTCTTCCTACAAAGGTTTTATTATCGGGCATTGGCAGACTTTGCGTATATCTCTTCACCGGTATTCCACCGGCTGTCTCAGCCAGAAAGGCCAATTCATCCAAATATTCGGTCAAGAGCGCTTCAGTAATACCTGGCGTTCTGAGTCCAACCAATATAACTTTTTCCAATTCCTGATGTGTAGATATCTGTTCTCCCATTAAAACTATACAAATTTAGTACTACTCGTAAACCACGCAAAGATACGCTTTTTAGAAATATGATTTAGCATTAAAAATAAAGGCAAAAAAAAGAGGCATCTAACGATGCCTCTTGAAATATAGTTACAATAATATCTATTGCAATACGAAATTGATAGGTACAGTATAAGATACTTTTACCGCTTTACCTCGTTGTTTTCCTGGTTTCCATTTAGGCATGGACTCCACCACACGTATAGCTTCTTTATCCAGATTTGGATCAACACCACGTGCTACTTTCACTTGGGTAACACCACCGTCAGTACCCACAACAAACTGAACATACACACGTCCTTGAATACCGTTCTCTTGAGCAATAACAGGATATTTAACCGACTGAGCAATGTACTTCCTTAGCTCAGTGTCACCTCCAGGAAATTGCGGCATTTCTTCCACAATAAAGAATACTGGTGCATCATCAGTCTCCTCTTCTTCAAGAGTGATGTCAAATTCCACCTCGGTATCTTCATCAATCTCAGTATCCTCAATGTCAAGCTCTTCATCAATCTCAACATCATCATCCACGATGTTCAATACATCTGTAACCTTTGGTGGTGGTGGTGGTGGTGGTGGTTTAACTTCCTCTTGTCTGGTAATAGGAACAATTTCCTCCTCCGCTTCAACTTCGTCCATCATATTAAACTGACTGGCATCCACATCGGTGGTTGACCACTCAAAGGCAATCAGGACAATAGCCAAAACCACTACCAAACCGATCTGCATGAAAACCGGCTTTTTGGTTTCAAGATCTGCTTTTGGCGACTTTTTTACTTCCATAATTAAATTAAATTTTGGTGCCTAAAGATAACCATTTTTACACGGTTAATCAATTATTTTTTAAATCTAAGTAAAACGATTAATTTTTGAGTGCATAAAAATAGGACTTTATTATAAAACTCCCATTTTTTTATTTCTTTTTTTCAGCATAATTGCTGTATTTATTTAATATCAGGCATTTTAACTTTTATTCATACACTCAACAAAAGTATTTTACACTAAAACATCACAAATAGATACTAGACATTAAAAAAAAATACTATATTTGCATCGCAAAAAAATGATGGGGGATTAGCTCAGTTGGCTAGAGCGTTTGACTGGCAGTCAAGAGGTCATCGGTTCGATTCCGATATTCTCCACATTGAAGATCAAGGCGTTCGGGGGCTTCCACCTCGGGCGCTTTTTTTGTTTACTATGATCGACAAATATTAATATAGGATCCGTAATTTCTTTACAAAAAAGAATATTCAAAAATTAAAAACACTATCTAAACAATTATGTGAATTTGGTGGCGGACATGGGAATACAAAGTAAATATGCGGTCTGCTACATATTGCAAAATAAAAAAATGCTCCAATCCGGATGTCGATTGGAGCGTTGGGATTCTCTAAGTTTTACTGGAATCTTTTGGAATTAATCGAAATTAGTGGGTGTTTTTTGGAGTATTTTGACAACTATTAGACTTTTTCCAATTGTGCGGCAAAAGATCAGCCAAGTCTAAATCATAATTGCTATTGTATAACGCAATCTTAGAAAATACATCTGTAAGCCATTCGCGAGGATTTACATCACTGGCTTTGCAGCATCCCAGTAGTGAGTACATAATTGCTGCATTTTCTGCGGCATCACGGTTGCCACAAAAGAGATAGCCTTTTCTTCCAACTGCTAACGGCCTAATTGCATTTTCAGCTCCGTTATTATCGGGCAAATATCGGCCATCAAGATGATAGCGAGACAGGCGTAGGAAAAGATTGTATGTATAAGCCAGCGCCTTACTCATCTTTCCTCCTTGTAGCGCTTTGGGGTAATAGCCTTCGATCCATTTTTCAAAAGCACGCATGATTTGATAAGCCAAGCGCTTTCGCAGTTCAGCTCTTTGCTTGTAATTCATGTTCTGATCGGTGGCCATTTGCTCAACTTGATAGATTTTAGCAATTTGTGCCAATGCGTATTCAGCCCCCGTTTTGTCTTCTTTTAGACTTTCGGAGAATTTCCTGCGCGCATGAGCCCAACAACCCAAAAGCAAAACACCTTTCTTTTGCTAATAGATTGAATATGCCTGATATCCATCGGTTTGAATAGCTCCCTGAAAATCCTTTAATAAAGGAAGTATCACTTTTTGTGCTCGGGAGCCTTTGTCGTAGTGAAAAAAAACCAAGTTATTCATTACTGATCGAACCATCCACAGATAAGCCTTTTGTGCTTTTCGTTGCTAATAACCGGAATGGTACTTTCGTCAACCTGAATATAATCAGATTTTAGAACAATTGTTTTTAATACTTGCGTGTTTATATTATCCCTTAGTAGCATCTTGGTGCCATTGGGAAATAGGAATTCAATGGGAGCATCATTATTTAAAGTAGGCTTACTCTTGATGATAGATGGACTCGATTGGTTATTCGTCGCTAAGGGATTACTGTCAAATTCTAGTGGAACAAAGCTATCTGGCTCATATGCTAATGCCTCTTCCAATTTATTTCGCCAATAGTAAAAAGTGGAAGGAGCCAAATCTTGGTTGGTACAGAAATCTTTTATGTTCAAACCTGATTCCTGGTAATCTTTATACAAACGCTTAAATGTTGTGAATGTCATCCTCATTTTTTGCATCAAAGAAACAGCTCTAGTATGAAGGTCGCAATATGTGAAAGACCGAAGACTTACCATTTACTGCCCTCTATTGATATTGTACAAAGGCTAATGAAGGTATTTACAGTAAGTGCTGACAACCTTTTAAACGATAATGAAAATAGTGTAGTAGAATTAGAAAACCACGAACTTAATGAGCAGTTAATGCTTATTAACCAACTCGATGAAGACGAGAAAAACGCACTTATAAAAATTATTAATTCTATGCTAACTAAAAAGCGGATGAAGGATTTACTTGATGGGAAAGCTAAATTTTAAAGCATAAAAAAAGCCTGGACTTGCCAGGCTTTTCTGCTATTACTTAAGTTCCAAAATATATTTACATCTATTATAGAGAATGGGAGCTACTTTATAAGTAAAAAACTCTTGCCCCTTTTGATATTCGGTTTTAGAACTCATATCCTTTTTTACCATTTCGTCAATGGTCTTCTTGTTTTTGTTTACGGCTCTGACTAAGCAAGTGTCCATATAGGTTTTAAACACCTGTTCACTTTGTTTTATATCATATTGCCCCAAGCAATCACAAACATCTGTAGCTACTTTTTCTTCAAGCTTTAATTTCTCTTGTGCCTTCGCTGCCACAAAGCAAAATAACAAAAGGCTTACAATACAAATCTTGCTCATATAAACTTGAAATCAACTATTTAAAAACTTGATTAATATCAGGTGTTTCTGATGCAGCCTTTTTTAAATCGGGAAGTTGAAAGTCCTTTCGATAGCTTACAATTAAACTATCTCCCCCAAGTCCCTTTATACATCCAAAATCAGAATATCTTTTACTAAGCAACTTCTCTCCACCTTTATCCTGAAATTTAATTTTCTTTTGAAAAGAAATATAATCTGAAAAAGAAAATCCTTCTGTAGGAATAAAAAATGTACAACTATAAAAATACTTCCAAATATCAAACATAAATTCAAAGGTAAAATCACTTACATCAATTCTAGCTACACTATCAAAACGAGCTTCATCTAACTTCTTCAAAAAAACATACTCCCCATATTTATTAAATGTTTCAATAATACTAATCCTAAGTCGTTCTAGCTCTTTGTCACTAGTTAAGTCTTCTTCTCGCCTAAACGAGAAGAAGATTGTGTCATTATTAAAAAATAAGCACTTTAGAATATTTTTTATACGATTTGCATCATACCAAATATTAATGTCAAAATCTTCAACACATAACGATTTGATATCCTTACTTAGTTCAACATTATAAAACTCCATCCTTTTTTATTTAATTGGTTGCCCAAAATAAAATGGATTAATACTCCTGTGCGGAGAATTTGAATAACCCCAATAGTTTGAATGAAAATGAGTTGTTCTACCTCTAGATCCAAATCCATGATAGTCTAACCTAAATTTACCTCCTGATAATGATTTGTATGAAAATATCATCCCACCACCAGCATTGGGGTTAGCATACATAAACTCCGTTCTACCTATTTTAAAACCATAACCATTATTAATACCAAAAGGATTAACTTGGGATGCTTTCCTTAGTAATACTATCTCCAGCCCTTTTTCAGCAACAAAACCTGCACCAAATGCATAATCATTTGCTGTATAACTTGGTATCCCTTTACCAACCTGATATAAGCTATTGTACATTTGAACTTGACCATACATTCCTAGTGTAAGCCCATTCAACACAGATTCTCCATATCCCTTCCAAGAGGTAAATGGTGCTTTTATGCCTTCCCAAGTTGCCGCTGCTCCACTTACAAACCCATCAACAAAACTGCCTCCGAGGCTACCTCCTTGCGATTGGGCAACATCCATTGCAAACCTCGCATCATTGATGACGCTGTTTACCGCTCCTGCATAATCGTTCCCCAGCTGGTTATGGTAGATATTACCGCCGTTTCCGACATAATGGAAGGTATTCCCGTTACTGTTTATTCCCACGCCAAAGTCCGGCACGCCGATATCTGTCATTGTTTGTCTCAGCCCGCTGGTGTTGTCGTTAATCCACTGCATGCCCTCGCTCATCCAGTGCACGGGATTTAACCAGTTCCAGTCCCACTTGTACCCGCTCGGGTCGGTATACAACAGCGGGTTATTTAAACAATATCGAAACCAGTAAAGCCAAAAATAAACTTCCTCGCACGCGCCAAACAACCTAATTCAAAGAACGTTTTCTTATTTTCTTAAAGCCTAAAAGTAGCTTTTTTATTTTCAATTGAAAAAGAAAAAGCAATGGGCTGCTTGTGCGGTGAAACAAAAACTATGACAGAAAATAAAACAGAAGGGCTGGTGTAGGGGAAGGGCAAAAAAAGACCGTGCAAGCTTAGAGGTACGAGAAGCGGGGATTTTTTGACCTGTGGGGCGTGTTGGATTGTGGGTTATTTTCTTTAATCAGCTTTTGAAGGTTTATTTTAAGGGATGGAACATTTCAAGTTGTTTTACTAAATCGCATAAATCTTGTTGTCTGTATTGTTCGGTACTCCTGATGCTTTTATGACCTGCCATGTACTGTACTTGTCGGATATTGTGTGATTTTAGCCAGTTCATAATAACGCTGGTGCGAATTTGTCGGCTGTCAGTAATTTCAGGGTTTTGTTTTTTAACCTGGCTAACGATATTGCAAATCATATCACTTTGCTTTTTACTTGGGAACATGAACGGTTTTGGTTTAAAAACTTCGATATAATTTCTGATTGGTAGTATTTGGTTTGCCTGAAGCTTTAAAGTTCTTACATTGCTTTTATTAGGGTTAAATAATGGTTCTTGGTGCGCATCTTCTTAAATACATGGGGTGGCAGTTCCAGTTTTGGGGCAAAGGGTATCAGTACTTCCATTGGTTCTATCAGTAGCTGACAAGCTTTTAAGAGATTGATATTTTGCTCATACTTTTTAAAATCGATTAATCCGGCTGCTACTTTTCCTTGGTGCTCCATTACCTGAGCTTCATGCTTCTGACTTTCTTCAATCTGTATTAAAAAACTTCGGTTTGGCGTTTAGGCTTCTTGCAAAATGGGTAAAGGATTTGGTTAAAATCTCAGTTCCGTTTACTGGTGTTGATTTTGGTTTCTCCGTTTTTATCGGTTCAGAGATTCCGCAAAGTTGCTTGGCTTTTAGTATCTCTTCATGTTTGCTGCATTTTTCGTATTTCTCAATAAATTCTATCTGGTCGCCTGTAGCATTGCAGCCGAAGCAATGGAAAGTGTTTGTATCGGGATAGATACGGCAGCTCGGTTTATCGTCCTCCTCGGTTTATCGTCCTCATGGAAGGGGCATTTTATGTGATTGTTTCGGTCGGGCTTTAACCCGTAATGCTGCAGAACAGTGAGTATTGGAAGCCGTTGTTTTATCTCGCTTATTTCCATCGCTGAAAAAAAATAAAATTTCTACTTATACCTATTTGCTACAAATATACCTTTTAGGTATAAATAAACAATAGCCTTTAGGTATTGTTTTATCAATATTATGCAGTATATTTGTATCAAAGTCGCTCAAAAGGGCGTGCCAGTTTAATATTTACGCATTATGACCTTAGGAGAAAAAATACGGATAGCAAGGACAAAGAAGAAGTTGTCGCAACAGGAACTTAGCGACAAGGCAGGTACTCACCAAAAAAACATATCCAAGTACGAAAAGGATTTGGTAGTGCCATCTGCTACCACGCTAAAAGCCATAGCGGACACTTTGGAGGTGACCACCGATTTTTTATTGGGTAACGAAAGCTTCGCCATTAAAGATACTGCTCTGCTCAAGCAGTTCAAGGAAGTGGACAATATGCCCGATGATGAAAAAGGTTCTCTGATGACGGTTATTTCGGCTTATATAAGAGATTTTAAAACAAGACAGGCGTATATTGCCTAAAACTATATAATTATGGGTGCATTGAGACAACAGTTTATAGAAGACAACCAGGGGCACAGGATAGCCGTTTTGTTGCCGATTGACGACTACAACAAAATGTTGGAGCGACTGGAAGAAATGGACGACGTTAAAGCATACGATGCCGCCAAGGCATCTGGTGACGAAGTTATCCCGTTTGACCAGGCTATTAAAGAAATTGAAGCAAAACGCAATGACCTATAAACTGTCCATAAGCCGCAAGGCTCAAAAACAGCTTGCCAAGCTGCCAGCAAATGATTACAAAAAAGTAAAACAGACCATACTCGACCTTGCCGACGAACCTCGCCCGGCAGGCTCAAAGAAACTCAAAGGCCGCAACGGTTGGCGGGTAAGACAAGGTGACTACCGCATTATTTACGATATTGAAGATGATGTTTTGGTTGTGACCGTGCTCGACGCAGGACACAGAAAAGATATTTACAAAAAGTAACAAAGCCCCACATTATGAACTGCAGGGCTTTAAGGTTTAATTTATTTATCTGAACAAACGGGGGTTATACTAACCTTATCGATAAAATAATAAGCCCCGTCTTTTACATCAATTAGGCTTGCCGTGGTAAAGCTTTCGTTTAGCTTCAAAAGCAACTGGTTATCTTTAAAAAACTTATTGAGTTTCTTTTTCTTGCCATCCCTTTTCAAACTTAAATACTTCAACACGTCAAGTTCGTTAGAAAATTTATCAATCGGAAACATACCGATAGAGATATAATTTTCTCCTCCTTGAGCAACATATTCACTCTCCAACGTTACCCATTTGCTACTGTTTAAATCTAATGTCCAAAATACATTTGGTGTAAATTTATTGGCAACTAGATAATCATAAGAAACCCATGCGTCTTTATAAATCCATTGCTTTGCTTTTGTAAACCTCACACAAAGTCTATTTAAGAAAAATTTGCAATGCTCACCTGAAAACTTTGTTTTTATCTTGATTTTATAAAGCTCGCCCTTCTTTAACGGTTCGTTTAGCGTACCTGTTATATGCTCAGTCATTCCATCCCATGATAAAAAACAAAGACCTACATATGCCTTACCATCATAACCATTACAAAGCCCAAATAAGTTATTTGCACTTTTAAAACCACAACTATTGTTTTCATGATAGTAGTCAGGTGTGCATTCATAAATAGAATACCAATACTTACAAAATGAAGTGTCCGACTTTGTTAGCGACTTGGGAAAAAACCAGTATTCTTCGAAACTAGGATTTTTAACCAAATTCTGCCCTAACAAAATAGGCACATTAACAGATAAGTAAAGCAATATAATCAAATATCTCATAATTATAATTAAGGATGAATTGTTGCCAATACTCGCAACGAGAAAACAGACGTACTAACCCCTTCGGTTAGTACATTAGAGAGAGGTAAAGCAAAACTTCTTGATATTGATATTGAACTTACTCCTCTAATTAACATTTGTGGAGAGCTTAATTTCCAACCATGGCTTTGGGTTAATGCCAAACTGGTATTGAAGCCTCGCGCAGTTTGTTGGTTCAACAACACATAACCACCTTCTGGGATATAACCTTTATAGCTATATTGAATCGAATTTAATTCAACACCTTTTCCAAAATATATTTGTCTAGCTCCTGGTAAATTTGAGTCTGCTGAGAATGATATTTGGTTATTTATCCTATTTGTCATATTCTCCCAAGTATCATACACATAATCCCCTTGCTCATATTTACCCGTCATTACTTTTTCGGTAAATTTGTCATATCTAGATTTTAGAACAGGGTGTCCATCCGATGTCATATAAAACTGTCTACCATCTGTGTGATAACCTCCGGACCAAAACTTCCGACTATCTCTAACAGCATCAATACCATCTGTTACTCCTCCAATTAAACCACCCGTTACTCCCCCGATTAATCCATCTCTCAAGCCACTACCAAGAGCTTCACCAAAATCTTGTCCTTGCATCAAACCATTTCCTAAACCTGAAGCAAAACCACCACTAAAACCACCCGCTCCACCAATCGCTGCACCAATCGCTGCACCAGTCACAAAACTTGAACTTGCGGTTAGAGCCGACGAAGAACCAACAAAACCAGCCCCAAAGGAACCGCCTGCAATTGAAGAACTAACTCCTGCACCAACTCCAGCTCCTAATGCTCCTGCCGCTGCTCCAATTCCAAAGTATCCAAGACCGTCCCATGTAAACTCAGCGCCGTTTGCAGCCCAGTTGAAAACTCCTCCAATAGCCGCCCCAATAACCAAGTGCCAGAACTCCCCGCTCGGGTCAGTATATATGAGCGGGTTGTTCAGGCAATATCGCAACCAGTAAAGCCAAAAATTAACTTCCTCGCACGCTATAGGCAACCAAAATCAAAGAACGTTTTCCTTTTATTGTTAAAACCCAAAAATACCTTTTTATTTTTTCAATTGAAAAAGAAAAAGCAATGTGCTGCATGTGGGGTGGACAAAAAGCATGACGGAAAAAATTACAGAAGGGTTGGCGTAGGGGAAGCAAATAAAAGACAGAGAGAGTTTTGCAAAAACGGCTGGGTTTTATTTGCTGTGGGGCGTGTTGGCTTGTGGGTTCTTTTCTTTAATCAGCTTTTGCAGTCGCTTAATTTGTTTAGCTCGTTCTTGACTAATCATTATTTCATGGGCTTTGCCATCGAGTGTTATTGTTGCTTTAACTTCTTTCTTTTCCATTGTTGTTTATTTTAAAGGATGGAACAATTCAAGTTGTTTGGTTAAATCGCTTAAATCTTGACTTCTGTACTGTTCGGTGCTTCTTATACTTTTATGCCCTGCCATGTATTGTACTTGCCTGATATTGTTTGATTTCAACCAGTTCATAATTACGGAAGTCCTGATTTGTCGACTATCAATAATTTCAGGATTTAGTTTCTTTGCCTGGCTAACAATATTACAAATCATATCACTTTGCTTTTTGCTTGGGAACAAGAACGGTTTTGGTTTAAATTCTTCTATATAAGTTTTAATTGGTAGTATTTGGTTTGCCTGAAGCTTTAAAGTTCTTGCATTGCTTTTTCTTGTTGATGGAACATATATTTTACCTTCAGCTAAGTTTATGTGAGTGATTTCCAGTTTGGCAGTTTCTCCGCTTGTTAAGCCTTGATAAACCAGTAAACCAAGTATTACGACATTTCTTTTGTGCAGCTGCTTTGCTGTTTTGGTTCTGTGTTCCCATTCTGGTAAGCTGCTAAAGCTTTGGTAAATAATTTCAAGTTGTTCGGGACATAAAGTTTCTGCTATTGCTTTCTTTGGTGTGTTTCGGATTTTAATTCTACGGATAATATTTTGCTGCAGCTTTCCGGATTCCAACAAATAATCGAAGTAAATCCGTATCGAGTTTATTTCCCTGATAATGCTTTGGTTTAATATCCCTCTTTGTCTTTCGCTGTCGATAAATTGTAATGCCTCGTTGTAATCGATTTTCTCTAAGTTAATATGTTGGTTTATGCACCAGTTTTTAAGCCTGTTTACATGGCTGTTTTGTACGCTGATACTTTTATCAGAGTAGCCATTTTGTTGTCGATATTTTTCAAAGCTGCTCATTTAAAATATGGGTGTAAATCTGTGTACTTTCTAAACTGCTATGCCCTAAAAATTTCTGTATCATTTCTATTTCCATACCTTGCTGTAAAAGGTGTGTAGCTATTGAGTGGCGTAAACTGTGTAAACTTGGTTTCTTTCCTTGCAGGATTGCATTGCCTGAGTTTTTTGTGAGCCGTTTTAATCGTGCTGTTAAAGCCTGGTCGCTGCAAGCTGTGCCATACTGATTGATAAAAAAGCTATCGGTTTCGTTTTGGTTTAATAAGAAGTTTCTGCCGTTTTGTAAATATTCTGTGATGTGATTTAGGTTGTTTCCAGTTACCGGAACATACCGTTCCTTGCTTCCTTTGCCTTTCCTAACATGGATTAGTTTCCTTTCTGTTAAAATATCGTGTGCAACCAGGTTTGTTCCTTCGCTTTTTCTTAATCCGCATCCATAATAAATACTTAGCATTGCCCTGTCTCTTTGGCTTACGGCTTCTTGTTTGGCTTTGGTTTCTATATTGGTAAAGTGGTGTTTTTGATAGCTTGTTTTATAAAGTTCATTGATTTCATTTAGGCTGATAATATTTCTCTGCTTGTAGATTTCTTCAACGTATTCCAGATTATCTGGAGTTGGATTTCCTGTTTGCTGTAGATACTCAAAAAACTTGTTTACACTGCTTATCCCTACGTTTATACTGGCATTCATTAAGCCTGAACCATACAGTTTGTTTTCTCTTCGTTTCAGGTATCGTTTAAAGCGTTTGGTCTTTTCATTGGTAAGGATTTCAATGGTATTTATGTTGCACCTTTCTAAGTAGAGCAAAAACTCTTTAATATTTCGTTTTCTGGTTTTGATGGTTTCTGTACTGTAATTCAGGGTTTGCAGCCAGTTTGCAAAGCTTGTTTCAAGCTGCTTAAATTGTGGAGATATTATTTCTGTTGGTATCATTTCAGTACTGTTCAGTTGAAAAATAAAAATGTGTGCTGCTTGTCCCCTTTGTGAAGGTTGTGAAGGTTCGCTTTTCTTTAGCTTTTCCAAGATAGTATCCATCATTTCAATACCCGATTTCAACTCTTCAAAATCATCCCAAACACTTATTTCATATTCATTGCCTGGCTTATTGCTTCGACTTACACACCTTAACATTCCTCGCTTTTCAAGCTCTATAAAATGACGTTGTAAAGTCATTGGGTGCATTCGTAAATATTTGCGTACATCTTTGGCGTAAAAGGTTTTCACTTCCCATTGCATAACGAGTTCTTTTAGACTTTCAAAAAAGTTTCTTGTTTTTCCTCCAAGTTCATCCGATTTACGAAGCAAAGTATCTTTGCATAAAAAGTTAGCCCACTGCACATCTTCCAAAGTGCTGATTAAATATTTATTACCTTCCTTATCGGTGGTAATTTTGCGTTGCTTTTGATTCCAAAGGGTAATTGATTTTATAAGGGTTAAGTAATGGTTCTTGGTTCGCATCTTTTTAAATACATGAGGTGGAAGTTCCAGTTTTGGTGCAAAGGCTATCAGCACTTCCATTGGTTCTATTAGTAGTTGAGAGGCTTTTAACAGGTTTACATTTTGCTCGTATTTCTTAAAGTCGATTAACCCTGCAGCTACTTTGCCTTGGTGTTCCATTACCTGAGCTTCATGCTTTGGACTTTCTTCTATTTGTATCAAAAAACTGCGGTTTGCATTATCCTCATAAACTTTGTCTTTTGTGGTTGCGCCAGCCACACAAACAGGGCCTTTAACATGTAAATACACTTGCTTGCTGTCGCCTGTTCTGCTATTCGTTTTAGTACTAAATCGGCTTATGCTCTGGTTGCTCATTAATTCTCGAAGCGGTAAAAGTGCATTGTAAGCCCCGTCTAAATCTTCTTGCATCAATATCTTATTTTTCAAAAAGTCTTTGGGTGTATAATACAATGCATTCTCGCTTAAACTGGTGGTTACATTAATGTGTTGCTTGGGTACTGCTTTCGCTACTCCTTGCAATAAATGCGTTTTACCACTACCACTGCTCCCCATCACGATGGCATGTAATGGATTTTTAAAGAACCTGGTTAAAAAGATAAAGAACAATAAGGTTGCATTGTCCTGTTGTCCAATCATGCCGAGCTTATTAAAAAGGCTGTAGGTTAATTGGGTTAGTTCGTTGTATCTAATAAATTCGTTTGCTTCTTGCATTTGCTCACGGCTAAAGCGGTCTATTCCTTGTTGTTCTTTGGACTCTTCACTTTGTCGTTTTTCTTCTCGCTTTTGTTGGCGGTAGCTTTCCAGTTCCTTTGTTAGCCCCGTAATAGCTTCGTTTGTTATACTTGTGCTAATTTCCAGTTTTTCGGATGCTTGTTTTATTAATCGGTCGGTTTGGTTGTGGCTGTACAAGTCGGCGGTATCTCTAAAGCTTTGATAGTCGTTTCCCTTTAGTTTAATATGCAAGGTTGCTCTTAATCGGTTTACGGTGTGCATTTCAATACCGCCCCAAAGTGTTATTGTCAGTTGGTCGGTTTCGTATTGCATGTAATCAGAAGCAACCTTTAAACCGCTTGTAATTGGTTGGATAAATGGTTTTTCTTTTTCACTTGAACTATTATTGGGTGTCGAGCCACTAGACTCAATTGAAAAAGAAAATGGTTTTCTGTTTTCTATTAGATGGGTAAATATTTCAGGTTCATGACCGATTGATAAACTATTTAAGTCTTCGCCTTCGGGTGTTTCTACAACTGATATTTGTAGTTTCTCTTTTATCTGTTTTAATTCTGCTGCTATTTCTTTTATGGCTTCTGTTCCTGCTTCGTCTCCATCAAAAAACAGTATAACTTCCTTTAATTCGATTAGTTCTGCTATGGTTTGCCCGTGTTCTTCTGTAAAACCATTAGTTCCATAAAGTGCCAGTATTGAAAAGTCTTTTATTATTTCGGGAACTTGTAAAAGTGTGGCTGCATCTATAATGGCTTCAGTTAGTATTAATTTGGTAGTGTCCTCACTTGGGTATTTTGGATATAATCCTTTGTGTTCGCCTTCTAAATAATGATGTCCTTTCTCAACATGGCGACCGTACAAGCTTTTTATATTTCCGCTTTTGTCGAGTAATGGAAAAACAATACAGTTATTAAATCTCGTGTAATAACTGTTTTCCCTACCAAACTTATCAGGCTTGAGTAATCCGGTTTGTAAGTATTCTTGTTTCTGTTGGTTGGTAATATCTTTTGCTTTGTGCAGCGTTCCGGCATCGTAACCGATGGATAAAGCTTTGTAATTAAGCTTTCGACTTTCTAAATATTCAATGGCTTTCTTTGGTTTGGCGTTTAAGCTTCGGGCAAAGTGAGTAAAGGATTTCGTTAAAATCTCAGCTCCGTTTATTGGTGTTGGCTTTGCTTTTGGCTTCTCCGCTTTTATCGGCTCTGGTATTCCGCAAAGTTGCTTGGCTTTTAATATTGCTTCGTGCTTGCTGCATTTTTTGTACTTCTCAATAAATTCTATTTGGTCGCCTGTAGCATTGCAGCCGAAGCAATGGAAAGTATTTGTGTCGGCATAAATACGGCAGCTTGGTTTATCGTCTTCGTGGAATGGGCATTTTATTTGGTTGTTCCGGTCGGGTTTAAGGTTGTAATGCTGCAAAACCGTAAGTATCGAAAGCCTTTATCTTATGTCGCTTATTTCCATGATGAAAAAAGTTGTTTGATAATTATTAGTTGCAAATGTATACAATAGTTTCATTAAGTCAAAAAATTATAGTTTCTTTTTGTCACTATAATTACCTAATTTTGTATCTCATTGTTAACTAAAGTGTCCTTAAAGCAATAAAAATGAACATCGGACTTAAAATAACAGAACTGAGAAAACAAAAAGGATGGTCGCAAACAGACCTTGCTAAACAAATTGATGTTTCTCGTGTAATCATTGGAAGGTATGAGCGTAATGAAGCTGCTCCTTCTATTGACGTTGCTAAACGTATGGCAGATGCTTTTGAGGTTTCACTAGATTATTTAGTCGGGGAAGGGCAAAACGCTGCCTTTGATAAAAAGATTCTGAACAGGATTCAAGAAATCCAAAGCATGAGCCCCGATTTTAGAAATCAGTTTTTTAGTATTATTGATTCCGTAATCAGGGATTACAAAACACAACAAGCGTATTCAAACAGATAAATTTTAATATTATGAACCTACAATATATTTCAGACAGCAAAGGACAAACAACTGGCGTATTCATTCCCATAAACGAATGGAACGACCTTAAAAATAAATACAAAAATATTGAACAGGAAGAAATTAGCGTTCCAGAATGGCACAAAGATTTGGTATTAAAACGCCTTGAAGATTATAAACAAAATCCTAGTTCTGCTTTGGATTTTGATTCTGCGATGGATGATATAGAAAAAGAGCTGTAATGTATAAATCTATAATCCTACCTCTTGCAAAAGAAGATATTCGGGAAGCTGCCAAATGGTATAATAAACAACAAAAAGGACTTGGTAAAAGTTTTACTGCAGAAGTGCGTGAAAATGTCCATTTTATCAGGCAGAACCCCAAAGCTTCAAATATCCGTTATAAAAACGTAAGGACTGCCGTTTTAAACGTGTTCCCTTTTATGATTCACTATACAATTGACGAAAAAGACAAAACTGTAATCATTTCGGCTGTTCTGCATACAAGTAGAAATCCCGAACTTTGGAAAAACAGATAAAGCAAAAGCCCCGGTAAAACCGAGGCTTTTTTGTTTGCTATTTCTCGTTTTTACTGACTCTCGTAAAAAAATCTAATTTTTCTGAGTTACTCCAAATCAAAAAATCTTTATGGAAAATCGTAAAATATTTCTCTACTGAAGTTCCAAGCCGCTTACGATTCCAAACATCACTTTCACTGTAATCCTTTAAATACTTCTTGTCAACATTATTAACAGATAGTGTGTCTTTTGACATTAGGCTAGTAGTATATGATTTTTTTTTCAGGTCAACACTATATATAAATGTTACCTTATCAATCGCTTGACTATCATCTATGGTGCAAAAAGTAAAATATCCATGACTAATAATTTTACAATTGTGCTTAATCAATATCATCTCCTGACTATTCACTTTTGATGAATAAATTATTCCCATCATTGAAATACATATAAAGAAAAGTAACCTTGTCATTTTAATTGTTATTTAGATAGTAACTAAAAATATCTGGTCTAAACCCTCCATAATAAGCTGCGGTACTATAATGTAATAAATATGGATGAATTCCTATATTTGGTATACCATTTAACCAAAAACCTATTGAAGACATATTAACACAATTAGTTGTAGCACCTTGATAAGGTATAATCTTGCTTATTCCTCGTAATCCACTAAACAAATGCTTATTTACAACCACACTTTGAAACTTAGATAAACTCACAGGAACATCATATCCAGTTGTGCTCTTACGGATTGCAAGGCCAAATTTCTTATATCCTCCTCCTGGTTTAAGACCTCCAACCTGGTCTTTAAAACCTCCTGCACCAATTTTACTATCATTGGGACCAAAGGACATTAGTTTGTCTGTCGATGCGTCATCTACTATACCTGAATGTGAAATTATATCTTTGGAGCCATCTGGATACCTTTCTTGAGTATACAAAGTTGCACTCGTTTGATTGATTAGATCATTTAAGTTAGCCAAAGCCCCTAATCCGTATCCAATCTTTTCCATAGTAGATAAGTCTTTCCAATCAAATATTGACCTAAACTCTCCAGTTCCAAAATTAAACGAGCCAGCACCAAAACTGATACTTGGAGGCATATCACCGCCACTGAGCATTGCCATGCCCATTGAATTTGTATAAGAGCCTGCCATTATCGCACCAGTATTAGCCATTATGCCGCCTCCTGCAGCTACTGTCCCTCCGACATAACCAGAAAAACCTCCAATAGCAGCACCGCCTAACATGTAAGCAGCCATGCCTAAACCTGATGCACCATTGGCTTCTCCTATTTTATAACCAGTATAACCTCCTACAGCAGCACCTATTCCAATCCCAATTTTAACCATTAACGGTAAAGCTGCCCCGAAAAACTCCCCACTTGGGTCGGTATAGAGCATCGGGTTATTGAGGCAATATGTATACCTGTTGTAATTTAACCAATTATCAGGCGATTGAATATAGGGATCAGGACTTAAAAATTGAGCCAACATAGGATCGTACACTCTACCATTCATATTAATTAGAGTAAAGCCGTCTAGATGCTCGTGCATGGCATAACCCCTGTCAGATAACCATTTCGTACGTGTATCTATTAATTTCCAATCGTTAGGGTTACGTCGGTTACCCCATGGATCGTAAGCAAATTTTTGCTCTGAACCATCAAAACTTGCAATTTCTCCATCTTTATTAGCAATAGCAATTAACGAACCTTGATAATCAGTAATTAAATGGTATAACTGACCAACTCCATTGGTTTCAATATACATAGCAGTAATTCCGTTACCCCCAGTAATATAATGCACCTTTTTTACATTATTACCTGAATAATCTTCTTCGTAATTATTAAAATAATACCTCGTTAAGCCTCCAGAAAATACAGACTTACGTCTTTGCTTGTCTATTCCATAGACAATATTAAGCTCATTACTTCCCACTGTTATTTTACTAACCTTCTTAAAACTGGTATATTCAATAAATTGTTCTTCATCGGAAAAACTTGCAGGTTTACCATTAATTGAAGTAATAGCATGAGGGCCAAAGTCGTTTTCGCCATAATTCATGATGTATTGAATATCACTTTTAGACTTTATATTACCTGTAGTAGGCTCGTAAATAATTGAATTTGAAATCGGATCTTCATTAGTTCTTTTTACAGTCCAACTTTGCAGCCTGCCTTTTGTATCATAACTAAATTCTTCCGCATTATTGCTTATATGATCCGTTCTACTTTCAAGTCTAACGTTCTTATCAAAAACATAGGTCATATTTACTATGCCATACGCGCTAATAAGCTCAGGCAAACTTCTATTATCATAATTATAAGTGCATTCCAGACCTCCTTTTAGTGTTTTAGTATACTGTCCATTAGCATTAGATTCTTTAGCAGTCCAAATAGTATATTTATCCTTATCAGATACACTAAACAGTTCACTATGTTTGTTGTAGTTATAACTTATACTATATCCAGAAGGGTATATATTTTTAACAACCCTGTTACAATCGTCATAAATAATTGATTCCGTAAAAGATTTATTGCCTTCAATATTTTCAGCTATTTTAGTAACCCTATTAAATCTATCATATTCGAACGTTTTAGAGTGGAGGTCATCAATTGAAATTGTTTCTAACCGAAACTCCTCATCATATCCATAATCTGTTACTATTCCATTTTCGGTAACATAATCTACTAAACCAGTTTCCTCATCGTAGGAATATATCGTATTAATTATTTCCTCATCATTACGTCCTCTGTTTTCTTGACTCAAAACATCTCCAAAACCATTATAAGTAGTACTTCTGAGACCAGCATCTGGGTCGTTTAATAGTATACGGTTACCTTTCATATCAAAATGTGTTTCAACGGCAGATCCTCCTTCTGGAGTAGCAGTGTATACTTCACCTGTTGGCCAGTCGTTATATTGTACCGATTTACCATTAATACTTGTACTCTTGACATTTCCATCCTCGTTAAGCACAATAACTTTAGTTGAATTTGGGGCTTTTACTGTAACAGTTCTAACACCTGAATAATCATATTCGGTATTACCCAATGGTGTGTCTACTAAACTAAGCCTATTATATGCATCGTACTTATTTGTTAAAGCCCATACAATTTGCGAATCATCATTATAATGAGGTTCGGATACACGATATAACCTTCCGTTTAAATATTTAGTGTCTATATATACTTTATTGTTTAATCTATAATAATCCTTACGAAGTTCTCTATTATGCTTATCATACCATGTCCATACAGGAAACGCATTGACGTTTCATCTTAAGAATAATAAATAGCTCCATCTGGCGCATCTTCATTTGCCCATCGCAATACATTTACCTCTTTTATTCCATATGACGAAACTGATTCAACCAACCTATTAAAACCACCATATTTTTTAAAATATATTGTTTAATATTCTTTCAATATTTTCTCGTTATACCTCAATATCCCTAAGAGATAGCAATAAGGTATATTACATCATTAATCAAACATTAATTAAAGCTCTATAGTTAATTCGCTTAAAGTAATCTCCAATAATAAAGCCTCTAACCGGCTTAAGCGCATTTCTAGCTTTTCCTTCTCCTTATTCCTTTCCACTTCTAGAGTTTCCACCTTAGCCTCTAATGGTTTTACCTCTTTACAATTAGCTTTTTAATTATCAATATTTTAGAAGATGTTACTATTTAAATCTAGAGGTATCTTGTCCGCCAGTTAACACATCACGTATCACTCCATAGCAATAGCGATAAACGTATAACCCTTATGAAAGTTGTTCGGTTAAAAAAAAGAGATTTTGTTGTTTTAGAAATTGCCCTAGTAATTCTAAAGCCATTTCCATTCCTACACCTTTTCTAATAAGATTGATTGTAAAAAATACAATCTGCCACATATTACAAAAGAAAAAAAAATGCTCCAACAAGCTTAAATTTTATTAAACGTTTTTACTACGTTAGTACGAACTAATTTGCACGCTTTGCAGAATCATATTACTTCTAACTTTTGATACTACATCCATTAACAATTGTTAAAATACGCATTTATTAAGCACTTTATGTTAATTATACAAGAGGAAATAAAAGGAATTTTCATCTCGATTCAGAGAATTAACGCAATTTATTTTCTCATTATCAGCATTTTAAATATTTTTTTATTATTTTTTATTAAAAACAACAGTGTTAATTTTTATTTATTACATTTACCATCAACAAACGTAGTTTTTACGTTTATTAATTTTTGATATCAAAATAAGCACTTTTTATCGGTCTTTACATTAAAAAAATAGTGGACTCAAAACAGTCCTTACATCGAGCCATTAGCTTATAAAAACTTTTATTATGGACAACAAGACTATACGTGATTTCTCACACATCGACGATGAACAATTGCCAATAGCAAAGAACAGACTTCATGGTGGAAAATATTTTGCAGGCTTATACGCGGGAGAACACGTGGCAGCCACCGAATTTGTAATAGGAGCAACCTTTGTTTCATTGGGAGCCAGCACACGCGACATCCTGTTTGGTTTATTAATCGGTAATATTTTAGCTGTTTTAAGCTGGACCCTACTGACAGCACCAATAGCAGTTAAAACGAGACTAAGCTTATATACTTACCTTCAAAAAATAGCAGGTGACTCCATGACAAAGCTATACAACTGGGCCAATGCGATCATATTCACAGTGATTTCAGCAGCCATGATAACTGTATCAGCCTCTGCCATTCGATTTTTATTTGATATTCCCGCTCAATTAAATTGGTATTCATCCAATATATCATTCATATTAATTGTAATAGCAGTAGGCATCGTGGTCGTTTTTGTGGCCATATACGGATTTAAAACAGTAGCAGACTTCTCAAGTATATGTGCCCCATGGCTCTTCACCTTATTTATTGCAGGTGCACTGGCCTTACTCCCGGCCTTAGCTCATTCGGTAATAGGGAATACATCCATATCCAGCTGGGCTGAATTTTTAAAGATTGGCGACCTATCTATTTGGAAAGGAGTAACATCCGACGGACACGAAGGCATTGGCTTAGTGGAAGTAATAGGCTTTGCCTGGGCAGCAAACACCATCACCCACTTTGGTCTGATCGACATGGCCATCCTAAGATACGCCAAGAAAGCCAGCTACGGTTTATATACCAGTTTTGGTATGTTATTCGGACACTACCTTGCCTGGATAGCTGCAGGAATCATGGGAGCAGGCGCCGGTATCCTACTCAACAAACCCGTAGTAGCACTTGACCCGGGAGACGTGGCCTATTACGCACTGGGAGCATCCGGATTCGTCATTGTAATCATTGCCGGCTGGACAACAGCCAATGCTAATTTATACCGCGCAGGACTTGCTGCACAGGCCATATTCAAGAAGCACTCCCGAAGACGAACCACTTTAATAGTCGGTATTTTCACTGTTGTTATCGCCTGCTTCCCCTTTGTCTTCTCCAGAATACTACCCCTACTTACCTATGCCGGTCTATTGGTGGTACCTGTAGGCGCTATTGTTTTTGCAGAACACTTCCTATTCCCAAAAATAGGACTAACACCTTACTGGGCTTATTACAAAAAAACAATCACCAGCAAACCAGCCATTTTCTCCTGGATAGCAGGTCTGGCATTAGGTTTCGGACTGAATGCCTGGGGCATCATATCCTTTTACTATTTATTTATCCCCGTATGGATCTTTACCATCCTTCTATACTCACTACTAGCCTCAAAAAGCGGAGCAAAAGAAAAGTATAGCGAAGAAATAAAGGCCGAAGAGAACTTACAAAAAGACATCGCAAAGTATCAGGAAGAAAGAGCCAAAACAGAAAAGGTTCAACATAAGGATGCTTCAATCTTCTCAAAAATACTAACTGCTCTATCCCTGATCTGCCTGGCCATTATCCTTGGTCTGGCCGCGAACACCATGTTTGGCAGCAACTCCATTGAAGTATACCAAACAAACAAAGCCATTTTTCATCAGTATGCTTTCTACTGCACCATCGGATATTTCGTATTTGCCTATTGGAATCTACGAAGGAAGAAGGCCTTAATTAAGTAAACAAAAACAGTCACATACCATGACGAACCAAAAAGATATAGTTATGAAAACATTAGTAGCACTTAATCAAGCAAATTTACATTCATTATCACCCGAAATAAGTATCCCTACATACGACCGTAGCAAGGTAAGTACCTCAATTGTTCATATTGGAATAGGTAATTTTCATCGATCTCATGAAGCCTATTACACCAATGAACTAATGGAAAAAACGGGCATTCTGAACTGTGGCATATGCGGAGTAGGACTCCTGGAACACGACCGAAAACTATACAACATCCTTAAGAATCAGGAAGGATTGTACACATTGGTAATCAAAGAACTAGACGGCACACTCACGCCCAAAGTAATCGGCTCCATGGTGGAATATTTTTTAGCGCCTGACGACCCGCATGCAGTAATAGAAAAAATAGCGCAACCCGAAACTAAAATCGTTTCATTAACCATCACCGAAGGAGGGTATAACATCAACGAAGCCACTGGCAACTTTGATTTTAGCAACAAACTGATACAGCACGACCTTCTTCATCCTGAATCCCCCAAAACTGTATTTGGCTACCTAACGCAAGCCTTAAAACTTAGGAAGACACGTGGACTTAAAGGATGTACCATACAATCATGCGACAACATACAAGGCAACGGTGACGTAGCAAAAAAAACACTGATGGCCTTTGTTGAAAAAGCAGAACCCGAACTGGCTGATTGGATAGACTCCCACGTCACCTTTCCCAATGCCATGGTAGACCGCATCACTCCGGTCACAGTAGCTGAAGATATTAATCAATTAGAAGAACAATTTGACTTAGCCGACCAATGGCCGGTAGTCTGCGAGCCTTTTATACAATGGGTGATTGAAGATGATTTTGCAACAGGAAGACCAGCATGGGAGCAAGTAGGTGCACAGTTTGTAAAAAATGTAGTACCCTTTGAAAATATGAAATTACGCTTACTAAATGCAGGTCACTCTGTACTAGGCATGTTAGGTGCTATACACGGATACAAAACAATTGACCAGGCAGCTCGGGATGAGGACTTCAAAACATTTTTGCGCGCATTCATGGACGAAGAAGCGACACCAACACTTGGACACCTAGGCGATATCGACCTAAATAAATACAAGACAAGCTTGATTGAAAGATTTCAGAATATATACATCAAAGACCATATCTCAAGAATATGCCTGCAAAGTTCTGCTAAGATCCCCATCTTCTTGTTATCTACCGTGAGGGATCAACTAAAGCAACAGGGCAAAATAAAAAGAGCTGCCTTTGTGATAGCTGCTTGGTGCAAATACAACGATGGCACAGATGAAAACGGAGAATCTTATGAAATAGTAGACGTCATGAGCCAAGAACTTACTCGCGCCGCAGAATTATCACACCAAGATCCGGTGGCCTTTTTAAGGATAAAAACAATATTTGGAGAACTCTCTGAAGACAAAACTTTCGTGGAAGTATTCGTAACGGCACTAAAAATGCTCAGAACAAAAAAGATAAAAGAGTGCGTTGCTGAACTAAATATAAAGCTCAGAGAAAATTAAAAAGGTGAATTTAAACACATGAAACTGGCATGGCCAGAGCAAATAAGTAAACACACTAGTGAATGATTCAAATTTGCTCGAGTCAATAAAGTTTCGCTATTTTTTTTAACACATGAAACTGGCATGGCCAGAGCAAATAAGTAAACACACTAGTGAATGATTCAAATTTGCTCGAACCAATGAAGTTTCGCTAATTTTTTAACACATGAAAGATATTATATGCTTCGGAGAGATACTTTGGGACATGTTACCAACAGGCAAAAAACTGGGCGGAGCACCCCTGAATGTTGCATTAAGAATCCAATCTTTTGGTCATCAAGCAAAAACAATTAGTTGTATTGGCAACGATGACGCCGGCGAGGAAATTATAAATGAGATGAAAAAATTTTCGGCGGATCGCTCCTTAGTACAAGTAAGTGAAAATTACGCAACCAGTGAAGTTCTCGTAAAACTAGACAAGAATGGCGCTGCATCATACGAAATAAAAATGCCTTGCGCCTGGGACGACATCAAACTTAAAGACCAAGACATAAAAGCCGTTCAATCATCCGATGCCTTTATCTTCGGAAGTCTGGCTGCACGACAAGAGACTTCGAAGAAAACTTTATTCACACTGCTAGACAATGCCAAATTTAATGTATTTGACGTTAATCTACGTCCTCCTCACTATAGTATGGACATCCTAGTTCAAATGATGCAAAAGGCTGACTTCATAAAGTTTAACGATGACGAGATCATAAAAATAAGTACTGATCTAGGGTGCAATGACAAAACCATGGAGGAGCGTATTCAATTTATTTCAGAAAAAACACATACCAACAACATCTGTGTCACGCTTGGAGAAAAGGGAGCGGTACTTTTCAGGAACGATGGCTTTGTTTACAATAATGGATATAAGATTCAAGTGGCAGATACCGTCGGAGCCGGCGACTCCTTTTTAGCTACGATCATCACCCACCTATTAGAGGGCATGGAAGCACAGAAGGCCATTGATCTAGCATGTGCGGTTGGTGCTATTGTGGCATCTAAGAATGGAGCAAACCCTCCAGTACTGGATGATGAAATCAAAGGACTTATTTACAACAGCTAACAAAAAGTCTGGAACAACAGATCAATATCAGTCCTCAACAGCGATGTCAAGTGACGCATGAGAACTACACTACAAGCGTTGAAATTAATCCATAAAAAAAGGATAGATGAAACATCTATCCTTTACCCTTAAAATCAGCTTTGTTAACCAAATCTAAATCTATGAAAAAAAATCTATGACAAACATACGGCTTAATAACGTGAAGCCGTACAAACAAAAGTTAAATCGTGTTAAACATACAGCTTTCAATAGGAAATAACCCCATTAAATATTTCTTACCCAGTCACAACTCTCCCATTGCAACCTCAAGTAATTCATTCCATATACAAATTGCACGAAGCCAATATATTTCTTTTTTACTAGGATCTTCTTTCAGGCCGAAACATATTGCAGTTCACACCCATGTTCGCAATTATCTAACTCCAGAACCTGGTTTTACAGGCTGTCCCGGTTGAATGAATACCAATTTTCCATCCGCATCTTCAGCCATTAAAATCATACCCTGTGATTCTATCCCTCTAATTTTTCGCGGAGCAAGGTTTACTAGGATATTGACCTGCTTTCCCACAATATCATCCGGACTAAAATACTCTGCTATACCCGACACCACGGTTCTTTTATCAAGCCCCGTATCAACCTCAAGTTTTAATAGTTTTTTAGTCTTAGCCACTTTTTCGGCACTCAAAATGGTTCCAATACGAATATCCATTTTTGCAAATTCGTCAAAACTAATATTTTCCTTAGCCGGCTCAACAACTTTAGCAGCAGCCTCATTGGCGGATTTAGTAGCCTCCAGCTTATCTAGCTGTTTTTGAATGGCCTCATCTTCTATCTTAGCAAATAAAAGTTCCGGTTTATTAATCTCATGTCCTTCAGACAACAAATCTGTTCGTCCCAAATCGTCCCAATTAACACCAAACAAATTCAACATTGTCTGCAGTTTAACAGCACTAAAAGGCAAAAAGGGCTCCATCAAAACAGAAAGATTAGCCGTAATTTGAAGAGACACATGCATGATTGTTTTAACACGCTCTTCATCTGTCTTAATCACTTTCCAGGGCTCCGTATCGGCCAGGTATTTATTTCCCAGTCGTGCCAGATTCATCATTTCCTTCACAGCCTCACGAAAGCGAAAATGATCCAGGCTTTTTTGCACTTTTTTTACAATCACATCTATCTGGGCCAGCGATTCCCTATCAAAATCATCCACGACATTACCCATTGGCGGCGTTTTGCCTTGATAATATTTATGGGTAAGTACCATAGCACGATTGACAAAATTCCCTAATATGGCCACTAACTCATTATTATTACGCGCCTGAAAATCTTTCCAAGTAAAATCATTGTCCTTTGTTTCGGGTGCATTGGCACAAAGGGTATATCTCAATACGTCCTGCTGGTCTTTAAAATCCTGCAAATACTCATGCAACCACACGGCCCAGTTACGCGAGGTGGATATCTTATCTCCCTCCAAATTCAAGAACTCATTGGCAGGAACATTATCCGGCAAGTTATAGGATCCCTCCGCCTTTAACATAGATGGGAATACGATACAGTGAAATACAATATTGTCCTTGCCAATAAAATGTAACATTCTAGTTTCCGGATCTTTCCAATACTTTTCCCACTCAGGAGTAAGCTCTTTGGTTGCTGAAATATATCCAATAGGAGCATCAAACCAAACATACAAAACCTTTCCTTCGGCGCCGTCAACAGGCACAGGCACACCCCAATTTAAATCACGACTAACCGCACGTGGCTGCAGGCCTTGATCGATCCACGATTTACACTGTCCATAAACATTGGCTTTCCATTCCTTATGATCTTCCAGTATCCATTTTTTCAAGAATGGTTCATGTTTATCCAGCGGCAAATACCAGTGCTTGGTTCTTTTCAGCACCGGCACACTACCTGAGATTACCGAGACCGGATTTTTTAGATCCGTAGCATTTAAAGAGCTACCACAGCTTTCACATTGATCGCCATATGCTCCATCATTTCCACAACTGGGACATGTACCTGTAATATATCTGTCGGCCAGAAACTGCTTGGCCTCCTCATCATAATACTGATCAGACTCTTTTTCAATAAACTCTCCTTTATCATACAAGGTCTTAAAGAATTCGGAAGCCGTTTTGTAGTGTGTTTCTGTTGTTGTTCTGGAATAAACATCAAAAGTTATCCCAAAGTCCTCGAAAGACTTTTTTATGATACCGTGATATCTATCTACGATATCCTGCGGTGTCACCCCTTCATTTTTAGCTTTAAGGGTAATAGGAACACCGTGCTCATCACTACCTCCAATCAACAACACATCTTCACCTTTCATTCGCAGGTATCTGACATAAATATCGGCTGGGACATAGACCCCGGCCAGGTGACCAATATGAACAGGTCCGTTGGCATACGGTAATGCAGTGGTAATAAGTGTTCTTTTAAAATTATCCATTTGTAAACGCTTAATGCTTGATAAAAATAAAAATCCGGCCAAAAAATCAAGCCCGGATTTGTTATCAGGTGATATTAAAGTGCAAAGATAAGGTTTTGCCTATGATTTTACACAGATTTGGACTAATTAGTTTCCAATGCATAAATACGAGTCGTTTTTATTATTTTTGTTTTTTTACGGTTCAAAGCAAGTACACAACTGCTACGAATCTCATTTCAAAAGTTTGACTTGATGATACATCCTCCTTCTTTACAAAAAGGTGACACCATTGGTATTGTTGCACCGGCAGGCAGAATCGATTTTACCATCATAGAGCAAGCCTGCCTCAGGATTAAGCAGATGGGCTACAAAACAAAGCTTGGCAAATATCTGAACAAACATTACCATAACTTTTCTGCTACAGACGAAAACAGAAAAGATGACTTACAAAGTATGATGGACGACCATACTGTCAATGCCATTTTGTGCGCCCGCGGAGGTTATGGTACCTTACGCTTTGTCGACGACCTGAATTTTGATCAGATAACTGAAAAACCCAAGTGGCTGATAGGATTCAGCGACATCACTGTATTACATGCCGCTTTCCAAAAACATGGATTAGCCTCTATTCATGGACCTATGTGCAAAAGTTTTTTAAATTACACTGAGTCTTCGGCCGACATAGACATATTATTTGCTTTTCTTGAAGGTCAAAAACCTCAGTACATCATTAATCCTTATACCAAAAACCAAAAGGGGCATACCAAAGGCATACTAACAGGGGGCAACCTCTCTCTTTTATATGCCCTTAGAGGAACTAAATATGACTTAAAGCCAGAAGGTAAAATACTATTTATTGAAGATTTATCGGAATATTTATACCATCTAGACAGAATAATGCTGAATTTAAAAATTGGGGGTATTCTCGAGAAAATATCAGGTCTGGTAGTCGGACAATTTACGGAGATGAAGGACAACAAAACTCCATTTGGAGAAAATATAGATGAAATTATTCTAAAATCAGTACAAGAATACAACTACCCTGTCGCTTTTAATTTTCCATCGGGACATATCGAAACCAACTACCCTCTGATATTGGGAGACAATACAGAATTAACAGTAGATAGCAACCAAGTAAGCCTGCTCTCTGTATAAAATCATTAGCTGGTCTATTCTTTACACTATTGGTTACTCGCTGGATATTATTTGCTAGATTCGGGAATACGTAAATAAACATTAACGACCTTAAATGAACAAACCATGTCTAAACATAATGAACTAGGAAAGGAAGGAGAACAGGCTGCCGCAAACTATTTGACAGACAAAGGATATAAGATACTAGAGCAAAACTGGCGTTACAAACACAAAGAGATTGACTTGATAGCTCAAAATGAGGAGCTCCTTGTTATAGCGGAAATAAAAACCCGATCAACAGAAGAGTGGGAGCATCCCGAAGAGTCTATTACCAAGTCAAAAATACGTTTTTTAGTGGATGCCACAGAGGCCTATATACTGGAACATGATATTGACCTGGAGGTTAGATTCGATGTAATCTCTGTTGTTCCCGAAAATAGGGGCTGGAAAATTGACCATATTGAGGAAGCCTTTTATCCACCTATTAACTAAAAAGTCATCAACTTTTTTTACATAAGATGAAAGAACACCTCATCTTTTATAGGTATATTTTTCGTCGATTAACACATTACCATAATACATTGAAAAATGCATATTGAAGAAATAAGAAATTACTGCCTATCGAAAAAAGGGACAAGCGAAGAACTACCCTTTGACGAGGTAACATTGGTATTTAAAGTGATGGGCAAGATGTTTGCCCTCACCAAACTAGAAGGGGAATTATCCATCAACCTAAAATGTGACCCGGAAAAGGCCATTACCCTTCGCGAGCAGTATGCGTCCATCACCCCAGGCTATCACATGAACAAAAAGCATTGGAACACCGTAAAAATAAACGGTGGCTTACAACCTGATTTTATCAAATCACTTATTGATCATTCCTATGCATTGGTATGGGCTAAGCTCACAAAAAAGCAGAAAGACGAACTAGCAAAACTACCAAAGCAATAAAAATATAAAAAAAGAGACACATGAAACGGGCATGGCCAGGGCAAATAATCGGACACACAAGTGAATGATTGAAATTTGTACTGACTAGTGAAGTTTCGCTAATTTTTAAACATGAAAAAACTAATACGCTATTTTCTACAAGGCATTCTTTATGTGGTACCCCTGGCAGTTACCATTTACGTCATCATCTTTGCTATTGTATGGATCGATGGTCTACTGATGGATCGGGCATTCTTTCAAAAGGGCATTTTAGCCAAGTACAATTTTCCCGGGGTGGGATTGGCACTTATCTTGGTATTACTAACACTCATCGGGTACATCGGACAACGAATGATCTCCTCCCCCATTTCGGTGGCATATGACCGGATGATGAAAAAAGCCCCTTTGGTTAAAATGATTTACACCTCGGTTAAAGATCTATTGTCTGCCTTTGTGGGTGGCGAAAAAAAATTCAACCAGCCCGTCATTGTGAAGTTAGATGACATAGGTATTATACACCGTTTGGGATTTATCACCAACATAAAACTTGAAGAACTAGGCGTAAACGATATGGTAGGTGTATATCTGCCCAGCTCATACGGCATGCTAGGTGAACTTTATTTGGTACCCAGAAAACAGATAACACCCATCAAGGCCAATTCTGCAGAGGTGATGAAATTTATCGTTTCAGGAGGCGTCTCTAAGATGAAAAAATAAAGCTACGAACAGCAAAGGCAAGTACCCTATTGAGTCTTTAAAAAATACTGGGTAGTATCGTTGATAGTATCCTCTATGGGCGTGTATTCAAATGCAACAAATTTAGAAATCAGACTCCCTGAATATTTAGTTGTTTTTAGCGAAGTTCGGGCAGAATCTTTAGTGATTAAAGGCTCGGCCCCAAATAATATATTCCTCAGCTTTTCGAAGCGCCAGGCCAGTGCCACCAATCTTTTGTTTGCTTTGAACCTGGGCAACTTCACCTGGAGGCCATTTGCCACCTGGGTAAAAAAGGACTGATAAGATAAGTTGGCACCATTCAAGATAAAACGTTCATTCTTCACCGGGCTCTCCACCAGCTTGATCATGGCCGCCACCACATCTCTAACATCTACAAAACCGGTACCTCCAGGTGTATAAAAACGCAGACCTTTATACACTGTTTTTATGATCTTAGGACTACCTTGCCCCCAATCTCCGGGCCCAATAACAACCGAAGGGTTCACAATAACAGCATTTAATCCTTCTTTGGTAGCTCTCCAAACCTGCATCTCCGCCCTAAACTTACTCATGCTATAAGCTGAGTGATCTCTACCTCCTTGCCAATAAGAAAACTCATCAATCATTTCTCCATTTTTCGAGTTTCCCAGAGTAGCAACGGAGCTTACAAAGCAAAATTTTCTAATTTTTTTCTCCACACACAAGTTCACTAAGTTAGCTGTTCCTTCCTCATTGACATCCATCATCTCATTTTTTAATGATGGATTAAAAGACACCAACGCACCAGTATGATAAACCACTTCAATATCCATCAAGGCACTCTCCAATGATTCATAGTCCAGCAAATCACCATTCACCCATTCTATTTTCTCAAATAAACCTTGAGCTGTTGGCCCATAAAAATTAAATACAAAGCGGGTTTTTTCAATATTTGAACTGGCTCTTTTCAACACACGAACCTGTCCTCCTCCTTGCAATAAGTGATACAACAAATGCGCCCCAACTAAACCTGTGCCTCCTGTTACTAAAATCATAAAAACTGTCTACCAATTAAATTTGATACTTTGTTTAAGGTCGGCATGAACACTCAACGGAACCGGACTAATTCCGGCCACACCTTCTATGAGTCTTTTTTCTTGTGAGCTATAAGCCTTATCCGGAAATGTAAAATCCATCCGCACCTCCGCAACCCTACGTGGATCCGCGGCCATTATTTTGGTAATTTCCAACTGTGTACCCTCAATATCAATATCATTATCCATGGCCGTAATACCCATGATCGTCATGATACAATTTCCCAACGAGGTAGCCAGCAAATCGGTTGGTGAAAAGGCCTCACCCTTACCTCTATTATCCGTCGGCGCATCCGTAATTATCTTGGCTCCCGACTGCAGGTGTATATTTTCTGTTCTCAGGTTTCCCAAATAAGTAGTTTTAACAGTAATGCTCATCACGTATAATTTTAATTTACCATATCAACACCAAAGAAACAAAAAATACCCGTTCATTTAATCTTTATCCTTGAAAATATCACCCTTCCTACAGCAAACATATACCAACACTACAATTATAAGTACACAAAGCCAGTTAACAAACACATACAACCATTGCACTCATTTACCAAAGGTGAATATTTGACAAATAGTATTAATTTTGCAGTTGTTAGATAAATTTAAAAGCTAAAAATATGTTTTCAGGAATTGTTGAAGAAGCGGCTGTTATCGTTGGCCTAGAAAAAGAACAAAGCAACTTACACATCACCATGGAGTGCTCGTTTGTTAACGAGCTAAAAATTGATCAAAGCATCGCCCATAACGGTGTTTGCTTAACTGTTGTAAAAAAAACCGATAAAACGTATACCGTTACTGCAATTCAGGAGACACTAGACAAGTCTAATTTAGGGGTATTAAAAATTGGCGACAAAGTAAACCTGGAACGAAGCATGATTATGAACGGTCGTTTAGACGGCCACATTGTTCAGGGTCATGTAGATCAAACAGCCAAGTGTATTGAAGTAAAAGAAGCAGACGGAAGTTGGTACTATACATTCCAATATGATATCAACCAAGAAAAAGCAGCACAAGGTTATGTCACTGTGGAAAAAGGTTCAGTAACAGTCAATGGTGTAAGCCTGACCGTTGTTAACAGCAAAGATGATAGATTTAGTGTAGCCATCATTCCATATACCCATGACTTTACTAACTTCCACCAAATAGAGGTGGGCAGCATTATTAATATTGAATTTGACATATTGGGCAAATATATTAGCCGAATAATGGCCATCAAAAACTAATCGATAAGATTAAAGCCTCGTTAATAACGGGGCTTTTAATGCTATATTCCACTCATAGACTCGCCTTGTTAATAACTTATTTATAAAACCTAAGACCTCAAGCCTTTGGATATAAGTATAATTTCATAAATTCAACAAAAAAAATCTTCCTTTGATCAGATTCATATACATAAGTGCGTTCGTAATTTTCCTGGCTGCATGTACCGGTAAAAACGACAATACTCAAGAGCCAGTGATCGAGGAGATACCTTTATCCATCAGAGAAACCGATTCCCTTGTTGTGGCTCATTTAATAAGCCAGTCCTCCACCTACTATAACAACAACATCACCACTGCTCCGGCTTTTGATGAATATCTAAAAGAAGCAGAAGGCATTGCTCTAAACAACAACTTTAAAAGACCATTGTCCAGCATTTATCATACCGTTAGCAGAAGATACCGCAACCGATCAGAATATGCTATTGCCATTCAGTATGCCACCCAAGCGCTGGAATTAGGAAAAGCGATCAATGACCCGACTCTACTGGCCAATTATCTTAATATGACAGCCGTTATTTACAGACGTATTGACGAGAACAGTCAGGCCATGGAGTTACATATGCAAGCCCTTGAGCTGGCCGAATCCACCAACGATTCATTTCAAGTAAGCATAGCCTATAATGGAGTTGGCAACGTATACCTAGGACTCAAGCGGTATCATGCTGCCATGCAATACTTTAAAAAGTCGTTTTCACTGGCCGAACAAAAAGGCAATATACTCGGACAAGCCATCAACGCCAATAATATTGGTGAGGCATTAAAAAACCTGGGTCAACTAGACTCTGCTCTGGTATATTTTTACCAATCATTGGATTATAATACACAAATAGACTCAAAACCAGGACAGGCCATCTGCTACAATAGCATAGGAGACACCTACCGACTCAAAAAAGATTATAGGCAAGCGCTAAAATATTTAAAGCGAGCCTTGGTG